>JAUYMY010000011.1 GCA_030699385.1 Methylobacter sp.
GCCAACGGCAATGAGGTGCTACGCGGGCTGTCGCCCTTAACGGTGGTGCAACAAACTATTCTTAACGGTCTCGGCTTGGACGGCGCTTATGGTCTACTGACAAATTCAGGATAGTCTTATTTTTAAGAGCGAATGGGGAGATCGAATAATATCATTCCTTCCTAAGTGCCACTCTGTATTACACTGGCTTGAGCATAGACGTTCTACCAAGAGCGTTCATTTTAAATCGAGTCACTTGATGTTTTTTCCATAACCCATCGTTATGCCGATTGAATTTTTGTCATATTTTTCCGTTACGCTTAGCTACACGCGATAAAATATCGTCACAAAACCCAACGCTTTCACTGTCTCTACCCTTTAAGAGACAACTATCCCGGATAAGATAACCATGTCGCCCAGCACCTTAAAAACTGAAAACAACACTACACTCACCATTCCCCGAGGTTATCGGGAAATTCCATTCAATTACACCTCGGCGGATGATTGGCAAGTCGTGTCTTTCCTGCTCGGCGCTGATATTGCGCTGACGCTAGAGGAATTGCGTGAACGCCGCGTCACCGGGCGCTCCGCCCGTTTACTGATGCGCTTTTTCGGCGAGATTATGATTTACCGCCGCAATCCGTATCTGTTCCAAGAGCTGGTCAGTTCGTCCAGCAGGCGTAAACGCATGTTCGACAATGCCGAAAAGCACTTGAACATCATCGAACAAAATATCGGCGATGAAGCCAAGGTCTATCAGGTGCTGGTTGCGTCCCGCCAGTTGTTGCAGGATTTTCGTAGCGATGTCGAAAAAACGCCCGGTTTGCGTAAACGCATGAAACGGGAACTCGGCGCAGTGACCGGCGTTGCCAATGTATTGTTCGACCCGTTCACGCTGGTTTCCCACGCCACCGATGCGACCGACTGGCGCTTGTTTTTGCCGATTGCGGTGGTGATGCCGGACAAAGAAGCGCAGATCGCGCCGCTACTGGCCGCCATTGCCAAAATGGGCTTGAAAGCGGTGCCACGCGGCGGCGGTACTGGTCTGACCGGCGGCGCGGTGCCGTTGCGTTCCGATTGCGTAGTGATTAACACCGAAAAACTCGACCGTATTCGCGGTATGCGCGACATGGAATTCAAGCTTGGCGACGGGCAAATCACGGTAGCGCAGGTGCTTGAGGTTGAAGTCGGCGTCATCACCGAAAAAGCCCACCAATACGCCAGCAGCCGTGGTCTAGTCTTTGCTACCGATCCGACCAGCGCCTGGGCGTCGTCCATCGGCGGCAACATCGCCGAAAACGCGGGCGGCAAATGCGCGGTGCGCTGGGGCACCTGCATCGATAACCTGATTTCCTGGAAAATGGCGATGCCGGGCGGCAAGCGCTGGGTGGTGCAGAGAATCGACCATCACTTGCGTAAAATATTGCCGGACGATAACGTGACCTTTGAAGTGTCCGATGAAGCAAGCGGCGAGTCGATCAAGATCATTGCCTTAAAAGGCAGCGAGATCCGCAAAAAAGGCCTGTGGAAAGACATCACCAATAAAGCCTTGGGCGGCGTTCCGGGCTTGCAAAAAGAAGGCACCGACGGCCTGATCACCTCGGCGGAATTTATTTTGTACCCGAAATTCGAGGCTACGCGCACCCTTTGTTTGGAGTTTTTCGGTCAGGATATGGAGGAAGCCAGTCATGTGATTGTCGAGCTGTCCAAGACCTTCCCGTTTCCCGATCAGGGCGAAGACACGTTGGTGGCGCTGGAACATTTCGACGACGAATATGTGCGCGCGATTGATTATCAAGTCAAATCGAGCCGTTTTAAAACCCCGAAAGCGGTGCTGCTGATTGATGTAGCCGGGCATTCTTTAGAGCAGGCGCAACGCGGTATCGATAAAATCCGCGCGATTTTGGCACAGCACCCCAACAGCGAGCTGTTTGAAGCGCATGACGACGCCGAAGCGGAACGCTATTGGGCCGACCGCAAAAAATTCGGCGCGATTGCGCGGCGCACTAATGCCTTCAAGCTGAATGAAGATGTCGTGATTCCACTGGAAGCGCTGGCCGAATTCGCCCGCTTTATCGACGCCACCAATGTCGAAGAAGAGCGTTTCGCCCAGCTGAAATTTCTCGATCGTGCGGCCGAATTATTCCGCGAGCCGCCGCTTGAAGACAATAACGATTCATTCGACGCCCGTTCAACGGTTGCATTGGAACTTGATGCCGCCGCCAGAATCGCGCTGGCGACAGCCGATGAAGAAACTTTGCGCAGCCTGGCTATTATCAAAAAGTTCAAAAAAGAATTTACCGAATTGGCGCGTGGCTTCCCCAAGATTATTGCCGCCGTAGAGTTGGCGCATCAGCAAGTGCGCGACCGGCGTATCGTGTTGGCGACGCACATGCACGCCGGTGACGGCAATGTGCATGTCAATTTGCCGGTGCTGTCCAACGACCGCGACATGCTGGAGCGCTCCGGCGAAGTCATTGATCAGGTGATGGTTAAAGTGGTCGAACTGGGCGGCGTGGTGTCCGGCGAACACGGCATCGGCGTGACCAAACTCAAATACCTGGAACCGGAACGTATCGCGGCGCTGAGCGCCTATCGCGGTGAAGTCGATCCGACCGGATTGATGAACCCCGGCAAGCTGGAAGATTTCACCGCGCTGGAGCATATCTTCACGCCGTCGTTCAACCTGCTGGGGCTGGAAGCGCGCATTTTGCGCCACGGCCAGCTGGAAGAATTGGCCAATAAAATCGCCCATTGTGTGCGCTGCGGAAAATGCAAACCCGATTGCGGCGTTTTTTATCCAGCGGCCGGCATGTTTTATCATCCGCGCAACAAGAATCTGGCGATTGGCGCGATTATCGAAGCCTTGTTGTTCGACGCACAGCGCGAATATTCGACTAAATTCGAGTTGCTGCAATGGCTGGAAGATGTGGCCGATCATTGCACCACTTGCCACAAATGCGCCAAACCGTGTCCGGTTGACATCGACACCGCCGATGTTTCGGTATTGGAACGCCGCATTTTGGCCGATTGGGGCTATAAGCACACCGCAGCGGCGACCAAAATGACGCTGCGCTATTTGCACAGCGAGTCGCCGATGTTCAACAAGGTCTTCCGTTTCGGCGTGTTGCGCGCCGGTTTTGTCGGCCAGCAGTTGGGTGCGGTAATGGCCAGGCCGCTGCAGCCGAAAAAAGGCCAATCCAAGCATTACCCCTTGCAATTGCTAAGCTCGCCGATGCCGACCGTGCCGTCAAAGACCTTGCGCGATCTGTTGCCCAACTGCAAGGAAGATCAGGTGTTGGTATTCGAGCCGGACGAGGAAGCCGAACGCACGGTATTTTATTTCCCCGGCTGCGGTTCCGAGCGCATGGTCTCCGACATCTCGATGGCGGCCATTCATGTGTTGATGGGCTTGAAAACCCGCGTGGTGTTGCCGCCGCCATTTTTATGCTGCGGCTTTCCGGCCTACGCCAACGGCCAGGCCGAAATGCACTCGCAAAACGGCTTGCGCGTGACCGTCCTGTTAAACCAAATCCGCGACATGTTTAGCCATTTGGATTTCGACGGCTGCGTGGTGACTTGCGGAACTTGCCGCGAAGGGCTGAATGAAATGGAAGCGGCCAAGCTGTTCGGCGGCCGACTGGTCGATATAGCGCGTTATGCGCTGGAACGGGACTTGCAATTGGCCGGCAGCGGCAGTGAGAGTTATCTGTATCACGCACCGTGCCACGACTCGCTCGATGGCAAGGCGCTGGACGTGCTTGGTAAACTCGGCGGCTTCGGCAGCGTCCAGACTGTGCCCGATTGTTGCTCGGAAGCGGGGACAATGTCCTTGTCCCGACCCGATATTTCCGCCTCAATGTTGCACCGTAAACGTCAGTCCTTGGCCGAAGCGATGCCGGAAAAAGGCCGGGCGACTATATTGACCAATTGCCCATCTTGTATGCAGGGCTTGGGGCGGAATAAGAGCATGGGCGTTGATCCGCAGCATTTAGCCGTGGCGTTGGCGGAAAAAATGTCAGGTAAAGCGTGGTTGAAACGGTTTAAAGCGCAGGCGGCTAAGGCTAGAGCGTTTAATTTTTAGGGGAGCTTATCGTTTTATACACAAGTTGTGGGAGCGGCCACCGAGCCGCGAACAGCGCATGATTGTTCGCGGCCCGGTGGCCGCTCCCACAGCTTTTACCGACTTTCACTCGCACCCAAGTTCCTAAAAGTGTCAAGCGGCGCATAATGAAAAATAAAGACAAGCATGGGAGCGATGCCTCCGGCTTTCACACTGTTTTTTCTAGCCCTATTCACTGATTCTGGCTCAACTCTTGGTAATTTCATTTTCTGCTATACTTGCCAGCAATTTAGTCGAATTTGGAGTTATATTAATGAAGAAATCCCCTGCTTTTTTGTTTGCAGCTCTAGCGTTAACGCTATCAGCCGCCCATGCTGAAGAACATCAAAACTATTCGCGTAATGTGTTTGATAAGGCCGGTAACGGTTTTGCCAATATTCTCACCGCACCGCTGGAAATACCTAAAAATATGATTAATACCACCAATCAAAGTAATGCTATCTATGGCATTTTTGGCGGCATTATAAAAGGTACTGTACACATGGCAGGACGCATGGGCGTTGGCGTGGCTGATTTGATTACCGCGCCTATTCCGACTAAATCAATCGTTTACCCGGTGCTGATTTGGGATGATTTTGACGTTGACACTCAATATAACAATGTATTTCGTTTGTCTGACGAATAATGCAGATTAAACAGATTTTTATGCGTGGCTTGGGCGTTTGATTTTTGCATTTTAAAGTCTACGCTTACAGTTCAAAAAACGAATTTTGATGGAGAGGTTAATGAAAAGAATAGTTTTATTTTCGGCGGCATTATTAATATCCGCTTGCGCACATGAGATGCCCAATGGCGAGGCATTTAAATCGACCGATCAACTCAAATTAAACTCAGCGTCGCACTGGGATGTATTGGCGCGGCATGAAGCCGGCATGATCAAGCATACGCTGTCGAAATCGCCTGGGTTACCGGTTTTTATTCAAGAACCGAATGCGGGTTTTCCTTTTGCAACAACGTATCACCACTTACTAACCAGTAGTTTGGCGGCAAAAGGGGTGCCGGTGCTTACGAAGCCCGATTTTAATGCGGCAACCATCAGCTATGTAGTTGATGTAGTGGAACATTCGCCGCGTTACCGGGAAAATCAAGCACTCGCCACACCGTTGGCGCAGGGCGTGTATTATCTGGCCGGTACTTATTTGGCCAAAGGTGCCTATGACGTGACCACCACCGCCATGGAAATTGTCAAATCGCCTTTTTATGCGTTCGGCAATCAAGTCGCGCCCGGTTTTGCCACCTCGGTTGAAGTGGTCATTACCACGCAAATCACCAAAGACCAGCGCGTACTTAACTCGGACTCACGAGTTTATTATGTCGACAAGGGGAATTTAGCGCATTACTCGCGCCAAGCGCCCATTCCGCTTCCGCATCGTTTTACACTCACCGATCATTAAGGGTAAATAATCATGAGGACATTGATGAAATTTTTTGTATTGGCGACAGGTTTGCTGTTGGCGGGCTGCCAGACATTAGATAATAAATATTATTCGATTAATCACAACCATGAAGCGGCACAGCAATTAGTTGATCATGCGAAAAATCGTTTAAGCAGAGAGCCATTGATTGCGGCCAGTTTTGTTAATATTAACAATTTAACCGAATCATCGGCGCTAGGTCGCAGTATTTCACAGCAGTTTGCCACCGTATTTACCACGAACGGTTATCAGGTGTTTGAACTGTTGTTGCGCAAAGATATTTACGTTAAGCAAGACAGCGGCGAATTTATGCTGTCTCGGGAGTTAAAGGATATTTCGCGTACTCATCATGCGCAGGCGGTGATTGTCGGTACTTATGCGATTGGAGAAACCCGCGTTTATGTCACCGCAAAAGTGATTAATGCCGATAGCGGCGTGGTTATTTCGGCTCATGATTACTCATTGCCGATTGATAAAGATACCAATGCGTTATTGATGAACTAGCGCTGGTTTAACGCTGATACAAAAAAAGCCCGGCAGATTTAATCTGCCGGGCTTTTTTTATGTTAACAAGATCGCGTTTGATGATCGTGGCTATAGAAAAACAGGGTCCACGAAAATCACAAAAGACACGAAAAAAAAGCAGGCTATTATTGCTGCCCTCGCGCCTTGGCAAAGGCACTGGCCATAGAGCCTTGCACCGGCGCTTGGGCTTTGGGTTTGTGTGCCGCCTGCCTTGAGTTATCGCGTTCAGGTCTGGCTTCACTCGCTTCAGGGTTGGTTTTCATCGACAGCGAAATGCGTTTGCGCAGGGCATCGACTTCCATTACCTGCACTTTGACCATATCGCCGGTTTTGACCGCATCCCTCGGATCTTTGACGAAATTGTCGGACAAATGGGAAATATGCACCAGGCCGTCCTGATGCACGCCGATGTCGACAAACGCGCCGAAGTTGGCGACATTGGTGACCACACCGTCCAGTCTCATGCCGACTTCAAGGTCGGTGATTTTCTCTATGCCCGCCTTGAACTCAACACTTTTGAATTCCGGCCTCGGGTCGCGGCCGGGCTTTTCCAGTTCCTGCAAAATGTCGGTCACCGTCGGTAAGCCAAAATGCTCATTGGTGAAATTGGCAGGATTCAATCCGCGTAAAAACTGGCTTTGACCTATCAAATCGCGGATCGATTTTCCGGTGCTGCCGATGATGGCTTCAACCACCGGATAGGCTTCGGGATGCACCGATGAAGCATCCAGCGGGTTGTCGCCGTTCATGATGCGCAGGAATCCCGCTGCCTGTTCATACGCCTTGTCGCCCAAACGCGGCACTTTTTTCAGTTGCTTGCGGTTGGCGAACGGGCCGTTTTCATTGCGGAAGGCAACGATATTTTCGCTGATGCTGGCTGACAAACCTGAAACCTGTTTCAGCAGCGCGACCGAGGCGGTATTCACATCAACGCCGACCGCGTTCACGCAATCTTCAACCACGGTATTAAGGCCTTTTGCCAACTGAACCTGATTGATGTCGTGCTGATATTGGCCGACGCCGATGGATTTGGGGTCGATTTTGACCAATTCAGCCAGCGGGTCTTGTAATCGCCTAGCGATCGACACCGCGCCACGCAAGGACACGTCCAGTTCGGGAAATTCCTTGGCCGCGAGTTCTGACGCCGAATACACCGATGCGCCCGCTTCCGACACGGTGATCTTGGTGAATTTCAGTTCGCTGTGGCGTTTCATCACATCGGCCACCAGCTGGTCGGTTTCCCGTGAGCCGGTGCCGTTGCCGATGCTGACCAAATCGACGCTGTGTTTTTGTATCAGTTTGGCCAGTGTATTGATTGCCCCGTCCCAATCCTTGCGCGGCGGGTGCGGGTAAATGGTGTCGGTAGCCAGTAATTTTCCGGTCGGGTCGACAATTGCCACTTTAACGCCGGTGCGGATGCCGGGATCTAGTCCCATCGTGGCTTTTGGCCCTGCCGGTGCGGCCAGCAACAAGTCGCGTAAATTGCTGGCGAACACGCGGATGGCTTCGAGTTCGGCGGCTTCGCGCAATCGGAGTTTCAAGTCCAGGTCGATGCGGGTGTAAAGTTTGACTTTCCAGGTGAAACGCGCGGTTTCTGCCAGCCAGGCATTGGCCGGTTTTAATGTATCGGTGATATTTAAACGACGCGCGACAAACTGGGCGCACATATCATGCTCCAGTTTATCGTCAGCGCCGGGTTTCAGCGTTAAATTCAACAAGTCCTCGTTGCGGCCGCGAAACAGCGCCAACGCGCGGTGCGACGGAATTTTGTTGATGGCTTCCTGGTAATCGAAATAATCTTTAAATTTTTCCGCCGCCTGTTCTTTGCCGCTGGCGACGCTGGCATGGACTATGCCTTTTTGCCAAATACGTTCGCGCAGTTCGGCCAGCAATTCGGCATCTTCGGAAATGCGTTCCATGATGATTTGCCGTGCGCCATCGAGCGCTGCGGCAGCATCGGCGACACCTTTTTCGGCGTCGATAAAACCTGCGGCGATTTGCTCTGGAATCAGGCTGCGGTCAGCCAATAAAGCATCGGCCAAGGGTTCGAGTCCGGCTTCACGGGCAATCTGCGCTTTAGTGCGGCGCTTGGGTTTGTAAGGTAAATACAAATCTTCCAGCAGCGTTTTGGTGTCGGCAGCGTTAATGACTCTTTCCAATTCCGGCGTCAGTTTGCCTTGAGAGGCTATGCTGTCGAGTATGCTAAGGCGCCGTGCGTTCAGTTCGCGCAAATAGCCCAAACGTTCTTCCAGCAAGCGTAATTGGGTGTCGTCCAGGCCGCCAGTCACTTCTTTCCGGTAGCGCGAAATGAACGGGACGGTGGCGCCTTCATCGAGCAATGCAACAGCGGCGCTGACCTGTTTGATGTGAACGGCTAATTCTTCGGCAATACGTTGGATAACGTCCATTTTTCAGTTCTTGTGGGGTTTAAAAGGCAGGCATTGTAGCGTAAGCGCCGGCCATATCTGTAGTCATTTGTTCAATTTCAAGCAGTAAAAAATTGTCCACGAAAGACACGCTTAGCACGAAAAAGAGCAATTTATGTGCAGTAATCAAAAAATCTTAATACCGCCTCCATTTTTCACTTCCCTTTGTTATTTTCGTGTCTTTCGTGCCTTTCGTGGACAATATCCGTTTTGCGTAATAGTCACGGTTCAGTTAGACTAAACTGAACCGTTTAGTCTATAAAGGCCGATTTATGTCCCGCTTTTTTTCTGTGTTACTGATGTTATTAATGGGTGTTGCTGTGTGCGTGGGTGTCGGCTATTGGCTGCTGGAGCGTCAGCATTATGAAAGCACCGATGCCGCGTATTTACGCAGCAATATCGTGCTGATCAGCCCGCGTGTGCAAGGTTATGTGACCCATATTGCCGTCGAGGATAATCAGGCGGTCAAGCAAAATGACGTGCTGGTGACGATTGATGACCGCGATTATCGCGCCAAGGTGGCGCAAGCCGAGGCCAATGTCAGCGCGGAATTGGCGCATATTGAACGCTTGCGCACGATGAAAACCTCTCAGCGCGCGCATATCGAAACAGCGGGCGCGAACACGGCGGCGGTGCAGGCTAAGGGCGAGCAAATCCAGAAAGATTTGCAGCGTTTTCGTAATTTGATTGAACGGGGTTCGGCGGCGAAACAAACGCTGGACAAGGTGCAATCGGAATCCAAACAGGCCGCAGCGGAATTGCGCGGTTCCAAAGCCGCCGCCAGTGCGCAACACAATCAATTGGCCACGCTCGATATTGAAATTACCGAGACTGAGGCGCGGCTGGAAAATGCCAAGGCGCAATTGACTTTGGCGAAAATTGATCTGGAACATACTCAAATCAAGGCGCCGATGGACGGCATTATCGGCAATCGCGGCGTGCAGCTCGGCCAGTTGGTGCGCCCCGGCGTTGCTTTGGCGTCTTTGGTGCAAAACAGCCATATTTGGGTGGAGGCGAATTTTAAGGAAACCCAGTTGCAAGCGATGCGTTTGGGTCAGCCGGTGACGATTAGTGTGGATGCCTATCCCGATCTTGAATTGACCGGCACAGTACACAGTTTTTCACCGGCCAGCGGTTCTGAATTCAGCATTCTGCCGGAGGAAAATGCCACCGGTAATTTCACCAAAATTGTGCGCCGGGTGCCGGTGAAAATAGTTTTCGATGCGGCAGCATCTATCGATTTGTTGCGGCCGGGTTTGTCGGTTGAAGCTAAAGTCAAAGTGCATTAAGCCGTGGAAGACACAGAAAAACCCTTGAGCCTAGGCCAATGGCTCGGCTTTTTCAGCATGGCCGTTGGCGTATTTATGGCGGTGCTGGACATTCAGATTGTCGCCAGCTCGATACAGAAGATTCAGGCCGGCTTGTCCGCCACCAAGGAGGAAGTCGCCTGGGTGCAGACTTCTTACCTGATTGCCGAAGTCATCATTATTCCACTGTCCGGCTGGCTGGGGCGGGTGTTTTCGACCCGCTATTTATATGTCATTTCGGCGGGTGGCTTTACCTTGGCCAGTCTGCTGTGCGCCTTCGCCTGGAACCTGCCGTCGATGATTGTGTTCCGCTGTTTGCAGGGTTTTATGGGCGGGGCGATGATTCCGATGACTTTTACCGTCATTTTTATCTTGTTCCCGCCGCGTTTGCAGCCGGTAATAACGATTGTCGTGGGCTTGATTGTAACCATGGCGCCGACGATAGGCCCGGTGTTGGGCGGTTTTCTGACCGAAACCTACAACTGGCAATTGCTGTTTTTGATCAATATCATTCCCGGCATCATCGTGTGTGTGCTGGTGTGGAAGTATTTGGATATTGACCGGCCGGATTGGGCGCTGTTGCAGAAAATCGATTTTGTCGGTATCGCGCTGATTGCGATTTTTTTAGGCAGTCTACAGTTTGTGCTGGAAGAAGGCGTACATAAACAGTGGTTTGAAGACAATTTGATTGTCGCATTGACCCTTGTCGCCGTCGTCACCGGTATTGCGATGCTGATTTGGGAGCTCAAAATAGAGCACCCGATTATCGATCTTTACGCTTTTCGTAATCTCAATTTTGCCGTCGGTTGCGGCTATAGTTTTGTGCTGGGCGTGGGGCTGTACACGATTATTTATTTGACGCCGGTTTATCTGTCCAGCGTTAAAGGCCTTAACAGCCTGCAAATCGGCTACTATTTAATGGTGGTCGGGCTGTTTCAATTGCTGTCGGCCTTTGTGGCCGGGCCAATGCAGAAAAAAATGGATTTACGCTGGATGCTGTGTATCGGTTTTGGCCTGTTTGCGCTGGGTTCGTGGATGAATTCCTATTTAACCGCGGAATCCGGCTATTGGGAGTTTTTTTGGCCGCAGGCTATTCGGGGCATGGCTTTGATGTTGTGTTTTCTGCCCATTAACACGCTGGCCTTGGGCTTGTTGCCGGTCGAAGAAATCAAAAATGCCAGCGGGCTTTATACGCTGATGCGTAATCTGGGCGGCGCCATCGGCCTGGCGGTGGCCAACTCGCAAATGATTTATTTGACTAAGGCGAATTATGCGACGCTGCGCGAATCGGTGACGGCAAGCCATTATCAGGCGCAGCAAATGCTGGAAGGATTGACCGAATCAATGGCGCAAATGAATTTGCCCAATCCTGATTTAGCGGCACTGAAACAAATGACCGGGTTGGCCTTGCGCGAAGCCGAAGTGATGACGTTTAACCATTTGTTTCAAATGATTGCCTTGATATTTCTGGCTTCGCTGGCTGTTGCGCCTTTTCTGAAAAAAGTGGATGCCGAACAAGCGGCGGCGATTCATGAGTGAGGCTAAGGAAAAATAATGTCCACGAAAAACACGAAAGACACGAAAAAAGGGACTTCCCATTAATAAATCGCAATGACTACTCCCATCTAAACAATCCCTTTCGCAACGCTGGATGCATTCCCATTATGCCCTCGGGTGCGCTGGAGCGTGGGAATGATGCATTTTCATGTCGCCTAGAGATGCCTGCTCTTGGCTTTTCGTGTTTTTCGTGGACAATTATTTAGGGCTGTTTTTTTCAGGAAATCGCCTTACGGCAAATACAGCTTAAACCGGGCGCCGCCAAATTGGCTGTTATTGTCGGTGGTGATAAATCCCCGTTTGTCGCCTTGCACATGCAATTGGGCTATGGTCTCGGTAAAAAACAAGCCTAAGCCGGTGTTGCCGCTGGCCATATCTAGCTGGGGCGTATTTTTGTAATCGGGTGCTATCAAGTCGACCGGATAACCTTGACCATCATCCTCAATACAAAAAACGATATAACCGTCTTCCTGCTCGACCGAAAGCATCACTTTCGTCAGGCAATAGCGCTGGGCGTTGTTGACCAGCGTACACAGGGCATGACCGATTAGAGTGCTGTCGCAATAACAAAACAGGTCGTCATGACATTCGGTCAGTAGCTCGACGTTGCCCAAGGCTAATAACGTGGATTGTTGGGCGACGACATCTTCCACGATGTCGTTAACGCTGTGCTCATCTATCGCCAGGCTAAATTGGGATAAGTCGATTTTATACAGGGTTAGCAACTGCATCAGGCAGTTGTTCATGCGGTTGGTTTCAAACTCCAGTTGTCTGAATTCCAGCGGCTTAGGGCCCTGATAGCTGCCCTCAAGCTGACTTAACAGCGCCCGGAGCGCAGTCAGTGAGTTTTTTATATCATGTACCGACGAAGCCAAAATGGCGGGAAAACCGATTGTAAGTATATGAGAGTTAGACATTTTGGAAAATTATGATTGGGTTTTGTATTGAATGGTATTCAGCTCTGTTTGCAGTCCGCTGAGATGCTCGTGTGGGATGCCGACTTCAATGGCTTTATTGATAAAAGATTGAGCGTGCATTATTTTTTCTGGGTTGGCTTTAGAGGTTTTAAGGTCATGAATGCTGATTTTTATCATGTTTAAAATGATGGTGTGGTTATCGGGCATTTTGCTAATAGCCTGTTCAAAAACCGCCAGCGCGCCTCTGATATTGCCGTCTTGGAATAGACTGACGCCTTTATTATTGATGTCGACCAGTTCTTTTTTGATGTGCTGAATCAGCGAGTCAGCGTAGTTTTCGCCGATCAGGGTGTTGCACATCGCAACGATGTCTTTGATAAACACTTTGTCATCGATATTGGTTTTAATTAAATCACGAATGATTTGGTCGCACACTTCGCTGTTTCCGTTTAAATAAAACGTTTTTGCCATGTCCAGACGCAGCGATTTGGATATTTGTTTGCCGGATTGTTCGTTCAGTTTAAAGGCTTTGCCGTAGGCTTGTTGGGCCAGCGCCTTGTTACCTTTCGCCTGATGAATACCGACCTCGAGCAGCGCCGCCCGTACTTGCGCTTCGGGATCGTTGCGGAATTGCTGGTTTAACTCATACACTAATTTGAGCGCTTCATTGGCCGCGTTGCTTTTTAAATAGACATTGGCCAAGCCTGAATAGTCGGCAGACGAACGGTGAATAGAGTTTTTGCCCAGTTTAATCGTTGCCGTGTAAGCTTTTTTTGCAACCGGCAGGTTTTCGGTTTTTTCGGCCAGCAAGGCTAATTTCTTTTGCCGTAAAATCGACATCGGCGACAGCGTAACGGCCGAATGCAGTGACGATATGGCATATTCGTCATGACCTTGTGCTTCATGTGCTTTGACCAGCCAATCGTAAGCCTCCAACATCATCGGGTACTGATCAATAAGTTCTTGAAAAGTATCGATGGCTTGATCGTAATAACCGAGAAAAAACGCCACAACGCCTAAGCCTAATCTGGCCCAGGGAATTTCCCTTTCATTCAGAATATCCTGATAAATGGCTTCAGCAGTTTTAAAATCACCCACTTTAATGGTCAATTCAGCGTGCATTTTTAACAACTGCAGGCGCATTTTTTTATCATTCGTTTGTAACAGCCGTTCGCAATTTTGGATGGCTTGATAAATATTGCCGCTGTCGATTTCATTTTCAACGCTGGACAGGTAAGTTTTGCGGGCATAGCAACGTTCAATGCGGTTTAACAACTGCTTCCAATTAAAAGGCTTAATCAGATAATCATCGGGTTTGTTGTCGATGGCGGTTAGCACCATGTCCTGGTTTTGTTCGCAGGTGACCATGATGAAGATGGCATTAACCGGCAATAATTTAAGATACCGGGCTTCTTCCAGTACCTGCTGGCCGTTTTTGCCTCTGAGCAGGTTGTAATCACAGAGCACAATGTCAAACTTTTCGACTCTCATCGCGGTTATTGCGCTGACGCCGGATTCCGCCTCAACAATACGGCGGGCGCCAAAGGTGCCAAGTATGTGTTTAATCGTTTCGCGCATGATCGCCTGATCTTCGACGACTAATACTTTTTTTAATGAGAGGTTGAGTGCCATAAAAGGGTTTAGTTAACCTGATATTTCATCTGTTGAGTTGGCCTTGAAAAAAATTGATATGTCCCAATATCGGCGTTTATCGTAATAACTAATCAGGATTAAATTATGACTGTTGAAGCAAAAAAAGAAACCTTAGGCTTTGAAACTGAAGTTAAACATCTGCTGCATTTAATGATTCATTCATTATATAGCAACAAAGAGATATTTTTACGCGAATTGATTTCCAACGCCTCCGATGCAGCCGATAAACTGCGTTTTGAAGCGCTGTCTAATGACGGTCTGTTCGAAGGCGACAGCGAGCTGAAAATCCGCTTGGACTATGACAAAGACAAACGCACCATCACCATAACCGATAACGGCATCGGCATGAGCCGTGCGGAAGTGCAAGAGCACATCGGCACTATCGCCAAATCCGGCACCAAACAATTTTTTCAGGCATTAACCGGCGACCAAGCCAAAGACAGCGAATTAATCGGCCAATTCGGCGTAGGTTTTTATTCGGCGTTCATCGTTGCCGACAAAGTGACCTTGACCACACGCAAAGCCGGCGCCGACAAGAGCGACGGCGTGCGTTGGGAATCGGCGGGTGAAGGCGATTACACGCTGGAATCGGTCGAAAAAGCTCAGCGCGGCACCGAAATCGTACTGCATTTGAAAGAAGACGAAAGCGAGTTTTTGGACGGCTACCGCATCCGTTCTATCGTCAGAAAATTCTCCGACCATATTTCTCTGCCTATCGTCATGGACAAAGAAGTTATGCCGTCTATGGCTGAAGAAGGCGAGGAAGAAAAACCGGCGGAAATCGTCGAAGAAACCGTCAACTCGGCTTCGGCCTTATGGACTAAGGCGCGCCAGGACATTACCGACGAAGCCTACAACGAATTTTACAAACACGTCGGCCACGACTTCCAAGACCCACTGACCCACATTCACAGCAAGGTCGAAGGCACCAATGAATACACCTTGTTGCTGTACGTGCCATCACGCGCACCTTTCGATATGTGGGATAGAGACACCAAACACGGGGTGAAATTGTATATCCGCAAAGTGTTTATTACCGACGATGCCGAACAGCTGATGCCGCGTTATTTGCGCTTTATTCGCGGCATTATCGACGCCAACTCGCTGCCGCTGAATGTGTCGCGGGAAATTTTGCAACAAAGCAAACAAATCAGCACTATCAAATCCGGTGCGGTCAAAAAAGTACTGGGAATGCTGGAAGATTTGGCCAAGACTGAGCCGGAAAAATATGAAACGTTCTGGGCGCAGTTTGGTCAAGTGATTAAAGAAGGCCCGATTGAAGATCATGGAAATAAAGAACGTATCGCCAAATTGCTGCGTTTTGCCTCGACTCATGCCGATACCGACAAGCAAAATGTCGCATTGGAAGATTACGTAAGTCGGATGAAAGAAGGCCAGGACAAGATTTACTATGTCACCGCCGACAGCTTTTCAGCGGCAAAAAACAGCCCGCATCTGGAAATTTTCCGCAAGAAAGGCATCGAAGTTTTGTTGCTGTCGGATCGCGTCGACGAATGGCTGGTATCGAATCTGGATGAATTTGACGGTAAGCATTTACAGTCTGTCGCTAAAGGCGATTTAGATTTGGGCGTACTCGATGCCGAAGAAGACAAAGCGGCACAAGAAGAAGTGAGCAAGGATTTTGAAGCCGTGCTCAAGCAAATTAAAGACGTGTTGGCCGATAAGGTCAGCGAAGTCAAATTGAGCCATCGTTTAACCGAATCGCCTGCCTGTCTGGTGGCCGATGTTTACGGCATGAGCCTGAACATGGAACGCATCATGAAAGATGCCGGACAAGGGTTGGGAATGGGCATGGGCAGAAAGCCAATTTTCGAGCTGAACCCGACCCATCCGTTAGTGGTCAAGATGAAAGAAGAGCAAGACGATACCCGTTTTGCCGACCTGACTCATATTCTGTTCGACCAAGCTATTTTGAGTGAAGGCGGACAACTGGATGATCCGGCGGCTTTTGTGCATAAATTGAACGGTTTATTGCAGGGCTTGTTGCACTAAACGAAAAGAGATTTATCTGCAGGGTCATTGAACATATTTTCAATGACCCTGCATTCCTTAATGGGTTTGACAGACTTAAGCTACAATCAAACCATCTTCCATGTGCAGCACTTTGCCCATTTTTGCCGCCAACTCATGGTCATGGGTCACCACCAAAAAGCTGACATTCAATTCCTGATTCAACTCCAACATCAACTGATAAACCTGATCGGCGGTTTTACTGTCCAGGTTGCCGGTCGGTTCATCCGCCAGCACCACGCCCGGCTTGTTAATTAAGGCTCTGGCCACGGCCGCACGTTGGCGTTCGCCGCCGGACAATTCACCCGGTTTATGTTCAATTCGATGCCCCAAGCCTACCCGTTTCAATAATTCAGTGGCGCGGCTACTGGCGATTTTTACCGGGAACCCGCCAATCAGCAACGGCATCGCCACATTTTCCAGCACGGTAAATTCGCCCAATAAATGATGCGATTGGTAAATAAAACCCAGCGATTTATTCCTTAATTTGGCCAATTGCCCGGCACCGACATCATTCAGGCTGACGCCGTCTAAAACGACTTTGCCGCCACTGGGTTTCTCAAGGCCGCCCAATAAATGCAGCAAGGTGCTTTTACCCGAACCCGACGCGCCCATAATAGCGACGCGCTCGCCAACGCCAATGCTTAAATCCACGCCTTTTAAAACCTCAACATCCAACCCGCCCTGGTCATAGCGCATGGTTAATTGCTGGCATTGCAGAATGCTGTTATTCATATCGTAAAACTTCCGCTGGATTAACTTTGGCCGCCTGCCATGCAGGATAAAGGGTTGCCAATAAGGACAGAAAAAAGGCCATGCCCGCTATTGCGTAAACATCTGACCAAACCAATTTGGACGGCAGTTCGCTGATGTAATACACATCTGCCGCCATAAATTGGACTTGAAATAATTGTTCAATCGCCGGCACGATAGTCTCAACATTCAACGCCAGCAATACCCCGCCGACGGTGCCGAGCGCGGTGCCGACGATGCCGATGACTGCACCCAACACCATGAAAATGCCCATCACCGAGCCCGAGGTCAGTCCTTGGGTTTTTAAAATGGCAATGTCGCCGCGTTTGTCGGTCACCACCATCACCAAGGTCGACACGATATTGAACGCCGCCACCGCGACAATCAGTAACAGGATAATGAACATCACCCGTTTTTCGGTTTGTATCGCACGGAAGAAATTGCTGTGCGCCAGCGTCCAGTCGCTGACCTGATAATCGGCATAGAGGGCGTTGGACAAATCGCGGGTTATTTTCGGCGCATTAAACAAGTCGTCCAGTTTGATCCGAAGGCCTGAAACCGCGCCTTCCAAACGAAACAATTTGGCCGCATCGTCAAGATGAATCAGCGCCATATTACGATCGTATTCATACATGCCGACCTTGAAAATACCGACCACGGTAAAACGGCGCATACGCGGCACCACGCCGGCCGGTGTGGAATTAACCTGCGGACTGATCACGGTGATTTTGTCGCCATTGAGCACGCCCAAATAATTAGCCAGCTCCACGCCCAACACAATGCCGTATTCGCCTGCTACCAGATTGGACAACTTGCCCTCTTTCATTTTATCGGCGACTTCCGACACACGGGATTCGTATTCCGGCAAAATCCCGGTCAACATAGTGCCGCTGACGCGCCGGTCGGCATTAATCATCACCTGCCCGTTAATAAAAGGCGCCGTGCCTTCAACATGCGGATAGTCTTTTAATTTCTGATCCAGTACGTGCCAATCATCCAACTGACCATAACGCCCGGTAACCGTAGCATGAGAGGTCATGCCGAGAATCCGCTCACGCAATTCGGCCTCAAAACCGTTCATCACCGACAACACGGTAATCAGCGCGGTCACGCCCAAGGCGATGCCCAGCACCGAGGTTAAAGTAATAAAGGAAATGAACTGAGTTCGGCGCTTGGCTCGCGTATAACGCAAACCGATATAAAAAATAAGGGGTTTAAACATGAATCCTACAATTAAAAATGAAAAATTAGGGTAACTAAAAATAACTAAACAGAACTCGGCAATTACTCCTGCATGGCTCTACCTCCTGCATCCCTGCAGTCGACGGATGACACGGGTTAAACAGATAATCACTGATTAAAAGCACAGCCTATTTTAAAAAATCCGTGTAAATCCGTCTGATCGGTGTTTTCCGCGTTCTATTTCTTTTTTCGCTGAGTGGTTACAAATTAAGATGCCCTGCATTGAGCGCAAAAACCGTATAAATAAAGGCCATGATCGGTTAACTCATAACCCAGCTTTTGAGCAATTTCTTGTTGCCGTGACTCGATAATGTCATCGGTAAACTCGTCGACCTTGCCGCATTTCATGCACAGTATGTGATCGTGATGGCCGCCATCATCCAATTCAAACACCGAATTGCCGCCTTCAAAATGATGCCGGCTCACCAGTCCCGCCGCTTCGAATTGAGTCAACACGCGGTACACCGTCGCCAAGCCGATTTCTTCGTCTTCGCTCAGCAGAATTTTATAAACTTGTTCGGCGGTTAAATGACGGTCATTGACCTGATTTTCTAAAATTTGCAGAATCTTGACCCGAGGCAAGGTCACCTTCAGGCCTGCATTCCTTAAATCATGGGTTTCCAACATTAATCTCCCAGCGTGGCGTTAACAAAACAGCGCGCATTGTAGCCTTTTTTAGCCCGCTGTGGGAGCGACGCCTATTCAGACCACACACTTACGCCGGGAACGTCGAGCCCCAGCTCGGCAATATCGATCATTGAGGGTACTCGCCAAGCTGGGGCTTGGCGTTCCCGGCCAGTTGCTTAAAACTGTCCCGGCTTAAAATTCCTACAGCGTCAGGACAATTTTTCCGCTGCTGTGCCCGGCTTCAATCAGTTGATGCGCCTTAATCGCATCAGCTAACGGTAATTGCTCGCTGATATGCGTTTTTAACAAACCTTGATCAAACCATTGCGCACAGTGCTTTAAAATATCCAGGTGCTTGTCCCTCGCCTCTGACAAATCTCTAAGCATCGGTGTCAGCATCAATTCAAAGCCGATTAATAAATTACGCATCCGCGCTTCCGCCAGATTCAACTCGCCGGGATCAAGCAAAGTAATCAACCGGCCAAAATGCGCGGTCGCGGCAATACTTTGTTTAAACACCTCAGCGCCAACCGTATCAAAAACCACATCAGCGCCATTGCCGCCAGTCAGTTCATTGACCGCATCGGCAACATCCCGCTGCGTGTACAAAATAACCTCGTCTGCGCCCAGCGCTTTAACAAACTCGGCCTTTTGTTCGGAACTGACCGTAGTAATGACCCGCGCACCTTTTAATTTTGCCAACTGTATTGCCACATGGCCGACACCGCCCGCGCCCGCATGAATCAACACCGTTTGCCCGGCTTGCAAGCCGCCACGGTCAAATAAAGCGCCCCATGCAGTAATCAACACCAGCGGCAAAGCGGCAGCTTCGACGAATGAGGCCGTGTCCGGCATTAAACCGACCCAACGTTGGTCAAGCACCGTGTAGTCCGCGTAATTACCCTGCTCGCGCCCCAAGCCGCCGTGGCAAAACCAGACCTTATCGCCGGGTTTAAATTGACTGACCGCGCTGCCGATTTCAACCACTTCGCCAGCGCCATCACAGCCCAATACCGCAGGCAACGGCATATCGTACAGCAAGCCATGATGCCTGATTTTAGTGTCGACCGGATTAACGCCGGCGGCTTTGAGGCGAACTTTAATCTGCGTTGTCGTGGAAATGTTTGGCTCATCAATATCTTGCAGTTGCAAAACATCAGGAGCGCCCACCGCAGTCATTATTATTGCTTTCATATTGGTATCCTTTGTGATTAAGGTTTTTTTTCATTCCCATGCGCTACGCTCATCTTTAGACACAAGTACATGGATACACTTCTCATTACCTGACGGCAATATCAAACCGCTCAAACGCATTGTATTTTACTCGCCACGAAGAATGAAACTTCGTGTCTTTGGTGGAGATAATATTTTACCTGTCATTAATGAGAAGCGGCCTTCATGCGGCCAATCGCCTGAAAAAACCGAAGGAGGCGTATTTTACCCGAACTCGCAAACTACCTTTAGCCAAGCTCATTACGATTATGAACGCCGACTGATTATCGATTGCGTGACGGTCGAGCGCGGTCCATCCCCACGGGTGTGGGGAACGCCACTGAGGGTTACTGAATATTTCCAAATACCACGGTTCATCCCCACGGGTGTGGGGAACGCTCATCAGAGTCATCAATCAACCCCTCAAAATCCGGTTCATCCCCACGGGTGTGGGGAACGCCGCCTCTTGTTCTCTTCGCCACACCTCGCGTTCGGTTCATCCCCACGGGTGTGGGGAACGCTGCTATCGCTTGCAGGCTGGCTCGACACCTGGCGGTTCATCCCCACGGGTGTGGGGAACGCCTTGAGCTTAATACGCTCACGACAGCGGCCGCCGGTTCATCCCCACGGGTGTGGGGAACGCATTAGGATTTTTTTACATTCCTAAGAGCAAACCGGTTCATCCCCACGGGTGTGGGGAACGCCTGATGCTGGCACAGGATTTGGCGCAATCAGGCGGTTCATCCCCACGGGTGTGGGGAACGCTTGGCGGTTCATTTTTTCCAGAACCGTCATTTCGGTTCATCCCCACGGGTGTGGGGAACGCGCGCGTAGCAGCGTTTGTAACTCACCGTAGCGCGGTTCATCCCCACGGGTGTGGGGAACGCTGTGCCAGCATCAGCGTGGTTTCAAAACTGTCCGGTTCATCCCCACGGGTGTGGGGAACGCAATCACTCCTCCTCGCCCGCGCGGTTTTTGCACGGTTCATCCCCACGGGTGTGGGGAACGCCGCATCAGCTCCAGCGGTTTCTCGCAGGGATGCGGTTCATCCCCACGGGTGTGGGGAACGCGTGCTCGAGCGGTTGCCATGCACAAATGCCGACGGTTCATCCCCACGGGTGTGGGGAACGCTTCATGTTCCCTCAATAACTCGGCAAAAAACGCGGTTCATCCCCACGGGTGTGGGGAACGCCGTTTGAACATGCCGGCCGCACTGTTTGAAGCCGGTTCATCCCCACGGGTGTGGGGAACGCTCGCACCAATATCCGATGAAGTGGCTACACTAAACCGGACACACAATCTAAAATAACCTGAAATTAGAGAGAGTGTCGAAAATGGATCAAGAAAAACAAATACCGAAAATATATAGTGCCGAATTTAGAGAATCCTCTGTGAAGTTGGCGATAGGT
>JAUYMY010000012.1 GCA_030699385.1 Methylobacter sp.
GCGAACAGTTCGCGGCCGGGTGGCCGCTCCCACGAATTAATCAGACCTTAGCCTGCGCCAGTGCTGCCCACAGACAGCTGCCAGAAGCCGTAAATGCCGGTAGCCCTGGCTTCCGCCCCGAATTTGTACTCGGCCTTCATAAAAACATCATCGTTTTCAGTCGAGGTCTGCGAGACAAAAGTCGGGCGTTTGCGCATTTGCACGATGTGCGGCTTGACCGCTTTGCTGGTTACATACAGATACCAAGCGGTATCTGAAGTCAGCGCCGGATTGACCAGCAACTTGGCTGTGCCCTTGTACGGATTCGGGCTGTTGTCGTCCAACTTGTCGGCCTCCAACAGCTTTTTAGCGGTCGCCTCCAGCGCGGGCGGCACTTCCAGCGTGTCCGGCATCAGCCTGAGCGGCATGCCTTCATCATCGGTAAACTTCATGATTTTGATCCGCGCCGCCCCGTATCCCGCCGCCGCTAGAGTAGGCGTGGCCGAGCTCAATACCGCCGTCAGCTTATTCGACACCGAAGCGCCGTTGACTTCATGGTCAGTATCATAAAAATACTGGCCGTCGATACCGGGGCTGGTAAACGCGCCGTTTTTTAAACTATCGACAATAATGTCATGCAGCTCCCCGGCGCTATCACCGGCCATTTGCGCCTGGGTGTTATAGATACCCAGCCGGTCGTCTTCGATGTCGTTTCGGCTCACGGCAATGGTGGTTTCCCAGTCTTCATTGACTGCGGTATAGCTGCCTGCGGCCAACGATTTGATGTGTTTCTCGCCGACCCACTTGCGCAGCATCGGGAAGCGGCTCAACCAGGCGTAATCCTCGCTTGCCCCGGAACTTGGCACCTCCATGGCGGTAGCCTGCCAATTGCCCGTCTGGGCTTTCAGCGCGTTATTGAAAATTGTCTTTAACCCGGTAAATATGGTGTTGACGGTTGAAGCATTGACTAACATAGTGGGCTCCTAATTAAGCGCTTGGGGTAATAAGTAAGGTGACATTGGCAAACTTGGCCGCGTCATTGGTGCCGCCCACAGTGATCGAAATCACGTTGCCGACTGCCACCGTTTTTGCCGCCGAGGGCGTCACGCTGTCCACATCACCAGCCGCAGAGCCCGCCTGGGTCACGGTAATCGCACCCGTGGTCACTGCGACCGCGCCGATTTTTGCGGTTAGCGTGGCGTCGCCGGTGGTCAGTGCGCCGTCGATCACGCTGTAGATCTTGTCGATGGTGCCCGCGACCGGCGACACGATGCGCTTGACCTCGGTGTTTGCGCCGATCAGGTCAATATCATGGAGGGTCATCACGATTTTGTTGGCACCGCCGCCCAGGTTAGCGCGTGCTGTGGCCGCCGTGTCCAGATCGGACAAATTGCTGGCCGCCAATAACGCGCCCGCCGGAGCCACCAGGGCGTCTTGCCCCATGCGCACCCACACGCCGCCGGAATCGACATCTTCAATGATGCCCGCCGGTGAGCGGGTGCCGCCGCCGCTGGTCTTGGCTACGGTCTGGTCGTCTACGATGTAGCAGACTGTGCCGACCTCGGCCAGGGTGATAGCATCGCCCGCCGCCGAATTGGCCCACTGGAACACGCCGTTTTCGACATTCCCGGTGACATCGCCTGCATTGCCTGCGCTGTTGTCGACCTGGCCGCTGATGCGCCCCACGCATTTAAGGCCGGTGGCCGTTGCGCCCTTGGTCAAATAGCCGCTGGCATTGATAACGCCGATGCTGCCCGCATAAACCAGCGCCGCCGCCAGCGGGTAGGTAAATTGCTGCCCGGATCGTGCCGGGGTGTGTCTGTCTTTTGCCAGTGCCATCAGTTAGCCCCTTTGGTCAGTTTAAATTCGTCAGGATCGACGCCCATGGCATTGCAAACCGCCAGCTCATCAGCGGTCAAATGAGCGCCGCCGGTGTCAATCACAGGCGCTATGCCCCCGGTCTGCATCCCGCGCGGCACAATTTCCGGCGCTTTTTCAAGATAGGCGCTCAATACCGCCAGGGTCTGTCCGGCCGCCCAATTTTGTAATTCGGGTGTCGGTAGCTTACGGATGTTGTCCGCAATCAATTTGTCCCGATCAACTTCCGCGCTGGTGGCCGACAGCGCCGCCAGCTGGGATTGCAGCGACAGCACCACGGCGACCGGCATAAACTGCGACATATCCGGCGCGGCTGCCACTTGCGCCGACAGTGCCACCAGTTCTTGGTCCTTGGCCGCCAGCGCCGCCGATAACGCGGTCACTGTGCCGTCAGGTGCAGTCAATTGCGTTTTCACCAAGTCCAGCGCCGGGGTAATGTCGGCGACGGTGGCGGTACTGGCTAGGCCAAGCACCGCGCACAGCGCCGCAAGTAGTTCTTTGTCCATAGTGTCATCCTGTGGGGTTGAGTAAATGAGAGCCGCCGCAGCAGCCAGGTCGGTTAAATCGTCTAAAGCGGGGTAATTGGTCAGCGCGGCCATCTTTACGCTGGTCACTGCGCCGCTTTGTTTGTCGTACAGAAAAACAGGGCTTATGTAGCGGTATTCTTTGGCCGCAATCGCCGACAGCGCCGCCGGTGTCCAGTCCATGTCAACGGCATACAAGCCATCGCCGGAACGCCATTCCAAACGTCCGCCCCAACCGGCGGCCGGTGCAGGCTGGCCGTTCTTTTCGGCGCGCAGGGTTTGGTGGTCGTAATCAAGCAGAAACTTGCCTTTCAGCGCCGCATGAGCCGACAGCACCGACGCCGCCACAGCATCATCCATGACCCAGGCAGGCACATCGACCGGCCGCGCATCGCGCGCAGACCGGAACGAACCGGCGGGGATCAGTTTGATTTCAGACGGCGCACCGCCTGCCAGATCGACCAGCAGGGCGGATAACGCGACTAAGGTAGTGGGTTTGGGCATGGGTTTATGCGCTGATGTTGGGAAACAGCGCACAGCTTAGCCAAGGAAGCGGGCGGGAGAAATTAACGCCTGTAAAAAAATACCGGGCAGGGCGGGGGAAGGTATGGGAGCGGCGACCCCATTGAACAGCGCAAATAAGCACCCAAAATAGCGCTGAGGCTGTCGAGGCACTATGTTAAATTGGTGTTAAATTTTTTTCCGGCTCGATGTGTGGGGTAACTAAAAATCGGCGCTTAAATCGCATTTTTTAACCCGGCGTCAAATAATCCCGCAACACGGCAAGAATGCCATCACGATCCGCTTCCGACACGCCAAAAAACGGCCGCGCCGGAATATCGCCCCACAAATGGGGGAACTCGTCTTTTGTACCGCCGAACTGCATCATGGCGGCATAGTCCGTAATCGGACTGCCGACTTCCAGCGTGTCGCCATTGACTTGATAATCGATAGTGCTGCCCAAGATGCCGCCGTCGGTCAAAATCGGCTTAGCGCCTTTTCTGTCCACCGTGACCGGGCTATTGGCCGCCCATGCTGCGCCTTCCGGGGATTGCTGACTACCAAAGCGCTGCTTAGTCGATTCTGTCAAATCCTCGCCGATTTCAAGCAAGGCAGGGCGCAAGTTGCCGGTGTGTTGTGCCAGTTCACGCAGGGCGTTTAACACGGCAGCGTCGTTATAGTCGATGCTTATCATGCCAATGCCCCGGTAATTAACACCTTCGCCACATCCTTAATCACGCTAAACGATAAATCAATGCCTTTGCTACGCGCGGTGGCTTTAATGCGCTGCCACAGGGTTTCATTTTTAATCTTGTCCAAAAATTCATGGCCTTCCCAAGTCAAGCGGTTGGCATGGCAACTGGGCGGACCGAGCGCGTCGCGACAGCCGCCGATGATTAACCCGGCTTCCAATAATAGCCGCATGTGATAGGCGACCGTTTCGGCATCTATTTCGGGCAATTCATGCGAATAAAAGTCGCTGCCCTCGGTGGGCAGCGCTTCGACTTTCAGCAGGATTTTTCGGATAATGTCCCAGTTGCGTTGCATGATGTTCCTTGGTTGATGTGTGGGCTTGTTATTGTCCGGTTTTGGGCTATACTCGGATTAAATGAGGGCGAGGCGTAGAAAATCGGCTTCTACGTGTCGTGGCCAATATCAATTGGCAGCATGAATGGAGGAACGGCCGACCTCCCGCCCTCATTTCACTTCTTTGTACAATCCTCCCCTAATACGCTCGTCAATGGTTGTTGTTGCTTGCCTGAAGCCAGACACAATCATGTTAATCATTGGGTCGCCTTTTTTCAAATAATCAAACTCAACGGCCAGTTTAATGCCTGCGTCAGCCGCCGCGACAATATAAAGCAATTTCCCGCTCTCCACGTCAAACAAAATACGCTCAGGATTGCCCACTATGTCCGGCAGTCTTCGCCATTCCGCTTCAAGCAGGCCATCGCCTTTTTTATCGTGCCGAGTTTGTTTTTCCCCGCGTAATAAGCCCTCACGAATGGCAATCTCGGCGGAGGCCGGACTTAATTGTTGTTCTTGCCTTAACCAGGACAACGTTTTTGGGGCAATGGCACCGACAACGGCAGACCGTCCTTTTTGCGCAGAGCCCAACCATTCGCTTAATGTTGTCGTCCATTGCAGCTGCGTTTCCATAGCCAATGCAGGCTTTAGCGCCTGCCACATGCCCGCACCGATTTCGGCAGGAAAGCGTATCAGTTTCTGGTCGATCAGGTCTTTTAGCGGCGTCGTGCGACTCGCCCCCGGCGCATAGTCCCAGCCGTAATCGATACCCTTAGGCACGGTGTGGGTCACGCCTTCGCGGTCTGTTTTGGTGTAAGTGCCGTCATTCGGCGCTTTGTCGCCTTTAAATTCACTGGCCCGCACCGCTGTCACCCGGCAACGACAGCCCCAGCCGTTGGGCGGGTAATGCACTTTCCACCACGGGTCGCTATGATGCAACACTTTGCCGTTCCAGCTGAGATGCAAGGGCCTTGGGTTTGCCACCGTGTCGTTATGGATATATTTCCAATATGGCCGTGCCTTGAGCAGATCGGGGTCGGTCAGCTGGGCATAGCGCCCGGCGCTGTAGCTGCTCATGATGTTGGTGTTGTAAATCACCCGCGTGCGCCAGTCACGCCCCGCCTGGGTGTCTGAACCCGTCCAGCCTTCCCAGCCTTGTTTTTGCACGATGGCCGCAAACTCTTTTCTAAACCAGTGGATGCTTTTGCCGTCAGCAATGGCCTTGTCGACCGCTTCGCGCAGATCGTTCAGCAGATCGGCCTTGGTTGCGCCGGCCACGACAAAGGCGCGGTCATGCGCGGCTTTTAAAATATCGTCGTAGGCTTCAGTGGGCAGGTTGAGTTTTTGCCGGAAGAAATTGATTTGTTCCTGGAATGGCAGGTTAAACTTGCCGTCGCCACGGGCGTTAAAGGCAATCTGGGTGGGGGATAGATTTAACGCCATGAATAACGAACTTTAAATATCATGCAACCGGCCTTTAACGTATAAATTAACCGTTTGTCACGTAGATCCCGTGTAAATCCAAAGCCAAAAACAGACCAAGGATGATACCTAATTAGCAACCATTCAAACGGCCACCAACAATAACCAAGAGATGATTTTTTTTTATCACCGAAAACTATGACTACAAAATTAATAATCCGAAATATTAACAATCCGAGCAATACAAAAAAAACAACACACCCGAAATAAAGAATATATGAGTTAATCATCGTTATTCACCCTCCCGCACATCAAACCGCCCAGACAAATCCGCAGCTGCAAAGGCCAGCGCCATCACACTGGTCAGTCTGTCGCTGTCCAAATCGCCGAAGCCATGCAGCAGCCGGTCGCGCAACGATTCCAGACTGTCGGCCTGTTCGACCTGATCCCGGATGCTGTCCACCATACTTTTGACCGACGCCCCGGCCGCAACGGCCAGCACATCGGCTTGCACCTCAGTCACATCCGCCGTGGGAGCGGCCACCGGGCCGCGAATAGCGGATAGCGCCGCCAGTGCCGTGCCTGCTCCCACAGTGTCTGCTCCCACAGTGGCCGCCACTTGCAACACCTCTTCGTCACCCTCCGGCTCAGGAATTTTTAACCGCGCATAGGCATAACGCGCCGGAATGCGCAACCCAACACCCGCCAATTTGGGCAGTGCATCGGCATACAGCGCCAGATCGTCCGGCTCCTGCGTATCGCTGACCCAGCTCGGACAGCGGTTATCGGCGAAGAGGCCGTTCAGCATTGCCATTGGATAGACCAGATAACTGCTCAGCGTCTGATCCAGTTGCACCGCGTCATCGTCGCGGATGTCCATGCGTACTTCGTTATGCACCTCGCCCAAGGAGCGGTTGCCGTTGGCGGCGGTCGAACTGGTCAGGGTGCCGCCTAAAATCGCTTTGGACTGACTGGCCTCGCACCAGTTGACCATGGCCATAAAACTGTCGGCATTGCCCGAGGCCATCACCTGCTGCAACTCCAGCTGCATGGTGTCGGGGATAATCCCGGCCGCATTGTGGCCGATGCTCAATACCGTCCTGAGCAAATCGCGTTTTTCCTTGTCGCTGGCAGTCGGCGGGTATTTGCCCACCCTAATCGGCAATCCGTAGATTTCCAAAAACTCGGCCAGATCGCGCACTGAATAATTCTTGTACAGATACGGCCACGCCAGCGCCCGAAACAAGCCGGTTCTGGCAATATACCCCGCCCTGGACTTGTGAAAATGCGGAATCCAGCCGAACGGCTGCAACGGCGTGCCGATCATGGAACCGCCATCGCGCAGGTGCAGCACATTGCGCTGATCCGGCGGACAGACAAACCAGGTCGGCGGCCGGTGCTCAATCTGGTTAGGAAACCACAGCCCCGCCGCCGTGCGCCCCCAGCCCAGCTCGATACATGAATAGCCGTGACCGATCGCGTCCAGCGCATCCATGCGCAAACTGCCGATGTCCAACTCGTCGTTAATCAGATCCTGCAATTTTTTGGTGTTGGCTTTTTCGGCGGCCGACGCGTCGCGCGGCGGGCGCAATTCCCAATCCAGCTTCTTGACCGCCATCTCGCGCTTGCTCAGCTCTGCGCCAATGTGGGTGTCTTTTTCGCGCATGTCCATAAACAGCTCGGCCTGTGCGGTCAGATCGCCCTGTTCGGCACGGATAAAAATATCCGCCAGCCGCGCCGGTGTCAGGCCTTTGGACGGGTGTTCGGCAAATTCACGGTGCAGCATGGCCGCCTGCGGCGCATCGGTTTGGCGCTGTTTAACCGTCGCCGGGGTTAGTTTTGCCGTAATCCAGTCAGTCAGAAAATTCATTAATAAGCCCCTTTGCTACCCAGTTCTAAATCATCATTGCCCCAATAGCGATCGTCTTTGCTGGGAATGGGGATATATTCGATCATGCCGCCAGCGGCCAATGTCGCAATAAATGACATCAACCCGGAAATAGCACTATCGCCATGCCGAGGCTGCCCATCAGCGCCCTTATCATGGCCGTCATCCATCGTAGGATTACCCTTACGCAACACTACCCGGCGATGATCCGAAACCGTATCCTCATGCCGCGCAATCAAAAACGACCGTTCTTCCAGGCATTGTTTATATTTCGGGAAAAAGTCCATATACATCTGCGCCGTCGCCATCATGCACGATACCCGTGCTTGGCCGAACAGCTGCAACGCACCTTCGGCATGGGATTGACCGTTGCCACGCGCATCAAACGCCGCATGGTGCAGCATGGGTATATTTTTCAAAATGTAGTCGCGAATTTTGGCTTGCACATCAAACGGAATATTGCGTAGCTCAAGTCTGAAGGCCATTGTCCAACGACTGGGATCGCGCTGTTGCAGAACATCCACTACTGACAAATCGCCTGACCGTCCAAAATCCTGGCCGTATACCGATCTATGCGAAGTCATGTTGTCGATAACCGGCTTCAAATTATCCTTAATCCAAATATCTGTTTCCGCTAATCGGTTAGGGTCGGTAACCCATTCGCCTGGCTTAGACCAGATAATCACCGGCACCCCATCAATCATGCATTGCTCAAGCAGCATCCGCGTAAAATAAGCGCCGGAACCGCGCTTGGCGATGCACCCCAGCTCTTCGTTGGCATCTTCCTGACTGGGATAACTGGCATACTGTTCATCCCGCCAAGCCTGTTCTGCTTTCTTGCTCCATTCGCGGCCGGTAACCAGACAGATCCGCTGAAAAAAGCCCTCGCGGATCGCCTGATCAAAATCAATATGATGCAGGCTCCAAGTCGGCAACTTGCCGGTCTTCACATCGCGGATCAGATCGAAAAAATCATTCTCTTCGGAATTATGCGAGGAGATGATATCGACCCGGCCGCCCCACATCAGAAAAGCCAACGCCCCTTTAATTACCTCGCGCAAATTACGATGAAACGCTGCCTCATCGATCAACGCATGGCCTTGGCGACCCCGCCAGTTCCAGGGCGATGACGATAGCGCCTCATAAATATGGCCGCTGGCGAACGTCAGCCGGAACCGGGTAATATCCTGCCGCTTTTCGCCGATCACCTCGCGCTCTCGGCTGATATCGATAGCCGAGCAAGCCATGCCATAAGCGCGGGCAAAAGTCAGCGCATCGCCGATATTCTCAGCCGCCATGCCCATGTTGTAGCCCATGTAATACTGATTCATACCGTGTTCGGCCGCAGCTTCCAAAGCGCCTTCAGCCGCTATGCAACCCCATGACCAGCCAATCCGGCGCGACTTTTCCGCAATGCGGACATTAGCTTGATCCAAATGCCAGCGGATTTGATAAGGCAGTAGAATTTTAGGCACTTGCTCGGGCGGCAACTTGCGCGTAGCGCGCAAGGCTTGCTGCTCATCAACCAAGTCAAGCAGGTCTTTTTTTTCTCCTGCTGAAACCTCGATAGGCTCTACGCTGACGGATTCGCTCACGCCGTTTCGACCTCAACACCAAGGAATTTGGCCCGAATCGCCGCCCAATCGGAATCGGATAAACCCGCTTTTTTAGCGATAGGTTCAGCCTCTGCCGCTGCCGCTTGCAGCTTAGCCTTGGCTTTATCCGCCCATTGCTTTTGCAATACGCTTGCTTTGGTCATATCCAATACCGACCGCGCACATTCTTTAAGCAAACCAACCCTCTCACCGGGTTCAGCTTCATCCAGATCCTGTAACGTCACCATTACATCAAACAGCTCCGACTGCACCAGCGAAATCACCGCCGCACTGCGCAGATCAGAATCATCCGGTGCCGCTTCGGCTATCATCCTGGCCGCATCGGTGCTGTTTTTCACCGCCTGGATGCGTCGCTTCAGCTTGACCCCATAGCGGCCGACTGACGAACGGGCTATCTCCAGCCCGTTGTCCTGCATCCAAATCAGCAGACCGTCATAATCGGCAAAGTTGCGCCGTATCATCTCCCGCTCCAGCAGTTTTCGCTGCTCTTCCGGCAAGCTGTCTATCGCGCTCGGCTTAGGCATCGAAATACTTCTCCGGCCGCGCAATGCCCGGCTCTACGGCTACCGTGTATTCGACCACGTCAACCCCGTAGCGTTCCAATTTGCAGAACCAGCGCCCGTCAGGCTTGCGCGCTATGCTGATCAAATCGCGCATGTCCAGATAATCCAAGGCCTTCCGCACCTCGGCCTGGGTCGCGTCCGGGTATTCCGCGCGCACCACCGACAGCACGATGCTTTCAAACGCACCGACCGGGCTGGCATTGTTCAGCGTTAAAAGCACCATCCAGCGGATGCTCTCTCTTCGTATGGTGGCCATGTCAGCCATATTTATCCCCTTTCAACAGTGCATTTTCAATGCGTATCGCCAGCCCGTCGATCTTGCTCTCGATCACCGTCTGGTTGCGTATATAGTCGTCGCGGCGCACATACTGGTTGGGCAAATCCGCTTTCATCAGCAAAATGTCCCGCTCCACCCGCGCCCATTCTTTCGCCTCAGCGTTGGCCGCCTGTTCCAGCGCCATAAAGCGCTCGTCCCAATGCCGCTGCATCGCCTTTTGCGCAGCGTCCTGCACATTCATCCGCTCGTGCAGCCGCGCTTCGAACTGCCCGACCAGCAACTTGCCGACGCTGAACATCACCGACGCCAGCGCACTGATGACCCCACCGGCCAGCCCCAACAACTGCCAAATATCTAGCGCCATAAGCGCGACTCCTGTTCAATCGCCTGCTGACAGCCAACACAGCGCCCGCAACCGGGCAGCGCCGCCAAGCGTTCCGGCGGAATGGCAAAACCGCACTCAGTGCAATACGCTTTGCCATCCTTCCAAACCTGATGTTGCGAGGCCCGGTCTTGATGCTGCCTGAGCGCTACATCGGTCATCAGCTCAGCCGTGGCATTGGCATCGTCAATCAAATCTGTCATCAGCGCTGTTTCGCCCACACCAGCGCCAACTCCAGACCGGTATTAACCAGGGAGCCTGCCAGCGAATAGCCTAAGCTGGCGAACTCACTCAACACCGCATCGCGCTTTTCTGCGCCGGTCAATTGCTTGTCCGGGGCCACATCCAGCACCAGGCGTTTCAGCGCCGCAAACGCCGCGCCGCCGATCAGCCATTTGGCAAAACTTTCGATAATCGCTTGTCTAATATTCATTTTTTAACCCTTATTTATGTGATGTGATGTGATGTGGGAGCGGCCACCCGGCCGCGAACCGGGCTGGACGGGGCATGTTGCCCCGTCCGGAACGTTTTAACATGCCCCCATCAAAACGTTGCAACGGGGTAGATACCCCGTCGCGCGTTGCGGCCGGGTGGCCGCTCCCACAAGTAGATACACGCCTACGCGCCGTCAACCTCGCGCAAAAACGCCAAAAACTGCCCCGGCGTACTGTGCAGCAGCAAATCAAACACCGCCTCCCGCCCCCGCTGCTTAATCACCAGCAGCTCTGCCGCCAGCACTTTATCCACCAACCCAGGCGGCGCACTGTAAGCCACCGACGCCATACGGCAACCCAGGCAAACCTCCCGCCGCTCCGCCAAACCCATCAATTTTTTTATAGCCGTAACGCGCTCTCGATAATTCATTTTCCCCCTCATTGATTGACAAACCCAAACACAACACCCGTTCCGCCTCGCGCCGTTTCACCAGCCCCGGCAACACCCGCCCGCCCGCTTTAACCCAGCGCGGCAACTCATTGCAGCCGCCCTCATAATCGCCGGCGTTCCATTTTTTCACCAACGTCGAGCCGCAAAACGCCGCCGCCCCCACGTTGTAAGAAAACGACACCGCCGCATCGTACTCATGCTGATGCAACGGCACTTTCACGCATTTTTTCAGCGCGCCTTCAAACGCCTGGATGTCGGTCAACGCCCTGGACAGCGCCTTTTCAGGTGTTATCGTGTCGCCTAATTTAACGCCTGCCGTGCTGCCAAAACCCAGCGTCGGCACATCGCCCTTGACCGGAATATGAGCGGTTTCGCGATAGCCCTCATGGGCAGTGATGCCGACCAAGGCCGCCGCCGACAGCGCCAGCGCCGCCAGATTGCTGCGTTTTATCATGGGTTGACTCCGCTGATGCCGCGTTGAGAGGTTTGAATTCGGTAGATAATGTTCATGCCGCCAGTGTAGGCGGCGGCAACGAGGCAGGAAATTAACGCCTGTTAAAAGCGTAGAGGGGGGCTTTTATCCCCCCTTTGAAAAAGGGGGATAGGGGGATTTAATCAAACAGCCGCATCTGCCGCTTAGCCAGCTCAGACGCATACATGCGCTTAACGATGCGGTAGATTTCTTTGGTGGTCAGGCCGTACTCGCGGTGCAGCGCGTCGTGATTACTGCCGTCGAATTTTTGAAAAATCTCCAGATTGCGCTGATGCTGAAGGTAAGCCTCGCCTTTCGGGAAATACAGCGGCGTCCCGGAATAATGCGCCCGAATCGTTTCAGTCACGCAAAAAGCGATACCCGCCACATCCGGTTGTGCCAGCTTAGCCAGCTCAACGCACAGCAGCTGGTGCATTTCTATTAGTTTTTCCGGGTAATTTTCAGGCAACATGGCGGCTCCTGTGGGTTTATAAAGCAAGCTATTATAAACCTATGCTTTATAACCGCGCACAAAAAACCCGCCGTAGCGGGTTTGGTGGGGTTGTTGTGGGAGCGGCCACCCGGCCGCGAACCCTTAACGCTTAAAACTCAAAGCGGATATGCTGCCCGCCGACCGCCGCCAACCGTTCGATAGAATCCTTAAGCAGGTGTCCGGCATGGGTCACGCACAGCGGGGCTTGGTTGCTCTGGGCAATGGCGGCCAATTCGTTAAGCGCATTGATGCTGACCGCTTTGGCATCAACAGTGATGCCCGCCCCGGCGGACAAGAGGGTTTTTAAAGTGTCGGTGCTGTGCATGGATTTTCTCCGGTGGCGGGTGTGGGTTTATAAAAGGTCGTATTATAAACCATGCGTTTATGACCGGCACAAAAAAACCCGCCGTAGCGGGTTTAATGGGCCGGGGGAGTTTACAGCACGCCGCATTCATTATGGCTCGTCGCCCTGATGTTCAAATAAGTCAATTTGACGGTGCGCCAATCGATGCTCTATCACTTCCTGAATGATATAGTCAGTCCGCATCCCTCTTGAAGTCAGCCATTGGCTGATGCGCAGCTTTACTTTCAAAATGTCGTTTTTAGCAAAGACCTCTTCGCTAGACTGAACGCGACTGATAAAGCCTTCATCCAAAATATCGGCAAAAAAAGTATTTGAACCGTCTGAAAACCGCCATTTGTTGCCTTCTGCAAAAGAGGCGTTGACGACTTGCAGGCTAACAATAGTGGTGTGGTCGTTTATTTCCTCATCGGCGGGGGCGGGGGCAATAAAATAAAGGGCTTCGCTGCTGTCAATATGCAGTATCGGCTGTGTTGGATTTTCGGCGCTCAGGATAGAAAACGAGTCAATGCCCTCGCGTGTTAATGGGGCGTGTATTAAGGCCTCAAACGCCTTCCTTATTTTGAAGTTTTTAAGCATCTCCAAGGCCTGCTGTTCAATATCGTAGTGTTCATTATCGATAAAGACCCTGACAATACCGTCATCCATGATTTCAGTCTTGGACACTTTACGGTTTTTAGCCCACCTTAAAAAGCCGATTAAGGTGCCGCCACCCCAGTTAACCAAGCCAATAATACCCGCCGCATTTAAAACAGCGCTGGTGCTGCCGTGGTTAAACACATCCATTGCGTCAACAATAATGTTTTTGGCGTGAGCCACCATGTCAACGCCAAAACAACCGGTTTTAAACGACCCTTTTACACTAACGGTTATTTTAAATTTGTCACCCTGTAAGACGTTGCCCACAGCTTCCATCAGCCCGCCTATCGCCAAAAGCGCAGGCGCAAGGTCGTTAACATCCATTTCATGGAGGTCTAATGCGGGGCCGTCATACACTATTTGAAAATGGGCGTTGCTCACTTTGTTCACCGAAGTCTTTGCAGGTTTCTTTGCCGCCAATCTACAAGCACAAGCCCGCCCTGTCAACCAACCCTAACCCACGGGCAACAAAAAACCCGCTTAAAGCGGGTTGTGTGGGGCGTGTTGTTGTGGGAGCGGCCACCCGGCCGCGAACCCTTAACGGGGTTAGACAGGGAAAAAGGCGCGCAGCACCAGCGCCAAAATACCGCCCAAGACCAGACCCAGCATCCACTTTAGCAGGGTTAGTTCACCGGAAAGCCGGGTGTCAAGACGGTCAATTTTGGCGTCGATGCCATCTAGCCTGCGCTCCAGTTTAATCAAGTCGGTTTTGGTGGCCAACTGCGAGTCGAGGGTTTCAGCCAATACGCCTTGCAAGGCTTCCGATTCCGCTTTGGCTTGTTGGTCGGAAATGCCGGCGGCTTTAAGTTTTTCCACAAATTTCAAGGTGTCGAAGGTGATGGTGGTCATGGCCGTCCATTCCGGTAAGTGACCTCAAACCTGCCGAAGTCATTATCGCCCAGCTTGGGTGGGATAAACCTTGATTTCTCTATGTTGTGCGACTTGCCGCTGACCCTTAAAAACTGCACGGCCGTTAATTGCTCGGTCTTCACCGGCCTTAAAATAAGCTTGTTCATGAGTTGCCGCTCCTAAATGATGGCTCTAACAGCCGTTTCTTAACGTTAATCTACAAACTAATTCATACCCTGTCAACCAGACTGCCACCACCCAGGCAACAAAAAACCCGCTTAAAGCGGGTTTAATGGGGCGGTGGGCTAACTCACCCATTCCGGCAACAGCGCGGCGGCTCATTTACTTTTTCCACTTAAAAACACCCCTGCCAACCCAGCCAGCGCCGAAGTCGCTATGATGCCGCCCGCAGTGGGCTGGCCGTGCAAAGCAACATAAGAACCAAAGCCAACGCCTGTCAAGCCGATTAAAAAGGCAAATATCTGCCCCAGTACGCGCTCGATAAAGGTGTAATGGTTGACTCTTCTGTTTTCGGCGCGCCGATGTTCGGCTTCTATTTGGGTTTGCTTGATAACCCAGTCAACCGCGTCAGGTTTAAATTTTTGGAGCTGCTCAAGCTGGGGGACAGGGAGAATAGGACAGTCGGTTTCATGTTGTTGGAATGATAGCTGATGCCCGTTTTTTCCGCTATTGACGTTAGCGGTGGTATGTTTGTTCGCCATACGGGTATTGCTTAATTGATTTATTCATATCGCAAGCAACACGCCTTGCATCGCCTTGCAGCAAAGCCATATCCTTAGAGAAATCATTACGCGAAGGCCGCACGTAGGCCGATCTTGTGTCTAAAACGAGCACCTGCCTTGCCCCTGCTAAAAAGTTTTTAAGATGATCCATGATGCTTACCCCTTTATTGGTATTTCTTAGCGTTAATCTACAAACTAATTCATACCCTGTCAACCAGACTAAGCTAAGCAGGCAACAAAAAACCCGCTTAAAGCGGGTTTAATGGGGCGGTGTGGGCTAACCCGCCAATTCCGGCAACAGCGCGGCGGCCAATTGCTCGCGAGCGGCGCGCTGTTCCTGCCGAACGCGCGACGGGGTATATACCCCGTTGCAACGTTTTAATGCGACCATAAAACGTTTCGGACGGGGCAACATGCCCCGTCCGGCCTTGGGGAGAAATACCCCGTCGCGCCTAGGCGAGAAATATCAGCATTTATGCGTCAAAGCTTGGCCGCGTTTGCGTTGCACGGGCTTATGGAGCGATACGTCGCTGGCCGCATGTCTACCGGCAATCAGGGCATCATAATCGCGATAGCCTTGCGGTGTGTGGCCGGTGCGGTCATCTGTCTTTAATTTGCTGCCGAAGCGTTGCTGCTTATATGCGGCAATGGCTTCTTTTTCGGCCGGACTGCCAGCAAATGCGCGGACTTGCAAACTGACGCGAGAAACCCAAGCATCGCAAAACAGATCGGCCATACGGATTTTATTAGCACGTTTGAAGCGTTTGAGGGTTTTACTGTACTCAGTACGGTCGTTATTAATCTGGCGACGCAGTACGTCGAAGGTATACGAGGCCAGTTCCGGCTTGATGCCGATGCCGATAAATTTCATAACGCTATCGCGCCAGCCGCCGCCAGGCTGAAATACCGCTTGGCAGCCAAAGGCTGTGGCGACAACATCACTCAAAGCGCATAGATACAACGGCGGGTTGTACTTGCCGCCGGATTTGCTGATTTTTTCATGCACGTTGGCGGCGGCTACGTCGCCGCTGGTCAGATTGTATTTAGCCATCAACGCTTCGGCTTGGCGTTTGGCCGTTTCGGCTTCGGCGGCATTGTCGCTGTTGGCCAGCGCCAAGCATTTGGCGATTTTTAGGGCGATTTTTTTTAGTTCTGCTTCGGTCATTAGAGTGTCCTGAATTGTGGTTTATTAAGCGACTGCGGCGGTTTGCCCCCGGGCTGGACGGGGCATGTTGCCCCGTCCGAAACGTTTTAACGCACTCCCATCAAAACGTTGCGACGGGGTACATACCCCGTCGCGCCTAGAGTATTATTTGATAGCGTCGGCAATCTTTGCAAGGCGTCCTGATTTCTCAAGATCGCCCAGTATATCGATAGCTTTCGCCGCCCTTTCAAGCAGCTCGACATAGCGCTCCAACTTGTCGAAGTTTGCGGCCTTCTCTATCCTGAGCAGTCCTTCGGAAAGCTTGGTAGTTGACTCCCTGACGCTTCCGCTGGCTTTCTTTGATGCCAGAGCAAAGCTCTGCTCTGCTGCCGTTAGCTTTCTTAGGCTTTCGGAAAATTTCTTTTCCACTGAATCTGTTAGTTCTATTGCTTTTTGTGCGTCTGTAGTCATTTTTTTTGCCTGTATTAAAAAGTGTGAATTTGCGTTTATCCGCCGCATAAATACCGGATACAGATCCTCTAATGGGTACGCTGGCCCATATTTGTCGGTAAACGCGGGTTTTAGTCCTGTCTCAGTCTCTATTTTGCCTATAATTGACATATGTCTCGCTCCCAATTACAAATCCGCCATCACATAAAACGTATGCCTGCCGATGCGGCGGGTCACATCGCCTTTGAATGCGGGTTTTTTGCCGGTGTTCCAGCTGTCCGCCTTGCCAATGATAGGCTTTTTGCGGTCGGTTAAGATGCTGTCGGCCAGCGTGATCCAATAATGCTCAAGCCGTGCCGGCGGCTGTTTCCGGGTCACGCCTTTGATCTTGCAAATCGCGGTTTTACTGCGCTTGGCCCGTGCCTTGGTCGCCTCACCCAGCGCAATAACACCCTCAATCGATTCGCCCCGGCCTTCGCTATACAGGATTTTAGACAAACATTTGGCCTCATCAGCCTGCGCTACAGGCATGGAAAGCAGCAGCGTTAATAACAGTCTTTTCATCAGATCACCTTTTTGTTAATAATTCGACCGACACAAGCAGCGCAATGATTACCAACTGCACCACCGACACCTGCCAGACCAACGTTATTGCATCCATCAGACTCTCCTGACCGCAGCCTTAATCAGCGCGGCAATCTTTTCCCGATTCGCCCGCGCCTTGTCCTCGGGATACGCTGGGGCATCCAGGGCGGGATCTTTATATACTCTCGGCGGCAACAGCGGCCGCAATTGGCTGGGGCTCGGCCAGCGCTGGCTTTGCGCGGCCAGTTGCAAAAACGCGGCTTTCAACCGTGGTTTGTCCAGTTCTTCGTTCCAGGTGATAGGCCATTGGCTAATCACCCGCACCCAGATGGTCGCGGTCTTGGTCACGGTTTCAGCAGCGGGGCCGCCGTCCAAATGCAGCACCACCAGCGCCTGCAAACATTCGGACACGGTTTTTCTAAGCCAATCCAAGTCATCAGTAGCCATTGCCGAAATCCTCCAGGGCTTGCAGGGCTTGCGCGGTCTTGCTGGTGGCACCTGTGGGAGCGGCCACCCTGCCCCGACTTGGGTTAATCGCGGCCGGGTGGCCGCTCCCACACGGTGAGTCGCTTTCGCTGACCAGTACATAATCCTCCAGCACCCGTTTTAAATAATTATGGTTGGTCAATGCCCTGCCGCCCTTGCCCTGCAAGCTGTCCACGGTCTGCCGCATGGCCTGGGCGACATTCCCGGCATGGCCCAAACCCAGCGCATCTTTTGCCAGTTTCAGCGCCCGATCATTAGCCAGATCGCGGCTGGGTGAGCGGAACAGACCCAGATAACCGACCAGCGCGCTGCCGGACTCGATGTCCAGCCGCACCAGCAAGCCCAGCAATTCCCGCCCGGCCTCATCCTGTACCAGCGCGTCTACGCTAATCCGGCTGTGGCAAATGGGGCATCGGTTAAGCTGCATCATCGCCTCCTGCCTCGTGGGAGCGGCCACCCGGCCGCGAACTGTTCGCAGTGTTCGTGGCCGGGTGGCCACTCCCACGCTTCGCCGCATCTTTCGCCAGCGCGGCAATGATCCCGGCCAATTCCCGCCCGTCGCAAAATTCCAGCGCGTCCTTTTTATACATGCGCTTAGCCAGGGCAAGGGCATACGCCCAAGGCCGTCCGGCGTCGGCCAACAGCGCTTCGATCTTGCCCAGCTGTTTGGCGTTGGCGGCCTTTGTCCCGGCATTATGCGGACGGCCTTTGTACACTTTGCTGCCGTTGAAGCCGACTTTTTTCAGGTGTTCCAGTACGCTGGCACGGCCTGCGCTTGTTAAATCTTTGGCGCTATTAACACCGGCCACGCTCATCAGCATAGCCCGGTAGGTGTCGTCATCAAGCCCCAGTTGCTTTTTGGCAATGTGGATTTTAGCGAGTTCAATTTGTTTAATATTTTGCATGGTAATCGTCCGTTATTCGTCTGATTTACTGTCTTGGTCACTATCAATAACTAAGCGCCCCATTCTCGCCACCGCACCAAAATTGTGCCCTTCTTTTTGCGCTAAAATGCTCAATTTTGCGGCATTAATTTCGCACTGAATATTGTCGTTCAATACTTTCATGCTAGCCGCGATTGCCATGCCCGTTGAAACCGAAATGTTGCCGTCACGCAGCTGAATCATGGTCTCCAAAATGAATCGGCGGGCGTCGCCAAAATTATCAATGCTAGTTATTTTACTCATAGTTGTTTACCTATCTGTCTCATCATTGCGGTTGTTAATCTGATAAATTCTTTGTTTCTATTTTCTGGCTTTGGCGAAAAAGCGTTTCCCGGAAATATCGGCTCCCAGCCACGAAAAGCCTGGTTCACCCCCAAACAACCACCCTGATAATAGGCACCGTTACGACCATACGTACAATTGTCGTTCCATGCTCTTTTCGAGCTAAATTCAGGATGCTTTTTCGTAAATAACTCATAAAACGCACGAAACTCATCCGGCCAGACTACCGATTTCATCCTGACCCAGCGCGACATAATCTTTGTCCACGCCGATGCTTGTGAGTCATATCGCATCGCTAAATACCCAGCAAAAGGGATATAATTTTTCTGCCACATCTCTTTTGCGGGCATAAAACGCACCTCGACAGGAATGCCTAAATATCGCGGCTTATTGATGGCAATGTGGATTTTTGCCAGCTGTTGTTGTTTGGTTTGTGGTTTGTGCATTAATCTCTCCAGGTTAAACATGATCGTCACGGGCTGGACGGGGCATGTTGCCCCGTCCGAAACGTTTTAAACGTTGCAACGGGGGACATACCCCGTCGCGCGTTAAAATCAATAAAACCACGGGCTGGACGGGGCATGTTGCCCCGTCCGAAACGTTTTAAACGTTGCAACGGGGTACATACCCCGTCGCGCGTTAAGCATGTTGCCCCGTCCGAAACGTTTTATGTTCGCTCAAAACGTTGCAACGGGGTACATACCCCGTCGCGCGGTAAATCAATAAAACTCCAGCCCACGGCCGGTGTTGACGTTGACCGCCTTACCGGTCAAAAACTGCCGGGCCAACGCCAAATCCATCGCCCGCGATGGTTGCTGACGCTTATCTTCAAATGTCGCCGCGCGTTTGCGCTTAGTCAGCGCCCGATGCCGCCCGACCGGATCACTGGCTATCCACGCCAGCGCCGCCTCGGCACGATACGTAAAGCCCTTTCCCTGCTTGGCGACCGGTTGCGGCGCGTCTTCGTATTGCAGCAAATCGCCGAGAAAGGCACGCGATATGCCCAGCAATTCGGCCATCTGTTCACGCGTCATCAGATCTTCCATTAGTGCATCCTCTTTTCTACCATATTGGTTATTGTTGGCTCGCCGCTTTCAATGTCGTCAATGGCAGCCTGTAAAAATCCTGCGACAAACTCATCGCCCATCAAGTGCCTAAACAAATCTATCAGCAGAATCAATACGCGCTGTAAAAAATCAGAAGTTTCCTCTTTGCTACGGCCGCCAAGATCCATTAACTGATTAACGCGTTGTTTTATAAATGCCATGTCCATCATCACAACCCCGCCAAATCCAGCGCCAACTGGTCGAACTTGCCGGAACTGTTGCGCCGGTAGATGCGCAGATAAGCCTTAGTGCTGACCACTTGCATCGAGTCGCGCAAGGCCTGCATCGCCGCCATCCATTGCTCGTCATCAATATCCAGTTGCAGCAGGGTATAAATGCGCCCAAGGCTGATCTTGCCCTCTTTATCCGTCTGAAAAGCGTGTTCGACCAGCGCCTTAACTTCGTTGCCGCTGCCCTCAGTCCAACGATGAATACAGGCATCGACCAGCTCTTTCGCCGCTTGCAGGCGTTCGTCGAAAATCTTCACGTCGGCCTGCGAGAGCTTGATTTGATACTGGCCGTCGAAGCTGCACAAGGTGATGTTGCCCTTGATACCGCCCAATTTCAGGCCGTATTTTTCAGCGGACAGCTCGACAAAGGCCTGGATGTCGCCAAACGCTTCGTTTTTAAAATCGCCCATAATCGTCCGCAAGTCGTTGGCTTTACTGACAATCTCCAGCACCAGATTGTCGCGGGTTTTGTCGATCTCGCTGACCAGTGCGCTGGGCACCAAATGGCCTGCGCCGTTGCGTAAATAGCCTAAGGGGATTTCGTTGCGGGTTAATTCGTTCATGTGTGTACCTATTATTAAGAGTTAATTGTGTGTTACTGCCTAACCAATGCGCGACGGGGTATGTACCCCGTTGCAACGTTTTGATGCGGACATAAAACGTTTCGGACGGGGCAACATGCCCCGTCCGGCGAAGCTCTGCGCCGACCTCTGCGCGCCTCTGCGGTTAAACCTTTACCAAGTCCGCCAAACTATCAATGCGTCCACGGCAATGGCCTGATCGGCTTATGCCAAACCACCTTCACGCCATCCATGACCGCCGCATAATCGCGGTACATCTGCCCACCCGCGCCGCTCTGGCCGGTGCAGACCGACACTAAGCGCACCGTATCAGCACAGGGTTTGATAGTGATAGACGGGCAATCGCCAAAGCGCGCGGTCAACACGCTAAAGCCCATATCCTTGAGCTGTCCCGCCACCAAAGCCACTTGCCCAATGGCCACCGGTTCAACCGGCCGGTTAAGCATTTGGTAGCTCTTCATGCTGTCCGCCTGACGGGAGCAGACGCTCTCCTCGTGGGAGCGGCCACCCGGCCGCGAACTGTTCGCAGTGTTCGTGGCCGGGTGACCACTCCCGCCCAAATTAAACAAACTCATAAATCCCCCGCCTTATACACATCGGCCAGATGCACCGCCGCCTTCAGCACTAAAATCAGCGCATCGCACTCGGCGGTATTGAGCACCGCCGCCTGCACCTGACCATCAACCTCCATTTCCAAGCGAATCACCCGGCTGGACATGTCCGTCATCGTGGTTACGGTATCGCCGCTTAACAAACCTAATTTATTCAAAAACATCACTATTCCCCCTTGTGGTGACAGGACTGGCAGGCTTCCCACCAGACTAATTTAGACGCGCCGCCGAAAGGACGGGGCGCGGTGGAGCGGTTGCGGCACACGTCCCGACCGATGATTTCACCGGCATACGGACACTGCACCACGTTGACAAACTTCCGCGCAAAGGCGTTCAGGATCGGCGTCGGGTTTGGATAATGCCCGGTGCAGACCATACGCACCGCCGATTTTTTAATCCCCAGCGTGTCCGCCAACACATGAGTGCCGACTTCTTCGCGTTTGCTTTTAAACTGCATCAATAACTCATCCATGACCCAACTCCTGCTTGCTGTTCGGGTCAAACACCACCCCGTCAGCCCTGACGATAGGCGGCAATGGCCCCAGATTGCGCACCAGCACATAGCAATAACTGCCGTTGCTGGTCAGGATCCCGTCGTCTTCGCGTTCAGCCTCCAACACGCCGACCGCGACCAAGCGCAACAACCAGCGCCGCAGGTTGGAATCGGCGCTTTTCTCCTCGCCGGTGCAGATCGAGCGCTGGATTTCCACCAGCGTCATCGCCTTATTTTTCCGCATCACCCACCACGCTTTAGCCCTAAGGCCGCGCGTGGCTTTTATTTTTCTTCTTCGTACTGCCATTATCTCTACTCCGGTTTTTATGATGGCTACTTACCGCGCCGCAATGACTTCATCGCGTCCTGACACAACATCACCCCTTTCACATCGGCCGCCGTCAGCGTGGCAGTGCCCTTGGCCTCGGCAATGTCCTCCAAAATCCGCCCGGCATTCGACAGCAAACGGTAACGCCCCCGCGACTGGGTCAACGCCTGCTGCACAATGGCCGCATCGACCGTCACCTCGCACAATTCCTGCAAATACAGCTTGCAATCATCAAACGTGGCCGGCACAAACTCGACCAGGGCGCTGATGCGGGTCGCGATATGCGCCAGCTTGTGTTCACCAAATCGATGCTTCTCACTGGCATGGCACACCAGAATCAACACACTCCCGGCTTGCTCACAAATACGGCGCAGGTATTCGATACAGTCCGCCTTGCTCGCCAGCCCGTGCTGCGCTTCATCTAAAATCACCGTCGGATGACGTTGGTTAAAGGTATCGACAATGGCCTTTTGCTGGGCAAACTTGGTGCCGCCCTGGCAACCCAATTCATAGGCCAACAAGTCACGCAAATACGCCACGGTCATTCCCGGCATCCCCTCAATATGGATGGCATTGCGTTCCGCGCCGATGTTGTCGACACAGCGTGATTTGCCGGTACCGGGCTCACCGGCCAACAGCAAAATCCGCGCTTCCCGTGGTGCGCGTGTTTCCACGCCCTCCAGCATCGCCATAAACAGGCGGTGATTGCTGGTTTTCACATAGTGGTTTTTCATCGTATAATCCTCTTGCTTTGTTTTAAAAATGCCGTCCGGTTGCAGCCGAACAGCGTGTTGTAGCATCTGCCACCTTGTGGGAGCGGCCACCCGGCCGCGAACAGTTCGCATTGTTCGTGGCCGGGTGGCCACTCCCACTTCCTCACTCACTTCCCCTCTTTCATCTTTTGCAGCATCAACACCGTGTCTTCATAGCTGCCCTCCTCATCCTCTTGCTTGTTAAATTTCCCCACCAAAACCGGTGCCTTTAACGCTTCCTCCTTCTCCCTAAATATCACCGGCACTTCAACCAACTCCTCCTCTTTCTCCCGAAAAATAACCGGTACCGGCGTCAACACTTCGCCCTCAAGGTCATAGCCCAATTCCGCATAAGCCTGGTCAATCTTGGCCTGTCCGCGCTTGGCCATGCCCTCGATCCGCTCGTCCTTAATCCTGTCCTTCTTCGACTTGGCAAAGCCATCCACCTTGTTGCCGTTCCACACTGCGATACAGATAAAAACCCCCTCCAAATCACTGATCCAGACATGATCGGCATGGTGCAGGTCGTAAGCCACCCGCACCTTGCTGTTGCTCGGCAGTTCCGCCAGTTGCGGGTGGTAATAAATGTTATTGATCCAGCGCACCTCGCCGCGATCCGGTTTCCTAATGACAAAGGGCCGGAATAAATTAAGCGCCTCGTCCTCAGTCAACGGGCACGACCACGTTGGGTCAAAGTTGGCAAAATACACCTCAGCCGGGGTCTTGCCGCCCAAACTACTATGCTTGTGGTCACTGTTATAAGTGTCGAAACGTTCCTCACACGCCGCCATAAACACCTGCCAGGTCGGCACAAACGCCGGGACTTCGCCTTTCAGCTTGGCGCTGTTAATCATATTGGTGTGCTTGCGCAACGTGTCGCCATCCATGCCGGTGCCCTGAAACGTCGGAAAGGTCTTCGCCACCGCAATCGCGGTAATATCCCAAAGCCCCTCAATCAATCCGCGCCCCTGCGCATTGCCCGGAATCCCGGTCTCGTGGCGCACCCCCAGCCTCGCCAGCATCCCGCCCACCTTGCAATCGATGATTTTCGCCGTCTGCCCGGAACCGTTGTCCGAGTAATAAATCAGCGGCTTGCCATGCTTCAACATGCCTTGCCCCAGCGCTTCCGACACCGCCAGCTGGTTCTCGGAAAGACTAAACGCCCAACCGACAATAAACCGGCTCGCCGCATCGATAATCACCGTCACTTCCGGCGCAAACGCCTGACCGGTTTCAGGGTGGCGCACCTTCGCCTTAAAGGTATGGCCGTCGCCGACCCACACTTCATTGCTCGATCCCGACCAGTCCCGGCGGATAAACGGCTTCATCGCCGCCAGCGCCGAACCGGTGCAGCGCCCGGTTTCCCGCACCAAGGGCGGCATCAGTTTTAACACCCTATTGACCGCCGAAATGCTCGGCAACCCGGCCAAATCAAGCCCCTGTTCCAGCCAGTCCTGCTTGAACACCGCATAAGCCTCAGTCTGTTTCGGCTTTTGCGGCTTGCGGTAGGCCGCCAAAAACAGCGGCAACCAAGTGACATCCTGCCAGCGCTCCTTAACCCGCGTTTTCGCCGGCAGACAATGGCCGGTGGCCTTTTTCAGCGCCTTCCATTTGGTCACCGTACTGTCCGACACCAGACCTCTGCGGCAATCGTTCAGTTTGTCGTTGCACTGCTCGATGGCCTGCGCCATTTCAGGCAACAACGCCCCGGCGGCGTAGCCCTGCGTCAAAAACCCACACGCCGCCTTGGTCGACCCCGGATAAGCCTCGACAAACTGCAAGATCAGCTGCCGTGCGCCATCGACCCGGCGCTGTTTGTCGTCGGCCAGGCTCAAACTAAGCCCGCGCCCCTGAGGTCTGACTGCAACAGCGCTGTCCACAGCTTTAGCGCTATTCCGGCCTTTTCGGTCAACTGCAAGTGCGGTTCCAGCGTTATCAGGCCGTATTTTTGCAATTGGAGCTGATCCGACAGCGGCAACGACAGCGCCTCCCCCGACTTCATCAACAACAGTCCCCGGAATTGGTATAAGCTGACTTCCCGCGACAGGGCTAACAGCTCCGTTTCCAGCGTCCGCGTTGATTGCGCTGCTGGGTTGATGGCTTGATTCTTTTCCATGATTGACTCCTAAATTAAATCGATAAGTAAAAACAGCGGTTTGCACCGCCTTGGGCAAGCTCTTCAGCGCATACAGGCGTTTTTTGTGTCGGCTGTGTGTCGCTTGTTCGGTGTAAGGCCAGTTACTCTTGTCGGCCTTGCGTTCAGCCGAGCGTTTCGATAAGCCCAGCGCGGCGGCAATCTCCTCCGTCGACGCCGGGCGGTTAATGTCGTCCATACCCCCTCCTATGTGGGCGTGTTACCCCGTGGGAGCGGCCACCCGGCCGCGAACAAGCCGCTATTCAACCTGCACCAAGAACTCAACATCACAGTCCTCGCAGCAGGTCGTCACCTTGGCAAAATAGAGCGAACTGGCTTCAAACTCCCAGCCGCCAATCATCACCAACAACCCGCACTCAGGACACGGTGCCTCAACATCAGGAAAGGGCGTCATGACCGTTTTCACACACCCCCCCTTCAGCCTTGGCTTGAGCATCCCCAAGTCTTAGGCTAGACTCTAACCGTCGCATCGTTTGCAGCCGATTAACGGCCGTCAACAGCTCCGCCGGACACGGAAAATGGTCTATCTCCGTCAACAACATATCGGCGGCCTGTATCAGCGTCGGCGCGTCCAGCCCATATAAAGCGGTATTCCACGCCTTAAACAAAGCCCGGTTGGCGGTTTCCCCCTCAACCGGCCACGCGAATACCGCGCTAAATTTTTTTAATACTGTTTGTGTACTTTTAAGGATCATCGTCATGTCAAATTCCATAAAATCAGTGTCTGTCAGTGAAATGCAAGAGGCCATCGCTAAGGCGTTATCAGAGCTAACGGGCAGCTCTTGCGCAGTATCAATATCCCAGGCCAGCTATGATGATTCGTCGCTGAGTGGTCTTGGCATGGAAAGTGTATCGTTCACGGCGCGGGTAGAGTTTGAGCACCCTCACACCCCACCCCCTTCCGCCTTGGCTTGAGCTTTCGCCATTCTTCGGCTAGACTCTATTGCTCTAAAGCCTTGCAGTTTGCGGCTGCCGTCTTCGTTATAGCGGCTCGGCCAGATCACTTTAGGATGGACGCCGATAGCGTCGGCAATCCGCTTCTCGGCAATAGGAAAACTGGAGGTCAACGCTTTCGACAGCGTTGCGCCGCCTTTTAAACCATGCTCTTCGGCCAGTGCCGCGAGCGTGTAACCGGCTTTAGCCAGCGCCGCCTTAACGTCGGCGGGGTGCCAGTCCTGCGCGGGTTCCGCGTCTTGACTGGCTTTTTTTGTGTTTAGGTCATTCATAGTCTTTTCCTTCATCAAGTTAAATAACGAGTGATTATTAGACTCCTAATTAGGAGTTCAGTCAAACAAAAAAAATCCTAATCAGGATTTATTTTATTTTTGTCGCAACAGAGTCTGGAGAACAAACCAATGATTTTTAATTTTATTTATTATTATCAAATGCTTACTGTTGCGACAGTGTCGCAACAGAAAAAAGTGAGTGTGTCGCAACAGACCGCATTGGTTGCGACATGACTATCGGGGGCAGATTAAAACAATGGAGGGAATATAAGAAGCTTAAACAAGATGAAGCAAGCTCCTTATTAGGAATCCCGTTTAGCACGATTCAAAAGTATGAGATGGATATTAGCAAGCCAGGCGCTGACGCTATCATTCGCTTAATCAATGCTGGCATCAATGCTACATGGCTATTGACCGGGCAAGGCCCGATGTTGGTGGCGGACACCGTCAGCCAGCCCAGCGCGCCCATCGGCGACTTGGTGGAGCCGCTGGTGGTGCTGGACATGCAGCGCCTGCAACTGGCCATCAAGACCCTGGAACAAGCCCTAGCCAAGCACAGGCGCGCCCTACAGCCCGACAAAAAAGCCGAGGCGATAAAATTGATGTATTTAATGCTTGAAGAAGAAGACAAAAAAAGAGCCGAAGCCGGACAAGCCCACGCCTCAGCCATTCTAGAACAGCTGGTCAAATCAATGACCTAAACCAAAAGGGGAAAAAAATGCTTGAAGAAAAACTAGACGCCATCCTAAGCCAAACGCAGACGACAGAAACGCAAAACACCGTTACCTACAATGTCTCAATAATCGACAACAGCAGACAAAATTCCAGTGACAGTTATACTATATATATAGGCGAGAAACGAAACGCAGAAAAAAACCAAGAAAGGAGCCGTTAAATCCGGCCAAAGCAAGAAAACCAATAACGCAGACACCGCCAAATATCGCGCAAAAAAAACAAAAAACCGAAAAAACACCGCCAAATATCGCGCAAAACCAAAAACAGCCAAAAAACCCTAGAACCCGCATCCCGTCTAGGCTCCAGTCATCCCCGCTAGTCCCAACACCTTGTCCAAATATCGCAGGTCTTCACACAGTCATCCCCGCTAGTCCCATCACTACAGCGGAATATCGCAGGTCTTCACAAGTGTTGCGGTTGTTTTTTTAAAAGTGCGCCAAAATTGCGCCATTTTAAATTCCAGGCATAAAAAAAGCACTTGGTTTTCACCTAAGTGCTTGTTTTATATGGTGGCGATAGGTGGACTTGAACCACCGACCCCGGGGTTATGAATCCCGTGCTCTAACCAGCTGAGCTACATCGCCTTTTAATCAGGTCTAATAAAGAGCGGGAATTATAATTAGCACGCCTCTCTTTGTCAAACGTTGAATCTAAAATGGACGACGTCGCCGTCTTTGACGATGTAGTCTTTGCCTTCAAGCCGCCATTTTCCGGCGTCTTTGGCACCTTGTTCGCCTTTGTAATCGATGAAATCCTGATAGGCGATAACTTCGGCGCGAATAAAACCTTTTTCAAAGTCGCTGTGAATAACGCCAGCCGCCTGCGGTGCAGTTGCGCCGACCGGAATTGTCCATGCCCTGACTTCTTTGACGCCTGCGGTAAAATAGGTAGCCAGATTCAGCAGTTTATAGCCGGCTCTTACGACACGGTTCAAACCGGGCTCTTCGAGACCCAGATCATCCAAAAATTCCTTTCTTTCGTCGTCGTCGAGTTGGGCTATTTCGGCTTCGATGGCGGCGCAGATCGGAACCACCATGGCGCCTTCTTTGTCGGCCAGTGCCTGCACTTTATCCAGCAAGGGGTTGTTGTCGAAACCGTCGTCTTGGACATTGGCAATGTACATGGCCGGCTTCAGCGTCATCAGGCACAGGTCTCTGACCAAGGCTTTTTCATCGAAGGTTAAGGGCAAGGTACGCGCGGGTTCGCCTGCATCCAGTTGTTTGAAAACTTTTTCCAGTACGTCTTTTTTTGCCTGTTCGTCTTTATTGCCGGTTCTGGCCGCTTTGCTGGCGCGCAGCAGGGCTTTTTCTACCGAGGCCATGTCCGCTAAGGCCAATTCGGTGTTTATGACTTCGATGTCGGAAATAGGATCGATTTTTCCGGCAACATGGATGACGTTATCATCATCAAAGCAGCGCACGACGTGGGCAATGGCATCGGTTTCGCGGATGTTGGCCAAAAACTGGTTGCCCAAGCCTTCGCCTTTGGATGCGCCAGCAACTAATCCGGCAATATCGACAAATTCAATGGTGGTGGGCAGTATGCGCTCGGGTTTTACGATCTCCGCCAGTTTGTCCATGCGGCTGTCAGGCACGGGAACGACGCCTACATTGGGGTCGATAGTGCAAAACGGGTAATTTTCGGCGGCGATTTTCGCGCGGGTTAGTGCATTAAATAAGGTCGATTTTCCAACGTTGGGTAAGCCAACGATTCCACAATACAGCGCCATAGAGTTCTCTGTGATTTTAAAAAAGTGAGTGCGGCAAGAGGGGCAAGCCGAAACAAAACGGCGATTATACAAGCTATGATGTTAATTGTTAGCCTGAATCTTAACTACGCCAAAGCAAGCCGCACTCACAACACTTTAAAAACAACAGACTAATCAGGCGAGCTGTAACTTCTCATTCAATGCCGCGCTAAAAATTACTGAGCTCCCGTGTTAAACATGAATTCTTATTGATATTCAGTTAAAATAGCCGACGCTAATAAACATCCGTTTTGACTTAGCGGTATGTCATTTTGTTTCATGTTTTTCTGAGGTCATCCTATGCGTAAAAATGTTCTCCCTTTGGTTTGGGGTGCTGCACTGCTTCTAGTGCATCCTTTGAGCCAAGCAACCAGCGATTTACCTCCTACCGCAAAAGTAGACATGGGGCCGGTAGAAGAAGTTTGTTCCGATTTTACTTCACCTAAATGGCGCGACGAACAAGTCATTGACGGCGTCAAAATACAAGAATCCCGGCTATGTAACCCGGATAATCCCGCCGATATTGCTGCCTTTGTTAAAGGCACGAACGGCATTTCCATGGAAACACTGATGCAAACGCAGTTGGCTGCGGATGCGATTACGATGTCCGATGATGTCGACGGCGACGGCGATCCTGATAAAATCATTATCAAACTGGAAATTGCCGAAATCAACGGCCATTCGCCAGACATGAAAGACCCCACCACCACGTTTGATATTGCACCGGGCATACAGCCGACTTTTTGGGTGTTTGCACCGAAAACCCGCGATATGTCGACCTTAAGCATTTACGAGCCGGTAGCGAACCCGTTGCTGCGCGCACCGTCTCCGGTGATTCGTGTCGAACAGGATGATGTCATTTGGCTGGTTGTGGAAAATACCCATTATTTGCCGCACTCCCTGCATTTACACGGCATTGATCATCCGTTTATGGATCACAGCGGCGGCGGTAATGATGGCGTCGGTCAAACCAGTGGCATGGATATTATGCCGGGCGAAAGCAAAACTTACGTGATCAAGCCGCGCCAACCGGGCACCATGTATTACCATTGCCATGTTCAGCCGCATACCCATATCCCAATGGGCTTACAGGGTATTTTCATTGTTGAGGAAAACCGCCCTAATAACTGGCCGCAAACGCTGAATGTCGGCGCAGGCCAAGTTCGCCATCCGTCGGTCGCGGTACTGGAAAAATATGCCCGTGAGTACGACCTACATTATCAATCGGTCGATAAGGAATTGCATGAACTGGTGGCTCGCTCGGCCAACGATCCACGCCTGATTGCCAAGCACATGAACATGGAATACGACACTACCGATGCCACTGACGATTATTTTATGCTCAATGGCCGGTCTTTCCCTTATACCTTAAGGGAATCGTTGATTGAAATGCAAAAAGATGAAAAGGTTAAACTGCGGATTTTGAATGGTCACACCGAATCTTTTGCCATGCATATCCACGGTCATAAACCCACGATAACCCACTACGACGGCGTTGATAACGGCCCCGGTTCGTATATTCAGCGCGATGTACACGGTATGGTGCCTGCGCAGCGTATTGACCTGGAACTGAACGGTACCGATGACGGCTTAAACAGCTTTGGCCAAGGCATCTGGATGTTCCATGACCATGTTGAAAAATCATTTACCACTGACGGCATCGGCGAAGGCGGCGACATCAGCTTAGTGGTTTACAAGGACTTTATTGATGAAAAAGGTATTCCTAAAGCACACGGCATGAGCCTTGCGCCTTATTTTACCAAAGGCATGTGGAAAGGTAATTACCCCATTTGGCAAGATTATGACGCTTGGCATAGTTTAGGCTTACCTGATGTCAAAGGTGATTACAAAGCGTCTAAAGTGGCGGTACAAACCGTGCAAGCGCAATGGACACCCGAAACAGCACCCGCTCAACAGGAAAGTTCTGCTTTTGGAAAATTGTTTTTCGGTTTGATACTCGGTTTATTCGGTTATGTCCTTGTCATTAACCGGCAAGCGATTATTGACCGTATCCTTAAGCTGCTGAAGAAATAAGTTAAAATCTTAGGGGTAAAAGGCGACTACTCGCCTTTTACCCACGCTACAAATGTATTTTGCATTCATTAAAATATCAATCAGAGACAGCCGCTATCCTTAAGATGATGCAAGCTCGTGCCATACTTGCTATGGTACTGATATGTAGCTGTTTTTCTGTATTAGCTGAACCCATTCATCTGCAATTACGCTGGCATCATCAATTTCAATTTGCCGGTTATTATGCCGCCTTGGAAAAAGGCTATTACCAAAAAGCTGGGCTCGATGTCATCATCGATGAAGGCACGCCCGACAAAAAACCAGTACAAGAAATCCTGCAAGGCCGCGCCCATTATGGCGTCGCCAACAGCGAATTATTGCTGGAACGCTTGCGCGGCGCGCCGCTGGTCGCCTTGGCGGCGATTTTTCAGCACTCCCCTTCGGTGTTACTCGCCCGCAAAGATGCCGGTATCTTTTCGCCTGACGATTTAGTCGGCAAAAAAATCATGTTATTGGACAAAACCGTCGACGCCGATTTTGTCGCCATGTTTTATAACGAAGGCGTTGACTCAAGCCGCATTCAGGTCATTCCCAGCAGTTATGACATTAACGATCTTATCACTGGCAAAGTAGACGCATTTAATTCGTATTTAAGCAACGAGCCTTATTTACTAAAGCAACAAGGCATTGAATTTACTGTACTTAATCCGCGCAACTACGGCGCTGATTTTTACAGCGACATCCTGTTCTGCACAGAAAATGAGCTAAAACAGCATCCCGAGCGGGTAAAAGCCTTCCGTCAAGCCAGTCTCGAAGGCTGGTATTACGCGATGAACCATCCGCACGAAATCATTAACTTATTGCTTAACAAATACAAAGTTAACAAATCCAAAGACCATCTTGAATTTGAAGCAGAAGCCATACGCGCCTTGATCATTCCCGACATCATTGATTTGGGACACATGAACCCGTGGCGCTGGCGGCACATGACAGAGACCTTTATCGAAGCGGAGTTGGTTGTAAATGATCAGTTTTTGCCTGGTTTCAGCTATGATCCTGAGCCGAAAGCCGATAAGGAAAAACTGCGCCGATATGTCAAGATTGCCGCCGTTATTGCGCTATCAACTGTTATTATCACGTTAACGCTACTGGCGTCGTACCGCTCACTTAAACGAAAAAACAAAATAGCCGCACGCAATGAAAAGCTGCTGCGTCTGGCACACGAAACTGCCGGAATAGGCCACTACGTCACTAACCTGAGCACCGGAAACTGGGAAGGTTCAGACCTGCTTAATCAGATTTTCGGTATCGACGCGCACTTTGAACGGACGTCTGATAATGGCATGACCTTGGTACATCCAGATTACCGCGAGCGGGTACAAAATCATTATGAGGAAACCGTGCGTAAAGGCCAGCGTTTTACGTTGGAATACCCCATCATCCGCGCTAACGATAAGGCCGAGCGCTGGATAAGTGCCCACGGCGATGTTGAGTACGATAATGCAGGAAGGCCGGCACAACTGGTCGGTACTGTTCAAGATATTACCGAGCGCAAAGCTATCGAACAGGAATTACATAAGCGCACTGAAGAATTGACCTTACAAAACCGGATTTTGCAGCTGATTAATCAAGGCAGTGAACTGCACCCGGTGTTGCATGAGTTGGTGTGCCAAGTTGAAGCCTTGCATCCTGAAATGATGTGTTCGATTTTATTGCTGGACAAGGACGGCAAGCATCTTCGCCACGCAGTCGCGCCTAGTCTACCGGACGCTTACAATCAAGCCATAGACGGCATTGAAATTGGCGAGGGCGTCGGTTCTTGCGGCACCGCCGCTTATTTGGGCGAACGCGTCATTGTTGAAGATGTGCAGCAACATGCCTATTGGCAACCGTTTCTTGATCTCGCTAAACTCGCTGATTTCCGCTCGTGCTGGTCGCAACCGGTTAAAGATAATCAGGGCGCTGTACTTGGCACTTTCGCCATTTATCATCGGCAACAGGCGCAACCGACCGACAGCGAAATGAGCCTGATTAATCATTATGCCGGTTTAGCGCAATTGGCGATTGAAAAAAACCAGTCAATGCAACAAATAGCAGAATCGGTATCGATATTAAAAGCGACTTTGGAATCTACCGGCGAGGCAATTCTGGCTGTCGATCTGAACAATAATTGGCTGCTGCATAATCAAAAATTCGCCGATTTATGGCACGTTCCCGATGACATCAGCGCCGCCAAAATCAACACTAAAAATGGCAGTGTGGAGCAGTTGTATGGGTTTAATCAAATCAAGGATTCAGAGACTTTTTCTAAAAAAGTAACTGATTTGTATGCCACACCTGAAGCCCAGTCTTTTGATATTATTGAATTTAAAGATGGGAAAATTGTTGAGCGCTATTCTATCCCCAAGATTATTAATAACGAAGTGGTCGGCAGAGTATGGAGCTTTCGCGACATTACCGAACAAAAACAAGCCGAGGCGGAATTGCGCATTGCCGCCACCGCGTTTGAATCGCAACAAGCCATGTCTATCACCGATGCCAACCAGCTTATTTTAAAGGTCAACAAAGCCTTTACTAACGTCACCGGCTATGCCCCAGAAGAAGTAATCGGAAAAACCCACGCCTTGCTTAATTCAGGCCGTCAAGATGCCAAATTTTATAGTGCGCTACAACATGAGCTGAAACAAAACGGCTACTGGGAAGGCGAAATATGGAACAAACGCAAAAACGGAGAAACCTATCCCGAATGGCTTAGCATCACCACCGTTAGCGATGCAAATAACCGGATAACCAACTACGTTGCCACCTTCACCGACATCACCAAAGACAAGGAGGCGGAACAAACCATTCACAATCTCGCCTATTACGATCCGCTGACCGCGCTACCCAATCGCCGCCTGCTGTGGGAACGCCTAAAACATAACATCAGCGTGGGGCGGCGTGATGGCAAACAACTGGCCTTACTGATGCTCGATCTCGACCGCTTTAAAACTGTCAATGACAGCATGGGACACTTAGCAGGCGACGAATTACTGCAACAAGTCGCCACACGCATTAAGGCAAGATTGCGCGATGTCGACATGGTGGCTCGTTTGGGCGGCGATGAATTTGTCGTGCTGCTGGAAGACATTAGCCATCCTGAAGATGCCGGGCGAGTCGCCGAGAATATTGTCGCGGACTTGAGCAAACCGTTTCAATTGCTGAAAGTGAGCGCTAGCCATCCTGAATTAAGCCGGAACGTTAGAATTGGCGCCAGCATAGGCATTAGCTTGTTTCCAGAGCATGGCGACCGGCCGGAAACGCTACTCGATAATGCCGACATTGCACTGTACCGCGCTAAAGACGAAGGGCGCGGCTGTTTCGCTTATTTTTCTGAAGAAATTACCCTGATTGCCCGCGAACGTATCGCCTTGGAAACCCGTTTGCGCCATGCCATTGAACACGGAAAATTATGTGTTTATTACCAAGCGCAAATAGACATTACCAGCAGCCTGATAGTGGGCGCCGAAGCGCTGGTACGCTGGCAAGACCCGACGGATGGACTGATTTTACCCACGAGCTTTATCCCTATTGCCGAAGAAACCGGCCTGATTGTAGAAATCGGTGCCTGGGTGTTACGGGAAACCTGCAGACAAGGCCGGATCTGGCTAGACGCCGGTTTGCCGCCAATCACCTTAGCCGTCAACGTGTCGCCGCACCAGTTCCGCCGTAGCGACATCAGCGCATTGGTAGCCGAAGTGCTGCACGAAACCGGCTTTTTGCCGGAATTATTAGAGCTGGAATTGACCGAAAGCGGCTTAATGGAAAACGAAGAAAAAGCCGTCGACGTGCTGAATAATTTGCGCGCCCAAGGTGTTCGTCTGGCCATCGACGATTTTGGCACCGGCTATTCATCGCTGTCCTATCTCAAACGCTTTCCGCTCGATGTCTTGAAGATCGACAAAAGCTTTATCGATGATATTCCTTCGGTGCAGGACGATATGGAAATTACCGCAACCATTGTCGCAATGGGCCATATTCTAGGTTTCAAGGTATTGGCCGAAGGCGTGGAAACGCTTGAGCAACTGGCATTTTTAAAAGATAAAGGTTGCGACAGTTATCAGGGTTTTATCAGAAGCAAGCCCCTGCCGCCAGAAGAATTTGCCCAATTACTGCGTGATCAGGGCTGAGTTTTACCTAATTTCACGGGAGTCTTAGGCGATTTCTGAGAAAGAATATCCCCCTAATGGTCGTGGCTGTAGAAAAACAGAGTCCACGAAAATCACAAAAACCACGAAAATTTTGTATTTTTCGTGTTTTTCGTGCCTTTCGTGGACAATTATTTGGGTATGCTCTTTTCAGGAAATAGCCTTAATAGCTTTAGAATAGCTTTAGCTATTAGTTGTTTCACTCCTACAAATTGAAGAACACGAAGTTTCATTCTTCGTGCTCTTCGTGGTGAAAATATTCGACCTGTACGATCACCCCCGTTCATCCCAAGCCTTGTCCATGCGCTTGACCGAAACCGGATAAGCGGTTTTAAGCTGCTGGGCGAACTGCGATACCCTAAATTCCTCCAGCATCCAGCGAAACAGCTCCTGTTCGGGAATAATCTTATCTTTTTTGGCTTTCTTCTCTACATCGCGCCAATAACGGATGGCATAACGGCTGACTTCCTGAACTTTTTGCGGCGTGTTATCGCGTTTATCCAGCCGGTATTGAATGGCTTTCAAATAGCGAGGAATGGCTTTCAGCTGCTGATACGGCGTGTTGCGGATGAATCCGGCATAAATCAGCAAATCCAGTTGCTCGTTAATGTCTTTCGCCAACGGATCGTTCGCATTCAGGCGATTCAGTTGCGTTTTAATCGCGCCGTACAACTCCATGATGTCCAGCGCGGTTTTCCCGGCTTCATTGGCGGCACTGATTAACCCGGCTTTGTTGGCCTGCATGATGTGTTCAAAAGCCTGTTGGGTACGAATAGTTTGGCCTTCAACAAATACGCCGTACAGCGCCACATAAAGCAGGTCGTCTTTATAAGAAGGACTAAAACCGTAATCCAGCAGCGGATGTTTCGGCAGGCGGTTATAAGTTAATTCTGCCGCCGCCGATTTGGGCATATTTTTGGCAATATAGGTGCATTCTTTGCGCAATTGCAGCTGGAACAGGCGCATTAAGCCGGCCTGATGTTGAATGGCGGCCTTTTGTTCTGTGTCGAAAATGCGCACGCCGACCGCATCGCCCTCGTCGATAATCGCGGGGTAGCCGACAAAGGCTTGCCCGTTCTGGATAAACTGATATGTTTCCGGCAAATCGTCGAACGCCCAGCCGATGCAGCCGGTGTAATTCAGCTCGTCGGCGGCAATCTGGTCGAAGCTGTCAACCGCTTTGGCGGTATGTTTAAGCTGCAATGTTTTCAGGTCGCGGCCGTAATCGAGCAGCTGGCCTTGATCATCGACCACACGAAAATTCATCCGTAAATGATCGGTCAACGTTTCGGTGTTCCAGGCATTGAGCGGAATCGCCTCGCCGGTTAACTTTCTTAAACGGTTGCCCAGCCATTCCTGCAACGCACCTTTAAAATCCGGCTCGATTTCGAGGCATTGTTTGACCGTTTCCGGCACCGGCACAAAATGTTTCCTGATGTTTTTGGGCAGCGCTTTAATCAGCGCGATACATTTTTCTTCGAGCAAGCCCGGCACCAGCCAATCAAACGCGGTTTGCGTGACCTGATTCAGTTGATGCACCGGAATAATCGCAGTTACGCCATCCTCGTCGTGCCCCGGTTCAAAGCGGTATTGCAGCGGAATGGTCAGGTTGCCAACCTTTTTGCTGTCTGGGAAATCCCATTCATTGACATAATCTTCCTCGTGTTCCCGCGTTAAATCTTCCTTGGTCAGAAATAGAATTTTAGAATTGTCGCGTTCGACGGTTTTGCGCCAGGTATCCAAGGTCACGCCGCTGAACACTTCGGGCGGCAATTTGCTGTCGTAAAAGTCATACAGCCATTGCTCATCCTCAACCAAATCGACCCGGCGGCCTTTATGCTGAATCATGCCGACTTCTTCGAGCAATTTTTGGTTGGCGACATAAAAGCGCGCATTGCTGTGATAATCGTGATCGACCAGCGCCGAGCGGATAAAAATCTCCCGCGCAGCCTTCAGATCAACATGATCGTAAGGAATCTTGCGCCCGGCTTGCAGCGTCAAGCCGTACAACAAAGTGCGCGATGACACCATGCAGCGCGCGCCTTTTTTCGACCAATGCGGGTCGTAATAGTTTTGTTTGACCAAATGCTCGGCGCAATGCTCTATCCATTCCGGCTCAATCCGGGCGACATTGCGCGCATAAACCTTGCTGGTTTCGACCTGTTCTGCCGCCATAATCCATTTGGGTTTAAGCTTATGTAGGCCGGAACCGGGAAAGATGAAAAACTTCAGACCGCGCGCGCCCAAATATTCGTATTGTTCATGGCGAAAACCGATATTGGACAGCAGCCCTGGCAACAGTGCGCGATGGACTTTTTCATAACCGGCCTCATCGGTGTTCGGAGTCATTTTTAAATCGCCTTTGACCACCTGCATAATTTGCGCGTGGATGTCGAACCACTCGCGCATTCGCATATAAGACAGAAAATTATCGGTGCAGTATTTGCGCAATTTGCTGTTAGACAGATGCTTTTTCTTGTCCTCGTAGGTATTCCAGACATTAACCAGCGTTAAAAAATCAGACTCAGGATGACGGAACGCCGCGTGTTTTTGATCGGCCTGCGCCATTTTGTCGGCGGGTTTTTCGCGCGGGTCTTGCACGCTTAACGCGGCCACGATAATCGCAACTTCAGTCAGACAATGCTCGTGCGCGGCGGCAATCAGCATCCGCGCCAATTTGGGGTCAGTCGGGAATTTGGCTAACTGCTTGCCGACTTCGGTCAGTTTGCCGGCTTTATCCAGCGCGTTGACTTCATGCAGTACGGTTTTGCCGTCGCGAATCATCTTGTCTTCGGGCGGCTCGATGAACGGAAAATCTTCAATGTCGCCGAGCTTCAACGTGATCATCTGCAAAATAACCGCAGACAAATTGGTGCGCATAATTTCCGGTTCGGTAAATTCCGGCCTCGCTAAATAATCATCGTGCGAATACAAGCGAATGCAAATACCTTCGGCAACACGGCCGCAGCGCCCTGCCCTTTGATTGGCACTTGATTGCGAGATGCGCTCAATCGGCAAACGCTGGATTTTGCTGCGATGGCTGTAACGGCTGATACGCGCGTGGCCGGTATCAATCACGCAACGAATGCCCGGCACCGTCAACGAGGTTTCCGCAACGTTGGTCGCCAGCACAATACGCAACTTGCCGCCTTTGGGTTTGAACACCCGCTCCTGCTCGCTGACGCTGAGTTTTGAATACAGAGGCAGGATTTCATATTGGGTCGGATGGTGTTTTTTCAGCGAATCGGCGGTTTCCCTGATTTCCCGCTCGCCGCTGAGAAAAATCAGGATATCGCCGCGCAAATCGCGGTACAACTCGTCAACAGCATCGAGAATGGCGTGTTGCAATTCATCGCCGGTTTCGTCTGTGGCTTTTTCGCCATCCGCTTCCTCTTTTGGAACGATAGGCCGGTAACGCATTTCCACCGGGTAAGTGCGTCCGGAAACTTCAATAATCGGCGCATTATTAAAATGCGTAGAAAAGCGCTGCGTATCAATAGTCGCCGAGGTAATAATCAGCTTTAAATCAGGACGCTTGGGCAACAGCCATTTCATGTAACCGATCAAAAAATCGATATTCAAACTGCGCTCATGCGCCTCATCGATAATGATGGTGTCGTATTGATTTAAATACGGATCGTTTTGCGACTCGGCCAGCAAGATACCGTCGGTCATCAATTTAATTAACGAATCGGCGTGAGTTTTATCATTAAAACGGATTTTGTAACCGACTGATTTACCCATCGGCTCGCCCAATTCTTCGGCGATACGGTCGGCGACGGTGCGCGCCGCAATTCGCCGGGGCTGGGTGTGGCCGATAAAGCCCGCCGCGCCGCGACCTATCGACAAACAAATCTTGGGCAATTGCGTGGTCTTGCCGGAACCGGTTTCGCCGCACAATATCACCACCTGATTGTCCTGTATCAGCTGGGCAATATCGTCTTTTTTGCCGGTGACCGGCAAATCTGGAAAGGTCAGCACCGGAAAATTGGCAAGGCGTTTATTCCTGGCCGCAACCGAGCGTTCAATCCGAGCCGCCAGCGCGTTCAGTTCTTCCGGGATTTTTTTGCTGCGGCAACGGTCTAACTGCCGCTTTAATAGCGGCCTGTCCTGATTCAGAGACTGCGCTAATTGAAGGGAAAGTTGCTTAAAAAGATCGGGGTTGGACATCAAGAACAGCCAGATAAAAAACCGGCATTATACGTTAATTTACGGCTAAAAAGATTATCACCACGAAGAGCACAAAGAATGAAACTTCGTATGCTTCGTGCTGAATAAAACCTGTAACTGCTCAGCGGTTGTTAAAAATGACTAAAGGAACTCGGATAATCACTGATTAAAAGCACGGTCTATTTTAAAAAATCCGTGTGAATCCGTCTAATCTGCGCTTTCCGTGTTCGGTTACCCTCTTTACAGAGACAGCTTTAAGCGAGCGGCTGGGAACGCCAAGCCCCAGCTTGGCGAGCACCCTTAATGATCGATATTGCCGAGCTGGGGCTCGGCGTTCCCAGTTACTAAAAGCTTTCAGTAACCGGCCGCTTTCGCCTGCCCAACCCACTCGGAAATTGGCCCCAATGGGCTTAGGTTAGCGCCGTCGTAAAAGTAAAGTTGCTGATCCTCTGCGTTGTAGCCGACAGCCGTTCCCGAGGCGCTATAAAAACGCGCATAGTAAGGCGAAAGCTCAATCGAACGCTCGGTACCCACCGGTTGGAGTAGTGATGTAACGGTCGCTTCACCCCAAGCAAACAGACGCTCGTAGGCGATTTCGGGTACCTGCTGTTCTATCCAATCAAGATAGTTGGCAACTTTGGCATAGACGCCATAATTGGTCGCGCAAGTGGCGCCATAACTAACAATACCGATCTGCAGCCAGTCGTTGCCCCGATTATTGCGCATAAACAATGGGCCGCCGCTGTCGCCCTGGCAAGTATCCTTAGGCGTACCGCTGTAACCGGCGCAAAACATGTTGTCGGTGAGCGTATCACCGGTGCTGTCACTGCAGGTGACGTTGTCAATCAGCGGCAGATCAACTTGCCGCAATTCATCTGAACCTCCGGCAGCGTTGATAATAATGTCCGCCATATCAACAAGCCCTTTGCCATTGGCCTTGTAAGCGGCGGCTAGTTGAGCCAGTGTCGGTTGCACGGCATTACCTAACAGGCTTTGCGCTAATAACTCGCGGTAACCAATGCCTTTCCTTTCGTCGTCAAGACCATTGGCAAGCAGCAATGAGCCGACAATGTCGTCTTCACTGATACCCGCTTGCACCGCCTCATCGAGACAGCCTTCAAGATCCTCACTACACGGCACTTCCAGCGCATATTTATCCGCCAAATAATCGGCGGGCGCAGCCAGGCCGCCGCGACCGACACTGCGGGCAACAATTCCGCTGGTCAACTCATGCACAGGCGCAGCCAGTTTAACGACCTGGGCATTGGCGGCTTCCGAGAGTTCAACCAGTGCAATGTCGTTATCGTTACTGGTTGAGTCGTAGTCAGGATGCCGAATCAGGGCGGTAGCGACGATAGCCTGCCCCGTCGAGGTTTCGCTCAATTTCTGACGTCCAATGACCACCTTTACCGTACTTGCATCCTGCCCTTCTTCAAAACAATGGGCGGCGGTCAGTACGTAACGCGGATGAATCAGCGAGCCGCCGCACGAAGGCTCGTCATCACTAAGAATTGAGACAAACCACGGATATTGTTCAGCATCAGATTGAGCACCATTGACGATACGCGTCTGCTTTTCACCCGACATGGCATTGGCGGATAACAGCAGTGTCGTTGCCAGCGTCAGCGCGATTTTTTTTGTGTAGATGTTTTTCATAAAATGTCCTCAGGGGTGTTTTTACACTGTAAAAAGTAATAACGTAATTTTAATTTTTTCGGCGGTAAGATTGCCACAAATATCCGACTGATAAAATATTTTTTTGTTACTTCTGAGTATTTTATGCCCACTACCGAAAAGTTAATTTTGCTTCGGCATAGACGCTTGAGTGATTGTTTATTAAACTTAGAACAGTTCCTCTGATGTGAAGGTGCATCATGATTTCCTCCCTATCCGGCAATAGCCCCGCGTTTAAGCAGGCTGATTATTCCCAGCGCCCCCCGCTTGTTCCAGAAAATGACTTTGAACAAAAAACTCAACAAGACACTGAATTAAAAGCGGCCAAAGCCCCCTCAGCCGACGACAAAAAAAACGGCCAGCTTTCCGACGAAGAACTGAAAGTCGTCAGCGAACTTAAACAACGAGATGCTGAAGTCAGGACGCATGAAGCCGCCCATTTAGCGGCGGCAGGCGGCATTGCCGTCAGCGGTGCCAGTTTTTCATATCAACAAGGCCCCGATGGCATCCGTTACGCTATTGGTGGCGAAGTCGGCATTGATACATCCGGGGTTCCCGGTGATCCAGCCGCAACGCTCCGTAAAGCCGACACCATTAGACGAGCCGCGTTAGCACCCGCCGAACCTTCCGGGCAAGATATGCAAGTTGCCGCCAACGCAACCGCAATGGCGGCCAAAGCCCAAGCCGAATTATTCCAAAAAAATCAGGATAGCCAAAATGGTGATAAAGACCGGCAAGGTACACAAATCGACCTAGCGGCATAAATTTGAAAGGCATTTAATTCACCACGAAGAGCACAAATAGGCGCTTTAAGTTTCATTCTTCGTGTCCTCCGCGCTCTTCGTGGTAATAATCTTTTTATTTGTTATTAATGATAAATTTAAAAGGGCCAATTTTAATGTATCAACACTATTTTCGGACACAAAGTTAAGCACATTTTAACTGCATTTCGTAATCCACCAGCGACCTCTTAATTTTTTTCAGTAATACTCAAAAACGGTTATTTCTTTTTTGTAAAAAATGTCGCTCAATTTTTTGAAAATAGGTATATATTCCATATATAAAAACACCTATTACCGGCAGTATAAAATACCAATATTGTTTAGCATTATTCAATAAGCTTAATATTTCTTCACCGTATAAATAAGCGGGTGTGACAGTAATTGCAGCCCAAACCCATGCGCTAAGAAGATTAATCAATGCAAATTTCTTTGCCGAATATTTGGTAATACCAATCGACATCGGAATTACGGTACGCAAACCATACATATAGCGTTGCATAAAAATAATGGGCCAACCATATTTTTTTAGCAACAAATGCGCAATAGCAAACTTACGCCGACGACTATGTAGTTTTCTCTGAATATAGCCCTTATTAAATCGGCCAATATAAAAATAAATTTGATCTCCAGTAAACCCACCTAAACCCGCAACAAAAATTGTCATCATATATTGCATATCACCCGTATGAGACATGATTCCACCCATAATCAAGCCCATTTCTCCTTCGAATATGCTCCATAGAAATAAAACAAAATAACCGTATTCCTTAAGCCAACCAATCAATAATTCTTCCATAAAACCCTTAATTTATTTTAACTGACTGCGTAATAATTCAGCCTATTCTTTAATTTCCAGAGAACGCTTAACCCCCGCTCGGCATTGGCCGCGTTTTTGAATAATCAAATCTGCCAAAGACGAAAGCGCGAATAACCCTGATACTTTGTCGTAAGCGTAATCATGAAATATTACGCCTATTTTTTTAGTGGCCTGGACTTTCTAGTTGAGCGCTTTGTGGGTCAATGGCGTTGATTTGCCCTGTAAGCCGCATGTGAAGAGTCTATGTTTTAAAGAGAGTAGTCAAGTTATTTCGGCTATATTCAGGATTACCCTGAAACTCCTTTTTTAGCATAGCTGAGTTCAAATAATAGTCCGTTGCCATACGATAAGGTAATCCTGGTCATGACGTGTTTCTATTGAGATTAAAGGTATCAAAATAGCCCCAAAAAGCTGTGTTATCAATCACCGGGTTTAATCAATGGTGCCTGTTTTATCTTCATTACAACTCGCTAAATCAAGTCAATCTGGTATCATTGCGCGCTTTTTTAGCCATTCGTCATCAAGGACACGCCATGTCAGAATTCACTAACGTCACTCTCGTCAAAAAAGCCAATGTTTACTTCGACGGCAATGTCAACAGCCGCACCATCAAGTTTGCCGACGGCAGCAGTAAAACCTTGGGCTTTATGCTGCCCGGCGAATACACATTTAACACCGCCGAGCCGGAACTGATGGAAATCATCGACGGCGAACTGGAGGTTTTATTGCCCGGCGCTGACTGGCAAGCCATTAAAGGCGGTGAATCGTTCAACGTGCCGGCGAACGCCGCCTTCACCATGAAAGTCAAAACGCCTAGCGATTATTGCTGTTCATTCCTGAAATAACATGGAAAAAGTCGCCCTCTTTGTCGATGTGCAGAACATTTATTACACCTGCAAACAAAGTTATCAGCGGCATTTCAATTACGCGGCATTCTGGGCACAGGCGACCGCAGACCGGGACGTGATCGCGGCCTTTGCTTATGCCATCGACAAAGGCGACAGCAAACAACAAGGCTTTCAGAAAATACTGAGAAACATCGGTTTTGAGGTCAAGCTAAAGCCTTATATCCAGCGTAGCGACGGTTCTGCCAAAGGCGATTGGGATGTCGGCATTACGCTGGATGCGATTGACTACGCCGCCAAAGCCGATGTGCTTATTTTATTGTCCGGCGATGGCGATTTCGATTTATTGCTGGATAAGGCCCGAAGCGTTTACGGCGTCAGTACGGAAGTCTACGGCGTACCGGCGCTGACCGCGCCCTCGCTGATTAAATCAGCCGCCCGATTTATCGCCATCGACGACAAGCTGTTACTGTAAAACACCCGAGCGCTAAAATCTGCTAAAATAGCGCTCCGTTACACTCAAATTATAAAAAATACGCTGAATGGCGCTCAAGTCAACCATCTATAAAGCCGACTGTCAGATTTCAGACATGGACAGAGGCTATTACCAACAGCACAATCTAACCATCGCCCTGCATCCTTCGGAAACCGAAGAGCGCATGATGGTGCGCCTGCTGGCTTTTGTCATCAATGCCCACGAACAACTGCAATTTACCAAGGGCCTGAGCACCGATGATGAGCCGGAACTGTGGCAAAAAAATCTGACTGATGATATTGAATTATGGGTTGATGTCGGTATGCCTGATGACAAACGTCTGCGTAAAGCCTGCAGCCGCGCCGACCGGGTTGTTCTCTACACTTACGGCGGGCGCAATACGGTGTGGTGGAACCAGATTCAGTCAAAATTAGAGCGCTTTAAAAACTTGAGCGTGATAAATCTGCCCAAAGAAGCGACCGATCAGCTGATGCCACTGGTCAAACGCACCATGCAACTGCAAGTCAGCATTCAGGACGGGCAGATTTGGCTCAGCGACGAGCAAAATACCGCTACGATAGTGCCTGAAATTTGGCTTAATTGACTTAAAAAAAACATTCACCACGAACGACTTGCATGGATGCAGTCGTTCGTGAACTTCGTGGTGAATTAATTCTTCGACCCTCTTTTTACCTTTACTTTTCGGAACAAAAACTTGATTTCTACAGCTAACATCACCATGCAGTTTGGGGCTAAACCCCTGTTTGAAAACGTCTCGGTCAAATTCGGCGACGGCAACCGTTACGGCTTAATTGGCGCGAACGGCTGCGGCAAATCGACCTTTATGAAAATCTTGAGCGGCGATTTGGAACCGTCTGCGGGCAATGTCAGCATCAGCCCTAACGAACGCTTAGGTAACTTGCGCCAGGATCAATTCGCTTATGAAGACATGCGCGTACTCGACGTAGTGCTGATGGGTCACGCCGAAATGTGGGCGGCAATGTCTGAGCGCGACGCGATTTACGCCAATATGGAAGCGACCGAAGACGATTATATGCATGCGGCTGAACTGGAATCGGTGTTCGCCGAATTCAACGGCTATACCGCCGAAGCCAGGGCCGGTGAATTGTTACTGGGCTTGGACATTCCGCTGGAACAGCACAACGGCCCGATGAGCGCGGTAGCGCCCGGCTGGAAACTGCGTGTGCTGCTGGCACAGGCCTTGTTCGCCAATCCTGACATCATGCTGCTTGATGAGCCAACCAACAACTTGGACATCAACACCATCCGCTGGCTTGAAGACATCCTGAACCAGCGCGATTGCACGATGGTTATCATCTCGCATGACCGCCACTTTTTAAACAGCGTGTGTACCCACGTAGCCGATATGGATTATGGCGAGTTGCGTGTTTATCCGGGCAATTATGACGATTACATGGTCGCCGTGACCGAGGTTAGGGAACGCCTGCTGGCAGGAAACGCCAAGAAAAAAGTCCAGATTGCCGAACTGCAAACCTTCGTTAGACGCTTTTCGGCGAATGCATCGAAAGCCAAACAAGCGACTTCGCGCGCTAAGCAGCTGGATAAAATCAAACTGGATGAAGTCAAACCGTCCAGCCGGGTTAATCCGTTTTTACGCTTTGACCAGACCAAAAAGCTGCACCGCTTAGCGCTGGAAGTTGAGAACTTGAGCAAAGGCTACGGTGAGGAACCGTTGTTCAAAGACCTGAATCTAATGGTGCCGGTCGGTGAGCGCATTGCTGTTATTGGCCCTAACGGTATCGGTAAAACAACGCTGCTGCGCACTTTGGTCGGCGCTTTAACGCCCGATACCGGTGTGGTCAAATGGTCGGAAAATTCCGAGATAGGCTATTATGCCCAGGATCACGCCGAAGATTTTGCCGAAGACATGACACTGATTGAATGGATGGGGCAATGGCGCAAGGAATCGGACGATGACCAAGCCATTCGCGGCACGTTAGGACGCTTATTGTTCAGCGCCGACGACATTAACAAATCGGTTAAAGTCATCTCCGGTGGCGAGCAAGGCCGGATGCTGTTCGGCAAATTAATCCTGCAAAAAAACAACATCATGGTCATGGACGAGCCAACCAACCATTTGGATATGGAATCGATTGAGTCGCTGAACACCGCGCTGGAAAATTATCCCGGCACCTTGATTTTCGTCAGCCATGACCGGGAATTTGTATCGTCGCTGGCGACGCGGATTATCGAACTGACACCAAACGGGATTGTTGATTTCAATGGTAATTATGAGGATTATTTGAATAGCCAAGCGTAGGGCGGCTACAGTAACTTTTGATTAACAACAAGTAAATGGAACACGGATGGCATAGATAAGATGGATTTACACGTTTTAATCAGTGACTATCCGTTTCATCAGTGTTATCCGTGTTCTATTTCCTTTTTCAGTGAGTAGTTACATTATTTCAACGCATTAAACGTATAAACATAATCGTTATCTTTCATCGGCACATGACAAGCGAAACATTCCTTCGCCTTGGCCTCTTCATGCATAACCAGTTTTTCCCCTACCCAATGGGCAAAGCCCCAGCCGCCGGTAGCCGCGTATTTTTTGCTGTCTTTAATCATCGCCTCGGCCGCAGCAAACTCGCCCGGAATAATCGCTTGCGGCCAATTCGGATGCGTACTTTCTTTCCAGACCACTTTAGCCAAAATCGAACCATCCGGCCACGGCTTGGTTTTCTCGCTTCGTGCAGCATTTATAGCCGTCTCATTGCCCAAAATAGCGCGCAATGTTTTGCTGTCTTGCCGATGCGAAACCGATAACAAGCGCCAGTCGATGTATTCACCATGAGCCGGTTTTGCGGCTTTTTCTGCAGTGTTAGTTTCTGCCACTGCGCTTGCAGACAGGCAAACAACAGACAGGAATAAGCCTAATTTAAGCTTTTGCGATTTTTTCATAGAGCCTCACTTGTTTCATAGGTTTCAGGATGGGGTTAATTTGCACCAATTACAGCTTTTGCAGCAATTTTTGTATTTCGGCTTGAATTTTTTTGCGATAAAACAGGAACTTCCAGCGGGTACCGCCGCAGCGTCGCCATAGAATGGCGGAACGAATACCGGCCAGCAAACAAGCGCGTATTTTATTGACAACGTCGGGTCTGGATAAATATTCCTGCTCGCCGTTGACCATGATGCGCGGTTGCAAAGTACTGATGGTGGTGTGGTAAATATCGCCAAGATTAGCCAACACATTTTCATGCATCACGCCAAAATGTTCCGATTGCGCTTGTGCGCGTTCAATGCCGGCAAAAATGGTTTTCAGCATGGCCGGTTGCTTGGCTAATTGATTCTCCAAAAACACCAGCGAGGCGGAATAACGCGCCTGCTCGGGATCGGCAATTTTAAAGCCGGTCATTTGATCGTCCAACTGCTTAATGCCGAGCTTAAGACCGGATAAACCGCCGTAAACGGCTTCCACGCCGTTTTCGTCGCTAATAAAAAGACTGGCAATGCTGGCTTGAAGGGCCGCCGCATCGGCGCTGCCGGTACTGGCTAGTTGTTGCACCAATGCTGCGGCCTGGGCTATGCCGGCCAACGCGATGGTTTGATTGTTCAGAGTATTTAATGACATGGTTATTTTATATTGCTCATAATATCTTTTGCCCAGCTGATGCTTTTAATATAAGCATCGCCAATAAGGGATTGGTCAATATTTTTAAATTCTATTGACAAAATATCCCAATGTTCATAACTGATCACACATTTAAGCGCTTCACCACCTACGCCTGTTTTATATAATATCGCGGAAACAATATCATCAGCCAATGGTAATTGTTCGAGCGCTTCCTTTAACGGCATATCCAGCAAACTGTCCAGATTCGACAGAATACCAATCAGGAAAAAATTGTCCGATTTATCACCGCCCAATCTAGCCAGCTCCTCGCACATTTTGCCACGGATTAAGGCGTTTTGCATGACAGCTTCCGGCTTTTCGGATAAGGCTGATAGTGTCAATATATTAACCCAGCGCTTTATTTCTTTAAGCCCCAGACAAGCAACCGCATGTTTAATCGATGATACTTTGTTGGGTAAGGAGAAAAATGCGGAGTTAATATAGTGCAGTAATTTATAACTCAAACCAACATCCAGCGATATGATGCGGGTCAAGTCCTCAAATTCAACATCAGTTTTATTAATGGTAGTCAATAACTCAATAGCCGCTGTTTGATTGACATTAATGCGTTTACCGGACACGATATTAGGTGTATTAAAAAAGAAGCCCTGGAAGTAATTACAGCCCAATTCAACCAGATATTGATACTCGGCGTAGGTTTCCACTTTTTCTGCGAGCAATTGCACATTGTAGGGTTTAAGACGCTGTATCAGTTCCCTGGTTTTGGCTTCGCCCATTTCCAAAATATCCAGTTTGATGATGTCGGCAAATTCCACCAGCGGCGTCCAGTCATCCGAAAAGATAAAATCGTCCAAGGAAATGATATAGCCTAGCTCGGACAATTCTTTTAAATTGGCAATGATTCTTGAATCAATTTGAACATTTTCAAGCACCTCAATGACAATGCGGTCTTTAGGCAAATGCAACGGCGTTTTGTCGAGAATGCTTTGCGTGGTGAAATTAATGAAGGCCTTATGCGGTCCTACAATAGTGTTAAGGCCCAGCTCTAAAATAGTGTCGGTGATGATTTGATTGGTCGCTTGAGTGGCGCCGTCCTGATGGCTCAGATCGAAATCATGACCTCTAAACAGCAATTCGTAAGCGTAAATATTCAGCTGCTGGTCAAAAATTTGTTGCCGCCCGATAAGAATGTCTGCCATTTTTATTACTTTTTTTTGTTAAATGTTAAAGTGATATAAACGGCTATCAAAACAAGGCAAAGGGCAAAAGACAAAGATGATTTTTCACCCTTTGCCTTTTGCCCTGCGTCTTTTTAGTGCTTATAACCGTTATCGACTAAATTTATACCATGATTGCTGATTGCCAGTCGAGTATGATACGGACATTACCGAATATAAGATTTTTATTAACCCGTTAGGAGAAGAACATGAGCGAATCTATCACATTAACCGTGACCGGCATGAAATGCGGCGGCTGTGAAACCAATGTCACGAATAAATTACAAGCGATCGACGGTGTGTTGTCGGTCAGTGCATCCAGCAAAAATAACGAAGTCAACGTCGACTTCGATAGTGGTAAAACTAGCTTGGATGCCATTACCAGCACCATTACCGACGCGGGTTTTAGCGTAGAGGCGGATTAATGTACGAGGTGAGCTTATGAGTGCAGAAACAACTGACGAATTACGCCTATCCATTTTAGGTATGCGTTGCGCCGGCTGCGTCAGCGCGGTTGAAGGCGCGTTAGCCGCCGTTGATGGTGTGACCTCGGTCAGCGTCAATTTTGCCGATCATTCTGCTGTGGTTAAAGGCCATAGCGATCCGGCGCTATTAATACAGGCCATTAAAGAAGCCGGTTTTGATGCCGCCGTGATGGAGGGTTTTGAAGACCCTGCCGAGCAGGAGCAACAGGAATTGCAGCGTTACCGGAAGCTGATGAAAAAGGCGGCGGTCGCAGGAGCCTTCGGATTGTTGTTGATGGTGGCCGAACATTTGGCTTGGCTGCCGGAAATCGGCTCGCCCGCTGGATCATGGCTGTGGCCGGAAATCGCCCTGTTCACTTTAGGCATTTTGGTCTACTCAGGTTGGCATTTTTACAGCGGCGCGTACAAATCGTTGACGCTGGGACAAGCCAACATGGACACCCTGATTGCCTTGGGCACCGGTTCGGCGTGGCTGTATTCCTGCATTGTCATCGATTATTACGCCACCCTGCCCTCGCTGGCGAAACACGCTTATTTTGAGGCGGCGGTAATGATTCTGGCCTTTATTAATTTGGGCACCGCGTTGGAAACGCTGGCGCGCGGCAAGACTTCCAGCGCCATCCGGCAACTGATCGGTTTGCAGCCGCGCACCGCACGCGTGATCCGCAATGGTGAGGAAATCGATATTGCCATCGAGCAAGTCGGCTTGGGCGAAACCTTGCGCGTTCGGCCCGGCGAAAAAATCGCGGTCGATGGCATATTGCTGGAAGGCCATTCCACCGTTGACGAATCAATGCTGACCGGCGAATCGCTGCCGGTGGAAAAAAGGGTCGGCGCAGAAGTCGTTGCCGGCACTATGAACCAAACCGGCAGTTTCTTGTTTACCGCAACCCGCATTGGCCGCGATACCGCATTGGCGCAGATCATTAAAAGCGTGCGTCAGGCGCAAAGCAGCAAGCCCGAAATTGCGCGCCTAGCCGACAGAATATCCGGCGTTTTTGTCCCGGCAGTGGTCGCAGTTTCGGTGTTGACTTTTTTGCTGTGGTACGCATTTGGCCCCGACCCGTCGTTGGGTTACGCCTTTGTCACCTCGATGACAGTGCTGGTCATCGCCTGCCCTTGCGCGTTGGGCTTGGCAACGCCAATTTCGGTGATGGTCGCCGTAGGCCGCGCCGCCCAATCGGGCATTCTGATCCGCAAAGGCGAAGCGCTGCAAACGGCGGGCAAACTAACCTGTTTGATACTCGACAAAACCGGCACAGTGACCGAAGGCAAGCCGACGGTTTCGACGCTTGAAGCCTTTGGCGACAACAGCGAGGAACAGCTGTTGCAATGGGCGGCGAGCATTGAATCAGGCTCGGAACACCCACTTGCGGCGGCCATTTTGACAGCGGCGGAACAACGGCAAATAAAACTGGAAAAAGTGCAACAATTTGCCGCCGTTGCCGGCCACGGCGTGATGGCGACCATTAACGAGCAGCGCGTCTTGTTCGGCAATCAGGCGCTGATGGATGAGCAAAGTGTTAATATCGCCGACTTTAACAAGCGACTGGAAGAGTTGTCAGCGCTGGGTCAAACGCCGATGTTGCTGGCGGTGGATAATCAAGTGGCCGGTATCATTGCGGTTTCCGACCCGATTAAAAAGGATTCGGCGCAGGCGGTGCAAATGCTGCAAAGTCAGGGCGTGCGCATCATCATGGTGACTGGCGACAACGCCATCACCGCGCAGGCCATCGCCAAACAGGCGGGCATTTCCGAATTGCGGGCGCAAGTGTTGCCGCAGGATAAGGCCGAAGTGGTCAAGGAACTGCAACAAGCCGGTGAAATTGTCGGCATGGTCGGCGACGGCATCAATGACGCCCCTGCCCTGGCGCAGGCCGATGTCGGTTTTGCCATCGGCACCGGCACCGATGTCGCGATAGAAAGCGCCGATGTGGTGATTTTGCAAGGCTCGCTACTGAAAGTGCCGGAAGCGATTGAATTATCCAAAGCCACGGTGATCAACATCAAACAAAACCTGATCGGCGCATTTTTCTATAACACCGTCAGCATCCCGGTTGCCGCCGGTTTGCTGTACCCGTTGTTCGGCGTGTTGTTAAATCCGATGATTGCCGGTGCGGCGATGGCTTTGTCCTCAGTGACCGTGGTCAGCAACGCCAACCGCCTGCGCTGGATGCGTTTTGGCGTGATTAAATCGTAACTACTCGACCAAAATCGCTTGAGGGGAATAAAAATTTTTCCGGGCAGTATAAATACAGGCTATAACTTTTATTTCGGCGTATTGCACGTAACTTCTCACTAATGACAGGTAAAAAAATTATCACCACGAAGATTAAGAAAGACGCGAAGTTTCATTCTTCTTGGTCTTCGTGGTGAATAAAATATCATTCAGAGCTAGTAAATGCACAGCCAAGGCAAAGTAACGCGCGGATGCTACAGCACACAATCTATACACCGTGAATAATCGACGTTTGAATCTGGTAGCGCGGAATTGAGCCGCAAATAAAAGCCGGCCTATCCGGTTTTTTTATGGCTGAAATTTGAAAAATAGGCAGGAATTGCCGGTTTAATGTGTAACGAGGTGTAATGTGATGGAGCGCCCAGAGCGGGGCAAAAACTGTTTTTTAAAACTAATTGTGTTTTTGATCAGATACTTGAAGCGATATGATGGCGGAGAGTGAGGGATTCGAACCCTCGATGGGCGATAAAACCCATACTCCCTTAGCAGGGGAGCGCCTTCAGCCTCTCGGCCAACTCTCCAAATACATGGTCTATCTATTTAGACTACAGTTTTGCGCCTAAATATAATTGCGACTATTTTAACTTTCAGAACCTGTTAGTCCAGTCGACTCATTCTGTTCTTTTTTGATCCTTTCATAAATTTCTTCCCTATGTACAGACACTTCTTTGGGTGCGTTAACACCTATACGAACCTGATTTCCTTTAACTCCAAGAACAGTGACGGTCACTTCGTCACCAATCATTAAAGTCTCCCCTACCCGACGAGTCAAGATAAGCATGGCTACTCCCTATATATGTTAAAAACGTGCCGTTTTTAAGCAGCACCCAACCAAGACGGCAAATTATAGCAGGTTTATTTTATAAATAAAGCCCAAGATTCTATTTCCAAAAATTCAGATTATGAAAACAACACATGAGCAAAGCACATCGTGATGGTTTCGGGGGCACCTGTTCCGCACAAACCGTTAATGTAACGGACTGGCAGCCCGCCGCTTCCCGCCTTGATGCCATAAATATCTACACAACTCTGCCTAAAAATTGCGAGACTGTCCAGCTTAACGCTTCATTCGCTTTGAGTGGTGTAATGGTTAAGTCATTTTCTCCGTAACTAGCCGGCACTGTCCAGGTTGATTTTTCCAAAGTGATCGTGCCTGAATTTCGTGGTAAGCGGTAAAAATCAGCACCGTAAAAACTGGCAAAGGCTTCCAGTTTATCCAATGCCCCTGCCCGCTCAAAGGCTTCTGCATACAGCTCCAAGGCGGCATGGGCGCTGTAGCAACCGGCGCAACCGCAGGCGTTTTCCTTTAATGAACTCAGATGCGGCGCACTGTCGGTACCTAAAAAGAATTTCGGATTACCGCTGATGGCAGCCTTTATTAAGCTCAATCGGTGCGACTCGCGCTTGATAATCGGCAGGCAGTAATAATGCGGCTTGATGCCGCCTGCCAAAAGTGCATTGCGGTTAAACAGCAAATGCTGCGGGGTGATGGTGGCGGCAATATGTGCGCTGGAATCTTGCACAAACTGCACCGCTTCGGTGGTGGTGACGTGTTCGACCACGATGCGTAGGCCAGGGAAATTTTTGGCTATGTCAATCAAATAGGTGTCGATGAACACCCGCTCGCGGTCGAAAATATCGCAGGCATCATCGGTGACTTCGCCGTGAATCAGCAACGGAATATCATGTTTTTCCATCGCCGCGAATAACGGATAAACCGCCTTGATGTCGGCAACGCCTGAATCGGAATTGGTGGTGGCGCCAGCCGGATACAGCTTAAAGGCATGGACATGTTCGGATGCGGCGGCTTTTTCGATTTCATCGACTGTCGTCGAGCCGGTCAGATACAGCGTCATCAGCGGCGTAAAATCAACACCGGCAGGAACCGCTTGCAGGATTTCTTCCCGATAAACCAGAGCCTGAGCCACTGTAGTTACCGGCGGTTTCAGGTTGGGCATGATGATGGCGCGGGCAAATTGCCGGGCGGTATGCGGCAACACGGTTTTTAAAACTGCGCCGTTTCTGACATGTAAATGCAAGTCATCGGGTCGGGTAATGGTTAATGTTTTCATTATTGAAGTTAAATTCTGTAAAATAGCCGGTTATTTTATAGTAAGTGCCTTGAAAAATTAAACGCCGCACTTATCGTAGCTATTATTTTTTTATTACCGGAGCGATAAATGCCTATCTATGAATACCAATGCCAATCATGCGGCCATGAGCATGAAGCGTTACAAAAACTGAGTGCCGAGCCTTTAGTGACCTGCCCTGCCTGCAGCAAGCCGGAGTTAATGAAAAAGATTTCTGCGGCGGGATTTCGGTTAAAAGGCAGCGGCTGGTACGAAACTGATTTCAAAAGCGGCGCCAAGAAAAATGTCGCCGGCGAAGCAAGTTGCTCGCCCTCTTCCGACAGCTGTCCTGCGGGCGGCTGTAAATAAAAAGCAGGCGAAAGGCGAAAACACGCTGCACCCTTTCACCTTAAACCTTTCACCTTAAACCTTTCACCTTGAACCTTTCACCTTGAACCTCAATATAATCAACAGGGAACATTTATGCGTACTCACAAGTGCGGAGAATTAAACACACAACAGCTGGATCAAACCGTTTCAATTTGCGGCTGGGTACATAGACGTCGCGACCACGGCGGCGTTATTTTTATCGATTTACGAGATCGCGCAGGTCTCGTGCAAGTCGTGGTCGATCCCGACGTGGCTGATGTCTTTGCCACCGCTGAAAGCGTGCGCAGTGAATATGTATTGCAAATTACCGGGCTGGTTCGTCACCGTCCCGAAGGCACGGTTAATGCGAATATGCATTCCGGTGCCATTGAAATACTGGCTAAAAACATCGTCGTGCTGAATGAGTCGGAAACCCCGCCGTTCCCAGTCGAAAGCGACATCGAAGTCAACGAAGAGCTGCGTTTGCGCTACCGTTATATCGACTTGCGTCGTACCGTGATGCAGGAAAAAATGAAAGTGCGCCGCGATGTGACGCGGGTTTTACGCAACTTTCTCGATGATAATGAATTCTTCGAGATTGAAACGCCTTACTTAACCAAAGCCACGCCCGAAGGTGCGCGCGACTACATCGTGCCGAGCCGTACCCACGAAAATTCGTTTTTCGCGCTGCCGCAATCGCCGCAATTGTACAAGCAAATGTTGATGGTGGCGGGCATGGATCGCTATTATCAAGTGGTGCGCTGTTTCCGCGATGAAGATTTGCGCGCCGACCGTCAGCCCGAATTCACCCAGCTGGATATTGAAACCTCGTTTATGGATGAAAACGAGATCATGCACATCATGGAGGAAATGATTCGCCAGTTATTCATTAAAGTGATCGGCGTCAACCTGGGCGACAAATTTCCGCGCATCAGCCATCAGGAAGCGGTGTCGCGCTACGGCGTCGACCGTCCCGATTTGCGTATTCCGCTGGAATTGGTCGATATTGCCGAGGACATGAAAGACGTTGATTTCAAGGTGTTCTCGGCTCCGGCCAATGACCCGAAAGGCCGCGTGGTCGCGATGCGCGTCCCTGGCGCGGGCGAATTAAGCCGCAAAGACATTGATGCCTTGACCAAATATGTCAGCATTTACGGCGCACGCGGTCTGGCTTACATCAAAGTCAACGACCTAGCCGCCGGTGTCGACGGCTTGCAATCGCCTATCGTCAAATTCGCCCCTGCCGAAGTCTGGGACAGCGTGTTGGCAAAAACCGGTGCGCAAAACGGCGATTTGATTTTCTTCGGTGCCGATAAAGCCAGCATCGTCAATGAAGCCATGGGCGCATTGCGGGTTAAGTTGGGGCACGATTTAAACCTGCTTGAAGGCGACTGGAAACCGGTTTGGGTGATTGACTTCCCGATGTTCGATTGGGACGAAAAAAGCAACCGCTTCAATGCCATCCATCACCCGTTCACCGCGCCCAGCTGCTCGGTTGAAGAACTGGTCGCCAATCCGGGCGCGGCTTTGTCACGCGCTTACGACTTGGTGTTGAACGGCACCGAAGTCGGTGGCGGCTCCATCCGTATTAACCGCACGGCGATGCAGCAAACCGTATTTGAAATTTTAGGCATCGGCGAAGACGAAGCCCGCGAAAAATTCGGCTTCCTGTTGGATGCCTTGAAATACGGCGCGCCTCCGCACGGCGGTTTAGCGTTTGGCCTGGATCGTTTGGTCATGCTGATGACCGGTTCAACCTCTATCCGCGACGTGATCGCCTTCCCCAAAACGCAATCGGCGGCGTGTCCGTTGGTCAGTGCACCGGCGGTGGTTACCGATGAGCAGTTGAAAGAACTGGGTATTCGTTTGATTAAACCTGCGGGAAAAGAAAAAAATTAAACAACGTAGGTCGGATTACGCTACGCTAATCCGACCTACGATTTACTTCGGACTGTTATAACTTCTGAGGGAGTTAAGGTATTTGTCTCTGATGGAATATTTTTCGTGTGCAACCTTATCTGATATAGGAAGCTGGTGTTCTATAATTGGCTTGGTTATGACGATTTTCACGTTTATGTTGGTTTTTAGCATAAAGAAGAAGTTTCTATTTAAATCTAGAGTTGAAGAGCATCAGCAGTCTCTTCGTGAAATCGCCTCACAAATATCAGGGCTTTTACAGTCATACTCTAAAAATATGGATGATATAGATGATGCTATTGCTATAGCGGATGTAAAGCTTCGAAATATTAAAAATGGAGCTAATGGTGATTTGTTGTCAGATGTAAAAACTGCAAGATCAAAAATAAAAGCATATAGAGTAAGCGGATGGATTAAAAAGGCCGGAAATAAAAATGAAAAATCTGCTAGGGAAATAAACACAGCTATTAACGTCGTAGTTGAAGAGATGAATAACGTTAAAAAACAGTTATTGATAGGGGCTTAAAATGACTAAAGAAACGATTGAAGTAGTTGATAAGCTGATAGAGCTTACTCAGCATAATGAACTTTCTTGGGAAAGTTCTGAGCCACCTTATAATCTAACTGGCCCTGATGTGAGAATCGATCTTGTATATACTACTTTCTATTTGAATAGATATATCAGAATTTACCAGAAAAACTACAAATACTACATTGATGAGGGTCAATATAGTTGGGATAGCAGAATAGTTTTTGAATTTATTGACGAGTCAGGAAATTCTCTTTGGCAATTTCCTCAAACAAACAATGCCTGGGATCTTTTAAAGGCGATTCAATATCAAAACTCCAAGGTTAGTGATTTTTATAAAGAAATTTTTAGTAAATCAGCCATATAGTAAGTTCTTTCATTGTGCATCTTAGCTTGATGGTGAGGCATAAGTTAGTCCTGTCTATAAAATCAGGTGTTGATTGTAGATATAGCCTCATAATTTAAACAATTCCAACATCCCCGAGAAAAGCAAATATTGGCTAAATGTCAGGTATGCGATTCAAGAAGACGGCAGAATAGGTCTCTGGGCGGCAATTGAAGAAGCAAACGGTAAATATCATCTACGTGTCATTTTGCTTGCAGACGAAGAAACTGTTCACAACGCATTTTTTGATAGGTCATTTACGCCATGAAAATAAAATATTTTCAAAACACCGACACCTTGTACATCGAATTTCGTCAAACAGAAATTGTTAAAACAAAAGACTACGATGAAAATACTCTGCTTGATATTGATTGCGAGGGTAATGTTTGCGCAATCACTATCGAACACGCAAGAGAGCGCGCTGATATTCCAGTATTTTCTTACGAACAAATCGCTTGAGGTTCTCTATATGACTATCACTGTAGAAATTAACCATTAATAATCATGCGGTTATAAAAACTACCGAACCGAGAATTAATACAATGTCCCATACCCCCATTCAAGATTACGCCTTACTCAGCGATGAGGAATGCGATACCCGGATTATCGCCGCCAAAGCCAAATTAGGCAGCCGTTGCGTGGTGCTCGGCCATCATTATCAGCGCGATGAAGTGTTCAAACATGCTGATTTTTCCGGCGATTCGTTAAAACTGTCCCGCGATGCGGCACAATCGGACGCCGAATACATCGTGTTCTGCGGCGTACATTTTATGGCCGAAGTCGCCGATATATTGTCCCGTCCCGAGCAGATTGCGATCTTGCCGGATATGGCGGCAGGCTGCTCAATGGCCGATATGGCTAACCTGATCAAAGTGCAGAAATGCTGGGATGAACTGGCGCAAGTGATTGATGTGGAGGCGGAAGTCACGCCGGTGACTTACATCAACTCGGCCGCCGACCTTAAAGGCTTTTGCGGCCAACATGGCGGCATCGTTTGCACCTCGTCCAATGCGCAAAAGATATTGGAATGGAGTTTTGCCAAAAAACAGAAAGTGCTGTTTTTCCCCGACCAGCATTTAGGCCGCAATACCGGTTACCGCATGGGCATTCCGCTGGAACAGATGGTTACCTGGGATTTCACCAAACCAATGGGCGGCTTGACCGAGCAGCAAATCCGCAACGCCAAAATCATCCTGTGGAACGGTTTTTGCTCGGTGCATCAGGTGTTCAAGCCGGAGCATATCGACGCATTTTTGCAACGGTTCCCGGAAACCCATGTTATTTCGCACCCGGAAGCGCCGTTCGAGGTTTGCCAAAAATCCGAATACATCGGTTCCACCGAGTATATTTTAACCACCGTGCGCGCCGCCGAACCGAACACGCGCTGGCTGGTGGCGACAGAACTGAATCTGGTCAACCGCCTGCACGAAGAATGCAAGGCACAAGGCAAAAATGTGCATTTTATGTCGCCAACCTTGTGCATGTGTTCGACCATGTTCAGGACTGACCCGCAACATTTGGCCTGGGTGCTGGAAAATCTGGCAGCAGGCCATGTGGTCAACCGGATTTCGGTGCCTGCAGAGATAGCGAGCTACGCCAAAAAGGCCTTGGACAACATGCTGGGAGTGATGTGATGTCAGTCGATTTAACGCGTTTAAAATATTTTTCCATGACCTATGTGTTTTTTGAAGACGAAGAAGACATTGCCTGCGAATACGAGCAAACAGAGCAAGATCCGCTTGTTGCCGCCGATGGCCTGAGCATCGGTTTTAGCTTAAAAAATATCGATCAAGCTGAAGATAACGCCTGTTATTCAATGGTGCTGTTAAAAAACAGCGACGATGAGTTTTTTATCAAATCCGATTATTTTGACGATGTCGACGCGCCCTACCCGCTCGACGTTGAAACTTCCGATGATGACGTAAAATTCACCCTGCAAGGCGAAGATGAAGTGATGTATTTGTACGGTTTTTTTGAATGAATTAAACCGCGTGCATGAAACCATTGCTGGCGCTTTTGTTGCTGATGAGCCAAAGCGGCTGTATGCCGCTGACTTACCCGCCCGGCGCAAAAAACACCGAGGCGCAACTGGGCGTAAATACTTACCGCACTGAAGATGGCGCCGGTTTGCCGTTGCGTTCTTGGCTGCCGGAAACAGAACCCCATGCCGTGCTTATCGCGCTGCACGGCTTTAACGATTACAGCCGTTTTTTCGAGGCGCCGGGTACATATTTCAGCAATCAGGGCATCGCCTGTTTCGCTTACGATCAACGCGGTTTCGGCAGCTCACCCAAACGCGGCTTGTGGGCGGGTATCGACACCTATATCAACGACCTGCAAATTTTTGTGCGGCTGGTCAAACAACGCTACCCGACATACCCCGTTTATTTGCTCGGCGAAAGCATGGGCGGCGCGATAGTCATCACCGCCATGAGCCGCCTGCAACTGCCTGAAGTCGAAGGCATTATTCTTGCAGCGCCGGCGGTATGGGCGCGCTCAACTATGCCCTGGTACCAAACCGGCTTACTGTGGACACTGGCGCACAGCCTACCCTGGCTGACCTTAACCGGCAAAGGCGTGCGCGTCACCGCCTCGGATAATATCGACATGCTGCGTGCCATGAGCCGCGACCCGTGGGTGATTAAGGCAACCCGCGTGGAAACCCTCTACGGTTTGGCCAACCTGATGGATGCCGCATTCGGCAGCGTCACCTCATTAGGCGGCAATACGCTGCTATTGTACGGCGAGAAAGACGAAGTGATCCCAAAGAAACCGACACATGCGTTTTTACAGCAATTGCTTGCGGCGGACACAACGAAAAAAACGGTGACGATATACCCGCACGGCTACCACATGCTGCTGCGCGATTTACAAGCGCCGATGGTATGGAAAGATATTGTTGACTGGATTGATACCGGCAATTAAAAAATGTTCGCTACGAAGACCAAAAAGGGCACGAAGTTTTATTGCTTCGCACCCTTCGAAACGGTTGCTGTCAATTACACTGATGGTTGGGCATAAGATCAGTCACACGAGCCATCAGTTACAGCTTCGCCAAACACCACTTCCCAGTTCATGGAATTGCCGCGCTGATTCATGATGACGTTATAAAACGCGCCATCAACATCCAAACACGGAATATCCAGCGTCCCTTTTTTCAAGTCGGCTTTAGCATCGCCTTTAGGGTTCTGCCCGGAATCATCATTAACATTCTCCCCCGATAAACAGTCGCTAATGTTAACCACATCAGCGGAAGCAGGCGTTAAACCGGGCGCCACAACGGCTTGTCCACCACTGATGACAATATCGGTGGCCGCTGGATTAATCGGCTGTCCAGCTAATTGGCTGATGCAAGCGGCTGTCGGTGATGAGGCGGACAAAGATTGCACCGTCAGGACGGGGCCGCCTAACAGAAAAATGGCGCCACCTTTTACGGCAACACTATCCGCCACTGCCAGTGAAGAAAGGCATAAGCCGGATGCTAACATAAGGGTATTAATAGGAAATTTCATAGTGACCTCTTCAAATTGGATAAGAAAAATATTGACAGACGCAAGGTAAAAAAACCGCCTTGCGCCCTATTTTAACAGTCAGTCCATAACCCCGTACTCCCTCAGATTGTAGTCGCCATTCAGGTTTTTATAGACTCTAAGCTCATTATCTACCACCTTATATAACAGCGGCCAGCCACCCTCACCATACCAGTCGTTTTGCTCCCAGCTCCTGCCGCCATCGGTGCTGGTCAACACATAATCGCCACTCCGAGTACCTATTTGGGCAGTGCCGAACAAAACATCACCGTAATAAATCAAATTGGCACTTCTGGGAAAAAGTGCGGTTTTATCGCTTTTCAGCGCGGACGCCACTTTCTGCCAGTTCTGCCCGCCATTAAGGGTTTCGTACAGTTCCAGCGTGTTCGTCGCAGTCACTTCCACCAATGCCCAACCGCGTTCAGCGTTTGCAAAGGTCAGCTGAGTCAATTTTAAACCGGCTTCATAATCCCAGGGCGCCGGTAGCGTAAGCCATTCGGGTGAAGCGGCATCGGCAACATAGTATTCAAAATGGTCATACATCGCGACATAGGCTTTATTATCGACTACGCGCAAAGTTGTCCGATGCAGCGAGGTCTTGGTGCTTTCGTCCCGGCTTTTAGCGCCGCCCGCCAGTAACCAATTTTCGCCGCCATCAAACGAGGCATACACGGTATGCCTGCCGACAATAAACACAGTATCTTCGCCCAATGTGGCGACATTATAATTCATCGTATTGCGGGCAATACCTGCCCAAATTTCATTGACTGAATTGAGCAGTTTAGCGGTGATATCAGTCCAGGTTTTGCCGCCATCGGTGGTTTTACCGACATATTGATTGACCCCAAATGATGACGCACTGCCCACCACATAGCCAACCGCTTCATCGACAAAAGCAAAAGCATGAAGAGAAGCCAGATCATCGCCCACTAACGACCAATTAACACCGCCGTCTTCAGAACGGAAAATCATACCGCCATTAGTAAATTGCGGATGATTGTAAACGCCAAACACAAGGTCTTTAGTGACAAAATGCAACAGCGGCGTCAATCCCAAATAACTGCCATTAGGCGGCTTCATACTAGGACTACTATCCGCCGCCGGCAGTTTAACTGCGGTAAATGTAATCGGACAATCCCAACCGACAGCGCCATAGGCTTGAGTCAACAAATTGCCTAGTTTATCAATATAAAACGGCTCGTTACCAAAACTCCCGCCCATCAAATACACATCTTTGTCGCTATTTACGCCGGCATAAATACCGCTTTCCGGGTAAAAACGATATAGCCATGGCGCTAACGTTTCCGTGTTTGCAGAGCGCGGGAACAAGTCCTGAAAATGCGCTTCCGCCCAATTAAAAAGCAAATCGCTTTCACAGGCTAAATCTGCTTTCGCCAACGTAGCGTTAGTCAGTAAAGCCAAGGTGCAAGCGGCCAGCAGCTTATTTTTTCGATTATTTTTTAACATAATTATCGCAAGGGTGTAGCCGGATTGGCATCCGGGAGAGATAGCGCCCTACCCTCACATCTCCTATAGTTTTAAGCTATCTTGTTTGGTAAATCGCCGCCTGCTAATCAGTCCAAAATGACTTGGTATTGATTTACCCAGGTGCCGATTCAATTAAACGGAACTCGGATGGCATAAATCTACACGATTTTTTAAAATATACTGTGATTTTAATCAGCGATTATCCATTTAATTCAGTGTCATCCGCGTTCCATTTCTTTTTTCACCAGGCAGTCACTCCTTATCTTTATCCTTCCCGGCAAACTCCTTTCTAATCTTGGTAAATTGCAACAACTGAGCTTCAACATACGCGTTAAACGACTCCGGCGGATAAACGCCTTGTTCGTTCACAACACCGACATCGATGCCGCTCAGCAAAGCCAGCGCCTCGTCTACGGTGCTTACCGCATAAATGGCAAACTGCCCGGCTTGCGCGGCATGTACTACATCCCAGCGCAACATCAAATGCTTAATGTTGGTATTGGGAATAATAACCCCTTGAGTACCGGTTAAACCTCTTTTGGCGCAAATATCGAAAAACCCCTCGATTTTCTCATTAACCCCGCCTATCGGCTGGACATTGCCCAATTGGTTGACCGAACCGGTAATGGCCAAATCCTGCCGCAACGGCAGTTGGGCGATTGACGACAAAATCGCGCATAACTCAGCCAACGAGGCGCTATCGCCTTCCACATGACCGTAAGATTGCTCAAACACTAGGCTCGCGGCGACCGAAAACGGCGCGGTTCGCGCGTAGCGGGAGGCGATGAAACTCGACAAAATCAACACGCCTTTGGAATGCAGCGCGCCGCCTAATTCGGTTTCACGTTCAATATCCACCACTTTGCCGCCGCCTAAACGAGTCGTTGCGGTGATGCGGGACGGCTGCCCAAAGCTGAACTCACCCAGTTGCAAAACCGAAAGACCGTTGACCTGACCTACAACCAGGCCTTCGGTGTCGATTAACACTGTGCCCCGATGGATATGCTCGTACAGCTTTTCCCTAATTTTATCCAGCCGGTGAATCTTATGGTCTATCGCTTGCTGCACATCGCTGTTGGTAATATGTTCGTGGCCGTTGTTATCCGCCCAATAATCGGCTTCCATTAATAAATCGGTGATGCTACGCAGATGGGTCAGCAGTTTTTCCGCATCGCCGCTCATTCTGGCACTGTGCTCTATCACCCTGGCGACTGCATTCTGGCTCAGCGGCCGCAACTTTTCGCGGCGGGCGATGGTCGCCAATAAGCGGACATAATCGGCATCGCCGTCTGCTCGCGCAAGCGACTGGTCAAAATCGGCGGCAATTTTAAACAGATCGTGAAACTCCGGGTCGTATTCGCACAGCAGATAATAAATCAACGGCTCGCCCAACAGAATTAGCTTTACATTCAGCGGGATGGGTTCCGGTTCCAGCGATGAGGCGCTAATCAAACTCAGTGCGCGTTCCAATGATTCAATACGGATTTCACCGGCTTGCAGCGTCCTTTTCAGCATATCCCAGGCATAAGGCTGAAACAGCAATTTTCGCGCATCGATAATCAGATAACCGCCATTAGCTTTATGCAGGGCTCCCGGCTTGATCATTGTGAAATCAGTGACCAACGAACCCATGTACGCCTGATGGTCGATGCGGCCGACCAAATTAGTGTAACTCGGATGATCCTCATAAATGACCGGCGCCGATTTTTTGTTACAAAAATCCACTATTAAATTAACGTAATAGCGTTTAAATGGATTGGCTTCCTGCGTCAAGTCCATGAACGGAAGAAGCTTTTCGCTATGCGGCAGAAAATCCAGCACATGCTCGATAATATCTTTTTGCGCCTCGTTCAAATAACTGAGCACTGCGTCCTGCTTTGCGTATTTTGCAATCAGATCGTCTATCGAATGATTCACCGCCTGCTCCGCCACTTCGCGGTTCAGCGCCTGCAATTTGCGCTTGGTTTCCTTACGCCAAATCGGAAAGTTTTTCAGCAATTTTGCCAGCCGTTCCTGCAAGTCGAAAATGGTCTTTTGTATCTCGTGCTGCTTGTCTTTATCAAACTTATTAAATTGCTCGGGACTGATGGCTTCATTGCTTTCATTCGCCGGTGAAAACGCGTAACCGGTTGCGGTTTCAGTGAGGATAACCTGGGCATTGGCCGCCTCTTCGCGCAACTGACTGAGCTCGTTGATTTCCCGCTGCCGCGATTCGCTTTCCAGCTCACCGGCTCTGGAGCGGTATTCATCGCCGTCAAACGCCGCCGGTATGGCGATACTCAGCTCGTCGATCAACTGCGCCATATCGTGCTTGAACACCTTGCCCTGCCCCGGCATAAATTTAATCGCCGTCGGTTTGGCAGGCTGGCTAAAATTATTGACATAACACCAATCCGCAGGAATCGCCTGCCGACCGGCCTCATGTTCGACCAACTGACGCACTGTGGTCAATTTGCCGGTGCCGGAAGGTGCCATGGCGAAAATATTATAGCCAGGCTTAGGCATACGGATACCCAACTTAACGGCCTCCACCGCACGTTGCTGACCGACGCTAATATCAATATCTTCAAGCTCATCGGTGGAGACAAACTTTAACTGCTCAACATTACATGGTTTATAGAGTTGTGAAGGATGCAACGGCGTATCGCTCATGTTATATATCCTGCGTGGAAAACTCGATTTATTGAAAATAGACTTAACAGTTTAAGCCTGGATTATGAATATATATTCGTAGCCGGATAATAACCGTTATTCAGCTCTATTTCCAAACTATTTTTCACTTGGCATTTGTGTTATTTAGCGCAATGCCTGCCTTCAAAAACCGCCGTTCTTACCAATCACCCGCTGACACCAGGCTACCACAGCGAGAACAAATTATATATTTTTCAATATATTAATATGAACCCGTATAACACTAAGTATTTGTACCGATATTTTTACTGTAAATTTTTTGATTCAATAAGCCCAGCTGGATTGCTCTATATCGTAAAGAAAAATATAGATTAATCGATCTTGATATGCATGAAAAAAGAGCTTAAGTGTTCTTTCGAGAATACCTGTGCATATTATATTAATAATAATTGATTTTATGCCTGACTGAATATGCTGTATAAGCTGGTTAATAGTATTTAAAATTAATCAATTAACTGCCTGGCAAGTCGATTTAATTCACCAAAATATTAAGCTATTGCTTAATAATAAACCCATATTATTTAGGATTTTCATTATGTCTAAAAACACCGGTACAGTTAAATGGTTCAACGCCAGCAAAGGTTTTGGTTTTATCGAACAGGAAAAAGGCCCTGATATTTTCGTGCATTACAGCAATATCAGCAGTACGGGATTCAAATCGTTGAACGATGGACAACGGGTCGAATTCAATGTCACCCAAGGTAAAAAAGGCCCGCAAGCCGAGGATTTAGTTGTCCTTTAATGCCTTAAAACCCATTCCCGTCTTCAACTTTGACCAGGCAACTCAGATGCAAATCCGGTTACAGATCACTTTTCGTGGCATACCCCATTACGATGCGGTAGATACCAAAATCCGTGAAAAAATCAGTAAATTGGATGGATTTCACTCGCATATTATGAGTTGCCGGGTCTGGAGTTAAACGATTATGGGCAGGCTACGCCTACCCTACTATGCATGACATAGGTTTTGACAGATCGAACACGAAGTTTCATTCTTCGCGCCCTTCGTGTGAGGATAAAGATAGTATCCCAGCCGCTGCTGTTCGGCTAAGCGATAGACCTGAGCGCTTGTCTAATAACGATTGGGTTGTTTGCTGATGGCTTGCAAATTCCAGGGCTGCGGCTCGATGGCCGCTTCTAAAATGACTTCGGTGTCATCCTCTAATTCACTAAAAAAATCCAGGCCGGTTTGCGCTTCGATGGTGTCAATGTTGGAGACAAATTGGGCTAATGGCTCTTTGCCGCTAACGTTTTGCGGCATTAAAAAAGCCAAGGCACGAGCCGGTTTGCCGGGAGCGGCTTCAGTGAGATAAATTTTGTAAAACGCATCGGGTATTTCCACTTTCCAATCTGACGGCAAGCGCTCGACCGAACCGCTGAAAACGGGTCCGGTAATCACCCAAACTTTGCCGAATAATTTGGCAAACTGCTTGATTTCCGCTTCTTCCAGGCGTTGCCATAATTTCTGGTTAAGATTGGGTTTTTGCGGGGTGATGTTGGTCATCAAAAAACTGTCCATCTGCCCCGCCCTGCCGTAAAGGCGGCTTATTGCGTAATTCGGCGCCATGTGACCGCGATCGTAACCGCTTTTTTGATAGCTGTCGTGACTGAGGCGATTGAGGCTGCGCCAGTCGGTTTCAAAACGGCTGGGGCGCTTTAGCGGTGGCTCATTGGTTTCGCTATCGGTGAGTGCGTACATCACCCACAGCGGATTACCACGCAAATCGGAATAACCCAAAATAAAACCTTCATTGCGTAATATACGAAACCAAGTGTCACTGTTTTTAGCGCTGATAGCCTGCGGCGCGCCCTGATAAAGCAAGGCGGGACGGGCGATTTTAACTTCATAAACATAACCGCCCACGCCCAGCACAAAAATAATTAGCAGAACGACTGGATGCTTGCGGCTGAGACCGAATAATCCGGTTAATAGTTTAAACAGGTTGAATGTAGATGAGTTTTTGCGCATGAGTGATGGCTTATTCAAAAACGGGAATCAGCAAAATGTGAAAAATATTATTTAAGCCACGGCTTCAATAATAGCGCTGAATAAATAGTCTTTTTTTAAACAGTGATCGAGCCATTTTTGCAAGAAATAATTTAATCGCCATTTGTAATTCATGATTTCCAGACTTAAACCGGGGTCTTTAAAAACCTGCGCCACGCCGGCACGGGCATGGTCGCTCAACACTTCGGCCAACTGCGCGTCCAAATAAAGCCGTATTCTGACAGCCGGTTCCAGGAGTTCATGCTGATTTTTATGGAAGCAATGGCTAAGTTCCAGGGTCAAGGTGTACGGCGTGCGCTCAATGATTTCAAGATGTAGCGTGGTGTGCTGCGGCGCCAATCCGATGGCGGTTTCTTCAAAGGTCATCAAATCGGGAATTAATTTTAATAATTTCTGATAATTCGATTCGCAGACTTGTTCAAGGCAAAAGGATTTGTTGACCGGGTTAACAAAGCTCATGGCGTCGGTCAGTTTTCCTGATAACAAGCGTGTGCGCTGGCGGTTTCCCAGAGCACCACTTGGGTCACATTAAAGCCCGATTGCTTAAGATGTCGGTAAATCATTTTGCTCAAGACTTCGGCGGTGGGATGTTCGTCAAGAGCCAGAAAACGCTCGTTATTTGCCGTGAGCATCGGAATAATCGGGTCATCTTTGTGCAACAAAAAATTATGGTCGAGCTGCTGGTCGATATAGGCTTCAACGCAGTCTCTAATATCGGCAAAGTCGCAGACCATGGCTTGATCGTTGAGCTGTTCTGCCGCAATGGAAATAGAGGCTTTAACGCTATGACCGTGCAAGTTGCGGCATTTGCCGGGATGGTTCATTAACCGGTGTCCGTAACAAAAATACACCTCTTTGGTAATCGTATACATAATAAAAAAATAAGTTTTAATGAAGGGTCAATCGGCTTTTATGCTTTTTATGCTGGCGGCAATTTCATAACTGCCGTCGTCTTGCTGGGTACTTCTGATCACTTCTACAAAAGCAGTCATCGATGGCGTCACTGTATTTTTAGGAATAACGTTTATTTCCATCGCCTTGCCGGGTTCAAAAGCACGCTCGGCCATAAACGAAACGCCGGCGCCACTGATTGTGGAACAGCGTCCATGATGCAATTCATCCGAACCGGCAAGTTTATAAGTGACGTCACAATCTATTTCCATTCGAATATAACTACGTTTTTCATCATATCCCAGCATATTATTTCTCCTGTCGAATTGATGCTCACAAGTCGAGCGGCATGGGTTTTAGCGGCGAAGTTTACTTTGACATCCTCCCCCAGCTAAAGCAAAGGAATTCCTGATGTGAATCAGGAGTGGGATTGTATCGCTACTGCCCACTGGTTTCTGCTGCTGACGGCATTACTGCACCGTTCACTTCACAGACTAGCCCCGTCAGCCCGACGGTTGATTTGTAGTTTTTAAGCGCTTATTCAAGACCTCACACTTGTTGCTTGGTTATCGCTGAAAGTGAAGTCTTTTTAAAACATTAATTTGCCGTCATAAAGAGAGCCGACAGCGTCCTCTGGTAGCAAGCGTCGATTTTAACACGATGGAACAATTTAACACGATGAGAAATACGAAACTGAACCGCTTACATCCCCCGCCCTGAACGGCGGGTTTTTAGGCTACTCGTGGATAAAATGCCCAATAATAGGGCATGATTTGCAACACCGCCGTTAATTGCCCTGTTCGACTGGATATTAAGCGGACAATGTAATATTGTTGCCGACTTTCATCCCTTAAATAAACGAAACCCTGAGTATTATCGAATGAGTAAAGCTATCGTTTTAACTGGAATCACCACCACCGGTACGCCGCATTTAGGCAATTATGTGGGCGCAATCAGACCGGCCATTGCCGCGAGCAAAGACGCCAATGTGACGCCGTTTTATTTTCTCGCCGATTATCATGCGCTGATTAAATGCCATGAACCGGAACGGGTCAGGCAATCGAGCCTTGAAATCGCAGCAAGCTGGCTGGCTTTAGGACTGGACACCTCGAATGCGGTGTTTTACCGGCAGTCGGATGTACCGGAGATTTTGGAACTGTCGTGGATGTTGACTTGCGTAGCGGCCAAAGGCTTGATGAATCGCGCGCACGCGTATAAAGCGGCAGTTGCCGACAATGAGCAGGGCGGCGAGAACGATGCCGATAAGGGCATCACCATGGGTCTGTTCAGCTATCCGATCTTAATGGCCGCCGATATGTTGATGTTTAATGCCAATAAAGTGCCGGTCGGCAAAGATCAGATTCAGCATATTGAAATGGCTCGGGATATTGCCGGGCGCTTTAACCATATTTACGGCGAACATTTTGTACTGCCGGAAGCGGTTGTTGAAGAACATGCGTCAACCTTGCTAGGCCTTGACGGACGCAAGATGAGCAAGAGCTACAACAACACCATTCCGTTATTTGAGCCGGAAAAGAAGTTGCGTAAACTCATCAACAAGATTAAGACCAACTCGCTGGAACCCGGCGAACCTAAAGACCCCGAAGGCTGCACTTTGTTCGGCATTTATCAGGCTTTTGCCACTCAGGCTGAAGTGGCGGAAATACGCCAGCGTTATGCCGACGGCATCGCTTGGGGAGAAATGAAACAGGTGCTGTTCGAGCATATTAACGAACACCTGATTCCGGCAAGGGAGCGTTATCAGGCCTTGATACAGGCGCCGGAGCATATCGAAGAGCAATTGCAGGAAGGTGCCAAAAAAGCGCGCGCGGTCAGCGTGCCGTTTATACAGGCATTGCGCCACGCGGTCGGCATTTCGCGGATTTCTGGGTAGATTTGCCAATTACAGACCTTCCAGATTTTAAAAACCTGGAAGGTCTAAGAGGTATTATTTTTTGCAAGTTACTTTACAACAATTGCCCTAAAGCAAAGGCGCCAAAATAAGTGGTGACAAAATAAAACAAAGACAATACCAGGCCGGCGGCGATATTAACCGCTAGAACTTGTTTAAAAACATAAGCTACCAGCACACCATTCCAAAGTAACAGCACAGCGAAAAGATAATAGCTGAGTATATCCTCGCTGACGGTCAGCCATACGACCACCGGCACAATGAATAAACCGACGGCATTGGTACAAAATATGACCGCCGTCATCACTTGTATATAAGCGAATAACATTCTGTTTAAAAACAGTAGACCGCCAATAAACAGAAGCATCAATAGCGTCGCTATAGTGACTTCAATAAATGAGTCTATTGGATCGTCGGTCATGTTGGTTTGCATGAAAAATTCGACGACAAAATAGAACAACAAATTTTGCTTCAAAAAACTAACCGATCTCGGAAGCGTTAGCGGGTTACTTTGTAACCAGCATAGCGACAGGTATTGAGTTAGAACATCCATAATTGCCTGGATCTTTGTTTTTTATGCGTTATTGATATTTGACGCGTCCGGGTAACCGGCTGAAGAGGGCTGGCCGTCATAGGTACTGAAATTATCATTCAATAACTGCACTAAGCCTTTGGCTTTATCTGATATTTGACTTAAGCGCAGTTTGGTTTTTTTATTCCAGCCAACAGGCTCTGAAATCGGCAATAGCATACGGCTGAACGTTAGATTTTTTTCAAAAATACCGCTTAGATTTTCCATTAAATGCAGTTCTTTTTGCCGGGCGTTCAGTTGATTAATAATGACTTTCGCGTGGATCTTGCTAAAAATAATATGCACCGGCACCATAATGATTATCAGGGTAATGATAATTATCGGGCCGATAATCGGATCTATTAACAGCTCCAGAATGCCCATTTGTATTTCAGCAAAAATCGCCAAAGTGGCAATAAAACCCAGCACAATCAGGCTGGAAAAGGTTGACCGCTCTTTCCATTGCACGATTGCTTTTTTAACTTCGGGAATGACCACATTATTGAGTTCACGAATATTCATTTCTAATGAATTGATTACGCGGTAGGTTCGGTCGTAGCCCACATTAGCGATGCATTGGTCTATCGCGGCAAAATTGGTGGGCGTGCTGATGCCGCTGTCCTGGCTGGGTAGGACAATAAATTGTCCGGTATTTAAGCCGAGTCCGGCCAGTTTTCTTTGCCATGAAGAAATGATTTCACTGGTGCTGGATGAATTCACTAAAGTGACCGGTGTATCTATCAGATAAACAAATTTATTAGAATCCTGATGAAGCCTGATCTGCCCTATTAATTCATCGACCAGCGGCGAGGTGGAATCAAAAATATCGGTAAAAACAAATACCAAATCAGAGTTTTCAACAATATGTTTGGTTAACAGCGAGGTGACGGGATTCGAGGGTGCCGCACTGATGTTGGGCGCATCGATAAAAAGTTTGCTTTTCAAGCGGTCGCTAGTCAACGTTTTCAATTCCAGATACGAATTAATACGGTCGCCTTCGCCGGCCTGTTGTTGCTCGATTTGACGGCTGATTTGATAAAATGGAAAACGGTGGTCTACATCCAGCGCCGTGCCCGGCAAGGTTGTTGGATTGGCCTGGTTGCTATGCAGCAACACAGTAAATTTATGGTTGGCTGTTTGAATGCCGGCAAACTGATTGTCGGAACCTAGATAATTATTGATAAATCTGGATTTGGCTGTTGAATTGCCGCCGATCAGGCTGATAATCGGCCACCATGAGCTTTTACTGGCCGTTGTTTCATCAATGCCGATCAGCCCTAAATCGTATTCAATTTGATCGAGTTCTTGAAAAACTTTTGATGCTCTCAATAATGCCGGACTGTCAGCGGCAAAGTGTTTTTCGAGGTTAAGCAGGTATTTGCTTGCTGTCTTTTCAGTCATCAGTTTGGCACCGTAGTTGTTGTATTTTTGGCAAAAATTGGGTAGCAAAGTATACACCTAGAATAGACAAGTAATGCAACAAAACAAGGACAATTATTACGCTGTTTTTATGTCCGACAAGATAAAAAAAATGGCTAAATAGTGTTCTTTTGACGTTTAAATAAGTAATATATCCCGCTTTAATCAATGAACTTTGCAAGCGTGGTTTAGGAAAATAATTTATGGGTGAAAAGGTTTGATTAAAATTCGATGCGTAGCGGCTTTGGCGATTGCCGGCGGCTTGGTTTCCGCTTGCGCTATGCCTTTTTTGGGCGGCTATGGCCCAAATCATCAGTCGCGGGAAGAGTTTACCCATTACGCAGAAGAGGTGTTTCGTTTGCAAAACCAAATGGCCAGCGAAGTGATGATGCTGATCAACGATGGTAGCCCTAGATCTAATGATTTACTTCAGGCCGAGCAGACCATGCAAAAAGTCTGTGCCGATCTTAACGAGTATGTTTCCCGGGATATTGACGGTTTAAGCAGCGGATTTTTTTTAAGTCGACGCGTTGAAAAGTCGATTATAGACTGTGAGCAGGCTGCGTTAGCGGTCAAACAGCTATTGCAGCCTTAGGGCTTAATTAACGGCGCTCTCTTTGTGACGGGGTCAACACCGTATTTTGCGCCGGTTGGCTGTCATCCGTTTCCGGATAATCCAGCGTGTAATGTAAGCCACGGCTTTCTTTTCGCTGCTGCGCACAACGAATAATTAATTCGGCGACGATAACCAGATTGCGTAATTCCAACAAATCGCTGGTCACCCGAAAATGGCGGTAATATTCGGCGATTTCCTTTTTCAGCAATTCCACACGGCTCATGGCCCGGCTTAAACGTTTATCGGTTCTGACAATGCCGACATAGTCCCACATAAAACGGCGCAATTCATCCCAGTTATGCGACACCACGACCTCTTCATCAGAATCGCTGACTTTTGATTCATCCCAGTCGGGAAGTTCCGGCGGCGGCAAAATAGCAGGCAGTTTGAGTAAAATATCTTCGCTGGCACGTTCCGCGAACACCAGACATTCCAGTAGCGAATTACTGGCCATGCGATTGGCGCCGTGTAAACCGGTGCAGGCGACTTCGCCGATGGCATACAAGTTAGTAATGTCGGTGCGCGCATAGCTGTCAGTCAAAACGCCGCCGCAGGTGTAATGCGCGGCCGGTACCACAGGAATAGGCTGTTTGGTAATATCTATGCCAAAATCCAGGCATTGCTGATAAATGGTGGGGAAATGTTCGCGGATGAACGCTTCCGATTTATGGCTAATATCCAGATAAACACAGTCAATACCGCGTTTTTTCATTTCATGGTCGATAGCGCGGGCGACAATATCGCGGGGCGCCAATTCTTCCCGCGGATCAAAATTTTGCATGAACGGCGAACCATCGGGCAGTATCAACTTACCGCCCTCCCCTCTGACCGCTTCACTGATCAGAAAGGAATGCGCATGAGGATGATAAAGACAGGTCGGATGAAATTGCATGAACTCCATATTACTGACCCGGCAACCTGCGCGCCAAGCCAGCGCAATGCCGTCGCCGGTTGAACTTTGCGGATTGGTGCTGTACAAATAAGTCTTGCTGGCGCCGCCGGTTGCCAATACCACCACCCGCGCCGCCATGGTCTTGACCTGCTGTTTTTTTGAATCCAGCACATAAGCGCCGACAATGCCTTTTTCCGTACCGTTGGCGCGGGTGATTAGCTCGACGACATTATGATGCTCGAACAAATCGATATTGGCATGTTCCTGCGCCCGTTCAATCAGCGATAACGACACCGCCTTGCCGGTGGCGTCGGCGGTATGCACGATGCGACGGTGAGAATGTCCGCCTTCGCGGTTTAAGTGCAGCTGTATTTCACCGTTTGCGGCCTGTTCTTCGGTAAACATGACACCTTGCGATCTCAGCCAGTCTATCGAACTTTTACCGTGAGTGACCGTCAGCCTGACAATGTCGGGATCACATAAACCGGCACCGGCATTCAGCGTGTCGTCAATGTGCGATTCAATCGAATCATCGGCACCGAAAACCGCAGAGATGCCCCCTTGCGCATAATAGGTACTGGCCGTGGTCAAAGCGAATTTTGACAACACAGCAATACGCAAGGAATGATCCGCTAACTTAAGTGCCAGAGTAAGTCCAGCACCACCGCTACCAATAATTAGGATGTCGTAATTTTGCATTAAAAAAGGCCGTCAGCAGGACAAATGAGAGGAAGTTTATTGTACTAACACACTGGGTTATTATTGATGGATAATAAGGCTTTTTAGTGTAATAGCACAATTTTATATCAACTATCCGGGTTGTTATTGCTCACTATCAGTTATTTCATTAATCGTACTCAATTGAGGATTTTATGTTCAAAAAAGTAAAGTGGTGTTTTTTCTTAATGGTTGTGCTCAATCAAGATGTCTTAGCGCAATTACCGGATTTTACCGAGATGGTAAAAACCAGCGGCGTTGCCGTCGTCAACATCAGTACCACACAAAAAATGCAGCCTGAAGCTGAAAATACCCTGCCGGAACAACAACTACCGGAAGGCATACCTCCGGAAATGGAGGAGTTCTTTAAGCGTTTTTTAAATGAGCAGGGCGGCGATTTTGCCCCAAGAGACACCACTTCATTAGGTTCCGGCTTTATTATTTCACCGGATGGTTATTTGCTAACCAACCATCATGTGGTTAAAGATGCCGATGAAATCATGGTCAAATTTTCTGATCGCCGCGAATTGCAAGCCAAGCTGATTGGCTCCGATGCGCGTACCGACGTGGCCTTATTAAAGGTTGATGCCAAAGATTTGCCCGCCGTCACTATCGGGGCGCCCGACAAACTTCAGGTCGGCGAGTGGGTTCTGGCCATAGGTTCGCCGTTCGGCTTTGAACAATCGGTGACTGCCGGCATCGTCAGCGCCAAAGGCCGCAGCCTGCCCGGCGGCAATTATGTTCCGTTTATACAGACCGATGTTGCCATCAATCCGGGCAATTCCGGCGGGCCTTTGTTTAATATGGAAGGCAAGGTCGTCGGTATCAATTCGCAAATTTACAGCCGTACCGGCGGCTTTATGGGGCTTTCGTTCGCGATTCCAATGGACGTGGTGATGAACGTGGTCGCGCAAATAAAGGCCACCGGCAAAGTCGCTCACGGCTGGTTAGGCGTACAAATACAAGATGTCACCCGCGAACTGGCCGAGTCATTCGGCATGAAAAGACCGCAGGGCGCATTAGTTGCCAAGATATTGCCCGGAAGCCCTGCAGAACAGGCCGAATTACAAATTGGCGACATTATTACCGAATTTAATGGCCAGCCGATTGAATCCTCGGCAGATTTGCCGCCGATGGTGGGCATCACGCCGATCAATGAAAAAGCCACCTTGAAAATTATCAGGCAAGGTGAAAGCAAATTGATTAACTTCAAAGTCGGTCTGTTGCCCGACGAAGTTGGCAAATTAGCGGACATTAAAGAATCGCCAAAACTGTCCCATAATCGGCTAGGCGTTAACGTGATCGATTTAACCGACGCGCAAAGAGAAACCTTGCAAGTGGTTAAAAACGGCGTGTTAGTACAGGATGTCGCTAAAGGCGCGGCCAAAGAAGCCGGCATTCAGCGCGGCGATGTGATTTTACGTGTTCAAAACAGCGTCATCCGTAACGCGGCTGATTTTGAACAGATTGTTAAAACTCTTCCGGTAGAAAAATCAATCGCCGTGTTGGTACAGCGCCAAGGCAGTCCGATATTTCTGGCGCTTAAAATAGACAAATAAAACCGCCGATTTACAACGATCTTTAGTTGCGACGTGGGTAGTTTTTCATTACCCACAGCCGCTTCAAGCCAACTTAGATTTTATTCAGCACGAAGAGCACAAAGTTTCATACTGCGTACTCTTCGCGTCCTTCGTGGTGATTTATTAGTGATAAGGTGAGTTCTAAGAAAAAATGCCCCTGATAATCGAAAGCTGTAGAAAAACAGAGTCCACGAAAATCACGAAAGCCACGAAAAAAAGCAGTAAAAATAATAGCTTTGCTTATTTTCGTGTCGCCTGGAGATACCACTTTTGTCTTTTCGTGCTTTTTGTGTTTTTCGTGGACAATTATTTGGGGCTGTTTTTTTCAGGAAATCGCCTAAGTTACTTCCTTTTTACGTATACAAGCTGTTTCCCTGATGAATTTTTAATAAACTTTTATCTGACTAAACGGCAATAAAACCACACATTAAGCCCATCCGACCGGCAATATCTTGCCACTTTGCCGCCTCAACTTTCGTGATAGCTCCCTATTAAAACAAAAAATAAATAATAGAATCTTGATTTATATTATTTATTGGTCTACTGGAACGCTATTTGCTGCAGTTATTGTAACGTAATCGTTTCAATACAAAGGGAAAGCGGCCATGAATAATAAATCAGCGAACTTAGCGGTTATCAGCAACAACACGTTTCAAGCGACAAAAGCAGTTAACCTTGATCATTATGACATCAGCAGCGCATTACAAACGACCTTAGAATTTAATGAGCTGATTGCCATTTTCAGCAACAAAATTGCTAATAAGATTCCCCATAGCGCCTATGTTTATATCAATGAAGAATTTGGCCTAGAAGTAAAAAGCGGCGTGTTTACTCGGCATTCTTGCAATTACGCACTGAAAACCGAGCAACAACAACTGGGCGAATTGAAACTAATGAGCAACCACCGGTTCAGCAACAGCGACATCGCGTTATTGGAAGGGCTGTTGTGCTGTTTAATATACCCGCTGAAGAATGCAACATTATTCCATCAAGCGCTAAAAATGGCCTACACCGATCCATTGACCCAAGCCCATAACAGAAATTCGTTTAATGATGTCATTAAGCGGGAAATGAGTCTTGCAACACGCAACAGACAGGATTTATCGCTGATTTTTTTCGACATCGACCATTTTAAATTTATCAACGATAACTACGGACACGATTGCGGCGATAGCGTGCTGGCTTCCAGCGCAAAATGGATTAAAGAAAGTCTAAGGGAAAGTGATATTGTTTTCCGTTATGGCGGCGAAGAATTTGTGGTTTTATTAAGCGACACTGATGCCGATGGCGCAAAATTACTGGCCGAACGTATCCGCAGCTCAATTGAACATCATACAATCGCTTACGGCATGGATGTCATCAAGATTACCGCCAGTTTAGGCATCAGCACCTTACGCGATGACGACAGTATCGACTCTTTTGTTAAACGCGCTGACAACGCCATGTACATAGCCAAAAACAACGGCAGAAACCAAGTAGTTCAAAGCAAATGAGCCAATGCGGAGATTACGCAGGACACGAAGAGTGCGGAATGAATGTGAAATAGCCGGAATGCAGGCTCCGCCTGCCTGTGCAAGCAAAGCTTGCACTCCGGCTGTAAGCCGTTATTGAAATTATTTAATGAGAAATTACGTTAAGTTGATTTCCTGAAAAGCACATGCCAAATTTGAATGATATGACATATTACGCAATATCAGCCAAATTACCCTTGGTTTCCAGCCACACTTTCCGGTCTTGCGAGCGCTTTTTAGCCAGCAACAAATCCAGCTGGGCATTGGTGTCATCGCCTTCCGTTATCGTTAACTGCACCAATCTACGGGTATCCGGGTTCATCGTGGTTTCCCTAAGTTGGCTCGGATTCATCTCGCCCAAACCTTTAAAGCGCTGTACATTAATCTGGCCTTTGAGTTTTTCGGCGGCGATGCGATCTAACACGCCTTGGCGTTCGGCTTCATCCAGCGCATAAAAAACCCGTTTGCCGACATCAATCCGGTACAACGGCGGCATGGCGACAAAGACATGACCGGCTTCAACCAGCGACTTGAAATGCTGGTAAAACAACGCGCAAATCAAGGTGGCGATATGGTTGCCGTCAGAATCGGCGTCAGCCAAAATGCACACTTTGCCGTAGCGCAAATTCTGTAAATCGGACGAACCCGGCTCTATGCCCAAAGCCACCGCAATATCATGGACTTCCTGCGACGCCATCACCTGTGCCGATTCAACTTCCCAGGTATTCAAAATCTTGCCGCGCAACGGCATAATCGCCTGAAAATCGCGTTCCCGCGCCTGCTTGGCCGAACCGCCTGCCGAATCGCCTTCGACTAAAAACAATTCGGTGCGGGATAAATCCTGCGCCGAACAATCAGCCAATTTGCCCGGCAAAGCGGGGCCTGAAGTGATTTTTTTACGGATGATTTTTTTGTTGGAACGCAGCCGCTTTTGCGCACTGGAAATAATGATTTCGGCGATTTTCTCGCCTTCGGCAGGATGTTGGTTCAGCCATAAACTAAAACTGTCTTTCGCCACGCCGGAGACAAAAGCCACGCATTCGCGGGAACTCAAGCGCTCTTTGGTTTGCCCGGAAAACTGCGGGTCTTCCAATTTGACCGACAGCACAAAATGGCAGTTTTCCCAGACATCTTCCGGCGCGACTTTAACGCCGCGCGGCAGAATATTGCGGATGTCGCAAAACTCGCGCATGGCCTCGGTCAGACCTGCACGCAAGCCGTTAACGTGGGTTCCGCCTTGCGCGGTCGGCACCAGATTTACATAGCTTTCAGCCAGCACTTCCGCCGGATTTTCAAGCGCCCAGACAATGCCCCATTCGACCGCTTCATGATTGGCCGCCATGTTGCCCATAAACGGCTGTTCGGGACAGTAATCAATATCGCCGATGCGGTCGAGCAAATATTCTTTCAGGCCGTCCTGATAACACCAAAAATACTCTTCCTCGGTTTGATCGACTTTCAGCGAAATTTTCAGGCCCGGACATAACACCGCCTTGGCGCGCAAAACGTGCTTCAGTTTTAACACCGATACTTTATTGGAATCGAAATATTTTTCATTCGGCCAGAAACGGATAGACGTGCCGGTATTATTCTTGCCGACCGTGCCTGTCTCAATCAGCTCAGTTTGTTTTTCGCCATCGGCATACTCCATTTGGTAAATCTTGCCATTCCGTTTGACTTCTATGTCCAACTTGGCCGACAAGGCATTAACCACCGACACACCGACACCGTGCAAGCCGCCGGAAAACTGGTAGTTTTTATTGGAGAATTTTCCGCCAGCATGGAGTTGGGTCAAAATCACTTCAACACCGGGAATGCCCTGTTCGGGATGAATGTCAACCGGCATACCCCGGCCATTGTCGCTGACCAGCACCGAGCCGTCTTTATACAACACCACATCAATAGCCGAGGCATGGCCTGCCATCGCCTCGTCAACGCTGTTATCGACGACTTCCTGCACCAAATGGTTGGGCCGTGTCGTGTCCGTGTACATGCCCGGGCGCTTGCGTACCGGCTCCAATCCGCTTAAAACTTCAATAGCCGATGCGTTATATTCGTTGCTCATACTTCCTAATCACTCACAATTCAAATTCATATATAATGAGGCGCAAGGTTAAAGGTACAAGGCTCAAGGTTTTTTAGCCTTGCACCTTTAACCTTACACCTCTAACCTGTACTTCTAATTATCTCATGCCGAAAAAGAAAACCCCGACTTTATTCGAAGACTCCCTCGCCGAACTTGAACAACTGGTTAATCAACTTGAACAAGGCGAACTTTCGCTGGAAGAATCGTTAACGTCATTTGAGCGCGGGGTTAACCTGACCCGCACCTGTCAAAAAGCCCTGCAAGAGGCCGAGCAGAAAGTTCAAATTTTAATTGAAAAAAACGGCACTCAAACCCTGGAGCCATTTACCGATGAGTAATGCGTTAAAAGACTATCTTGATTTTTGTCAAAACCGTGTAGAAAGAGCGCTGGAAGCTCACCTGCCCAATGAAAACATCCTGCCGCAAAAATTGCACCGGGCCATGCGCTACAGCACCTTGGATGGCGGCAAACGGATGCGCCCAATGCTGACTTATTGCACAGGAAAAACGCTGGGCATAGCTCCTGAAAGCTTGGATGCCCCGGCCTGCGCGGTTGAATGCATCCACGTTTATTCATTGATACATGACGATCTTCCGGCGATGGACGACGACGATCTCAGACGCGGGAAAGCCACCTGCCATAAGGCTTTCGATGAAGCCACCGCTATTTTAACCGGCGATGCGCTGCAAGCCTTGGCTTTTGAAATACTCGCCAATGACCCCAGCATCACTGCCAGCCCCGAAAACCGTCTGAAAATGATCACCCTGTTGACCAAAGCCAGCGGCTCGCAAGGCATGGTTGGCGGCCAGGCGATTGATTTGGAATCGGTCGGCACCCGCCTGACCCTGCCTGAACTGGAAAATATGCATATCCATAAAACCGGCGCGCTGATTCGCGCCAGCGTCAACATGGCGACACTGGCAAAAGCCGATATAGACCCCAATATTGCCAAGAAACTGGACAATTACGCCAAGTGCATCGGCTTATCGTTTCAAGTCAAAGACGACATTCTCGATCAAGAAAGCGATACCGCAACCTTAGGTAAAACCCAGGGCAAAGACCAAGACAACAACAAACCCACCTACCCTGCCCTATTAGGCCTGGCCGGCGCCAAACAAAAAGCGCAGGAACTGCATGAACAAGCCTTGGACAACCTGAGCATTTTCGGCAGCGAAGCCGATTTATTGCGCGATTTGTCGCTGTATATTATTCAGCGGAATCATTAATTCTAAAAACAGCTACCCATTTAAACCGGGACAGTTTTAAGCGAGTGGCTGGGAACGCCAAGCTCCAGCTTGGCGAGCACCCTCAATAATTAATACTAGCCGAGCTAGGGCTCGGCGTTCCCGGTTATTTGTCGATTGTCCCGGCTTAAGTGGGTAGCCAAAACGGGCTTCCCCTTTAAGCCGGGACGCTCATTAAATTCTATGCTCGGCTTTCTCCGGGGAACGACAACCACAAAAGGCTTAACAGTGGATGCCGAACTGGATACCGCTTCATACGCAAAGGGTATTAAAATTACCGATAAAGAAATGAAGTCTCTGAACATTCGGCACCGACGATTTTGTCCGGATTTAAGCTATACAATCAAACCCAGAAAATCGGGAAGTAATTTTTAGACAGTTACTAAGCTAACCAAGTCTAGATAGTGAGTAATTCATTAGAATGACCTAAAGCATGGATGTGTGTCACTCTAAACACAATGAAAACCTTAGCCATTCACAATGGTTTTCACTTCTTGGTTCCCCTATAAACCGATTGCATTAGTTTCTAGAGCACGAGCAATCAATTGAGAACGCGTCATCGCCCCAAGTTTTTCACGCGCATTGGCTAAATGAAAACGCACGGTACGCAAGTTAATAAACAACTGTTTAGCAATAACCGCATCACTCATTCCCTGTGCTACCAAACGAACACAAGCTTTTTCTCGTGGGGTCAGGTTCCGTTTTGCTTTATTGGGATACAGGTTTAACAAACGCACAGCAGCTTCATGTACATAACAGGTTAATAGCTGACCATAGGGCTGAAGTGGCTACACTAAACCGGACACACAATCTAAAATAACCTGAAATTAGAGAGAGTGTCGAAAATGGATCAAGAAAAACAAATACCGAAAATATATAGTGCCGAATTTAGAGAATCCTCTGTGAAGTTGGCGATAGG
>JAUYMY010000013.1 GCA_030699385.1 Methylobacter sp.
ACCTATCGCCAACTTCACAGAGGATTCTCTAAATTCGGCACTATATATTTTCGGTATTTGTTTTTCTTGATCCATTTTCGACACTCTCTCTAATTTCAGGTTATTTTAGATTGTGTGTCCGGTTTAGTGTAGCCACTTCAACCACTCCGATTTCAAATCTGAGTGGGTCAAACTCTTGAAAAGCATCAATATGTGTATCAATGGTTTTCAAAACGGCTTCGTGCGTAATTCCCAGCTGATCTGCTATCAAGCGACTATCAACACGCGCTTCGTTTTTCTTTTCGGTTAGTGTGATGACGTTGTTCACTACACCAACCTCGCTGCTTCAAGTTCAACCACCAATGCCTTAATGTCATCGTCTGATTTGCCAGCAATGCGAGCTTTGTTGATCGCTTCAACTTCATTAGCAGGCCAGGCAACACGATCACCGCCAATCTTGACCGGTTTGGTAAACAGTCCCTTGCTTATTTTGCGGTAGGTGGTTGACCGGGAATCACCTGTTAATTGTTGGACAATCGGACGGCGATAAAGCGCGGTCGGTGTGGGTAAAATACTTGCGGTCATAGCCATGTGCGTTCCTTGAAAGGTCTGCTCCCGTGCGGTCTTGCTTGGGATTCTGGCGTTAAATATATTTCAGATTTTTTAGTTTGTAACGGGGGTATGGGTGGGTAAGGGTAGGTAATCAGGGTGGGTATTTTGTCTTGCAATGCCTTGATTATTAACCGCAAATAGACTTCAAAAATATTTCACCGTTACGCTCTGTTGCGCGTTGATTTGCACAAATACCCTTTCTTGTTGCGACTGTCCAATCATCTTCAAACCGGTCATATTTTATTTTTTTAAAGCTGGGGTATCGAACTTGCAGCTCTTTAAACAGTCGTCTTTTGGTAAGCGGTAAATCTAAAGCATCAAAAATAATGTCTTTTTTTGGGGCTGTTAATTCCAAAAAACCTAAATAACCTTGTAGGTCATTTAATCTCAACTGTTGATGGGCACCAACAGTCGGCGCTTGGCTATCAGCTTGTTGTTGATCTGTCCGACCATTAATATAATTCAAGTCATCAATAAGTGGCTCAAACTCTATTAGGTCTTTAGTTTGGACGACCAATATTGCATCATTAGGCAGACTTTTGGCCGGGTAATAATACGAATACTCCAATGGTGGAGCTAAAATCAGTTTTGTGAGAAATTCATAGCTTTTTTCTTGGTGCTGCGCCATGAACTCAACTCCTTGTTCCTTAGTTATTCTTTTTTCATCTACAAATCGCTTTAGTTTTTCCCGGTATGACAGTAAATCAGCATAATATTCTGCGTAACTAACGCCTTGTTGAAGCTGCCAGCTTTTCCCATCACTATCTACCAATTTAATTGAAGAACCTTTACAAGTTACATCCGGCCCTCTTGTTAATCGGTGGTACTCACGCTCAATTGCAAACCAATTACCACTGAACCTATCATCATCTAGCAACAGTGGTAAGCCCCATTTACATCCAGAAATAATTGAAACCTCGGCGCTGGAAGTCAGGAATCGCTCGTCAAATGATCTCAGAAAATCCCCACCCCCTTTCAAAACGGCGAAATATTTTCCCGGCGCGACTGTTACATCATTTACGAAATGGACCGATAGTGTCAGGTGGCGAGACAAAGATAATTGTAAAATATCGGCCTCTGTTACATCGCATTTCCAAGCAAGAGCTAGTTGTTTTGCTGCTTCGGACAGTGTGAGCCAGCCTTTAGACTTTAAGAAAGGTTTATTCAATCAACACTCCCTCAAGCGTCATCCCTCAATGATAAGAACCACGCCAGCCGGTTGAAGGTGTCCGGTTTTTGCTCCGTCGAGCTAGGCGTGATTTGAGCTGTATTATACCGCTTTTCTAAATGTTGCCTGTATCACGGTGCGCTCGGTCATAATGCCATCAAGAAAATTAGCCCACGATTGCAGCATCTCCAGACGTTGCGTTTTATATTGGGCATGTGAGTAAACGCCAGCCATGCCCGGTATGGCGTGACTGAGGGCAGTTTCTACCACTTCGGGGGAATGGCCTTGCTCCCTTAAATGCGTTGAAGCTGTGTGCCTATGGTCGTGAATGTTGTAGTCGATAATATCACCGCCTGCCAGCGCGGCATTATGAGCGCCGTCCAAATTATTGCCGTGCATGGCTCGGTTAAAATCGGTGGGCATCGGCATAACCCACTGGCTACCACCGCTTAATCGTTGCAGCTCCAATAGCATCTCAATAGCTTGAGTGGGTAGCATAACCAAATGGTCTTTTTTAGTTTTCATCCGCGCCGCCGGTATCAGCATTTCCCCCTTATCAAAATCTATCTCACTCCAAGCCGCGCCGCATAATTCAGACTTCCTTAACGCCAGCATCAATAACAAGTGCAATGCCAGCTTATAGCCTCGGTAACAGTTGGACTGATAAAGCCCAATTAAGTAGCGTTTGATTTCAGGAGACGATAGCCAGCGGGTGCGTTTGTTACGAACGCCTACCCTGGCCGCCTTAATCAATGCCGCCGGGTTATGTTTGCAATAATCATGCTCCACCGCATAGCCGAATATCCGATCTGCCCAGCCATGACTCAATAATGCAATCGCCACGCCTTTATTTTCTCTAAGGTCATAAATCAATTCTCTAAGCAGGGTTACGTCGATTGCTTCCAGTGGTACATCCGCCAGCTTGGGCAATAAGTGCAGTTTGACAGGTGACCAGCCCTTTTCCGGGTCTTTCCATTTGGTGTTTACCCATTCGGTTTTGTATTTGTCGGCGGCATCACCAAAAGTCATCATGGCTTGAACGGTTGCCAATTCTTTTATGGCGGCTGCTTTCGCTTCGATCTCTTTAATGCTGTGACCGTCAACGATCATCTGTATAGCGCCGGGGGCATCAAGTAGCGCAGCCGGATGTTTGCCAAATGCGATAAGCTCACGGGCTACGGTGTGAATCTTGCGAGCGTTTTCCAAGCTGATCTGAGGATAGTTGCCGTAGCCGCAACGGCATTTTTTACCATCAAGCCTAAATTCGCCACGCCAAAACTTGCCCCCTGCTTTGCGAATTACCAAAACCAGCCCCCTGCTATCCGCCTTTTGGTAGTCCCTCCCGGTTGCCTTGAATTTCCTGATCTCGGTGTCTGTTAGCGCCATCGTATGCCCCCTTTTTTTTGAAATTTTGGCGATTTTACCGGAAGCCCAAAAAAATAGACATAACAGGGGGCAAAAATCGCGGGTTTCAGTGGTTTTGAGTGGCACAGTCCGGGCATAAAAAACCCCGCGAAGCCGGATAACTTGCGGGGTCTTGGGTGGATCTGAGATTGCCTGAAACAGGCTTAAATCTTACAAACTGTAGTACATGTCATATTCAACCGGATGAGTGCTCATGCGGATGCGAGTGACTTCTTCCATTTTCAAAGCAATGTAGCCGTCGATGGCGTCGTTGGTGAATACACCCCCGCGTGTTAAAAACTCACGGTCTTTGTCCAGCGCTTCTAAAGCTTGGTCAAATGAATGGCACACTTGCGGGATGTTGTTGGCTTCTTCGGCGGGCAAGTCGTACAAGTCTTTGTCCATCGCATCGCCAGGATGGATTTTGTTTTGAATACCGTCCAAACCGGCCATCATCATGGCTGAAAATGCCAGATAAGGGTTGGCAGTCGAATCTGGGAAACGCACTTCGATACGACGACCTTTTGGATTAACAACATACGGAATGCGGATTGACGCTGAACGGTTACGTGCAGAGTAAGCCAGCATAACCGGCGCTTCAAACCCTGGAACCAGACGTTTGTAGCTATTGGTTGAGGCGTTGGTGAACGCATTTAAGGCTTTGGCGTGTTTGATGATGCCGCCGATGTAAAACAATGCCAATTCAGACAGGCCGCCGTACAAGTCGCCAGTAAACAGGTTAACGCCGTTTTTAGCTAATGATTGATGTACATGCATGCCGCTGCCGTTATCGCCAACCAGTGGTTTTGGCATGAAGGTTGCGGTTTTGCCGTAAGCATGCGCGATGTTGGCGATGACGTATTTCAGTTCCAGCACTTCGTCGGCTTTTTTAACCAAGGTATTGAATCTGACGCCGATTTCGCACTGTCCGGCTGTTGCTACTTCGTGATGGTGTACTTCAGTGACTTGGCCCATTTCTTCCAGTGTTAAACACATGGCTGAACGCATGTCTTGGAATGAATCGACTGGAGGCACTGGAAAATAACCGCCTTTAACGCTAGGGCGATGACCGGTGTTGCCGTCTGGATAGACTTTTTCTGAGTTCCAGCCCGCTTCTTCTGAATCGACTTTGTAAAACGAACCGCTCATGTCGGTGCCCCAACGCACATCGTCAAAGATGAAGAATTCGTTTTCAGGGCCGAAAAATGCGGTGTCGGCAATGCCGGTTGATTGCAAATAAGCTTCTGCACGTTTGGCGATAGAGCGCGGGTCGCGTTCGTAGCCTTGCATGTTTTTTGGTTCGATGATGTCGCAACGCAAGATTAAGGTGTTGTCGTCAAAAAACGGGTCCATAACCGCAGTAGACGGATCTGGCATTAAGATCATGTCTGATTCGTTGATGTGCTTCCAACCGGCAACGGAAGAACCGTCGAACATGTTGCCTTCTTCGAAGGTGTCTTCATCAATAGAATGGGCGGGGAAAGTGACGTGTTGTTCTTTGCCACGGGTGTCGCAAAAACGAAAATCGACGAATTTGACGTCGTTTTCTTTGATCAATTTAAGTACTTTTGCTACAGACATTTTTGTTGTCTCCTGAGTGAGATTATGAGAAATCAGTGTTTTATGCCAAACCGCGTAACCATACCATTTTTTTTGCCAAATTAGCCACTAAAAAATGGCCTTGCTCGCGTTGTCCAGGCTGTTTTGAGCACATCCTTGTGCGCTGTTTAATAGGATTTAGAAGCGGACGATAGCATCGGCTGAAATCAATACTTGGTCATTACTTACGCCATCGTTGTAAGCGTCGTTTTCGGTGGCATGGTCGTAGCGGACTTCAGGACGTAGCGTCAGCCAGGACATGGGCGAATAGTTTAAACCGACCGTTGCGGCCAGATAGTGGTTTTTACCGCCGGGCATGGTGTTGCCGTTGCCGATTGCGGCAACGCGCGCGCCGTCTTCGTCGCGAAACCATTCAAGACGCACTCCCGCGCCCAGTTTGTCGTTGATGTCGTAAGTCAGGTATTGGTTGATGCCGTACCATTTGGCGGCATCGGCTGACGCTGATTTTTCTTCAAGCCCTAGATCATGTTGCAGTTTGTAGTGCAGCGTCTCGGTAATGTCATGGCTTAAAACTACGCTGTACATGGTTCTGTTGCGTGTTTCATCGCTGACGACATCGCCGGTAATGACCGAAAAGGCTACCGATGATTTTTCGTTATCGGTGGTATAGGTAACGCCGCCGAGGAAATTAGCGGGTTCCTGGAAGAAAGAATCCCAACCCGAAACCACACCGCCGGTCAGGCTGATGTTTTTGTTAACCGGATAAGACGACAAGATGCCGGTATGGGTGAACGGTTCGCCATACTGCATGGTATAGGCGTGCGAGAAGAAGAAGTTGTCCGGTGCGGTCACTACTTCATTGCCGATAATGGTGTAAAAATGCCCGATTTTGGTGGTGAGGCCGTTACCGATAGGCGCGAATACGGTGGCATAAACTTGCGGGAATGCTAGTTTATAAAAACGCGAAGTATCATCGGATATTAAGGTGTTATCGAAGTTAGCCTGTGTGGTGAAGCGAGCATCTGTGCCATATAAAACGTCGGCGCGAAAACCAAAATCCCATGAGCTGCCTTCGGTGTTTACGGCGCGTTCAATATAGCCGTACAGTTGTTGCATACCAAATTCGTTGGCACGATCGCCAAAAGTGACCGGCCCGTTGAAGCGATCTTCAGGCGAGTCAATATTGCCGGACACACCCGATGAAACCCAGCCGCCCACATTAATGCCCAGATCTTTTAACGGCGCTGTTTCGTTAATGTTAAAACCGGTCAGGCTTTCTATGGCGCCTTTGTCATCAGCGGCTTGCGCCATTGAAGAGCAGAGCACTGCGCTGCACAAAGTTAGCCAGCCTGTGTTTTTTCTTAAATGTGAGTTCATGAGTATTTCCTTTATTAGTGACTTATAAAAAACTGCTTGGGAGACTGCGCCGATTTAATTTTGGGTGATCTTAAGTGTCGTTAAAAGTAGTGCACTGTTGCTTATAAGTCAAATTGTTGCTTTATGAGTACAGTCGCAAATGGCAAAGCAATTTATAGGCCATTTTTAGCAATTACTGATGAAATAAGCATTCGCATCATCGAGGGGAGGACAAGGAGCAAAATAAGATGAATCTGATGATTCAAATTGGTGCAAGCTGAAAGTGAAATGATCAATTACGGTGCGTTATTTTCTTGCAATCGTGGCTTTGGCGGGTGATAGATTGGTTGACATGAAAAAAAACCGAATTTTAAGTTTCAGTGTGTGCCGGAGCGCTCGTTTTTATACATAAGTCTTCTCGTCATGCGCAGATTCACCGTTTTAGGCGTGTGGGAATGAATACAAATGGATAAAAGCTGTGGGAGCGGCCACCCGGC
>JAUYMY010000014.1 GCA_030699385.1 Methylobacter sp.
TATCAATTCGCGAAGCTGCTTGAGCGTATCGCGGCTGGCATCCAATCAGGAGAAATTGAGGTGCCACGCTAATCATGTGGGGTGCTTTATATTAGAGAATTATTATATGTCGTCAAATTGTAGCTTCGCTCCCACTGGGCCAATCTGGCGGTAGGATTGCCCAGCCGCCACCAGTGCCAATACTTTCGGTGCCAACTTGTCTGATTTTACTCGTTGTCCAAGGCGTCGACCAAACACCATACTACGAGCCTGTGCCGCTTTTACACCGGATCGAACCCGCTCACGCAAAAGATCACGCTCGAATTCCGCTAAACCAGCCATTAACGTGGCAATGAGTTTCCCCTGTGGCGTTGCCAGATCAAACTGCAGCCCTGTTTGCGCGATCAGACATACGCCCCAGGATTGCAAATCGTTGAGCGTGTGAAACAAATCTAATGTTGACCGTCCCCAGCGCGTCAGCTCTGTCACCAAAATAACGTCTATTTTTCGTGCTTGCGCGAGATTCAATACGTGCTGACGTTGCAGGCGATCATTTTTGCTGCCGGATGCGGTTTCTTTCCACACGCCTGCAACCGCGTAACCCGCCTTTTCTGCAAAGGCGATTAAATCCGTTTCCTGACGTTTACAGTCTTGATCACTTGTCGAAACTCGACAATATACCGCCGCAATCTGTCCCAATTGAACCCTCCCCGAAAAATAGCCCTGGAACCCGCATTCTACTGTGGCAAAATAGTGGTGCATTTATAGAATACTTAAAATGATACACACTTAAACAATCAACAGCCAATTCCACCGACATGCAACCTAGCGACACCGCCTATCCGCGCTTTAAAGCCCGTCTGACATCGGCGGAGTTGGAACAGTTCTACACGCCGACAGATGAAGAGCTGACGTTTTGTGCCAATGTCACGCTCTCTCCGACGACGCGGCTCGGTTTTGTTGTTTTGCTAAAGACATTTCAACGCTTGGGCTATTTCGTGCCATCTAACAAAGTTCCAGAAGCCATCATCGAACACATCGCGACGATGATTAATCGCCGTGTTGATCGTGACGGATTGCACCGTTACGATCAATCAGAAGCTCGTCGCAAGCATTTGGCCGTGGTGAGATCATTCCTCGGGGTGAAGCCTTTCTCGGCTCAAGGCAAGACCTTACTCGGTAACGTGCTCAGTGAGGCCGCATTGACCAAGGAAGATGTAGCAGACATTGTTAACGTCGGCATCGAAATTCTGGTTCGCCATCGCTATGAATTGCCAGCATTTGACACCCTGGTGCGGGAAGCCCGCGCCGGACGTGCCGCCACCAATCAAGCACTGTATGAGCAAGTTCAGTGTGCTCTGGGCAAAACGGGTGCTGTCTTTCTCGATGCGCTGTTCATCGTCGGCGACGATTCTCGTAGGGTCAGTCCCTGGCACGACCTCAAACAAGATACGGCTAAGTCAACCGTTTACGGTATGCGGGATCTGTTGGTGCGCTTCGACCAATTGACTGCGCTTTCCGGCTATAACGCAGTCTTGAAGACGATTCCAATCGTTAAACTCAGCCAATGGGCTTTGGAGGGTAATGCGCTTGATGCGGCCAGTATGGCCGATCTGGCGCCCTCGAAACGCTATGCGGTCACCTTGGCGGTGATTCGTCAGCGACTTGCCACTGTGACCGATGATCTCTGTGATGTCTTCTGTAAACAGATGAGCCGGGTATCGCGCATCTCTGCTGAGAAATTACAGAAATACTTAGTGGATAGCCAAGGCAAGACGGACGAGATTTTGCGTCGTTACGCCTTACTGGACAGCGTGCTAAATTCGACAGAATCCGATGAAACCCAGTTGCAAGAAGTCCGGCAGACCGTTGCTGCCCGACCCGATTTGTGTGAATTCTCAAGGCTGCATACTGAATACGGTGGCAAGAACGAATGCCGCTTCATGAAGCCGATCTTTGCTAACCGACGGGCGGAGTGTTTGCGTATCCTGTCCACGTTGCGTTTTGTGTCAACCAGTCAGGACTTAAGTTTTGAACGGGCCTTGACGTTGATGCTAGACCAGCGAGGTCGACACGGTGAGTGGATAACACTAAAAAGTGGTACCGCCGCTTATTTGAGCTTGTCAGACTTAGCCTGGGTGCCGGATAAATGGTGGAAGCTGATCACCGGTGAACAACAGCGCGAGGCCCCAACACGGCTTAACCGCCGCCAATTCGAGGTGTGTGTTTGCGCCCAAATGGTACGCGAACTGAAATCCGCCGATCTTTGCGCCATCGGGGCCAATCATTATTCCGACACTCGGGATGAACTGGTGCCCCTGGACGAGTGCGCGAAAACCAGAGAGGCTTACGGCCAGGAAGTGGGTCTGCCGGTTGAGGCCGAAGCCTTCATCTTGCATGTTCGCGGCCTTCTCACAACGGCGGCGCAAAAAGCCGACGATACTTATCCCGATAACCCTTTCTTTCAGATTATTGAGGGTCGTCCGAAATTATGCCGACTCAAGAAAAAGCCGATTCCGGAAGGATCCCCTGCACTCGATGCAGCGCTGACCAAAAAGCTTGATAAACGGGAGCTGTCCTTGTTAGATGTGCTTGCCGATACTTCACAGTGGATTGGCTGGGACAAACATCTTGGACCGCTCAGTGGACATCAAGGTAAGATCAAAGAAGATGCGCGGCGCAAAATTTTGACCACGTTCGCCTATGGCACCGGCTTAGGTCCAACCCAGACCGCGCGTAATATCGCGGACATCAGCGCACGGCAAATAGCCTTTGTTGATCAACGCCAGGCTTCCACCGAAAAACTGGAGGCGGCGATTTGCGACATCATCAATGGCTATAATCAGTTCCAGTTACCGCATTATTGGGGCGATACCAAGCGGGCTGCCGCCGATGGCACCCAGTGGAACTTGTATGAAAATAACTTGCTATCGGAGCATCACATCCGCTACGGCGGTTATGGTGGCATTGCTTACTACCATATCAGCGACACCTACATCGCACTGTTCTCGCATTTCATTCCGTGTGGTGCCTGGGAGGCCATCTATATTCTCGATGGTCTGACCAAGAATAAATCCGATATTCAACCTGATATTTTACACGGTGATACCCAGGCACAGAGCGCTCCGGTCTACGGATTGGCCTTTTTGCTGGGCATCAAACTGATGCCCAGAATACGGAACTGGAAAGACTTGAAGTGGTTTCGTCCAACGCCGCAGGAAGCGTACAAAAACATTGATGAGCTGTTTACCAAGGAAGCCATTGACTGGGATTTGATTACTTGTCATTTGCCAGACATGCTGCAGGTTGCTCAGTCCATCCGAGCAGGTCGAATTTCACCCTCGACAATACTGCGCAAACTGGGTACGGCCAGCAGGAAGAATAAATTGTACTTCGCGTTTCGGGAACTCGGGCGGGTGGTTCGTACCACTTTCTTGCTAGAATACATCGGTGATGAAGAGCTACGCCGCATCATTCAGGCCGCGCAAAATAAGTGCGAAGGCTTTAACCAGTTCGCCCAATGGGTTTATTTTGGGGCCGATACCATCACTGAAAATGTTCGTGATGATCAACTGAAGATTATCAAATACAATCACCTGATCGCCAACCTTGTGATCTTCCATAACTACCATAGCATCACGCAGGCGTTAAAGGAGTTAGAGGCAGAAGGGATGAAACTCACACCGGAGTTAATTGCCGGCTTTAGCCCGTACCGTACGTCTCATCTCAATCGCTTCGGACTATTCGAGCTGAAAGAGCGCCATCCACTGCCGGTGGACTATGGCATTATGTTTGGAACGTAGGTAATGTGCGGGTTACAGGGCGACTTTACGCATTTACGAAGGAATCCTTACGGTCGGCCAATACGGTCAACACCGGTGCTTACTGTAAAGCACGACAACGCCTACCGCTAAAACAACTCAAAGACGCCGCAACCACGGCAGGCCGGCGTTTGCTCAGCCAACTTAGCCTTGACAGGAAAGCTGCTTATAAATACCTTGCAGGCGTTATTAAAAGCAACAGCCTCAACGCCCATTGGCAAATAAAAACGCAAGAGTGAACCACGGGCAGTCAAGCGCAGACTAAAGCCATTTCCGTTGTTAATGGTGCCAAGGAATAAATAATTAACTCATAAGGTTATGATTTTTTTGTTTTATATTTACGGCAGTAGTATTCGTCTACTCGACCTTATGGCCTGAACGGCGGGGTTTTACGCTACTTAGTGATAAAAAGTCTATAATGTTTGCGTATTTTATGAAATGCACACGATTAAAGGATTACTTCCCCGCGTTCTGTTTCACACCTTGGCTTACGACTACATGACAATACCTTTTACCGGCAGTTACTACGCAGATGATGTGCAATTCCTGTTAAAACCGATGGCGATACCGGACACACCGGTGGCTATCAAGGAAGCCTTGATTCAATCCGGCGCCAAACATTATTCTGAAATGTTGAGTCATGAATCGCTGCCGTCGGAGCAATATGTATCGCTGTTTCATCAGGCGATGACCTTAAATCAGCAGTGTATGGCCGGTCATTTGCTGGTGTTGGCGGAGCGTATTGTCGCCACGCGTCCGCACGGCGTCACCCTGGTGTCGTTGGCGCGCGCCGGAACGCCGGTTGGCGTGCTGCTCAAGCATATCCTGAAACGCTATTTCAATACCGAGGCCAGCCATTATTCGATTTCGATAGTGCGCGATGTCGGCATCGACCAAAACGCCTTGCGCCATATCCTGAAAAACCATGCGCCGGAAACATTGGTTTTTGTCGATGGCTGGACAGGGAAGGGCGTGATTGCGCGGCAGTTGGAAGACAGTCTGGAAGCCTTTTCAGGCAGCGATGGCGTGGCCATTCCGGCGGAATTGTATGTGTTGGCTGACTTGTCCGGTAGCGCCGCTGTTGCCGCTGTTGCCGATGATTATCTGATCCCTTCGTGCATCCTGAATGCCACGGTATCGGGTTTGGTCAGCCGTTCGATTTACGATCCGGCAACCGCCGCGCCCGGCGATTTTCATGGTTGCGTGTATTACCGTCAGTTTGAGCAACAGGATTTATCGCGTTATTTTATCGACACGCTGCTGGCTTGCGTTGACTTTATATGGCCGGATTATTCGGGCGGCGCGATGGGCGTCAGTGCGGCTGAACGCTTGCGTTTACAACAGGTTTCCCACGTTCTGTTGCGCTGGGTGAGCAAATGTTACGCGATTAAACAGACTCATTACATCAAGCCCGGCATTGGCGAGGCGACGCGGGTCTTATTGCGCCGCGAAGCGCGGGTGTTGTTGTTACAGGATTTGGACTGCGAAGCCACCCTGCATTTACGCTGGCTGGCCGAATCCCGCTCCATTCCCATCGATATTTTTACCGATCTGCCGTACCGTGCAGTAGCGCTAATCAAGGAAATTCACTGATGAATACACCGCCCAACGTTTTTTCACCGTGGTGTTTGGGCGCGTCATTGTACATGCCTGCACATCGCTTCGATTTGATGGATTGCGCCAATGGCGAGAAATTGCAAGATTTGCGTTCGATGATTTTTTGCACCGAAGATGCGGTGTCTCAAAGCGAACTGGACAGCAGTCTGCGTCATTTGGGTCTGTGTTTGCAGGGCTTTAGGGACACGCCGCAACGCTTTCGTTTTATCCGTGCCAGAAATCCGGAAGTTTTGGCGCGGCTGCTTGATTTACCGGATATAGAAAAAATCGACGGTTTTGTGCTGCCGAAATTTAACGCTGGTAATTTTTATGCTTATTTCGATCAATTGCAGGGCACGGCGTTTAAGATTATGCCGACATTGGAAACCCGCGATGTGTTTGATCTTGGTGCCATGCGCGAATTGCGTGAGGCCTTGGCGCAAGAGGCTATTTTTGCGCGGATATTAATGCTGCGGATTGGCGGCAATGATTTGATGAATCTGCTGGGCATCAGGCGACCTCGGCAGATGACCTTATATGAAACGCCGCTCGGCCACGTTATCGCGCAGCTGGTGACGGTGTTTAAGCCTTATGGTTTTTCCTTGTCGGCGCCGGTGTTTGAATATTTGGACGATACTGCTACTCTGCAACAAGAAATTCGGTTAGATTTAGCGCATGGCCTGACCGGTAAAACCGCGATCCATCCGACGCAAGTGCCGGTTATTGAAGCGATGTATAGCGTCGATAGCGACGATTACGACATGGCGCAGGCTTTATGCCAAAGCGAATCGCCCGCCGTGTTTAGGATGCATGATGCGATGTGTGAAGTGGCGACGCATCGGCAATGGGGGCAGGATATAATGGACAGACGGCACTATTACGGCGAGTCGCTGGTGTTGCCGGGCTATACGGAGTTGTTTATCAACTAACCAATAAAAAAAGGGGGAGGAATGAGTCATCGTATTGATTTGGTCGCCGGGCAAAATTGTCCATTGCCGACAACATCGCTGCATGTTTCAGTCAGTCACGGACAGGCGCCGGGTGTGGCTGTTGATGTCAGTGCTTTTTTGCTCAATGCTCAGGGCAAGGTGTCAACGGATGACGATTTTATTTTTTTTAACCAGCCTGCGCGTACCGAGTCAGGTGTTTTGCTGGAGCCGGAATTGGGGCGGTTCACCTTGCATCTTGACCGTACCGGCACTGATATTCAGAAAATTGCCTTGGCACTGACGATCACCGATGGACAGGCCAAAGGGCAACATTTTTCCCTGCTGAACAATGTCACCGTGTTGGTAAAGGATTTTCTCAGCGGCATCGAGATTGCCTGCTTCTCTCTTGATACCGCGCAAAATCAGGAGTCGGCATTGATTGTCGGCGAATTTTACCGTTATCAGCAGCAATGGAAATTCCGTGCGGTTGGACAAGGGTTCATTGGCGGCTTGCAACCTTTAGCCGAATTTTACGGTGTCGATGTCGGCGAAGGCGAGGCAAGCCCGGCACCCGCTGCACCTGCGGGAAAAATCAATTTGAGCAAGATCACTCTGGACAAGAAAGGCCAGTCGGTTTCGCTGGAAAAAAATACCGGCGAGTCCGGCGAAATCCTGATTAACCTGAACTGGAATGCAAAGCCGGTCAAATCGGCCGGGCTTTTTCGTCAATCTGCAGCCGCCGGTATTGATCTGGATTTGGCTTGTCTGTGGGAATTTGACAGCGGCGAGATTGGCGGGGTGCAGGCATTGGGCGACCATTTCGGCAATTTGCAGCAATTTCCCTTTATTGAGCTGGATCAGGATGACCGCAGCGGCAGTTCGGTTGGCGGCGAAACCTTACGTATCAACACCAAGCACCTGCACGAATTTCGGCGTATATTGATTTACACCTTTATCTACGAAGGTGTGCCGAACTGGTCGCATGTGGATGCCGTGATTAACATTAAAAGCAAAAATCAGCCCGAAATAGAAATACGTCTTGACAGCTACCGCGACGACCAGTTTTTGTGCGCGCTTGCCATGCTTGAAAACATAAACGGCCAGCTCCAGATTACCAAGCTGATCGATTATTTTGCCGGTCATCAACAAATGGATCGCGCTTTCGGTTGGGGCTTAAACTATGTCGCGGGCAGTAAATAAATACACAACCATCATTTAATATCAGGAGAACACAATGAGTTTCGATAATTTTTTAAGTCAGTTAAAAAACAAAGCCAATGAATTGAAAACAGAGGCGTTGAAGTTTAAGAACAAGGATTTTCTGAATGCGGCCATGGCCGGTTCCGCCTTGATTGCCATGGCCGACGGCAGCGTCAGTTCGGAAGAAAAGCAAAAAATGATCAAATTCATCGAAAGCCACGATGCGCTGTCGATTTTTACCACCAGTGACGTGATTAAAGCTTTTCAGGACTTTGTCGGTCAGCTTGAGTTCGATAAGGACATCGGCGAGGCTAAAGCTTATGAAGCCTTGGGCAAGATGAAATCAAATGCCCAAGCCGCGCGCTTATTGGTGCGCATGATTATCGGCATTGCTTCGTCGGATGGCGATTTTGATGATAACGAAAAAAGAGTGGCGGTCAGGATAATCAAGGAATTGGGCATTGATCCTGCGGAATTTGAATTGTAAAGAAAAAAGAAACAGCCCCTCCCTGCCTATCATGAATATCCAGCCCAGTGAAAAACCTGAAAAGCCAGAAGAAACGGAATTATGGGACTATGTGCCGATTAGCAACTTTGACTGCCCTATCGTTTTAAGTGCAGATGTTGCCCGGCAAAAATGGCGGATGCTCAAGCGATTTTTTATCCATACTGACGATTTCTCGGCGCCGATGAGAGGCGAAGAGGCATTGCAGACGTTTTCGCAAAAACGCTTGGACGAACTGGTTGCTGCGATTGATTGGCAGGCCGCCGTCGATGGCCTCGATTGCGCACTTGATGATTGGATGCTAAACCAACTGGATGAAAATCCGGTAAAAATCATCGTAGGACAACCCTTTTTGGGCAATGGCGAAATTCTTGCCCGTTGGGGCGGCCGGCATAATGCGCGGCTGATCGCTAGGCCCACTATAAAACAGATATTCGATAATGATCCATCTTGGTTGGATAACTGGCCAGAATCCAAGGGTTTCTGGGTTTTGCCGGAATTGGACAAATGTTTTTTGCGCCATGCGGAAGGATTGGCACTGGTACGGCGTTTTTTAGCGCCGGCTTTAAATGGCGATTTGGGCTCGGGTCTTATCGGTTGCGATAGTTGGTCGTGGGCTTTTCTTCGGCGCGCTTGTTTTATTCCAAGCAACAATGCGTTGACGCTTCAGGCTTTCGATGGCAAACGACTCTCTATTTTATTCACCCAATTGGCCGGTTGCGCAGACCATGAGCAAGCGAAATTCCTCAACGCCAAAACCGGTAAAGCTGTTTTATTTGATTCTCAGCACGCGGCTAATGACGTTAGCAAAGACTTGGCGCAATTGGCTATGCGCTGCCGTGGCAATGTCGAAATCGCCAGATTATTTTGGCGGGAAAGTTTGAGAGATAAACCGGATAAAAAAACGCTTGAAAATTCGGCATCGGAAACCTCGATTTGGGTCGACTCTTTTATGGAAGGCGCTATCATACCCAACACTAATGATGAAAATATAGCCCTGACCTTGCATGCCTTGCTGATCCATAACGGTTTGTCGGCTGCCACCCTGGCCGACGTCTTACCCTTTTCCGATTATCACATCATGGAGTTGTTATTACGCTTAAAGTCCTTAGGTATTGTTAAATTGCACCATGATGACTGGAAAATCACCTTAATGGGCTATCTTGCCAGCCGACAGCATTTAAGCGCGCACAATTTTCTGTTGGACGATTTTTAAAGGACGGCTATGGACAACTTCAACATTGCAAACATTTTCATCAAGCCGGATTTCGAAAACTTCGTGGAGGTGCTGTTAATTATTTTTGGTACCCTTCTGCTCATTCAATCGATACAAAAATTGTTTCCATGGATTGCCAACCGTCTCCATGGCGCTTCTAGGCTGTTCATATTAGCGACGATACCTTTGCTGCGGTTGATTTTGATTTTGACAGCGTTTATTTTGATTACCCCCCGTATCATCGAGCCTTCTCTGCAGAACCTGATACCGCTACTGGGAACGCTCGGCATCGCCTTAGGTTTTGCTTTCAAAGACTTTGTCAGCAGCCTGATTGCCGGCGTAGTCGCGGTCAGCGAAAGGCCCTACCATAACGGCGATTGGATAACGATTAATGGTATTTACGGCGAAGTCAAGCATATCGGTACGCGCGCCGTACAAATTGTCACACCGGATGATACCGCCGCTTATATTCCGCATATCAAACTGTGGACTGAACCGATTTTAAACGCCAATAACGGGACACCCGCCCTGCAGTGCGTTGCGAATTTTTATTTACACCCGGATCACGATGCAGTTCGGGTCAAACAATTACTGCATGATGTTGCTTTGACCAGTCCCTATCTAAATTTCGAGCAACCCGTTGTCGTCGTCGTTCAGGATCAACCTTGGGGCACTCATTACCGGATCAGGGCTTATCCTATTGAACCCTACCAGCAATTTCATTTTATTAGCGATATGACTGTCAGAGCTAAGGCCGGATTAAAACATTTGGGCGTTACCTTTAATGTGACGCACGCAATCCCTAATATTTGACGTTTAGGTTTTGTCACTACTCAGGGAAAAAAGAAATAGAACACGAGTCACACAGATGGGGCGGATTTACACGGTTTTTTTCAGAACTGTAGTGCTTTTAATCAGGTGTTTGCCGGAAACGCCGGTTCTCGTTACCGTTCGAATCCCGCTGACCTGTGCGCTGTGGATATTCGGGCCTTCTAAAATAATTGTCTGCGAAAATTTCATGTTTTTTCGTCTTTTCGTGGACAATAAATCAAGCCGCAGCCAGTAAATCATCCAACTTTTGCTGTTGATCCAGCGCATACAGTTCGTCAAAGCCGCCGACATGATAATCGCCGATATAGATTTGCGGGACGGTGCGGCGTTTGGTCTTCAACATCATCGCTTCCCGTAAGCCGGGTTCGGCATCGACATTAATTTCGCTATAGTGCGCACCTTTTTTGTCGAGCAGGCGTTTAGCCATCATGCAATAAGGGCAAATAGAGGTGGTGTAGATTTGTATTTCCGGCATATTTTGTCAAAGTTAGTTCGCTAAAAAGTGCTGCATTCTATCGGTTAATACCCTGTTGTTCAATGCCGATGGCCCGCGCTAAACCATTGACCAGTTGCCATGCCGCTGCTTGCAGGGTATCGCCAAAAGCGATAACGCCGTCTTCATGCCCCAGCAGGGTGAAGAGTGACGATTGCCCCAGTTGTCCGGACTGAAACAAGCGCTCGACAGCGGCGGCCATGTCAACCGTGCCGTAGGCAATATCGGCGCGGGTATGAGGCAGGCCAAGCGCTGCCGTATGTTTCCAGATTTCAGGGCTGTGCGCGTGAATGACGGCTTGAATCGCTTTATCCTGCGCGTAAACGCTGGCATGGGTCAGCGATTCCGAAGACGGCTTGCATAAACCGCAGGCATACAGCCGGTTTTGGTGCGGTTCTGCTTTGACCACAAGGCAGTAATGTTCGGGGGTGAGTTGTTCAATATGCCCGGTTTGGCTGCCGCTGATAATGAATTGTGCGCTGCCGGGTTCGAGTCGGTGGCTGATATTGCCAAAGCCGATATTGTCGTAGCGCTCAGGGCATTGGCCGATCAATTCAAGACGGACGGCAATGCTGCGCCAGGCGTTGATTTCGCTGAAGGAAAATGGCTGGTCAATCGGCTGCTGCGTATGCGTGAGCTGATATTTTATGACGCCTTCTTGTTGATTCATGGGCTTGTTAACGATGGCTGTGATGAGTGTGCTGCTACAGTATAATTTACAAAATGATACAGATAACAGGCAGAGTGTTATAAAATTGGCGGCTTTTGAATATAAAGGCCGATTTGTTTCCGGTGGCCGTCGGCATTTTTTCAGTGTGGCTTAATTATTATGCGATGTCCGTTTTGTGGCGCACAAGATACGCGGGTGCTTGATTCCAGATTGGCAAATGAAGGCGATCAGGTTCGCCGTCGGCGCGAATGTAGCGTGTGCAAAGAACGCTTTACCACGCATGAGGTGGCGGAATTGACCCTGCCGCGCATTATCAAGCGCGATGGTATCAGCGAGCCTTTTGAAGAACATAAATTGCGTGCGGGAATGCTCAGAGCCTTGGAAAAAAGGCCGGTCAGTAGCGACGCGATTGAAGCGGCGATTAACCGGATAAAAAACGATTTGCGGGCACTGGGTGAGCGGGAAATATCGGCGCAGGCGCTGGGCGAGCAGGTGATGAAAGAATTGAGCCTGTTGGATCACGTCGCTTTTGTGCGTTTTGCCTCGGTTTACCGCAGTTTTCAAGATGTCAGCGAATTTACCGACATGATTAAACATTTACAAAAATAATGTCAGATTCACGCGATGCTGTTTATATGGCGCGGGCACTTTATTTGGCCCGTAAAGGCCGCTATACCACCGATCCGAATCCGCGCGTAGGTTGCGTTTTAGTCAAAAACGAGGTCATCGTCGGTGAAGGCTGGCATGTTAAGGCCGGATGCGGCCATGCCGAAGTTGAGGCGTTAAAAAACACAACGGATGCCAAGGGCGCAACCGCCTACGTCACGCTGGAGCCTTGCAGCCATTACGGCAGAACGCCGCCGTGTTGCGATGCGCTGATTCATGCAGGCATCAGCCGTGTGGTGGTGGCGATGCAAGACCCCAATCCACGGGTGTCAGGCAGCGGTTTGGCAAGACTGAAAGCGGCCGGTATTGAGGTTAGTTGCGGCGTGTTGCAGGAAGAAGCGTTGAGGCTAAATCGCGGTTTTATCAAGCGCATGACCGAGCAGCGCCCGTTTGTGCGCAGCAAGCTGGCGATGAGCCTGGACGGCCGTACTGCAATGGCGTCCGGCGAAAGTAAATGGATTACTTCGGCTGAAGCCAGAGCCGATGTGCAGCGTTTGCGGGCCGAGAGTTCGGCGATTTTAACCGGCATTAACACGGTTTTGGCGGATGATCCGGCGCTGAATGCACGCATTGATGACGCTGTGTTGCAACCGATTAGGGTGGTTTTAGATAGCCGGTTGAATATGCCGCTTACCGCGCAAATGGCGAAACTTCCGGGGCGCAGTTTGATTTTAACCTGCTCGCCGGATGAGCAAAAACAACAGGCTTTGCAACAGGCGGGTTTTGAAGTGCATCAATTGGCTGCGAACAACGGACGCTTGGATTTGCAGGCGGTGATGGCTTTTTTAAGCCGGCAGCATATCAATGAGTTACTGGTCGAAGCCGGTGCCGTACTGAATGGCGCATTGCTGGATGAGGGGCTGATCGATGAGTATGTCATTTATATGGCATCGTGCATTTTGGGCGATCAGGGGCGCGGCTTGTTTAATGTGCCGGGCTTGCAGCAAATGGCCGATAAAAAGCAGTTACAACTGCGCGATGTCAGGCAAGTCGGCCCGGATTTGAAATTAACGTATACGCCGGCATAGGGGCAAGCATGTTTACAGGCATTATCTTGGCAGTGGGCAACATATCGGCAATCGAGCAACGGGCAGGCGATTGCCGTTTAACGATCGCAACCGGTAAATTGCCGCTTAATGATGTGGTTCTGGGCGACAGCATTGCCGTCAACGGCGTGTGTCTGACGGCGGTGGCGTTGGGGGCAAATTATTTTTGCGCCGATGTGTCCAATGAAACCTTGTCCCGAACTATTTTAAATAACGTGGTCGTCGGTACGCCGGTTAATTTGGAACTGGCGTTGACCCCGTCAACCCGCTTGGGTGGGCATATCGTCAGCGGCCATGTTGACGGCGTTGGGGTCGTGACCGAAAAACAGGCCGATGCCCGTTCGATACGCTTTAAATTTAAAGCGCCGGATCAACTGGCCAAATACATCGCCGAAAAAGGTTCCATTTGCATCAACGGCATCAGTTTGACCGTCAATGAAGTCGATGGCGCGGCGTTCAGCGTTAATATTGTGCCGCATACGCTGAATGAAACTACACTGAGCGCTGCGGTGGTCGGCACTAAAGTCAATCTGGAAGTGGATTTGTTGGCGCGTTATATAGAACGCTTACTCAAAGGCGATGCGGCGGCTAAAAGCTGCGGCGGCGTCACCGAAGAATTATTGCAAAAAAGCGGTTTTTTAGGCTAAGGCCAAAGGTAACATGAACAGCATCGAAGAAATTATAGAAGATTTACGCTTAGGCAAAATGGTCATCATTATGGATGACGAAGACCGCGAGAATGAAGGCGATTTGGTCATGGCGGCCGCTTTTGCGCGCCCTGAAGACATTAATTTTATGGCGCGTTACGGACGCGGCCTGATTTGTTTGACCTTGACCAGCGAACGTTGCCAGCAATTGCGCCTGCCGTTGATGGTCAATGATAATAAAACCGCCCATTCGACCAATTTTACCGTGTCCATTGAAGCGGCAAGCGGCGTGACCACCGGCATTTCTGCCGCCGACCGGGCGCGCACCATCGAATGTGCGGTGGCGGCGAATGCCAAAGCCGATGATTTGGTGCAGCCGGGACATATCTTTCCGTTAATGGCGCAATCCGGCGGCGTGTTAAATCGGGCCGGGCATACTGAAGCGGGTTGTGATCTGGCTAAGTTGGCAGGCTCGGAGCCGGCGGCTGTCATTGTTGAAATTCTCAATGAAGATGGTTCAATGGCAAGACGGCCTGATTTGGAAGTATTTGCCCAGCAACATGACCTTAAAATCGGCACCATCGCCGACTTAATCCATTACCGCATACAACACGAAAACACGCTCGAACGCATCAGCGAGTGCAATTATCCCACCGAGTTCGGCGATTTTAGACTGTATGCCTATCAGGACAGAAATGACAATAATCTGCATCTGGCGCTGGTGATGGGGCAGGTGTCCGGCGACGAACCGGTTTTAGTCAGGGTTCATGCGCGGAATTTGCTCGATGACCTGTTTTCCTCAAAACGCAGCGATTGCACCGTGCCCCTGCGTACTGCGATGCAAAAAATAGCCGAAGAAGGTCGCGGTGTGTTGGTGGTTATTCGGCAAAGCGAAGACAATAAATCGCTGGCCGAATTGATTCACCAGTATCAGCTCGAAGATAACGGCATTGTTAATCCGACTCAAACAGCCGGAGACGCAGACTGGCGCACCACCGGCACCGGCGCCCGGATACTGGCCGATTTGGGCGTGCATAAACTCAAGGTTTTAGGCACGCAAAAGAAATATGTCGCGCTGTCCGGGTTTGATCTGGAAGTCGCCGAGCATGTGGGCTGAATAAATTAGCCGCAACGTAAAAAATAGAACACGGATGGCACGGATTTAACAGATACGGAAGTAGTTTTTCAAAATCCGTTTAAGCCCGTCTAATCAGTGCTATCCGTGTTCTATCGTTAAAGTTAGTACTTTGCTAACAATATCACCAGTCAATCACACAGTAGAGAAACATCATGTCAACACTAAAAACCTTTGAAGGCAATCTGCTCGTTCAAGGCGGAAAATTCTGCATCGTCGCCTCGCGCTTTAACAGCTTCATCGTTGAGCAACTCGAAGCCGGAGCGATTGATGCGCTGGTGCGCCATGGCGCCAATAAAGACGATATTCATCTGGTCAAAGCGCCCGGTGCGTTTGAATTGCCGATGGTGGTTCAGCGCATTGCTGCCACTAAAAAATACGATGCAATTATCGCCATCGGTGCAGTGATTCGAGGCGGTACCCCGCATTTTGAATATGTCGCCGGTGAATGCGTTAAAGGCTTGGCACAAATTTCACTGCAATATGATGTACCGGTTAGTTTTGGCGTGTTGACTGTGGACAGCATTGAACAGGCGATAGAACGCGCAGGCACCAAAGCCGGTAATAAAGGCGCGGAAGCGGCCATGTCGGCCATTGAAATGGTCAATTTATTTAATAACCTGGAAAACTAATGAGTCAAGCTCGAACCAATGCCCGAAAGGCGGCTGTACAGGCATTGTATCAATGGCAAATGGCCGGACAGAACCTTGCCGAAATTGAACGGCAGTTTTTGGAAGATGAGCGTTTGAAAGACGCGCAGAAAAGTTATTTTGTCGAATTATTTTACGGCGTACCGAAAAATCTGGACGAGATTGACCAGACCTTGTCCGAGTTTGTCGATAGGCCGGTTGATACCATTGATCCGGTCGAAAGGGCGATTTTACGGATAGGCGCATACGAATTGTTATATCGGCTTAATATGCCGTACAAAGTTGTGTTAAATGAAGGCATTAACCTGGCCAAAGACTTTGGCGCCGATGGTAGCCATAAGTATGTCAACGGCATACTGGATAAAGTCGCGCAACAAAAAAGGGCGGTGGAGTTTAAGGCGAAAGGCGCAAGGTGAAAATGTTTTATCCACCACGAACGACTGCATGGATGCAGTCGCCGAGACACGAAGTTTTATATTTCGCTAACCGGAAGCATTGATAAAATGAATGAACATTTTTTAACCGAGATTGAAATAAAACAGTTTAAATGTTTTACCGATTTTAAAGCGTCAGGTTTTAAACGGGTTAATTTGATCGGAGGGAAAAATAATATTGGTAAGACGGCTTTTATGGAGGCTTGTTATATTAATGTCCATTCTTTGAATATAAATACAATGATAACGGCTATTTGTAATATTAAATTTGACCGTGAAAGTTTAAATATTCTTTATGGATATAAAAGAAATGTAGATAATCAAGCTCTTTTAGATTCCACGAAGTATTATCTTGTGAAATCTAATTTATTTTGCACTGAATATTCAGTTTCAGAAAAAGATGCATTGAAGACGTATCATCTGAGTATTAATGATAATTCAATATCAATTAACTCAAACCAATTTAGTGTTATTATTGAAAATGTTAATAATGTTAGAGTAATAGATAATTTCGGCTGGAGTGATGGTGGAATAAAATGGGCTTATGAAGCTATTCAAAAGCAGGATAAAGAAAATGAGCTAAATGCTTTTATTAGTGAGTTTGATGACAGCATTGAAAGCTTTAAAATTATAGGTGAAAAACCTCAATGCAAAACTAATGACATATACCGTGACATAGTCGAGTTTGGTGATGGATTACGGCATTATATTTCTATTATTTGCGGGATTTATGCCTGTGAGAATGGATATTTATTTGTTGATGAAATAGATAACGGTATTCACTACACCCAGTTAGACAGATTATGGGAGCTTATTTTAACGCTTTCCAAGAAAACCAATTGCCAAGTATTTGCAATTACGCATTCCAAGGAAATGCTGGAATCGTTTGCTCGGGTTTCTGAAAAGCTTGAAGAACGTGATATTAGTTATACATTGTTAGTAAGAAACAAACAGCAAGAAATAAAAACCATCAGTATGGATTATGAAATGCTGTTGAATAGTTTGGCTCAAGAGCATGAGGTCAGGGGATGGTAAAAGCCGCTATTTTGCATGAAGGTAATAACAAGGATACCTCTGACAAAAAATTTATAAAAGGCTTACTTGCTAATTTAGAATTGGATGCAAATTTTATTCAATTTGAAGACTTTGGTTCTAAAAGTAATTTTTTTAAAAGAGAAAAATACTCACTACTGAAACAGCAAGTTGAAACGGATCAGATAGACAAAATACTATTCATTGTCGATGCGGATCACAAAGAAGATGATGTGATATACAAAGGCTTTGAAAATACAGAAAAACAATTGAATAAAATTATCAATGAATTAGGTTTTCAAGATATAGCCTGGTTTTACATTGTATGCTCTCCTGATACCAGAACGGGTTATCTGGAATCCCTAATTTTAGCCTCATTACCAGAAAAAGAACGAAAATGTATTGAATGTTTTGTTGAATGTTCACAAATGAATAATAAAGATCATAAAAAAATCCTTAAAATCTATAAAAGCGCATATCGCAATCCGCCCGATAATTTAAATCATCCTTGTTTTGATGATCTAAAAGCCAAATTAAAGAAGCTTTTTTAGGTGAGGCCGCAACAAAACCTCCTCATGCCACTCTCTGAATTTTCCCTAATCCAGCGCTTCTTTACTAAGCAACAGATCACCAATCCCTCAACGCGCCTGGGCATTGGCGATGATTGTGCATTATTGTCCATTCCAGAGGGTTTCGAGCTGGCAATCACTACCGACACCATGGTCGAAAATGTGCATTTTTTTGCTGACGCCGATCCCGAATTGCTGGGGCATAAACTGCTGGCGGTTAATTTGAGCGACCTTGCCGCGATGGGTGCAAAACCGGTTTCGGTGACGCTGGCATTAACCCTGCCTAAAGTCGATGAAAACTGGCTGGCGGCGTTTGCCAGCGGTTTTTTAACTTTGGCCGAGCGCTATTCGGTGGATTTGATCGGCGGCGATACCACCTCCGGCCCGTTGACCTTGACCGTTCAGGCTCTGGGTTTAGTGCCAAAGGGCAGGGCGCTGTTGCGTTCTTCGGCAAACCCCGGCGATTTTATTTACATGACCGGTGCTTTGGGCGATGCAGGACTGGGCTTAAAGATCAAGCAAGGCTATAACTGCGAGCATCCCCAAGCGGCCTTAACCCGATTCAATCGACCTGAGCCGCAAGTTGAAGCGGGACTGGCGCTAAGCGGTATCGCTACGGCCTGCATTGATTTGTCCGACGGCTTGGCAGGTGATTTAGGCCATATTCTGCAACAAAGCCGCGTGGGCGCGTGTCTCGATTGGGACGCGCTGCCCTTGTCAACAGCGGTGCAAGCTTATATAAACGATACCGGGGACTGGGTCATGCCGCTGACCGCCGGGGACGATTATGAACTGTGTTTTACCGTCAGTCCCGAGCAGGCAAAGCATTTAACGATACCGGCCACTAAAATCGGCATCATTGAATCCCAAGCGGGCTTGCGCCTCTGTAAGTCCTCTGTCATCCAACCTTTAGAGGTGAAAAGTTTTGAGCATTTTTCTTAATACCCAATTGGGTAAAAACAAGTTGACGCCCCGGCAAATCATGTCGGATCCCGTGCTATTTCTGGCCTTCGGATTCGGTTCCGGCCTGTCCAAAAAAGCGCCCGGCACCATGGGCACGGTGGCGGCGATTCCGGTTTATTGGCTGTTTGCGCAAGCCAATCTGTTTGTGTACAGCCTGCTGACGCTGATTGTCACAGTTGTCGGCATTTGGATTTGCGACATCGCGGCAAAAAAACTCGATGAACATGATTTTGGCGGCATCGTTTGGGATGAAATAGCCGGTTATTTGATTACCTTGTGGTTTGTGCCCTTTTCATGGCAAGCCGTGGTGCTGGGCTTTATCCTGTTCAGGTTTTTCGACATCCTCAAGCCGTGGCCGATTAAGTGGATAGACCGGCAGGTACACGGCGGTCTGGGTATTATGCTCGATGATGTGCTGGCGGGTATATTTGCCGGTGCTTTGTTATTATGGGCTTCGGCTTATTTTTAATAGGCAAGTGGAATCTGAATAGAACGCGCTGTCACACGCTAACGCCGCTTAAACACCATCAAGGTAATATCATCATTAAAAGAGTCGCTGCCGCAGAATTGTTTTAGCTGTTCCAGCAGCGCGTCAATAATGGCTTGCGGACTTTTCTGCGCCTGCTGGACGAGAATGTCGCTGACGCGCTGCAAGCCGAAAAACTCCCCCGCCTCATTTTCCGCTTCGGTCAAGCCGTCGGTATACAGCAGGATTAAATCGCCCTGGCCTAGCCGGGTCGTTCTTTCTTCAAACAGCACATTTTTATTGACGCCCAATATCAAGCCGTCGGCATCAAGCTGCCTGCATTCGCTTTGGTAGGGGCTGAGCAATAACGGGGGAGGGTGGCCGGCATTGGCAAAGCTCAACTGATGATTAGAGCTGTTGTATTGCAGATAAAACAGGCTGATAAAATAATCCGACCGGTCCAGGTCTTCAAACAGAAAATTATTAAGCACGCTCAGGGTTTCAGCAGGCGTGCCCGAGCCGCTGGCCTGCGTGCGGATGGCGCTGCGGGTTTCCACCATAAACAGTGCCGGGCCGATGGAATGGCCGGACACATCGGCAATAATCATGTCCAGACGGTCTGCATCGCGGTAAAAATAATCGAAATAATCGCCGCCAACCTGGTCGGCGGGCAGGCAGAAACCGGTGACTTCAAAGTGATTGGATTTGATCGGCGCGGAAGGCGACAGCGAGGCCTGTATGCGCTGGGCAATTTTGATTTCGTTCTGGGCAATCGCCAGATTCACTTGCGCCTGACGAATCTGTTGCTCGGCGGCTTTTCGGGCGGTGGTTTCGACAATCGTGCTCAGCACCAGTGTCTCCTCTTTGCTGTCGATCAGGCTGAGACCAATTTCGACCGGAAACTCAGTACCGTTTTTGCGTAAGCCATAAAGTTCCCGACCCGCGCCCATTGGCCGGGACGCAGGGTCGGCAAAATACGCTTGGCGAAAACCGACATGGGCTTCACGAAAGCGTTCCGGCAATAGCATTTCTACTTTTTGCCCGACTAATTCGGCGCGCGAATAGGCAAAAGACGCTTCGGTTTGCGAGTTGACCATTTCGATGATGCCCGACTTGTTGATCATCACAATCGCATTGGGCGCGGATTCTACCGCTTGGCGAAAGCGGTGTTCCAGACGTTTGCGTCCGGTTATATCGTGAATAAAGCCGCTGAATATATAGCTGTTGCCCAGTTTTAACGGTGAAATGCTGAGTTCGACAGGAAATTCGCTGCCGTCGCGGCGCATCGCGGTCTGCTCAATTAATTGATTTAACAACAGGCCGGAACCTGTACGCAAAAAGCGTTGCAGACCCCGGCGATGGGCATTGCGGAATTGAGGCGGGATAATTAGGTTTTCAATAGGTTGGCCGATGGCCTCGTCCTTGAGCCAGCCGAACATTTTTTCGGCCTGTTGGTTCCAGTCGGTAACGATGCCGTAAGCATCCATAATCACGATGGCGCTCAGCGAGCTTTCGATAATCAGTCGCAGGCGTTTCTCGCTTTCGATTAGCGCATCCTGAAAATGTTTTTTAGCGGTAATGTCCCTATCCACGCCGCGCCATTTGAACAGTTTTCCGGCGGCATTGGTCAGCGGAAAGCCTGTTGATTCAGTCAGTATTGAGCGACCGTCTTTATGTCGATAGTGCGACAACAGCGCATAAAAAGGCCGATGACTGGTGGCGTAACGCTGTTGATCCGCTTTATCCTGAGGCGCTAAAAACTCGGTGTAATGTTTGCCCAGCACTTCCTCCGGGCTATAGCCGAGTATCTGGCTCACGGCGGCGCTGCTATAGCTGTAGTAACCTTGGGAATCTTGTTCCCATAACCATTCGCCGGCCATTTCCGCCATCTGCCGGAAACGATCTTCACTTTCAGCCAATGCCGATTCGGCGCTGGCCGCATCACAAGGCCGGTCACGGATCAGCAAAATAATATCGGTTTTATCAGGAGCGTGTTCGGATAACACGGCAAGCGATATGAAAGCTTGTATTTTATTATGGGTTTTGCCGAGCAGTTCGGCGCTAAAATTTTGTTCGTTGTCATGAGCCAGTGCCGCGAAAGCGCTTTCCCACAAGCTATTATCCTGGTCGCCTGCATAAAGCATCTCGACCGGTTTGCCGATTAATTCGTGTTCGCTATAGCCTAAAAATGCAGTAAAAGCGGGTGTGATTTGCTTAATATAAGCAGTCCTTTTAGCCGAAGAAATGAGCTCGATAATAATGACGTAGGGCGTAAGTTCATTCATGATGGCTAAGTTTTTGCTGATTTTAGGTCGTAGTGATTGTACTAAAACTTGGGCCAGACCGTAAATACATCGGCAGAACTGTATCGGCAAGGTTAAAAAAATAAAATTTCAGCCCAAGAAGTTAGATATTGCTGCCTAGTCTTTTGGGATTGCAGGATTTAGATGATAAAATTTTCATTCTTTAATTTCACCCATTTGAGTTTTCTCATGAATAAACCTAAAAAAGTCGCGATTCTCACGGCGGGCGGCCTAGCCCCTTGCCTAAACTCAGCCATCGGCAGCCTTATCGAACGTTACACTGAAATCGACCCTTCGATTGAAATTATCTGCTATCGCAGTGGTTACAAGGGTTTGCTGCTGGGCGATTTTTACACCGTCACTCCAGCCATCCGCGAAAAGGCGGGGCTGTTACACCGTTTCGGCGGCTCGGTGATCGGCAACAGCCGCGTCAAACTGACCAACGTAAAAGACTGCATCAAACGCGGCTTGGTTCAAGAAGGCCAAGACCCGCAAAAAGTGGCGGCCGACCAATTGGTTAAAGACGGCGTGGATATTTTGCACACCATCGGCGGCGACGACACCAATACTGCAGCGGCTGATTTGGCGGCATTCCTGGCAAAAAACGATTACGGCCTGACCGTTATCGGCCTGCCAAAAACCGTCGATAACGACGTGTTTCCTATCAAACAATCGCTGGGCGCTTGGACGGCTGCTGAACAGGGCGCACGTTACTTCTGGAACGTGGTTGCCGAAAATAATTCCAATCCGCGCATGTTGATTGTCCATGAAGTGATGGGGCGCAGCTGCGGGTGGCTGACGGCTGCGACCGCTGTGGAATACCGTAAACTGCTGGATCGCGCCGAATGGTTACCTGAACTGGGTTTAGATCGCGCCACTTATGAAGTGCATGGCGTTTTTATCCCGGAAATGACCATTGATTTGGCCGCCGAAGCTAAACGTCTTCGTGCCGTGATGGACAAAGTCGATTGCGTCAATATCTTTGTTTCGGAAGGTGCCGGCGTTGAATCTATCGTTGCCGAAATGCAGGCTAAAGGCCAGGAAGTGCCTCGCGATGCGTTCGGTCATGTCAAGCTGGATGCAGTTAATCCGGGTAAATGGTTCGGAGATCAGTTTGCAGAAATGATCGGTGCTGAAAAAACTCTGGTGCAAAAATCAGGTTATTTCGCCCGTGCTTCTGCGGCTAATGTTGAAGACATCCGTTTAATCAAATCATGCGCCGATTTGGCAGTTGAGTGCGCATTCCGCCGCGAGTCTGGAGTTGTCGGCCACGATGACGACCAAAATTTTGTGCTGCGTGCGATTGAGTTTCCACGGATTAAAGGCGGCAAGCCGTTTGATCTGGATACTGCTTGGTTTAATCAAACTTTGGCTGACATCGGTCAGGCCAAGGGCGCTAAGGTTGAAGTTGGGCATTAAAATTTAGTTGTAGAATTCCCACGCTTCGGCGCTCATCGTTATACACATCCTGCAACAGCGCACTATATCAGCGCGCTGCAAGTTAGACCTTCCAGGTTTTTAAAACCTGGAAGGTCTGCATATTGACCCGTTTGGCTCATACCCAATCTTTCAAACTGACTAAGGCCATTTCCTGAAAAAGAAATACCAAAAATTGTCCACGAAAAACACGAAAGCCACGAAACTTGCGTGCTTTTCGTGGACTTTGTTTTTCACATGCCATGATTATCAGGGATGTTATTTTCCGGAAATAGCCTAAACAATAGGTATCAATACCAAAATCCGCCTAAATGCCAGCACGGTTTTTTGATTGATTTTTGGTAATGGGCGGGGAAGGTGAAGCCAGCCCTGACGCACGAAATAAAAAAAACACCTAAAAAGCAATCCACTGCATCAGATATAATATTTCTCGTACTTTAAAATTATTTAATCAGGGATGCACCATGAGTAAACCGAGTAAACGCCCTAATCGGGAAGAGCGCAAAGCGCATAAAAAAAATGCTTAGCCGCACAAGAATTGTTGCAAGAGCAACAAAAAAAAGACGGTACCTATCAGGCTCAAACCGGCGTTTCCAATACGATCAGCGCCTTTAAAACGCAGGAAGAGGAACGTC
>JAUYMY010000021.1 GCA_030699385.1 Methylobacter sp.
TTATCATGGCGTTGTGGGTGCGGCCACCCGGCCGCTAATACCACGCACCTTTTCGCGGCGGGGTGGCCGCTCCCACAACTTATGTAACGTGCTAAACTTGGCCGATGTTAGCTGCCGATATGTGCTTAAACGCTTGAGAACATCCCCCTTCCCCTCTGCTTTTTCTGTGTGATTTTTATTCTAATGAAACCGATTTTTTACCGTCCCGCACAATTACGCGGTTTAGCTTTTTTGGGCTTGTTGCTACTGGCGCTAGGCATACTCGGCGGCATGATTTGGCGCAATGTGCATCATTTTGAAACCGTTTTTTCTTACGTCAATTATTCGCATCGCATACAAAATGTGTCGGTCGGCCTGCAACAATCATTGATCGAATATCTAACCGAAACGGCGGCAGAGGCGCATCCGGAAGCCTTAACTAAAACCTTAAATAAAATGGACGATTTGATGCTGGATAAACATTATTTATCCGCCGAGACCCGTGCGAATCTGGAAACGGTCAGGAGTATGCTGGCCGATTTATCCGCGCTTAACAAAGAAGACCAACACACGCGTCTGTTAGCGGCGCTAAAGTTAATGAGCGAAACCTTGGATTACGAAGCGTTGCGGCGCGAAGAATTGCTGGAAAATATCAGCCTGGATACGCAAAACGAATTGTATCTGGCGCTGGCAATATTCACCGCTATTTTAATCGTGGCAACCTTGTTTTTACGCTACAGAATCCTGCATCCGTTGAATGATTTGCGCGAGTTGCTGGAACGTTTAACCGAAGAAAATTTCACCCCGATCACCACCGACCATTTGGACCCGCTGCTGTTGCCGGTGTTTGCCAGCTATAACGCGTTGGTCACGCATCTGGCCGAACTCGAAGACGCCAATCGCTTACATGCCCAATCGTTGCAACATGAAGTCAGATTAGCCACGCAAGCCTTATTGGAGCAGCAATACAGTCTGGCGCGCGCCGACCGTTTGGCGGCCATCGGCGAAGTTGCCGCCGAATTGGCGCATGAAATACGTAATCCGCTCGCCGGTATTCAAATGGCCATTTACAATTTGCGCCGTGAAATTGAGGACAGAGACCAGCTGGAAAGGCTGGATTTAATCAATACCGAGCTAAAACGGATGGCCGGATTACTGAACGATATGCTGGATCAAAGCCGCCACTCGCCGGAAATCGCCGGCGCTTTCGATCTGCGCAATTTAATCCGCGACTTGCTGGTGCTGACGCGTTATCAGGTTGCCGAAGCCATCAATTTGGACATCGATGCACCCTACGCCTTGCCAGTGCATCTGCCCGAAAGCGGCATACGGCAGGCCTTGTTGAATTTGATACTGAATGCCGCCGATGCACTTGAAGACAAGCCCGGCAATATTTGCATCAAAGCGCGCATCGAAAGATCAGGCTTGCGCATTGAGGTACAAGATGACGGCATCGGTTTTTCCAACGATATGCTGGAACAAGGCATTCAACCTTTCCGCACCAGCCGCCCACGCGGCACCGGCTTGGGGTTGGCGATGGTGCAGCGCTTTGTCAAAGATGTGGGCGGCAGCATTCGGCTCAGCAATCAACCGACTCATGGCGCCTGCGTATCGCTATTGCTGCCCAATGAATGCCTAATTAGAGAGCCGTCATGATAGAAACCTTGCTTATTATTGAAGACGAAAAACTGCTCGGTTCCGAATTGTCGCGCCATTATCGGCAATCCGGCTGGGATGTAGTGCTGGCGACTAACCTTGCTGAAGCGCGGGACTTATTAATCAGGCAAAAACTGGAGCCGTTACTGATTCTTTCCGACATGAATTTACCCGATGGCAACGCGCTGGATTTTATGGAGCAATGCAAAAAAGAGACCGGTAACACCGACGACTCCAGGGATGGAGGAGGTAGAGCAATGCATGGAGCGATTGCCGAATGGCTGTTCCTAACCGGCTACGGCAATGTGCCGGATTCGGTCAGGGCTTTGCGCCTTGGCGCTTATGATTTTCTGGAAAAACCCTGCGATCTGGATAGACTGGATTTGATCGTGGCCAGCGCGGCACGCAGTGCCTCGATTCAACGACGGGTGGTTGATCAAACCAAACACCGGCACCGGCGCTATACGCCGGATGCCTATATCGGTCATAGCCGGCAGGCGCAGGGCATCAGGCAGCTATTGACCCGCTTGACCCAAGTGCCGTTCAGCGCGCTGATTATCGGCGGCGAAAGCGGCACCGGCAAAGGTTTGGCGGCGCGGATATTGCACTACGGCGGTGCTCGCGCCCAGCAACCGATGATTGAAGTCAACTGCGCAGCGTTGCCACGCGAATTGCTGGAATCGGAATTGTTCGGTCATGAACCCGGCGCTTTTACCGGCGCGGCAGGACGTCATCGCGGCCTGCTCGAACAGGCGGACGGCGGCACCTTGTTTATGGATGAAATCGGCGAAATGCCGCTGGATTTGCAGGCCAAATTGCTCAAGGTGATTGAAGACCATAAAGTCCGGCGCTTGGGCGGCGAAAAAGAAATCCAGGTCGATGTGCAAATCGTTGCCGCCAGCAACCGCGATCTCGAAAAAATGGCTCAGGACGGCAACTTCCGCGCCGATTTATACCACCGTTTAAGCGTGTTCAAGCTGATTTTGCCGCCGCTACGCGAGGCCGTAGAAGACCTGGACGAGCTGGTGCCGTTATTTGTCGCCGAATACAATGCCAAAGCCGGTCGGCAGGTGAAAGACATTCCAGAGGCGGTGTGGGACAAGCTAAAAGCGCATCATTGGCCGGGCAATGTCCGGGAGTTGCGCAACGCCATCGAACGCTGCGTCTTGTTTTCCGATGGGCCGATTTTCCCCGGACAATGGCTGCAATTACCCGGCCAATCCTCCGCTGCGGCGGTGCAAAACGAGCAAGGCATCTGGCTGCCTTTAGATGGCAGCATGGCGCTGGATGATATGGATGGCTTTATCATCAAGACCGCTTTGGAACGGGCGGGTAACAATTTGACGGCGGCTGCCAGGGCATTGGGCGCGACGCGTGAAACCTTGCGCTATCGGGTACGAAAATATAATTTGAAAATAACGGATTAAGCGATGGCTGAGTAACTTCTTCCTTAAGTTACATAAAATCTAGCCTAGCTCCAGCTGCAATTCCCGCAATTTCATCAATGCATAGACCGATTCCAAATGCGGCACGGCAACACCTACACGCTGCGCGGCGCGAAGTGCATTGCCCAAAATAACTTCGGTTTCCATTGGCTGGCCGCGCTCAAAATCGAGCAACATGCTGGTTTTATAAGGCGGCATCGCGTAAGTATTGTCGATGTTGATATTGACACTGCCTGCTGGCAGAGGATGGCCGACTGCAGCGGCAATGTCGCACACTTCCTGCATAATGCTACGCACGAAAGCCTCTTGGGTTTGCAAAATGTCCAGCGTCGGCAAGCCGCCTGATAATACCGAGAGCGGGTTGAACGGCGCGTTCCAGACGCATTTTTGCCAGCGGCCGGTGATAATGTTGTCGGTGGTTTTGCAGCTGATACCGGTTTGATTGAACAACTCGCTCAGTTGCGCGATTTTGTCGCTGATACCACTGGGCAAGTTGCCTAAAACCAAGCGGCCATAAGCCAGATGCAGAATTTCGCCGGGACTGACCCGGTTGCAGCAAATGAAGGCTAAGCCGCTGACGACTTCATTATCGGGGAAGGCATCTTGCATCTCCTGTTCGATTTCGACACCGTTTTGTATAAAGACGATGGCGGTATTTTTAGTGACTGCCGGACGTATCAGCGCAGCCCTATCCAGCGTTGGCACGACTTTGGTGCAGAGCAAAATATAATCCGCCTCGCCGTCAAAATCCGCCGCATTTTTCAGTACGTGTGCCGGGGTAAAATGCCAGCGCCCAAGCGTGTGGCTGTCGATGATGAAGCCGTGTTGTTTGGCGTGTTCGTAATCGGAGCGGCACACCACGGACACTTCAGCCCCGGCTTTTGCCAACAGCGCACCGTAAAATATGCCGATGGCACCGGCGCCGATGATAAGGACTCGTTTAGCCATGATGTTGTTGATCCAGAATCTGCTTTAAAAAAGGGACAGTTAACTTACGTTTGGCGGCCAATGATGCCTTATCCAGTTTTTCCAGTAAAGCCCATAACGAAGCCAGATCCCTGTCGTAATGCGTCAGCAGAAAACGTCCGGCTTGCGGGGTAATTGCAAAACCCATTTGGTTAGCTTTAAAGGTTAATGCCGTAATTCTGTCGCTATCGTCCAAAGCCTGTATTTTCAGGGTCAGACCCCAATTAAGCCGGGTTTTCAGATCGGGCAAATGAATAGCGATATTGTTGGGCGCGGAAGATGCCGCGATAATCAGCTTGTGGCCGCGTTCGCGTTGTTGGTTGAAAAAATTAAAAAACGCCTGCTCCCAGGCGCTGTCACCGGCGATAGGCTCGATATTGTCGAAACACACCAAATCATAATCATCCAGCCCGATCAACAGCGAGGGTGCGGGTAGCGGCTTGGTTGACAAGTCGAAATAAAATGAACTGAGCCCCTGATTTTGCGCCTGATGGCAACAGGCTTGCAGCAAATGGCTTTTGCCTTGACCCGATTGCCCCCAGAGGAAAATTTGCGCCTCGCCCCGGCCTGCAATGCACTGTTGCAGGTGGGTGACGACTTCCTGATTGGCACCGGGGAAAAAATCGTTAAAGGTTTGGTTGGCGCGAAACTCAAAATGTAAGGGAAGTTGCTGCGCCATAGTCAGTTTTGTTTGCCCGCGAGGCGCACATAAAATGCGGTGCCGAAGAACAGCATCAGGCTCAGCACAATTTCCAGCGACGCATACAGGCGTTCATCGGGATTGACGTAAGCCTCGGCCGTGCCGTGCAGGAAATAAATCAGGCTGATATATGCCGCCCACGCGCAGCTTCTGGGGTTTTTATCCAGCAAACCGCGCATCGGCAGCAATAATGGCGTCACCCCGACCAGCAACACCAGCGCCACCGGAAAACGCGTGGACGGCGCCAGCACCGTATTCCACAGCATCAACAACGCGAACAGCCCGAAAAAACCGCAGAGGGCAACGATGTAGCAATGAATCGGTTTTATTTTCATGACGTTTGTTTTAATTGACCGGCGGTTTTAGCCAGACGCGCACCGAGCGCCTTGCACAAGGTTTTTTCATGCTCGCTTAAACCCGCATGAGCGATTGCTACATGGCTGGCGCCGTAAGGTGTGCCGCCTGAGGTGGTTTCACGTAGCGCGTGTTCGCTGTAGGGCAAGCCCAGCAGCAACATGCCATGATGCAGCAGCGGCAACATCATCGTTAACAACGTGCTTTCCTGGCCGCCGTGCATACTGCCGGTGGAGGTAAATACGCTGGCCGGTTTGCCGGACAATGCGCCTGAAAACCAGACTTCGGTGGTGCTGTCGATGAAATATTTCAGCGGCGAGGCCATGTTGCCAAAATGGGTCGGACTGCCCAAAGCCAAACCATCGCAGGTTTTTAAATCGTCCAGAGTCGCGTACAGCGCGCCATGATCGGGAATGCTGTCGGCGGTTTTTTCGCACACCGTTGACACAGCAGGCACAGTTCTGAGCACCGCTTCCGCGCCGTCAACCGAGGCCACGCCGCGCGCGATATAATTCGCCATCTCAGCAGTGGTGCCGGTGCGGGAGAAATACAAAATGAGGATTTTGCTCATAAAATTGCAAGCACGGCTTCAGGTGGGCGACCTAGCGCGGCTTTACCGTTTGCGATAACGAGAGGGCGTTCAATGAGAATCGGATGGTCGACCATAGCCTGAATCAGCGCCTGCCTATCCAGCGCAGCATCATCCAAGCCCGCTGCTTTATAGTCGGCTTCTTTTTTGCGCATTAACGCGCGCGGCTCGATGTCCAGCAGGTGCAAAATAGCGTCCAATTCCTGAACGCTGGGCGGGGTTTTAAGGTATTCAATAACGTCAGGCTCAATGCCTTGTTGTTGAATTAACTGCAAAGTTTGCCGCGATTTACTGCAACGCGGATTGTGATAAATTTTTACGCTCATGGGTCGCCCGCTGCTAAAAATAAAGCGGCTATGATAGCATTTTTACTAAAACACGGGCCTTGGAAAAGATCATTAATTAGAACACGGATGACACTGATAAATCGGATAATCACTGATTAAAAGCACGGCTTATTTTAAAAAATTCCGTGTAAATCCGTCTGATCTGTGCCATCCGTCGACTGCAAGGATGCAGGAGGTAGAGCAATGCAGGAGCAATTGCCGAGTTCTATTTTTTTGCTGAGTAGTTGTTATTAAAGAAAAGCTGTTTTCATTTACTGCCTTCTGAGGTAAATTCTGGATAAGCTTCCATACCGCATTCGGAAAAATCTACCCCTTGGTATTCTTCTTCAGAAGAGACACGGATGCCAACACTTATTTTGAGTAAATACCAAACGCCCAGACTGACCGTAAAAACAAAACCAAAGATAGTGGCAATGCCGATAAGTTGTGCTGATAAAGAAGATTCAGCATTGGAGAAACAAACAGCAATTAAGCCCCAGATACCGCAGACACCGTGTACAGAAACCGCACCGACGGGATCATCGATTTTTAATTTATCAATATTAATAATCGCAAAAACCACCAGCACGCCTGCCACTAAACCAATTCCGGTAGACAGTAAGGCACTTGGATGAACAGGGTCGGCAGTAATGGCAACCAAGCCCGCTAACGCGCCGTTTAGAATCATGGATAAATCTGCTTTGCCAAATAAAAAATGTGCAGTAACTAAGGCGCCAACAACACCCGCCGCCGCAGAAGCATTAGTATTAACAAACACTTTAGCGACCGTATTGGCTTCAGCCACATTAGAAATAATTAATTCCGAACCGCCGTTAAAACCGAACCAACCCATCCACAAAATTAAAGTACCCACGGTTGCCAAAGGCATATTACAACCAGGAATCGGATAAATAGCCCCATTTTCACCGTATTTGCCTTTACGGGCGCCCAATAATAATACTCCTGCTAATGCCGCACTAGCACCGCATAAATGCACCACACCTGAACCGGCAAAATCGAAGAAACCCAAACCATCTAAGAAACCACCGCCCCATTTCCAATAACCTTGTATCGGATAAATAAAGCCGGTCATAACCACGGAAAAACCTAAAAACGCCCATAATTTCATGCGCTCACATACGGCACCGGAAACAATGGACATCGCTGTAGCAACAAACACCACTTGAAAGAAAAAGTCTGCCATTTTTGAATAGACTTTATTATTGTCATTATCAGTGTCAGTATTTGCGGCAATAACGTCAGCCGCTTCATGGTCAGTATTACTTAATAAAAATTCGATACCCGGCCAGACACTATTAACAGCCTCGCCAGGATACATCAGATTATAACCAAGCAACATATACATAATGCAGGCAATAGCATATAAGACAATATTTTTAGTTAAAATCTCCGTCGTATTTTTAGCTCTAACAAGCCCTGCTTCAAGCATGGCAAAACCGGCAGCCATCCACATTACAAAAGCACCACTCATTAATAAGTAAAAAGTATCCAGCGCGTAACTTAATTCAGTTATTTTATCCACCACGGCTCTCCTATTATCAGGCTAAGGGATAACTCTACATATCAGAATAATTGTCGCCGTATCAATGCGGAATAATACCAAGCGATGCGCCAACAACAATAAGACAGTTAATTTAAATATTATTTGAAAGATTATTACAGGACATTAAATGGCTTCATTACCTGTTTCGCCGGTGCGAATACGAATAACTTGTTCCAGATTACTGACAAAAATTTTGCCATCGCCAATTTTTCCAGTATTAGCCGCCTTACTGATGGCCACAATAGCCGATTCTGCTTGCTCATCTCCGATGGCAATTTCTACTTTTACTTTAGGTAAAAAATCAACAACATATTCGGCACCACGGTACAACTCGGTATGCCCTTTTTGACGGCCAAACCCTTTAACTTCGGTAACGGTTACGCCAGATACCCCTATTTCAGAGAGTGCTTCGCGCACATCATCCAATTTAAAAGGTTTTACGATCGCGGTTATTAGCTTCATTGTTTGCTCCTACACAGTGGGAAGTAAGGTTTTCTCTGCTATCCCAGCATAAACCATACCAAAACATAACAATGCGTGAGCTTGGCACTTAGCCACGTGATTTTTAAAAAAATGCACCAAAATGATACAAAAGCGCGAATAACTTGCACCAAAGATCAATGAACAATGGGGAACGGGGGAAGATCAATAGAGGAATCGTGAGTCAACGCTTACCGGGACTAGGCAACACAAAAAACACGCTATTATTTTTACTGATTTTTTGCATGACTTTCGCGCCTTTCGTGGATGCTAGTTGTTACCGAGAAACCCTGTTGATTTCTCGGCAATAACCTAACAGCAATAGTCGGTATTCGCCTTAAAACTCCAGTTCCAAATCCGCTTCGCAAAAATTAAACTTGGCTTCCTCGGATTCGCTGCCATCATCATAAGCCGCTTTCACATACTGATCGCACCCTTCGTTGTTGGTGCTTGAATCCCAAACCAATTTTTCGCTCTCGCCCGGCGCGATGCCTTTGCCAATATCAAAAAATCCCCAGTCCTTTTTGTCTTCGGACACCAATAACTTGGTTATCTTAGTTCGAGTATTGTTACGCACGGTAAACGAATACTCCGCTTCGCCAGCGGTAGCATCATTGCTGGATATGACGCCGACAAATAATGATGCTGCAACCATCAATACACCGGAAACATTGCGAATTTTCATGTTCTTGCTCTTTTATTAAAGCCGCAACGATATGCCACGGATTTGAGTCTTATACGCGGGTGCAAAAAAGCTGTCAATGGCGTTAGCTGGCACCGACTACCCACTTAGACAAATAACCGGGAACGCCGAGCCCTAGCTCGGCAGTATTAATTATTGAGGGTATACTCGCCAAGCTGGAGCTTGGCGTTCCCAGCCACTCGCTTAAAACTGCTCCGGTTTAAATGAGTAGCCTGCAAATTTATCAACCACCCGCCTAAGTGCAATTAGCTGTTTAATGAGCGATAATTTCCGCCTAACGAAGCAAGGAGTTAAGGTAATGCCTCATCTCAAAAAATGCGCCTGGGCGTTGGCCGGTGCTAACTTGGAACACTATCACGATCATGAATGGGGCGTACCGGTGCATGACGACCGGCTGCTGTTTGAGTTTTTGATTCTTGAAGGTGCACAAGCGGGGCTAAGTTGGTCGACGATTCTGAATAAACGCGACGGCTACAGAACGGCTTTTGATCATTTTGACGCTAACAAAATCGCCGTTTACGATGACGACAAAATCAACGCGCTGATGGCTAATCCGGCCATTGTCAGAAACCGGCTAAAGATTAATGCCACTATCAGCAATGCTCTGGCTTTTTTAAAAATTCAACAGGAATTTGGCTGTTTCGATGACTATATCTGGCAGTTCGTTGCCCACAATCCCTTGCACAATAGCTGGGGCAATGCCGCCGAAATTCCCGTTGCTACGCCCATCTCTGAGCTGATGAGCAAGGATCTTAAACGACGAGGTTTTAAATTTGTCGGCAGCACTATTTGTTATGCTTATATGCAAGCAACCGGCATGGTCAACGATCATACTGTCGATTGTTACCGCCATGCCGAAATTAAAACCCACTACTGAGGAATTATAAGATGCGTTATTTACACACTATGGTTAGGGTTCGTGACCTGAATGAATCGCTTGATTTTTATTGCAACAAGCTGGGATTGCTTGAGCTCAACCGCATAGACAGCGCCGCCGGTCGTTTTACGCTGGTCTATTTATATGCGCCGCTGGATGCCGAGCAGGCGACTCACATTAACGCGCCGCTGCTGGAGCTGACCTATAACTGGGATAGCGAGGATTATGACGGCGGACGCAATTTTGGCCATTTAGCTTATGAGGTCGATAATATTTATCAAAGCTGTCAAAAATTAATGGCGGCCGGCGTCGTCATTAACCGCCCGCCGCGTGACGGACACATGGCGTTTATACGCTCGCCGGATCATATTTCTATCGAACTTTTGCAAAAAGGAACGGCGTTGGCGCCCACCGAACCGTGGCAGTCTATGGTCAATACCGGAACGTGGTAAGAGGCGATTCTCCTGTTTATGACTACACTCTTAAACGACCGTGCTTACTAACTTATACAACTTTACGGCGCGCTACGAAGAAATCCTTACGCTTCCCCCTTAATCGCCTGTCGCACATCATTTAAGATTGTTCGCAGGGTGCCTTGCGCCTTTTTTACGGTTAAACTTGTAACTGGCTAGTTACTTTAATCGTAAAAATAAATATCTTCATGAAAAAAAATCTATTTAAAAAATCAATCGTGTTACTGACCATTACAAGTTTAATGAGTGGTTGTTACTCATTCGGGCCCGATGGGCTTAAAGGGACACATCCTCTTTATAATACCGCGATTGTTGAGAGCTTGAATGAGCAGTTTATACAAAATATTGTGCGCTTACATTATCGGGACCCGGCTTTTTTTCTCGATGTGGTCAGTGTCACTGCATCTTTGAAAATGGATTTAGCGGCAGGTATGGATCAATCTGCATTTGATTTAAGTCAAGGCGGCGCTGATGTTTTGCAGTTTAGCGCGGCAGGGGCTTATTCAAGTACGCCGACTATTGCTTATGCACCTATGCAGGGTGAAAATTTTGTCAAAAGTGTACTTGAACCCATCGCGATTGAAGATACCTTTGCCTTAATGGGTTCAGGCTGGACTAATCGGCGCGTATTAAGCCTGTGTGTGGAAAAAATAAATGATCTGGATAATGCATCCGGTGCGTCAGGGCCTACGCCCCAATTACCCCCCAAGAATATGGCGTCATTTGAACGACTATTACACTTGTTTGATGAAATCAGAGCTGAAAATTTAATAGTCCCTATCATTGATTCAAAAACTAATGAAATAAAACTGGCCATTAAATCATCAGTAACTTATCAAAACACGATTTCTGAAATTAAACAGTTACTGGGGCTTGATCCAAATCTTGAACTCTATCGTGTGACCAGTGATTTTGTAGACCATAAACCAGATACTATCTCGATACGCACGCGTTCATTGATGAGTGTATTTTTCTACCTGTCTCATAATGTGGATACACCACCTCAACATAAAGAAGCGGGCTTAGTCACTGTAACCCGCAATAAAGATGGCTCTGAATTTAATTGGGCTAATACGGCGGGGGGTAAATTGTTCCATATTCATCAAAAAAGCGGGCTGGAACCTGATATGGCTTTTGTTACTATACCCTATCGTGGTCAATGGTTTTATATCGCGGATAATGATTTGGAATCAAAATCAACGTTTATGCTGCTGTCTCAGTTATTTCGATTGCAGGCTGGGGCGGCTAAAGCTAATGCGCCTACATTAACGATACCGGTGAGATAATTATAAACCGCTAAGACTAAGCACCACTCGTGTAGTTAATTACTTACAATTCACCTGGAAAATTAATGATACCTAAATCTTTTACATTTAAGTCACGCTTCATCACAACGCTAATTGTGCTGTGTGTGCTTCAAATGTTGGTTTTGCCTGCCAATGCGGGTGTAGACAGCAGCCCTCTCAAACCGATTGATACCTCCAGTCCCAGGGCTACGCTACAAGGGTTTATCGATTTTGCCGACAAGGCTTACAGCACAGGCGTTGGAAGTCTGAATCACTACATGGCTTCTTCTGATCTTTACTTAAACGCTGAGCAAATGGCTATTTTAAAAGGGTCTTTGGGGCATCAGAAATCGGCTGAACGTGCTTTGGATTTGAGCGAATTAGCTCCCGCCACCGCTGAAGAGACCTCACGACGGCTCATGATACAACTAAAAGAGGTGCTCGATCGTATTGATCTGCCAGCCATTGAGTCTATTCCAGATGCCCAGATGATGGCTAAATCCGAATTTAAATACTGGGTTATTCCAAACACTGAAATTCGGATTCAGCGTATTGAAAAAGGAGCACATGCCGGTAAATACCTGTTTACCGCCGAAACATTAAGACGCTTGCCCGAGTTTTATGACACCGTCAAACACCTTCCCTATAAAGCGAATGCATCTGTAGGCTGGTACGACTTTGCTACTTATGGTGCTATTGGCGTGGCGGCCGTATTGCATAAGATTGTACCGACACGCTGGCTTATCGATGCACCCGATAAGCAGCCTGATAGAGTTATTATTTTTACCCAGCCTATATGGCGTTGGCTGGGCATGATAATCGTTTTGGGAGCGGGTTTTATCTTCCTGCGCCAATGCTTTCGTCTGCGTCAGGCCTGGAAGAGCAGAGCAAGGTTTTCTGAGCAATGGGTGGATTTACTTCGGCCTATCAGTCTGGTGATTGTGACATTACTCTCCGCAATAATTTTTGAGAGGGTTTTCAGGGTTTCAGGCGATGCTTTTAAAGTGCTCACACTGTTGTTCTGGGCTTTTTTCTATCTCGCCATTACCTGGACAGTCTGGGTGGCTGGCGGTGCGCTAGCCACCACGGTGATTGCTCAAGAACATCTGTTGGCGGGCAGTATTGATAGTCAACTTATCCGTTTAAGCTTGAGGCTTATTACTTTCATCATGGCGACGGCCATCCTCATCCTTGGAGCCGATCAAATAGGTCTGCCTGCCTATTCAGTCGTCGCTGGACTTGGCGTTGGTGGTCTAGCCGTCGCGCTGGCGGCACAACAAACTATTGCTAATCTGATTGGTTCTCTTATTATCATGATTGAAAGACCTTTCTCAGTAGGCGATTCAATCAAATTAAAAGATGCGGAAGGCGTGGTTGAAAACGTGGGTTTTCGCAGCACTCGGATTCGCACCGTCTATAACTCTCTGGTAACTATTCCCAGCAGTCAGATTGTAAACAGCACTATTGATAATATGGCATTGCGTGATTATCGGCAGATTAAAATTGACCTCGGTCTTACCTACAACATGCCGATTGAGAAAATAAAAACGTTTGTTGAGGAGGTTAAGCACATTATTGAATCCCATCCCCTCACGCGCAAAGACAACTGTCAGGTATTTTTTTACCGGTTTGGACCACATAGTCTGGATATTTTAGTAGAGTTTTTTCTTGATGTGCACAATAAGATAGACGAACTGACTGAGCGGCAGCAGATTTTTCTGGATATTTTGCATTTAGCAAACGTAATGGAGATAGAGTTTGCCTTCCCTACACAAACTTTACATATCGCCGATTTAGAGGGGGAAAAGGATAATAAGGAATGAGCATGAAATAATAAATAGAACGCGGATTACACAGATAGGACGAATTTACACAAATCTTTTAAATCAGTCATTATCCATCTAACTCGTGCCATCCGCGTTCTATTACTTTTTTCGCTGAGTAGTTACTTCCTAATTAATATTCTTAAGCAAAATACGTCGAACTTCTTCGATTGCAAGCGGATGTCCTTGGGCAGAATGTCCTGTTCTGACAACATATTCAGACTCAACGTCATCAATGTGTGCGCTACTGTATTCGACCACACCGTCATTACCGGTCTTAATATCCATGTCGGGTAATACCGCAACAATCGAATTTCCAGTAATACCAGGAGCGAGAGGCAAATCAACCAATGCTTTCAAGATGGGATTGTCGGGTGACATGCCATCAGCACTGGTGGGCAGTTTGCCTTTAAGGCTCGCAGGCAGTTTCAACTGACCTGACAATTGCGCGAACTTCTCGAAACCACCTTTTACTAAATCCACAGGCAGCGTAACTAAAGATCGAGTCAAGTTACGCACCCAGTCTTTGCTTAGGAAACTGCCGCGATGCGGGGTCGAAATGTAAACCACCCGTTTCACAAAAGGCAAATGTTCAAAAAACATGGCACGATTTAGATGGAATTTTATCTTGGGATCAGCATCGATCGATTCAAACGGCTGCTCACTGATGGTCTCCCACAGTTTATTTCCCGAATCAACAGCGAGCAAGTTAGTCAATAAGCCACCCTGGCTGTGACCTATCACCACCATCTGATTCATCGCGGGATCTTTATTCTCAGGATCAAATTGCTTGACTCTTTCAATCAGGGTGTCACGTAAATCCGCTGCAGATTTAAGAACAGGAGCACTGCTGGCGTATTCGTAAAACCAAAACTGATAGCGGCTGCGAATCACCGGGTCAGTCCGTAGCGTATTGACCATCTCTGCCCACCATACTGGGCTGCTTCCTGTCCCGTGAACCATCACGACAGGAATAAGCCCTGGCTGATGGGGCTGAACCATGAGCATGTTATGTTCAACTCCGCCGCCCGATAAAAAGTTTTTCAGGCCTTGGTTCCAAAGCTCCTTATCGTTTAAGCGATAAGCAAGCGGTGCGGTAGTATCTGATTGTAGTGGAATAGACTTTCCATTAACCATCACCTCGTTATCGTCATAGGCTGAAAAGAAGCGTAATTTTGCGCCGCCCTGCCCTGCCTGTAGATCGCGCAAATTGCCGTCAACGTGCAAAAATGCCGTAATAGGTAATGACCCACCATTGGCCGTATCATTGGATTCATGGGTTACGCCGATAATGGGTAAGCCCAGTCCTGGATTACGGTTACGCACGGTAAAGCCATAGACATCAAAATCGTTGGCGGGATAGAAGGCTTCAAAATCATTCAGGTTCCATCTAAAATCATTCGTGTCCAGCGCAATATTTAAAGACCCGCTCAGCAGTCTACGCTTACCAGCGATAAACTTGATACCGTCACCTTCAGCTTGCTGAAAGCCACGCCCCAATGCGCGGTTGTAAAGATCGCAAGCTTCCCGAAACCGACTATCGTAAGGACTCGGCGGTGCTTCCTTACTTTCGCCCAGTAAATATAAATAAGCATAAACGGCTGATTGCAGGTAAACATCGCTCGCGCTCTGAGCTGAGACGTCCTCTGAGTTGGCTACAGGTAATGACTCACCATAGGCATAGCTTGCTTCAGCCAAGGCGAATAATAAATCTCGCCTCTCATCTGTTAAGGCTATCTTGTGCAGATCGAGCAGAGCTTGCCGGGGATTTGAATCGTAGACTTCCAATAAATTGTAGCGATTAATTACGGCTTTGGCTTTGTTGCTCAGCGTACCTTCGTGGTTAAGAGGGTTTGTTGTGGAAATTTGATAAGATTCTTCAGGAGTTACCTTGGTAACGCCTATAGGGGGAGCGCAGCCAGACAGGAGGAGAATTAATGTCAAACCTGATAGGCAGCAGATTTGAGTGGCATCAGGTTTAAATAAAGTAAAAGTAGTCATGAGCAGTCTGTTGGAATTATTTTTTTAAGTCTACTCCCACTTTTAACGAAAAAACGTGAAACGTGTTATCCCTCTGTCACAGAAACTAAATAATTTTTCCGTTCACACTGAGCTGGTCGAAGGGTAAGTGGAAAAATTTAAGCAGATTAACTGAATATCATGAGGCAAATAAAATAAGACGGTTTTGGGAGCGGGCAGCAGAAATAATTAGTTTTTTTAATATATTATAAGCCTCTGTCTGGTTGTTTTTTAAAATGACCGAACAGAGGGATTTAAGTTTATGGCGTTGGAAATTTATTTATTTGCCTCGTCAATTTCTGCCGCGGTTACTTTGCCATCTTTATTAGCATCCAGTTTCTCAAAATTCTTTTTAATGCGAGTCGCATCACCGGCTATAGCTTCTTCCATTGATACGCCACCATCTTTATTGGTATCTAATTTTTGCACACGCGCTGCAATCTCTTCAGAATCCGCTGCAAAAGCAATAACGCTTCCTGAAAACAAAAATAAAGCTATAAAGACTTTTACTACTGACTTCATTATATTCTCCAAATATTACGTTTAAACTGAAATTCAACGGCTGAATACTTTGAAACAGCTTCGTTAACCTTAATTTTTGAGGGCAAGTTCTTAGCATAACAACACGGCTAATGGATAGAAAACCCAACCGCATCGGTCAAAGTATCCCACCTTAAATCCATTGTTACAAGCACCATTTTTCACTCTGTGAAACTTTATGTTCATTCCTTAGCCAACTTCAATAGCCACTAAATCATTACTATAAATACCCACTAAGGTAATAGATGCGTTCCAATAGAAATCGACGACAACACCGGTGTCATATTCGGCAATACTGCTGATGGAAGCCAACAAGTTATCCATGTTGTAAATGCCGGTCGTTTCAGGAGAAAAATACAGCATATCGCTTGAGGTGTTGAAATCGGTGATAACAAAATCACCCGCTGCGTAAATTGCAAAGATGTCATTTCCGCTTCCACCGACTAATACATCTTTGCCATAACCTGCCCACAGCACATCATCCCCAGAACCGCCGTACAGATAATCGTCACCCAAACCACCATCAAGAACATCATTACCAGCCCCGCCATCAATAACATCATCGCCATCAGTCCCATACATAACGTCATCGGTAAAACTACCGACACTATTTTCAGGATAATAACTGTAAGCTAGATAATCATCGTAATAGTAGCTTTCGGTAACGTAAATATCGGCTACATAATAATCGGAATAATAAATATCGGTTGCGTAATAATCAACATAGCCGCTATCGTAATCATCATAATAGTAAATTTCGGCAGGGTAAGCATCAGTTACATAATAACCCGTGTCATAATCATCGTAATAGTAACTTTCGGCAGAATAAACATCGGTTACATAATAATCAGCATAACCACTGTCGTAATCATCATAATAGTAACCGTCATCGACGTAATCATAAGAATAATATTCATCGTCAAACATTGCCTTTCCTTGTTAATAATTAAGTTAGGTCACATCATATTCCTGATTACTTAATGCTAAATGAATGAAAATTGTTTTTCTTATGTCCTCGCGGCATGCTTACTTCAAGATGTGTATTACGATGAGCGTAGCGGTGATAAAAAATGTGATCAGGCTTGAATCAAGCGCCGCTGACTTGGTCAGAACTTCCCTTATCAGACTTTTTACCGCGTCGACGATAGTTATTGCCGCGCTTTTTATTGCGCGCTTTTACCCGTCTTATGTCCAATTTATGCTGCTTTACTTCTACTGATTTCAAATGCAGAAATATATCCTGCGGCATTTCATCGGGCAGCTCAACCAGCGTGTAATCGCCGTGAATATTGAGATTGTTGATATTGTTTTTGTCGACCCCGGACTCTTCAATCAATACTTTTTTAATTTCTTCCGGGGTAACCTGATGCTTGCCGCCTACATCCAAGCGATAGCGCACCATTTTAATGCCTGGCGGGGTGGTATTTGCCATCGATTTTTGCGGGGGGGATTGTTGTTTAGTGCCGTTCATTCCGCCGCCAATTCTAAAAGACCCGGCGAATTAAACCGACTCAAAGCCTATCCTGATAAATTTCGACAAAAGCTTCATCGCGCAAACGGCGCATCCAGAGCTCTGTTTCTTCTTCAATTTTGCGTTTGCGAATGGCTTCTCTGATCAGATTCTTTTTAAACTCATCGCTGTCGTCTTTCTGTTCACGGCCTAAAACCTGAATCAAATGCCAGCCGAACTGCGTCTGTACCGGCTCGCTCAATTCATTCACCCCAAGTTGAGACATGGCTTCTTCAAACGGTTTAACCAAATCGCCGGGGCTTACCCAATCCAGCGAACCGCCTTTTATGGCCGAGCCTTTGTCATCGGAATTCGCCCTGGCCAATGCGGCAAAATCATCGCCACTGGCGATACGGTTTTTTAAAGCCAGCAAACGTTTTTGCGCCTCGGTATCGTCAACCAATTCATTGGTTTTAACTAAAATATGGCGTACTTTGGTTTTGGTGATGGTGTGACTGCCGGTGCCTTTTAGGCCCAACATTTTAACGATGTGGAAACCACTGGGACTACGAATCGGCGCGGACACTTGGCCCTCTCTCATTTGCCTGATCTCATTGACAAACAGCGTTGGTATTTCACTTAACGGACGCCAACCCAAATCACCGCCTTTTAGCGCGTTGGCATCATCGGAATTACTGACGGCGGTCTGATTAAAATCTTGCCCGCTGCGCAATTTTCCGACCAAATCTTCCGCTTTAGCCATGGCTTTTTGTATCTCGGTGGAGGAGGCGCCCTCTCTAACCGCAACCAGAATATGGCCTAAATGATACTGCATGGATTCTTCGCCAATTTTATCCTGAGTTTCCACATAATGCTGCACCTCGCGGTCGGTCACCCGGATGCGTCCGCCTATCTCGCGGCTGCGTAATTGGTTAATCACAATTTCATTGCGCATATTGTCCAGAAAGGTTTGATAGCTGATGCCCTGCCCTTGCAACTCGGCTCTAAATTCCGCCATATCCATGTTGTTTCTGCGGGCAATATCGGCGGCGGAATTGTTGAGCATTTCTTCGCTGACGTTAATGCCGGCTTTTTCCGCTAACTGCCGCTGCAGCTTATCAATAATCATTTTTTCCAGCACTTGTTTGCGCAAGATATAAGCAGGTGGCGCCGCCGCGTTGCTTTGCTGTATGCGCTGTTCAATGGCGGCGACTTCTTTTTGTAGCTCGCGCTCCAGAATAACGTCGTCTTCAACCACTGCGATAATGCTGTCAAGTAATTCAGCGCGCACTGACACATTGCCAAACAAAAAGTTACACAGCAATACTGCAATAAGAGCTGTTTTGATATTTTTTAGCATCATCATTATTCAGGTTTCCGATAACCGTAAATTTGCTGTTCAAAAAAGTCATCCAATTTTTCGCCAACACCGGTCAAGCCTTTAAGTTCTAACTGAAAGAATACCCCTGTCTGGCTGATGCCGGTCGCATCGACAACCTGCGAGTAATCCGGAATATTGGGGTTTGGATTAAGGTTGACATTGTTAATCCAGCGCCGACCGATCACACGAAAACGCCAGCAGCAATTTTCTTTTTCCAGACCGAAAAAACTTTCCTGAGTATTGTTGTTAAGCAATGAATAAGTCCAGCGCCCGACCGCCGACCAATTATCATAAATCGGCCAATGAAATGAGGCGTCACTTTGAATAATATCGTAGGGCCGAACGCCTTCAGGCGTAGGAATCAAGGTGTTTTTTCTATAGCGATAACCCAAATTAATAATCTCGCCGGGCTGATTAATATAATGCAGCATGGCATGATGCCTAACAATATCGTTCACATGCGGGTCCCATTGCACCCCTGAGCTCATCGATACATGAGTCATCATCTCCGCATTCAAATCAGCCACCAACGGCGACAGCAGGCTGGTTTCTATCGGATAACCAGGCAATGTCACTTCCCTATCGCGGAAATAAATGGTCTCTCCGAGACTGAACTTCATTTTGTCGCGTCCGGTTTTCGCATCGACCAAGCGGGTTGTCACCGCCGCTGTCAACTGATTAGCATCCTGAACCCTATCGGTTCCGCTAAAGCGGTTTTCCAAAAACATGCTGTTGAAAGAAAAGTCATTCAGCGCCGTATCGAAGATAGGAATATCGTTCTGATCGTTTTTGGGAATATATAAATAGAACAACCGCGGTTCAAGCGTACTTAAATAAGACCTGTTAGAAAAATTGACGTCTTTTTCCATATACAGGCCGCTGTTGGTCGAAAAAATCGGCAACGTTCTTGATATGCTGTCATCGGCCATCATCGTGCCTCTCGGGTTGCTCAGCAAATACTGGGTATGTTGCAAAGAAACCTTTGGCGTCAAATAAGAACTGGCTGTTTGCATCGGCAAACTAACAGACGGTCTAACATTGGCGCGCTGGCCATTGATAATGGAATCGTGCTGGAAATAGACATATTCAGCATCCATCAAGGTATTTAACGGCGTGGGCATGAAATTGAAAGTACGATCCAAATTCACATTCACTTGCGGCAAACGCCGATAAGGTATGCCCTCGTCGGTTATCGCCTTATCGATTGATTGGTAATTATCAACATGGCCTTTGACGAAAATACCTTCGTTGGCATAACTGACATTGGCCTGACTTAACAAGAAGCTGTTGAACGTCGACACACTCAGCGCATTGCCCAAATCAGGAAAATAATCCTTGTCCGACACATAGTTCAAATCGAAATCGGATTGGATATGCTGGGTAAATTGGCTGTTATTTCTAAGCGACACTAAATAGCGGGACTTATTCAGTTCGCTGTCCTCAGGCAAAAACTCGACATCCGCCGTGCCGCCGGTCATTGAGGTCAAATAACGGAAATTACCGCCGAGCAAGATGCCGCGTTTTGACAGATAACGTGGCTTTAACACCGCATCGTAATTGGGCGCTATGTTCCAATAATAAGGCGCGGAAAAACTGAAACCGGCTCGCTGGGTATTGCCAAATACCGGCGCAAGAAAACCGGAAAGCCGACGGTCATCGGTCGGAAAGGACAAATAAGGCGAATAAAACACCGGCGTACCTTTAAATTCAACCCAGGCGTTTTTGGCTGAACCTTGGCCTATCGCCTTGTTCAACTTCAATTCAGAGGCATGAACTACCCAATCCTGATTACCGGGACGGCAACTGGTATAGGCCACATCTTTATAACGGCTCAGCGTATCGCTCTCGCGATAAACCGCTTTCGCCCGCCCTCGGAGCGGCGCAGACGGCGAAATGAACATCGCATCCCTGAGCCTAGCCTGGTCAGACGCCAAATTAAGCGATGCCGACTCACCGTGCAAAGCCAACTCATCTTCACTGTAATAAACACTGCCTTCTAAATCCAAGGTCTCGGACACGCTGTCATAACTGGCTTTATTAGCGATTGAACGCTGATCTGCACGGGTCATTTCAACATTGCCAAAATAGCTGTAGATTTCGCTGTCGAACACTTCGGCATAATCCGACTTAATATCCAGAGGCGACGATTCCCTTAACGCCTTACCGCGCTCAAATGCAGGCCGTGTGCTATCGGGCGCTTCGCAGTGTTGCCAGGGATTGTATTTTAGTTGTGATTGAAGATTGCCGAAAATCTGCTCTTCATTTAGGTCAAATGCTGGAGGCAGCAGCCTCATGCCCAGTTCGGATTTTACCGCCACCGGTGTAACCGCAAGAGGCTGCGTGTCGGTTTTAGCACTGACGGGAGGAGGAAGCGTCGCTGTTGCAGTCGCCATGCCGGCATTTCCAGCGGGTTCAGGCTGGCGTTCCATGATGACAGGTTCAGCGATAACAGGCTGTGTTTCTTTGGCCGCACTATCTTGAACGGTATCGATAGGTTCTTTGATAACGGGAGCTTCGTCCGCTATTTTTTCGCCACCGACGCAAACCCACTCTTTGCTATCTTTGCTTTGTGCGCAATTCCAAGACGCATCATCGGCAAGACCGATAGGTGCATAAATAGTCGGTAAAAAAAACAGTAATAAACGTCGGTGCATAGGTAATATCAAGTTTAGTGGCGCAATGAATCACAAATCGAATAGAATGCCGGGCGCCAATTTTACCTTACTACCCCGCAATTATACTAATCTATCCTAATCATCATGATGCCTGAAGACTTGAGAACACTATTGATGTTCGACTGGCTTAAAAACGATTTATTACTCACCGTCACCGCTTGCGAACCCGCCTCCAGCGATGCCAGTTTTCGCCGTTACTTTAGAGTACAAACACCCGGGCAACAATTCATCGTCATGGATGCACCGCCGAACAAGGAAAATAGCGAACCTTTCATCAGAATCGCCAAGCTGCTGCGACAATCCCAAGTCAACGTACCGGACATTTTTCAACAAAACCTGAGCGATGGTTTTTTATTGCTGGAAGATTTTGGCAGCCAGTGCTTTTTGGACCAACTGAACGAGAACACCGCTGACGTCTTATATCAGAGCGCGTTCGATGCGCTATTCAAACTACAAAGCCAGACCCCGGTACAAAACGCCGGATTGCCGCATTATGACAAGGCGCTGCTGCACCGGGAACTGGCTATTTTTGACGACTGGTTTTTAGGCCAGTTGCTGGACAAAGCAATCCCTGATGCTATTTGGAACGGCGTGCGCACCCTGCTCACCGCCTCGGCGCTGGAACAGCCGTTCATCTGCGTACACCGCGACTACCATAGCCGCAACCTGATGGTTTTAGACGAAAATTCACCCGGCATCATCGATTTTCAGGATGCTGTTATCGGCCCAATCACTTATGATCTGGTGTCATTATTGCGCGATTGCTATATCGCCTGGCCGGAACAGCAAGTTAAACAATGGCTGTTGAGTTATTTTGACCACCTCCAACAAGCCGGCCTGATCGATTGCAGCCCTGAACAATTTAAGCGCTGGTTTGATTTAATGGGCTTACAGCGCCATCTGAAAGCCATCGGCATTTTTTCCCGCCTGCATTTGCGCGACCATAAATCCACTTATCTAGCCGACATTCCGCGCACCCTGAACTATGTCACCGACGTTTGCGCAAGCTATCCCGAACTGGCCGAGTTCAACCGCTTCCTGCAAGAGCAGGTGCTACCTGTCCTGAGCGTAGTCGAAAAATGAAAGCCATGATTTTAGCCGCCGGGCGCGGCGAAAGAATGCGCCCGCTCACCGACAATACACCTAAACCCTTGCTGTTAGCGGGCGGCAAAGCTATCATCGAACACACCATCACACAGCTGGTCGCAGCCGGTTTTAATGACATCGTCATTAACCATGCTCATTTAGGGCTGCAACTGGAACAGCAACTAGGCAACGGCAGCCGCTTTGGCGCCAGTATCCAGTATTCGCCCGAAGGCGAACATGCGCTGGAAACTGCGGGCGGCATTATTAACGCCCTGCCCTTATTAGGTGAACAGGTCTTTTTGGTGGTCAATGGCGACATCGCCACCGACTTTGCTTTTGCCGAGCTGCTTAACCAGCCGGTTGATTTGGCGCATGTGGTGTTGGTCGATAACCCAGCGCATCACCCGGAAGGCGATTTTGGCCTCGATCATAATGGATTGGTCATTACCGATAATGCCGAACACTTTACCTTCAGCGGCATCGGGCTGTATCATCCTAAGCTGTTTGACAAACTACCCGCAGGCCCCGCCAAACTAGGGCCGTTATTACGGCAGGCGATCACACAAGGCCGGGTTTCAGGACAAAAAACCGATAGCTTTTGGATGGACATAGGTACGCCGGAACGCCTGCAAGCGCTTGATTTTCATTACACCCAACAACAGGAAAGACCATGACTGAGCACGTTTACCATAAAATAGAACTGACCGGATCATCAACCGTCGGCATTCAAGAAGCCATCGAAAATGCGATTAGCAAAGCGGCGGAAACAAACGCGAACATGCGCTGGTTTGAAGTCGTCGAAACCCGCGGACAGATCACTCACAACAAAGTCGCACACTGGCAGGTCACCATTAAAATCGGCGTCGCCTTAGCTGATTAAAAATCGATATTTTTATGCAGACCTTCCAGTTTTTTAAAACCTGTAAGGTCTAACTCGCAACATTTTGAAAGAAAATTTTAGTTTTTTGGACGCGTAATAGGCTGCTATAGCTGAGTTTGATTGTAAAAGCCGAAAACTTAACCACTTAAAGCCTATATTCAATTACTTATGAGCCAGCAAACCGACAAAAGCAGCAACACCGTATGGCACTGCGCTACCGTCACACGGCAGCGCCGCGAACAAAAAAATGCCCATAAATCAGTGGTGCTCTGGTTTACCGGCCTATCCGGCTCAGGTAAATCCACGCTCGCCCATGCGGTAGAAGAACAGCTCTTTCAAAGCGGTTTCAATACCTTTGTTTTAGATGGCGATAACGTGCGCCACGGCTTATGCAGCGATCTTGGCTTTAGCGATAAAGACCGCAAGGAAAATATCCGCCGCATCAGCGAAACCGCCAAACTGCTGCTCGAAGCCGGTGTCATCACACTGACCGCCTTTATCTCCCCCTTTAAAGCCGAACGCGCCATCGCCAGAAGCCTGATGCCGCATGGCGATTTTATTGAAATCCACTGCTATTGCCCCTTAGAAATATGCGAACAGCGCGATGTCAAAGGCTTGTACAAAAAAGCGCGGCTGGGTGAAATCAAAGATTTTACCGGCATTTCCTCGCCTTACGAAGCGCCGGAAAATCCCGATTTAAAAATCGACACCAGCCTGCTGAGCGTCGAACAGAGTGTGCATTTGGTCACATCGTTGTTACGCGACCGCAACATCTTGCCGCCTAATGCATTTTGATGTATTCAATGGCGATGCCGACGGCATCTGCGCCCTGATTCAATTGCGTCTGGCCCAGCCGCAGACGGCGCAGCTTATCACCGGCATCAAACGCGACATCCAGTTGCTGGACAAATTCACCGTCAATTCGGGCGACTGCATCACGGTGCTGGACGTCTCCCTGCAAGCTAATAGCCGCCGCGTTAATGAGTTTCTCCATCAGGGCGCGCATATTTTTTATGTCGACCATCACCAATCCGGCACAATCCCCCAGCATCCGCATTTAACCGCCCTGATTGATACCGACAACACCCTCTGCACCAGCCTTTTGGTCAACCGGTATCTGCATGGCAAATACCCGTTATGGGCGATCACCGCCGCTTTTGGCGACAACTTAAACCACAGCGCCGAACAACTCGCCGCCACCTTAAAACTAAGCCAAACGCAACTCGAAGCCCTGCTTAACTTAGGTATCGCTATCAACTATAACAGCTACGGCAGTTGCGTCGACGACCTCTATTTCGCTCCGGAAGTGCTGTACCGGGAAATGTCGGCATTCCAATCCCCGTTTGATTTTATCAGCGGCAACCCGGCTATTTTTACGCAATTAATACAGGGTTATCAGCAGGATATGGCCAACGCCCAAGCACTCACCGCAGAATACCGCAGCGCTGCTGTCGCCGTCTTCATGCTGCCCGACAGCGTCTGGGCCCGGCGCGTTAGCGGCGTGTTCAGCAACTATCTGGCCAATCTCGCCCCCGACACCGCCCATGCCGTCATCAGCCATAATCCGGGCAACAATTATCAAGTCAGCGTGCGCGCGCCACTGGCGCGTAAATTCGGCGCTGGACAGCTCTGTGCTGCCTTTCCCAGCGGTGGAGGACGCGAGGCGGCAGCGGGCATCAATCACTTGCCCGCCGACCAACTGGCTATTTTCATCAAAAAGTTTGAGGCATTTTATTCGTGACTAGCTGGTACAATGCGAAAAAACCGTTCTCTAGTCGCGACTGGAGCAATAATATAGATAAGCCGTAACTACTCAGCGAAAAAAGAAATAGAACTCGGCAATTGCTCCTGCATCGCCTAAAGCGCCTACTTTTGGTGCTCTACCTCCTGCATCCCTGCAGTCGACGGAAAACACAGATCAGACGGATTTACACTGATTTTTTAAAATGGACTGCGCTTTTAACAACTTTTTTTCGTGCCTTTCGTATTAAGCGTGGACAACATCTTTTGCCAACAAACCTCCGGAACCGCCCTCATGAACTCACTTCCCCATTTATCCCGCCCGCTTTCCTCCCACCCGAAACGGCTGGAAGAATTGCAACATATCAACCTGCAACTTGCCGCCTTGGGTCAGCCAACCTGTGAGGTGGAAAATGACCCGCAATACCTTAAAATTGCCGGCAGCCTGTTAAAAAACTATTCGCAACAACGCCGTTTGTTGGCCTTAACCCAATACCGCTGCCCCGCCGACCAGCGTATTCAGGATTTCCTTAACGCTTATCTGACTGAAAACGACATTGATACGCCCATCAGTTTGCCCGGCGAAACTTTTGTGCTGGAACAAAAAGGACTGGCAAGGGCACTGTCCCTGCCTTTCGAGCATAACGAATTTCATTCGCCCTATATCGATTCCTACCGGATTCAGCAAGGTGTCCTGCATAACCCGCAAAATGACCGGCGCACCACCAAAGGCGTATTTCACATTGCCGCCGGCGGCCTCCCGGTTCCGGCAGATAAAAACGAAGTGCCGGTGCAAGCTTATGCCGCGCTGCTCAGTGCCGCGCTGCTACCGCCGGCCGACCTTTTGAGCCTGCCCTTTACCAGCGCCCAAACTAACACCGCAAAACTCTGGGTATCCTCGCTGCTGCGCCCTATTGTCAGCCCGGAAATTTCGGCCTCAATACCGGCCAAAACCCTGGAAGTGCGCTTTTTCGCCCCCGGCGGATTGGTCGCCAACCTGGATTTTGTCGAGTCCATTTTCGGCAACGCAGGCAACCCGTTCTTGCCCGAAAACGATGCCGCCTTGGATATTGAGCATTGGACCGGCCATACCGGCTGCATCATCCTGGCGCCGCATTTGGTGCATTGCCGGAAAAAAGATCTCGGCTTGCCGCATGTTGACGATGCGACCGAGCGCCAACGCAAAGACGGCATGTGCTGGCAACAAGAAGATGAGCTGTACAACAACGGCCAGCCCTTCAAATTGGTGTGCCGCAACATGCAGGGCGTGATTGTCACACTCATTGCCGACAACTATTTCGGCTACAGCAAAAAAGAAATCAAATCCCATATCAGCTATTCGGCCAACCTATACGGCGGCTGTGAAGAAGAACATTCGGGCGGCGCGCTGGCTTTCCCCCGGGTCATTCTGGGCGAAATATTTTTGCCGCATTCGTCCTATATTGCCGACCATTATTCTTTCGATAAAGTCTGCCGCCAGCTGGCGCCAGTTATCGACCACAAAGACGGCGGCTATGCCATTGATAAAAACTACCCTGATATTATTTACGTCCCCAGCACGGCAAAATTTAATATTCAACAACAGCAAATCAGCTGGACGGACAACAACAAAATACAAACGCTCAAGTTACTGTTCAACCACACCTATATCTATCCGAACGGCTTTAAGATCCATCTGGAACGCCATCCCCACGCGCCTAGCTGGCGTTTGATCGGCACCCATCAAGAGGGCACTTTTTGCCACAAACCCAGCACCGTATCGGGCGGCGGCAAATCGGAAATTTCCAAATCGATAGCCGGCGCCATCATTTCCGGCGCAGTTTTTGTCGATGATTTCGACAAAGACATGGACATCGTCACCGAAATATTCGACAAAGATTATTCCATCCGCTTTCGCGACCCGGCGCTGCACGGCATCGACCAGCGCCCACTGCTCAGTAACGAACGTACCTTAGGCTCGGTGATCAAACTGCTGACCCCATCGGCAACGCAATATTCAGACAGCTATAACCAATGGCTGACCGATATTCCCCATCATATTTTGGCCGTGGCGTTAATGATCAAACGCTTTTACAAAGAAGAATGGGGCGCAGACTGGCGCCGGCATTTCTCCGTCGATATGGTCAACGGCTACCACGGTAACGAACTCAAATTCCAAGGCCGTAAACTGATCGCCAGCTACTTGCGCGTCGGCTTCGATGAAAAAGGCGCATGGCGGGTATTCAAACTGCGCCAAGACTTTGTGGCTTCAGCCAAAGTGCAGATGGAAGATGATATTTCCGCCTCCGCCGTGGTGCCGAGCCATAATCTGACCGGGCTGAATCCCGACTATAAAAACTCCAGCGTCAAACTGGTGGCAAACTGCGAAAGCAGTTTCTTCCAGCGCCCTGACGACGCCGTCCACCGAGGCACTGATTTACAAACCGAACTGGATTTTTCGCGCTCCGACAATTTCATTTCCAATTTTCAGCCGCTCACACCAGAAGACGCCCGCGAGTTTATCGAAGATGTCATTCATTTCGACAAATTCAGCGAGCCGATGCAAAACGTCATCCGTCACGCAGCACTGGGCAAAGAGGGCGAATATTTCGTTTCCTCCGCACATCCGCGTTTAGTCGACGGCAAACCCAGTCTCAATGTGCGTTATTTGCAATTGCGTCCCGACATAGCCGACCCCAAACAGCGCTACATTGCGGAAACCTCCACCCGTTTGGCGCGTGGACTCAATGCCGATCAAACTGTTTATTTCCCGGTTAACGAAGTCCTAAGTGGACGCCGTAATAACCCCGCCGAACCCGAAGCCGGCATCCGGCCGTTGGCTATTTACAACCCGATTCATTATCAGGAATTGCCTGAATTGTTTATGGATTTTATCTGCAGCCTGACCGGAAAATCGCCCTCCACCACCGGTGCCGGTTCCGAAGGCGCGCTGACCAAAGGCCCGTTCAACGCCGTATCCGCCACCGCCGACCTAAACAGCGCGCTGGTTTCTTTCATCCTGTGCGGCTACCACGGTTTTTCCACGGCCGCCGGTTACATAGGTTCTAAGCGCCGCATCGACCACGACATCAGCCTGCTGATTCCTGAAATCTGGTCGCGTCTGCCGGTCGCCCAACGCGATCCGCAGTATTTGATTGAACAAGGGCAGCTGGAAAAACTGGAAGATTTTGACTACGAAGGCCGTACCGTCTATCAAAGCCGTTTGGGCTATCGCATTACCGAACGCTTTGTACATACCAATTTCGGCAAAATGTTCGATTACCCGACTGCCGTCTTCGACGAGGCCATACTGAAACCGGAGACCCAGGATCTGGCCAGCTATGTCGACGGCATCGATAATGTTTATGAGGCACAGCAACGGGTCGCGCAGCTGTATATTCAGGACAGCTCCGTCCACGATGCCTGCCCGCCGTTAAAAGCGCTGCTGCACATCATGGCCGAGGGCCACTACATGGGCAAAACCATCAGCGACCCGGCTATTCGCGGCCTGTTCGACCGCGATTATTTGCTGCAAAGCGACTGGTATCAGCAACGCCTCGACATCAAGCAACAACGCGACAGCCAACTTTGGCAACAGCACAAAAGCTACATCGAGCAGCACCTGAGCAAAACCGAACAAGATAACGCCGACATCCGCACCGAGCTGGAACAAAAACTTGAAGCGGCAGAACGCAAACTGGCCGAAATCAACGACCCGGCGTACCTGCAACAACTGCAAGGCACCTTAGGCGCGGATTGGGTGCATCACCCCTACGCATAGGCCTGAAACTAAAAATGGCGCTTACGAAACAGGCCGATATGCAGCACCCTGAACAATGGATTGTTGTAGGGTGCGTATAAAGACGAGCGCGCCGCGCAGCGAAGAAACAACATCCCTTGATGATCAAGGCCTGTAAAAAATAGAGTCCACGCTTAGCACGAAAGCCACGAAATTTTCGTGTTTTTTCGTACTAAGCGTGGATAATCTTTGGTATGTCTTTTTCAAGAAATAGCCTAAGTGGGACATCAAATATGATGGTGCTGGACCTACTACAAGGCTATAAAAATCTCATAGGTCTGTCCCGCGTAAAATAGTCCGTTATTATTTTTCTGCCGGGGGGGTGACAATAACCGTTGTATCTCCCGCCGCACCCGTTTTACCTTTGCTGCCTGCAGCACCTTGAGTCCCCGCTTCACCTTGGTTACCCTGATTGCCTTGATTGCCTTGGGCACCATCATTGCCGGTTTTACCAGTAGCGCCTGCAGGGCCCGGGACAGGCACATTGACTACAGTCGTTTTTTCTTCACACGCAGTCAGGGCTAATGCGGAAAATAAAGCAGCTGTTATTATTAAACGTTTCATGGAAAATCCTTTGTAAATAAAGAAATTAAAGTGCTTTGTTTCCGAAATATTCGCAATCAAAGCACGGTGATTTGTAATGTTTTAGGTGCGTAGATAGTATAAAAGTGTGAGGCATACAGGTCAGTACGCTAGCGCACACAAAAAATAACTGTTAGCCAGCTTTCCACAACAGTACAAAAATAATTGTACAATTTTTATCCAGTTAAATTAGAATACCCGGCACGGGGGCGACATGGCTTCGACGTGGGTAGCGAAACCTAGAGTGCATGCCGAGGACAGTACACCTCGTAAAATCTACTGAAACTAAAGTATTCGCAAATGACGAAAACTACTCAATGGCTTTAGCTGCTTAATAACAGCACCATTCCTTTGACCATCTGTGCTTATGCGGGTGGAGTTTTTAGTACCTCACGGTATTAGAGGCGCTCAGAGGTCATCTACATAAGATCGCGCCAAAATCTGTCCGGTGTGGCGGCGCTAAAACCCTACGGAATCGCTGGTGATTTTCTTGGCCCGACGGGTAGTCACTAGCTAAATCAAAAGAGCGGGATAAGCATGTAGACCTTGTGGCGGAGTACTTGCGGACGCGGGTTCAATTCCCGCCGCCTCCACCATCTAAACGACTGATTTATAAGCGTAACTTAAACTTATAACATATCAACTGGCGGTAAATTGGCGGTTCATTATTTCCAGAACCGCCATTTCTTTTCAAATGCCACCCAGGCAAATAAGTATTTTTTCTGCCATACAATCAGCCATAAATCCTTTATTTCCGGCTGTTTCCTCACCCATTACCGCGCTATTTTTTGTTCAACTCATATTTCAATGCACCAAAAAAGTGCAAAAACCGCGCAGGCGAGGAGGAGTGATTTTGGGCGGGTGGGTTGGCGTTGGTGATTTATTTTTTCATCAGAATATTTGGGTGCGCGGAAAACGGGTAAGAAGGTAAGGGAATCGGCGCAGGCCGCTAATGGTAAGGGATTCATGGGATTTGACGAGGTAAGAATGAGGTAAGAATGAGGTAAGGACGGGGTAAGGTCTAATTTGATGGGCATAAAAAAACCGGGACTGTGCCCGGTTTTTGTGTGGGTTGCGAATGCTTACCGGTCCTTTACCAGCGCGATGTTCGCCTTGGCTTTGCTGCTGTCGGTTAACAGCCCGCGCATCTGGTCGAGCAATGACTTCTCGCTGTTGATGATCGGATCCAGCAGATAGGTCAACTCGGACGGCTCCACGCTGTCAGCGTTTGAACAACCGTTGAGCAGGCCGCTCAGTGCATGGAGCGCCCGGATGTTGCTGTCCAGCTCTTCCAGCATGTGATCGATCTCGCTGGCTGTCGCATTAACGGCCATCATTGCGCACCGCCTTGAACCGGGAACAAGTCCACCTGGTCATGGGTCATGGCTATCCAAGTGTCGGGCGGTATCGGTTGGTTGATGATGTTGCAGAGCCTGCGCAACTGGTCTTGCAACAGCTTGCGCCGGTATGCGTTATTGGTGTTGATGACTTGCAGCGACAGGCTGTCGATCTGTTTGGCAATGTTGATCTGGTCTTTGATGTCGATGATGCCGAAGAAACCGGTCTTGCGGATTTCCGGCAGCACGGTTTCACAGACCCAGTTGGCGAACTCTTTAGCCTTGGGTTTGTTGGAGCGAAAGATCAGGTGATAAAGGCCGGCTTCATTGATGAAATAGGCGTCTCTTTCGCCTTTTATGGTATGGAGTTTCCATACCATAAACCAGTTTTCCGGCATGTTTTCGAGGTTGGATTGAGCACCAATCCAAACAATATCGAGAGCTATGCAAACATCTTTGGCACAGAACCAGACTTCGCTGTGTTCATCGGTGGCGGTGCGGATGTCTAATTCGGCGAACTGGAACGGATTGGCTAAGGTTTTTAATTGATTATTCATGTTACACCTCACGCGTCAAAGCAGGGGGAAGCAGCACAGCGCGGCAGACACGGAGTGCGCGTTGGTAGCGGATTTGAAATAGACGGACAGTGATTTGATGACGACGCGGTGCGTTGGCGGTTAGCCAGGATAGAAACTTGTTCATGGTGAACTCCTTGTGAATGGTTAATACCACCGACCGGAGCTGCTAAATCTGGGCGGCGGATGATGTATCGGGTAGCAGACCGGCACAAGGACCGGCGAGCCTTACGGCTCCCCCATACACCACCCACCATAGATGAGAGGCATAAAAAAAGCCATGAGCCTAAACGGCGCATAGCTACAGCGCCTTGTGAATTCGGTCTGCTATAACCGGCTCCCGTTTTTTGCGAGAGCAGGATTAGATTAGTTGTAATTGTTTACTTTGTCAATGAGGAGAAACCCAATGCCGTATTCAACACTGCCGCCGTTGCAGGCGCTTAACCTCACCGAGCTGAAAGCGATAGCCCGTGATTTCGTAGCGCCCCGCTCACTTTACAGCCTGCCCAGAGCCGCATTCTTCGGGCGCTTTAACTACTTATCAATGACCGACCAGCGCCACATTGCCAAACAATTAGGCTTTGAATACATTGAAGACATCGTATTCGGTACCACCAGCGACGAGCAGATAGCCAAGCTCACGTCAAAATGGCGTGAAGTCACCGACTACACGCGGTTGGTTGTCATTGGCGAGGCTTACGATGACAGTATTTTCGAGGACTTGTACCGGCGCTATAAGCCCAAGAAAGACGGCGGCTTGCGCGAGCCGATCATTATCGAAAATTCAGTGCCGGTGATGATGGAATCCGAGCTGATAAAGATCCATCCCGACTATCCCAATATTAGCCTGTCGACCAGCTGGAAGGGCTTAGTGCTATGAAAAAACAACCAACTCACCCCGTAGACAGCTTGACCAGCTTAGTCAAATTGTTTGATGTGTCGCTGAGTGCTAACACCATCGGTTCAGCCTTATTGAAAGCCGGTGTTTTGCGTGAAGTCAGCTACTTGTCCACCACCGGTTCCGGTGAAGAAAAGCACTTTAGAGAGATTCCCCCGGCCTTTTTAGAGTTCGGCGTCAACCGGCGCACAGTGCATGAATTTAAAACAGAGCCCCGGTTTTATGCCGAGCGTTTCCCTGAATTAATGATCATCGTGATGAAACAGCTGGAGAGCGAGATTTTGGCGCTATTTAGCCGGTAGGCTGGGGCTTGGGAGCGAGAATGTGCGCTGGCTTTCGCGATGCTCTACCCAGCCTACAGCTCACATAAATCGCAGCCATTTTGATATTTTGCCGCTTAGCGTGTATTTTAGCCGCTCACTTTATAACAACAAAAAAGAGGCCGTCATGTCATTAATCACCTGCAAAGAATGCAATGTAAAAATCAGCAGCAAAGCCGACAAATGCCCGCACTGCGGCGCACCGGTCAAGAAGAAAACCTCCCTGTGGGTTTGGCTGATTGCCGCCGTCGTGCTGATAACCGTGTTTGGCGGCAAGCCATCGACCAAGACCGCACCCGCACCCGCATCGGTAGCACCTGCGGCCGTCGTCGAACAGGTTAACGTAGAAGTTAAGCCTCCTGTCGTCGTTAAAGCCGAGGTCAACGCGAATGGCGAACGCGAAATAAAAGCCGACGGCTTCATTGGCTGCATCAGCGAAACCACCTTTCACAAAGTCGGCACGATACGCAGCCAGGGCGACGGCGCGGCGCTGACCGCCATGCTCATGCCGGAACTTGCCAGTGGCCGCTGTGTGATCTTTAAGCAAGGCAACAAAGTGTTCTTGTCCGACACCAAAGTTTTTAGCGGCATGATCCAGGTCAGGCCGGTGGGCGTCACTCTTAGCTATTGGACAAATATCGAAGCGCTGTAAATAGGGGGTAAACCATGAACGCTAGGCTCTTACTGTTATTATGCGCGTTATCCGCGCCCGCCCAGGCCGAGGTGTTTAAGTGCGTCAGCGATGGCCGCGCCCGTTATCAACCGACGCCGTGCGCGGGTGCTGAATCTACCCCGCTGGACATTAAACAGCGCACGCCGGAACAAGATGCGGCGGCCAGAGCTAACCTTTACCAATGGCAATCAAATTATCAGGCCTATGAAACAGCACGGGCTGAGGCAGTGCAGCGCCTGCATGAGCAGCGGTTACGCGAGGATGAAGTCAGGGCGCAGCAATTGAACGCACATGCGCAATGGCGGCAGGCTCAAGCGCAACGGCATCAGGCGGCAGCGCTTGAGCGTAGCAATATTATTAATCGGCAGTTGCTGATTGATCGGGGGCGGCGTTAAAGTGGCGTTTTATTTTTCGTGGGCAAAACAGCGCTGCCCAAACTACTAGGCTAACAAACATGCAAACCAAAGACCAAGAAATAACCGTCACCGAACTTATTGCAACATTGCAGGAGATTAGGCAGCAGGGTTACGGCGATTGGCGTGTGGGCATCTCGCTGGAGTGCCATCTGTCCAGCAGACCGCCTGATGTTAACGCCGATAATAAAACAATCGAATTTGAACCTATATGGTGTAAATAAAATGGATAGTAAAGGAAAAATCAGACCAGGCTCTGTGGTTATAGGGTGTGTGTTTTATGACGATGGTGAAGGGGTTATGAGATCGCTTAATGGCGAACCCTCAGGAACTGTCGACTATGAAGCCGGAGTTGTGGAACTTGTACCCACCAGCCAAAATCAAACCCAAGAGTTTGGTTTTGGCGATTTATGTCCGGAGCCGGACGGGGCATGTTGCCCCGTCCGAACCGTTTGATCATGACAACTTTCCTAAATTAATTTTGTGCTTACAGCTCACCGCTAAACTTACAGCAAAAAAATCAGAAAAATCGATCTTGATTTGTTTGACGAACTACTTATTTTTTTGACCTTCGCGGTTGGTATTGGATGTTTTATCACCCTTTTTTATTCTAACATAGTTAACCGTGTAGCAAAATTTGTCTCGTTCCCAAGCTCCAGCTCTCATCGTTATACACGGAGCCGGACGGGGCATGTTGCCGGAGCCGGACGGGGCATGTTGCCCAGTCCGAAACGTTTTATGTCCGCATCAAAACATTGCAACGGGGTACATACCCCGTCGCGCGTTGTGAACAGCGCTGCCCAAATCAAAACATTGCAACGGGGTACATACCCCGTCGCGCGTTGGGGCTGGAGCTTGGTAACGCATCCCCTCAAGCTCTGCTTGAGAAACAAGTTAGGCTCGGACTTGCGAAAATCGAGCAAGCAATAATGGCGATTATATGAATATTAAATGGTTAATTGATGTTGGGTGCGATGATGGACAAATAGATCAAATGGCGACATCGATAGAGTCAGCGTTTCGCGCTGCCGGCTTGGTTGCGCCTCAAGAAATTGTTGTTAATTGCGTCGGCATTGGAGCGGCGCTGTTCGATTCACTCAAACATCGTGGGCTACCGGTCTGCGCAACACTGTAAGGCGTAGGCGTGGGCAAACAGCTTTATCGTTTGCCCACCTTTTACCTACCCAGCTACACCTGCTCCAACCGCCCCACCGCCCCGCTAAACTCCACTTCCCCCATTCGAAGCCGGACGGGGCATGTTGCCCCGTCAGAAACGTTTTATGTCCGCATCAAAACATTGCAACGGGGTACATACCCCGTCGCGCGTTGCGAAGTTGCGGCGGATTGCCTTGGGCAAATCCGCCCTACGCCATTAGGCATCCAACCGCCCCACCGCCCCGCTAAACTCCAACTCCCCCATCTCACAGCCCACAAACTCCCGCCCCAACTCCCGGCAGGCAATCGCGGTCGAACCGCTGCCGACAAACGTATCCAACACCACATCGCCCGGCCTTGAACTGGCCTCGACAATATGCCGCATCAGCTCCAGCGGTTTTTCGCAGGGATGCTTGCCCGGATACCATTGCACAGGTTTGAAATCCCAGACATTGGTGTAGTGGACGTGTTTAGTCACGGCAAAATGGCGGCGCTGTTGCTTGATAGCTTTGTATTCTGCTTTCAGTTGGTCGTAGGGTTTTAATGCGCCGCCGAACAACTTATCCAGGGTTTGATAATGCGCCGCACTGGGAAGAGTAAATTGAGACCGGTCGAACCAATGCCCCGACATTTGGCAGCCGCAGGCCTGGTCGATTTGCTTTCTGGAAACGCCTGCAGCGGTTCTGGCATCGTCCAGGTAAGCGCGGATCGGTTCAAAGGCGAACGGCGTTTTTTTTCGGCTTTCGGCAAACAGGATGTGTTCAGTTTGCGGAAAATACCGGCGCAACGCTTCTTTTCTGCAGCCGTTATGCCGCCCATTGGGTTTACGCCAGACAATATGGTTAAGCAGGTTAAAGCGCTGACTGACAACAACATCGACCTGCGTGGCCAGATGCGGTCCGGCAAACAGGTACAACGAACCGGTCGGTTTTAACACCCGGTGATATTCAATCAGGATACTGTCCAGCCAGGCGAAAAAGTCGGCTTTACTTTGCCATTGGTTGTCCCAGGCGTCGCCTTTGACCTTGTAATAAGGCGGGTCGGTGGCGATCAGGTCGATGCTGTTGTCGGGCAGTTGCGCCAATAAGGTTAAACAGTCGGTGTTATGGATTGTGATGTTTTTCTGTTGGTAGGTTCTCACGAGTTTCACTCTTGCAATGACACTCGTGGTGTTCAGGTTTGGGGCTCTCGGCTCTCAAAAAATTAAGTGTGTTGCAGCGCGGGCATTTGATTTGCAACGTCTGGTAAATGCCTGCGCCTAGTTTTTTACTGCAGGTGCCGCAGCGGATGTCTTTCATAATTACCCCTACAGCACCACTTCATTCAACACCAAATTAGGCGCTTCCCCATCAATCTTCCCAGCCCTAATGTAATATTTCCCGCCCACATCACCTGTACCACGCACACGCACCACGCCGCCATCGAGCAGGGTTACTAAGGACGTAACCCCATCGGTGACGGACAACACGCCAACCAGCAGCGGGTCGCGTGGCAACAGTTCTTTGAACATCGCCCAAGTATTCGGCGTTTCTTCGCCAATCTGTACCGACTGCCTGACACTGCCCAGCGTGGCTTCAATCTGCACACTGTTGATGATGCCTTTAATCGCAACCCCGTCCAACGTGACCGACACTAACTGCCCAATGACCAACAGCGGCACAGTCGTTCCATCCATCGGCAAGGACATTGAACGAATCATCGGCTGGGTGTAATCGGCTGCCAACAGCCGTTCCCCCAACATCCTCGTACCTATCACGTCCGTCATCAGCGCATTGGACACCGTGGCCGCTAAACGTGCGCCGTCTGTACCATCCAATCTGCACCAGGACAACACCCCACCCACTTCGCCGCCATGCACATAAACGCCATTCGCTTGATAAGGGATAACAGGGCGCTGGCTTAACTCAGTGACCACGGCTTCTGGAATCACCACATCGGCTGACAGCAGCGGGAAATCCCACGGCAACACCGGATAACGCGGCATGATGTTCAGCACTTTGGCATCACGGCTGGGCACAATCATCGCACCAATGTCCGAGGCCAAAGCCGCCAAGGCCTGTATCGGCGTTTGATTGTTGTAACTGTAAGCGCCGGACGGAACGCTCCAGGTCGGCGCTGTCCAGTTAATCGTCCAGCCGGTCGGCAGTTGCAGTTCGGCCAGTTGTTGCACGGTCAGGGTTGAGGATTGCGTGGCGCTGGCCGGTTGTTCGTAGGGTTGTCCCAGCAATGCAGTCAAACCGCGACCGGACAGGGCAATGCTTCTGCCGCCGAATTGTCGGCTGTGTTCGATGCGCTCGACCAGCACTTTCCAGATATAACCGTTGATGGTGATGACCAGCTGCACCGGCTCCATATTGACCTGCTGCACTTTGACCAGGTCGGCCTTGTCCAGCAACGTGCCGCTAAACTGCCAGGCGAAACTGTCGGCATCGAGGCTTAAATTGACCGACTCCATCGAGATCGGCGTTAAATCGGTGAGGGTTACGCTAATCGTGTGCTGCATAATGTAGGCCGTTTGGGTGGGGACAGTGATGGTGACATGACCGGGCGGGTCGGTCGGGTCCGGGTTCGGCGGATAAACTGTGCCGCCTCCACCTGGAATAAAAGGGCTGATGCCGTTGGGCGGCTGTCTGGCATCCTGGACGTGGGCGCGGAACTCGACACCGAGGCGCAATGCGCGTTGAAATCTGGACTCGGTTTCGCCCAGCAGCATCCCGGCATGGTAAATCGCGAAATCGTGCAGCGTCACTACACCTTGCCATTGATAAACCGGCGCTTGGTAAGTGACCGGGTTACGGCCAACCGCAACCGCATCAGCGGCTGTCAGGGTAAAGCTGGTTGCAGGCGTGTAAGTCCCGGCAAACGCAAACACAGGCACGGGCGTATTAAAGGCCACCCGGCCATCGTCAACATCCGGCAATGGCACATAAACAAAGTTGGACAAAGGTAGCCAATCCGCCACCGGTTCATCCTCTTTGTAATAACGCCGCAACACTGTATGCAACGAGTCTTTGCAATCCTGCACCGGATGGGTTGTTTCCGAGTGCAGAAAATACAACACATTGAACGCCACCAGCGTATCAGCCGACACCGGTATAGCCTGCTCGACCACCACGTCATAACTCGGATAAATCAACGTCAACGGGTCACTGGTCGAGCTAATACTGTCAGACAGCGGTATAGCCTGCTCCACCACCACATCGGTCACAGTGCTGGTCAATAGCGTTTGCTCGACCACACTCAGCGTTTCCTGATTCAGCGGGCTGGCTTGTTGCTGCACAGAAGCCGTGGTTAATGGCGTCGGTATGGTTTGCTGCATCGGCAGCACCGTTTGTAATGTTGCTGGTTCTGCCTCTTGTTGTATCGAAGTCGTGCTGCTTAGCGTGTAGCGTTTGACGTTTGAATCGTACTTGCCGGCGAACGAACACACCGCTTGAGTGCTGGCGGTAAACCGGCCTTGGTTGGTGATGTTTTTGCCGACAAACGAAGCGGTTGCACCGGTCGAAGCCGTTAAATGACCCTGGTTGGCGGTATGGCCTACAAAAGAAGCGGTTGCCGCAGTGGAAGCGGTGAAATGGCCTGACAGCGCTTGCGGATTATTGACCGCACCAACAAACGAGGCGGTTGCAGACGTCGAAGCGGTGAAATACCCAACCGGGTCAACCCCCGGCACAACCGGCGTAGTGTCGAAATCGTAACCTGTGCCTGGTGCATAATCGGCAGCGGTAAAAACAAAACTTAAACCCTGTACGCCCAACGCTTGCCGGGCGGCAACATCGGTATCGTAAAGCGAGAACGGAAAAACAAACGGCGCTGGCTGTCTTGCAATCGGTACGCGAGGACTGGCCTCGACCGACACCGGCACAGGCGCAAACGCCACGCCCGGCGTATAAGCAATACCCGAAAAACTGAACGCAACCGGCGTAGGCGCTACCGCAACCCGACCATCATCAGCAATGTCCGGCAACGGTAGAAACTGATAACCGGATGGCACGATAAACCGACCAACCGGCTTATACAGCAGGCTGTTGAACGAAAACCCAGGCGCACCGAAACGAACAACCGAAACCGATTGCCCAAACGATACCGAGACGCCCGAACCCTCATAACTAAACGAGGGTTCGGGCGTGTAATCTCGTTCGCTAAACGCGAATTTCACGCGTTAGACAGGCGTCGGGATTAACGGCGCTTGCGTAATCGGTTGTATTAGCCGCTCCACCCGCGTCCAAGTCACTGTGCCGTCAACCACTGTGCCGCCCTCGGTAATCGGCCAAACCGGCTCGGAAACACCGGTCACGCCGCCAGCGGTCGCTTGGTAATAATAGGGCGTGTTGATGGGGTTGGTGGGGTAGGCCAACGCATCTAACGAGGTCGTTTTTGAGGCTGTCCATTTGCCGCCTTGGTTGGCGGAAACGGTGACTTTTACAGGCTCAGGCGTATTTAAAACAACGCTAAACGAAGTTCCGGTAAATGTCTGACTGTTAATTAACGCGCCGCTTGCATAGTCATAAACCGCAGCCGTCCATGATGAGGCTGCCAGGCTTTCTGAAATGTTCCCGTCTATTTTCCAGTTGTTGCCTCCCATAATGGCGATACCGTTAACAACGCAAGCAATGTCGTCTTGACTAACAGTTAAGCCTGTTGTCGCATTAATTTCGATTATGCCGGGGCAGCCATCCGTTGCCAATAAACAGTAGGTGTTATCACGCCAGACTACATACTTGCCTACAGCTGTCATTATTTTAATAGGTACTGCGGATAAGCTTATTTTGCTCCAGTTGCTGGTATTGTAGATGGTGATGAATGGGCTTGTGCCATGCGCCACGGCCAGTTTTGTGCCATCGGGACTGAAAGCACAGCCGTTGCCATTACTAGCAGGTAGTGAAGTTGGGTTAGCTATTTTGCTCCAGTCACTGGTGTTGTAAAGGGTGATGTAAGGGCTTGTGCCATGCGCCACGGCCAGTTTTGTGCCGTCCGGGCTGAATGCGCAGCCATACCCAGCACCTGCAGGTAGTGAAGTTGGGTTAGGTATTTTGCTCCAGTCACTGACATTGTAAATAGTGATGTAAGGGGATGAGGTATGCGCCACAGCCAGTTTTGTGCCGTCAGAGCTAAATGCACAATCGGTTACTTGGCTTGGCGGTATTGTTGCAGGGTTAGTTAACCTGCTCCAATCGCTGGTGTTATAAATGGCGAGGAAGGGTGATGTTGTGCAACCTACGGCTAACTTCGAGCCATCGGGACTAAATGCACACCGGTTGCCGTTATTATTAGGCAATGAACTGGGGTTAGCCAGCTTGCTCCAGTCATTGGTGTTGTAAAAGGTGACAAAGGGGTTCCCGGCATGACACACGGCCAGTTTTGTGCCATCGGGACTGAAAGCACAACCATTACCCGTGCCTACCGGCAACACGCTGGGGGCGCTGTAAAGCCCTGTCACACCGTCTTTTAAAATCAAACTGGGTAAATTCTGCCCCACTATCGCCAATGTATTCTTAGCCATTACATATTCCCCTCCGTAATACTTCCGCTTAAAACCTGAATCACCCCACCCGCCTGCGCCGACAGCGTGTTAAAAATCAAATCTGCATCGACTGGTATTTTGGTCACGTTGTCCACATCGAGAATCCCCGCCGTCATATCCAGCACAAAGTTATCGTCGGAGTTCACCCCACGCGCCCAAGCAAGAATCCCCGTGGCATCGGCCATCGCATCATCGGCAATAGCGTTAAACGTCAGTACCCCGTTACTGACCGTGCCGCACGGGTCGGACAATACACAAGTGCCGATCAGCGTCTG
>JAUYMY010000041.1 GCA_030699385.1 Methylobacter sp.
GAAAATCACGAAAATCACGAAAATCACGAAAATCACGAAAATCACGAAAATCACGAAAATCACGAAACTCACGAAAATCACGAAAATCACGAAAATCACGAAAGCCACGAAAATTTCGTGTTTTTTCGTGCCTTTCGTGGACAATTATTTAGGACTATTTTTTTCAGGAAATGGCCTTAGTTTTAGTTAATGTTTTTTATGTTTGTAAGTTATGTCTGAAAATTATTCGTTCGACCATGATTATTCGCTGGATTCTCTAAAAGTGCCGCCTAATTCCATTCAGGCCGAGCAATCGGTTTTGGGCGGATTAATGCTGGACAACCAAACCTGGGATTCGGTGTCGGACAAGGTGGTGGAAAGCGATTTTTACCGCCGCGACCACCGGCTGATTTTTAAGACCATTGAACAACTCGCCGAAAAGCAGATTCCTTTTGATGTCATTACCATCTCGGAAGCACTGGAAGCCATTGGCGAACTGGAAAATTCCGGCGGCCTGTCTTATTTGGGCATGTTGGCCAAAGACACGCCCAGCGCCGCCAATATCGTCACTTATGCCAATATCGTTAGAGACCGCTCGGTATTGCGCCAGTTGATCCATGTCGGCACCGAGATTTCCGATTCCGCATTCAATACCGAAGGCCGCGAAACCGCAGATTTGCTAGAAAATGCCGAGCGCGAAGTGTTTAAAATCGCCGAACAGCGCCAACGCGGGCAGGGCGGTTTTTCCACGATTAAATCATTGCTGGCGCGCGCCGTCGATAAGATTGAAACGCTGTTTGAACAAGAAGGCAATATCACCGGCGCGGCGACCGGCTTTACCGATTTTGACGAACTGACCTCCGGCCTGCAACCGGCTGATTTAATTATTGTTGCCGGACGACCGTCGATGGGGAAATGCTTCGGTAAGGGCACGCGTATTTTGATGTATTCGGGCGAAACCAAGGCGGTAGAAGATATTCAGGTTGGCGATAGGCTAATGGGCGACGATTCTACGCCGAGGCAGGTGTTGTCTTTGGCGCGCGGACGGGAGGCTATGTATTGGGTACGGCAAAATAAGGCGCTGGATTATCGGGTGAATGAAGCCCACATTTTGTCGTTAAAACGTAGCCGCAACGAAGGCCGACATAGTAACGGTGATGTCCTCAATATTCCTTTAACCGATTATCTCAAGGCTAGCACCAAGTTCCAGTCCAATTACAAAGGTTATAAGGTGGCTGTTGAGTTTGCCGAACAGCCGCTTCCGGTGTGCCCTTATTTTTTAGGGCTGTGGTTGGGCGATGGGGTTAGCGCCGCCGTCGATATTGCAACGACCGATACGGAAGTGATTGATTATCTGAGGGCGTATGCAGCGGAATTGGATTTGCATTTAACCGAGAAATTGGCCAAGGATAATCTGGGTAATGACAAATGTCCGCTGTACAGTATCAGCTCCCAGTTAAGGGGTAATCATCAGAATAATTTTTCCTTACAGAAAATATTAAGGGAGCTGAACCTGCTAAACAACAAGCACATTCCCCCGTTGTTTTTAGCAAATTCCCGCGCTAACCGATTGAAGCTGCTGGCAGGTTTGATCGATAGTGACGGTCATTACGCGCATAAATACAAGGTGTACGAAATAACACAGAAAAACGCTGCGTTGGCGGCGCAAATTAAATTTTTATGCGATAGCTTAGGCTTTAGAACGTCACTCATTGCTAAACAGGCCAGCATTAAAACAACAGGCTATCAATGCACGGTTTATCGCCTGCGCTTTTCAGGCGACATCAATACGATTCCTGTCAGAGTTACGCGGAAAAAAGCGGCGGCCTGGACATGCAACAGGACATGGCAGCAAACAGGAATCCGTATCGAATATGACCGGGAAGATGATTACTATGGCTTTGTTTGTGATGGTAATCGATTGTTTTTATTGGAAGATATGACGGTGGTACACAACACCACGATAGCCATGAACATGGCGGAAAATGTCGCGATCAAAGGCGATAAGCCGGTTGCGGTGTTCAGTATGGAAATGCCCGGCGATTCGCTGGCGATGCGGATGATGTCGTCGCTGGGCCGTATCGATCAGCATCGGATTAGGACTGGCAAGCTGGAAGATGATGAATGGCCGCGCCTGACCTCGGCCATTAATATATTGGCGGAAACCAAGTTGTTTATCGACGACACGCCGGCGCTGACGCCGACTGAAGTGCGCTCAAGGGCGCGACGTTTGGCGCGTGAACACGGCCAGCTGGGCTTGATTGTGCTGGATTATTTACAGCTGATGCAATCGCCGTCCAGCGGCGATAACCGGGTGCAGCAGATTTCCGATATTTCCCGGGGCTTGAAAGCGCTGGCAAAAGAATTGAACGTGCCGGTGGTGGCCTTGTCCCAGCTTAACCGTAATCTCGAACAGCGTCCGAATAAACGCCCGATGATGTCGGATTTGCGCGAATCCGGCGCGATTGAACAGGACGCCGATTTGATCGTGTTCGTCTATCGCGACGAAGTGTATAACGAAGACAGCCCGGATAAAGGCATTGCCGAAATCATTATCGGCAAACAGCGTAACGGCCCGTTGGGCACAGTCAGGCTGACCTTTTTGGGGCAATATACCCGCTTTGAAAATTTTGCCGGCACCTATTATGGCAAAGGGGACGATGAGTGACACCGGCAGCTTATGCGGAACTAAACCTAGCCGCGCTTCAGCATAATTTGGATAAAGTGCGTGGCTGTGCGCCGGATGCCAAAGTCATGGCGGTTATTAAGGCGAACGGTTACGGGCATGGCTTGATACGCATGGCCGAAGCGTTAAAACAGGCCGATGCCTTTGCGGTCGCCCGGGTTGACGAAGGTGTGCGTTTGCGTAATGCCGGATTGGGTCACAGGATTGCTGTTTTAGAAGGCTTTACCTGTGCCGAAGAATTGGAAAAATTACAACACTATCAATTAGATGCGGTGGTGCATTGTTTAAGCCAGTTGGACATATTCGACGCTGTCGCGGGACAGCCTATTGCGGTTTGGCTAAAACTCGACACTGGCATGAACCGACTAGGGTTTAAGGCGGAAGCGTTCAACGCGGTTTATCAGCGTTTAAGCCAGTGCGCGGCCATCAAACAGCCAATCAACCTGATGACGCATTTTGCCAATGCCGATGACATTAGCGACGATAAGACGCTAAAACAGATCAGCCTGTTCCAGCAAACCGTTGCCGGATTGCCCGGTGAGCGCAGTCTGGCGAATTCGGCGGCCATTTTGGCGTGGGAGAGCTCGCTAAGCGATTGGGTGCGTCCCGGCATCATGCTGTACGGCATCTCGCCGTTCCCCGATGCAACAGGTCAGCAACTGGGGCTAAAACCGGTGATGTCCCTGCATTCCCGGCTGATTGCGGTCAAGCCCATCGAAGCGGGTGATACTGTTGGTTACGGCGGCAGTTGGACATGCAAAAAGCCTACAATGCTCGGTGTGGTGGCGATAGGTTATGGCGATGGTTATCCGCGTTATGCCAAAGCTGGCACCCCGGTATTGATTAATGGCCGACGTGTGCCACTGATCGGCAGGGTGTCGATGGACATGATGACGGTTGATTTAGGTCTCGATACCGAGGCCAAACCTGGCGATCCGGTGACCTTGTGGGGCGATGACTTACCGGTTGAAGAAATTGCCTTATGCGCCGATACTATCCCCTATACTTTGGTATGCGGTGTCACTCAGCGGGTGCGACTGGTTGAAAAACATCAGGTTGAGTAGGTTTTGGTTTCATGCGATTGGAATAACTGCGTAAATAAGGAAGCACAATGTTTGATAACACCTCTATTTTAATTACCGGCGGCACAGGCTCTTTCGGTCAGCATTTCACCAAGACTATTCTTGAAAATTACAAGCCCAAAAAACTGGTGATTTATTCCCGTGATGAGCTGAAACAATTTGAAATGCAGCAACGTTTTAATGCACCGTGTATGCGTTATTTTATCGGTGATGTGCGCGATCAGGATCGCTTAAAACGCGCGCTGGAAGGCATTGACATTGTCATTCATGCGGCGGCGCTCAAGCAAGTGCCGGCAGCAGAATACAACCCGTTTGAGTGCATTAAAACCAATGTGTTAGGCGCGCAAAATCTGATTGAAGCGTGTCTCGATACCAACGTTAAGCGGGTAGTGGCGCTGTCTACAGACAAAGCAGCGGCGCCGATTAATTTATACGGCGCCACCAAACTGTGTTCGGACAAGTTGTTTGTCGCCGCTAATAATATCAAAGGGCTGCGGGATATTCGTTTTAGCGTGGTGCGTTACGGTAACGTCATGGGCAGTCGTGGCTCCGTGGTGCCGTTTTTTATCGAGCAGCGTAAAACCGGCATCTTGCCGATTACCGATCCTGCGATGACGCGCTTTAACATCAGCCTGCAAGACGGGGTGAATATGGTGTTATGGGCGCTTGAGAACGCCTGGGGCGGCGAAGTGCTGGTGCCGAAAATTCCGTCTTATCACATTACCGATGTCGCGATGGCGATTGCTCCCGAATGCGAACAAAAGATAATCGGCTTGCGTGCGGGCGAAAAAATTCACGAAGAAATGATTACCGACAGCGACAGTTTCAATACCGTCGATTTGGGCGTTTATTATGCTATTCTGCCGGCAGGCGGACGTTATTCCATCGAAAGTTATTGTGCCAAAACCGGCGCACAAGCCGTAGCTCCGGGATTTAGTTATAACAGCGGCAGTAATGAACACTTTTTGACGGTGGATGAATTACGCGATTTAGTGCAAAACAAGCAGGCCCAATGATTCCTTACGGTCGCCAAACAATCAGCGAAGCTGACATCCGAGCTGTGGTCGATGTATTGCGTTCGGATTTTTTGACGCAAGGCTCGGCAGTACCTGCTTTTGAAAGCGCGGTGGCAAATTATTGCGGTGCGCACTATGCCTGTGCTGTTAACAGCGCCACGTCAGCCTTGCATATTGCCTGTTTGGCGCTGGGCGTCGGTAAAGGCGACAGCGTTTGGACCAGCCCAATTACCTTTGTTGCCAGTGCCAATTGCGCCTTATATTGCGGTGCTGATGTTGATTTTGTCGACATTGACCCACTCACTTATAACATCAGTGTCGAATGCTTAGCCGCCAAATTGGCGCAGGCAGAAAAAACAGGTAATCTGCCAAAAGTGTTGATACCTGTGCATTTATCCGGCCAATCCTGCGATATGGGAGCGATTCGCCGGTTAGGCAAGCAATACGGCTTTAACATTATTGAAGATGCCTCTCACGCTATTGGTGGACAGTATCGCGGCCAACCGATAGGTAATTGCAGTTATTCGGACATTACCGTGTTTAGTTTCCATCCGGTTAAAATCATCACCACCGGCGAAGGCGGCATGGCGCTGACCAACGATGCAGGATTGGCAAGGCGTATGCAGTTATTACGCAGTCATGGCATTACCCGTGAAATCGATCAGATGACGCACGAGCCTGATGGCCCTTGGTATTACCAACAGATTGAGCTTGGCTTCAACTACCGCATGACCGACCTTCAGGCGGCTTTAGGTTTGAGCCAAATGCAGCGCCTAGATGAATTTGTCGCCACGCGCCATAGTATCGCCAAGCGCTATGATGACCTGTTGAGTCATTTGCCGGTGCTGATTCCGTGGCAATATTCGGATAGTTATTCTTCAGTGCATTTGTATGTTATTCGTCTGCAACTTGATCTTATCGGCAAAACCCATCGAGCTATTTTTGAAGCGCTCAGAGTGGCCGGTATAGGCGTCAATCTGCATTACATACCGGTCTATTTGCAGCCGTATTATGCTAATTTGGGTTTCAACACCGGTTATTGTCCAGAGGCTGAGAATTATTATACGCAAGCCATCAGTCTGCCGATTTTTCCTTCGCTGACGTTGGTTGAGCAAGATCAAGTGGTTAGTATGTTGAGCAGAGCGATTAGCAGGGCTACCGCATTTGACTTTTAAACTTAAAATAAAATCAATTACTTAGGTTTTTTTTGTGGTTTTTATGAGATTTCACACCATTTCAACCAATTGATTATAAATAGATTTTATTTATATGCGCTCACCCTGGAGCGATTAGCCGATGAAGATTGCCATTATTCCTGCCCGTGGCGGCAGTAAACGAATTCCCCGTAAGAATATCAAGGATTTCTGCGGAAAGCCCATGATTGCCGGTGCCATTGAGGTTGCGAAGGCCTCAGGACTGTTTGATCATATTGTCGTGACCACGGATGATGCCGAGATTTCTGAGCTGGCAAGGACATGGGGAGCCGATGTTCCGTTTGTACGACCGGCAGAACTGGCGGACGATTACACCCCCACCGTTCCCGTAATCGCACATGCTGTTGGCGCTTGCCAAGCTTTAGGTTGGCAGGTCGATCAAGTCTGTTGTATTTATCCCGCCGTACCGTTTATGCAATGTGCCGATCTTGTGGCCGCATTGCAGATGCTGGAGGGGAACGATGCGGATTATGTTTTTCCCGTTACCGCCTATCCTTCTGCGATCCAGCGCGCGCTGCGGCAATTGCCGAATGGGCGGATGGAGCCGTTTTATAGTCAATATGCTTCGACTCGAACCCAAGACCTTGAGCCGGCCTATTACGATGCCGGGCAATTTTATTGGGGGCGAGTACAGGCTTGGCTGGCAGGGAAAAACATTCATCAGCACGGGATGGGGTTGGTGATTCCCAGTTGGCGCGTGGTGGACATCGATAATACGGAGGATTGGCAGCGGGCCGAATTGATGTACGCAGCGATTAATGGCGTAAACAGCGCTATCTAAAGACCTTATACGAAACTAATTGCCGGAGATAAAGATGGTTGAAAAATTTAAAACACCGCAGGAGGAATTCTGGGCGGGTGAGTTCGGTGCCGACTATATCGGTCGAAACAACAGTACGCATCTTTTGGCATCTAAATTGAATTTTTTCTCGAAGGCACTTAAACAGGCTGGCCTAGTCACATCCTGTCTTGAGTTTGGCGCGAACATAGGTATGAATTTGCAAGCGCTGCAATTGCTTTATCCGGACATCCAGCTGCAAGGCGTCGAAATCAACCACGATGCGGCAACGCAGCTTAAAAACCTGATTGGGGAGAGCAATGCGTTTGAAGGTTCCATCTTCGAATATCCGGTGGCTGGGAAAGTAGATCTTGCCTTGATCAAAGGTGTGCTGATTCATATTAATCCAGATATGCTGGATAGCGTTTACGAAAAACTGTACCAGGCTTCCAACCGGTTGATTTTAATATCTGAATATTACAATCCGGCACCGGTAGCCATTCCCTATCGGGGGCATGCGGATCGTTTGTTCAAAAGGGACTTTGCTGGTGAAATGCTTGATAAATACCCTGACTTGAAGTTGGTGGATTACGGTTTTTGTTATCAACGCGATCCGGGGTTTCCTGGGGGCGATGATACTTGGTTTCTGCTGCAAAAGGCTTAGATAAGTATGAAAGTTGCCTTCCGTGTCGATGCTTCTGTTCAGATCGGTACCGGACACTTCATGCGCTGCCTGACGCTGGCGAATGAATTAAACCAGCGCAAAGCACAGATTCGTTTTGTCAGTCGTCATCTGCCGGAATATTTGGCTAACCAATTGGAAGTAAAGGGCTATGAGCTGGCTCGGCTCGATAGCGCTGAAAATGAGGCCGCCTTCGATGAACTGGCTCATGCGCACTGGCTGGGTTGCAATCAGGCTGAGGATGCGAAGGATGCCATTAACGCTTTATCTGATAGCGTCTGGGATTGGCTCATCGTTGACCACTATGCCTTGGATTGTCGCTGGGAGTCCAGGCTTCGGCAAGCCGCCCGGAAAATCCTGGCGATTGACGACCTTGCCGATAGGCAGCATGACTGTGATGCACTGCTCGACCAGAACTTCTATGCAGACATGAACACTCGGTATGCGGGCAAAGTCCCCGATCATTGCCGACTGTTGCTTGGTCCGCGCTACGCATTGATGCGTGAAGAGTTCCGACAATTCCGTGATCAGGTCGAATCTCGCAAAGGTTTAGTGCAGCGCATCCTAGTCTTTTTCGGCGGTATGGATGCCGACAACTATACCGGCCCAGCCATCCAGGCGCTGATTGATATGGGTGTTTCGGGTATTCATGTGGACGTGGTGATTGGCGCACAGCATCCATACCGCAAAGCAATCGAGACCGTATGTCTTCAGCATCATTTTACTTGCCATGCGCAAACGAACCGGATGGCTGAGTTGATGGCGGCAGCTGACTTGTCGATTGGTGCGGGAGGCGGCGCAACTTGGGAGCGTTGCAGCCTTGGATTGCCGACGATGGCCATTTGTACGGCTGAAAATCAGCGCAGGCAGGTTGCCGATGCGGCTGCAGAAGGATTGGTGTACGCTCCTGATTTAAAACATGATCTCGACATGGGGCATCATGTTAGATCCTTGATCGAAAATAGTTGCCTGAGGCAACTGATCTCCCGCAATGCCATGCAGGCCGTGGATGGTAAAGGCGTGTTGCGTGTCGTTGCCGGTATGGGCTGTAGTGGGATTGATATGCGTATCGCAAAGCCCGATGATTCGGAGAGTTTGTTTGCTTGGCGCAATCATCCGGCGATTAGGGCGGTTTCACGAAATTCCGGCCTTATCAACTGGGAAGAGCACAGTCGCTGGTTTGCCTTGCTGTTGAGCGATCCGAACAGGGTACTGCTCATTGGTCAGCGTAACGGCGTTTCGATTGGCGTTGTGCGCTTCGATATTCAGGACCAGTGGGCGGAGGTCTCTATTTATCTGGTGCCCGGCATTACCGGTTGCGGACGCGACCTGTTGCGCAGTGCAGAAATGTGGTTTGCCCAAAATCGCCTTGGAATAAACATCCTCCATGCTGACGTGCTTGGGGGTAACGAGCGTTCACATCAACTGTTCCTATCCGCCGGATATGAGGTTGAGTCCACTTCCTATTTTAAGAAGCTTCAATAGCATGAATAATGTAGTCAAGATTGCCGGGAGATCAATCGGGCGAAACCACGCCCCCTTTATTATTGCCGAGATGTCGGGCAACCATAACCAGTCGCTTGAACGGGCGCTGGAGATTGTGGACGCGGCAGCCAAGTCTGGTGCACATGCACTAAAAATTCAGACTTACACCCCGGATACGATGACGTTGGATCTGGATGAGCGCGAGTTTCATATCAGCGATGCCAAGAGTCTGTGGGCAGGGACATCGTTGTATAAGCTCTACGGAGAAGCCTACACGCCATGGGAGTGGCATAAACCCATTTTCGATAGAGCGCGTGAGCGGGGGATTATCGCTTTTAGTACGCCGTTCGACGATACGGCAGTGGATTTTCTGGAAAGCCTGGATGTGCCGTGTTACAAAATCGCATCATTTGAAAACACCGATTTGCCGTTGATTCGCCGGGTGGCGGCTACCGGAAAACCGCTGATCATTTCAACCGGTATGGCGACCGTCGCTGAGCTCGATGAAACCGTGCGCACGGCACGGGATGCAGGCTGCAAGGATTTGATTTTGCTCAAGTGCACCAGCACTTATCCGGCCACGCCCGAAAACACCAATATCCTGACCATCCCCCATCTACGTGAGCTGTTTGGCTGCGAAGTGGGGCTTTCCGATCATACGATGGGAATAGGCGTATCGGTGGCCGGTGTGGCGTTGGGCGCGACCGTCATAGAAAAGCATTTCACCCTCAACCGTACCGAGGGCGGCGTGGATAGTACGTTTTCGATGGAGCCCGAAGAGATGGCGCAATTAGTGCTGGAAACCAAACGTGCTTGGCAGGCGCTGGGACAAGTGAGTTATGGACCTACTGAGGCCGAACAGAAATCTTTGCAGTTCCGGCGCTCGCTCTATATTGTGCGAGACCTGAAGGCCGGCGAGGTGTTGACGCGCGACAATGTACGGGCGATCAGGCCGGGATTGGGGTTGCCGACTAAATATCTGGAACAAATATTAGGCAGGTCTGTTAAAAAAGGTGTGACGCAAGGGACAGCGTTACGTTGGGAACTGATTTAAATTGATAGATGCTGATGCTTATTAGGCCTCTGTTAGATCAAGCGGGTTTTATGCCTTATCGCCGACGCATGCTCCAAAAAAGGAGGCAAGCATGGGTTGGTCTTTGATAGAGCAAAAACTGGAATCACTGCGACGAGCGGTTGGTCAATTTATTGGCGTGGATTTGGTTGAACGCATGAACAAGGCAGTCGGCTTCCGTAACCTGTCTGTGCATAATTATGATGCTATCAACTGGTTTATCGTCCATGCCATTGCAACTCGTCACTTGGTTGATTTTGATGATTTTGCCAGAGCGCTTATGATCTTTCAAAAACAATAATCTATAGTTAAGCACGTTACAGAGTATTGACCGCTTACCGAAAACGATACCGTTAGTTAAAACTTATGAGAAAAATAATGAATAACAACAGCGATATTACCGAATTAGGGGATTTAGCAATCGGTATGCGAGCAGCCTATGTCCGCGGTGAGAATGCTATGGAATATGCACGAAAAATGTCAAATACCGACGTTAACTCGTCAGTTGCTACATTGATTGCCTATGATTTACAGGCAGGTTCGTACATCGCTAACGCAAAATCTGATCCAAAAGCCCGCGAACACTGGTGCAACCAGTTGGCTGCTATCCTCAATCCTTATGTTACGGCTGAAAGTGCTATTCTTGAAGTAGGTTGTGGTGAGGCGACGACACTTGCAGGCGTGCTAAATCGCTTGAACAATAAACCCATGCAGGCATTGGGTTTTGACATCAGTTGGTCTAGGTGTGCCCATGGTTTGACTTGGTTGAAAGAAAATGAAGCCTCAGCTAGGTTGTTCGTCGCTGATCTTTTCGATATTCCATTGGGCGATGCAAGTGTTGATGTCGTGTATACCTCTCATTCGATTGAACCTAATGGAGGACGAGAAGAAGCTGCAATTAAAGAATTATTACGCGTAGCAGGGCGAGTAGTGGTGTTAATCGAACCTTTATATGAATTGGCAAGTGCCAATGCGCAGGCAAGAATGCGCAGCCATGGCTATGTGCAACACCTTAAAGCAACAGCAGAGAGCTTAGGCGCTGTCGTGCATGACTATCGCTTGCTTGATTATTGCGCTAATCCCCTAAATCCAAGCGGCTTGATGCTGATTAAGAAAACAGCGGCAAATTTATCAAAAAGTTCAACTATTCAATGGCGCTGCCCCTTGACTCATACCCCACTTATTGAAAACAGTAGTGGGTTTTTCTCGCCGAAAACGGGAATAATCTATCCTGTGTTGGCAGGTATCCCCTTGTTACGCTCAAATCATGCTGTGGTGGCCTCATCTTTTGAACAACTCAACTTTTTGCGTCGACTGCCTTAATTTGACTGAATGCCTTACCTAATCTGTACCAACAGGTAAAAATTTTAAATTAACTCAAAAAACAATTAAAGGAATTTACAGCGGCGTCGATAACTATTACGAGTTTAAAAGGGCAGTTTTTAATAAACTGTATTTATAAGTACATCACGAGGATACGATCATGGCCATGGCAATCAACACCAACATTTCGTCAATTAACGCTCAGCGTCAATTGAATCAAACCAATAACAATTTGTCGACATCCATGGAGCGTTTGTCTTCTGGTCTGCGGGTTAACTCTGCGAAAGATGATGCGGCAGGCTTGGCGATCAGTAATAAGATGACTTCGCAAATACGCGGCATGACGGTTGCTACTCGAAATGCCAATGACGGTATTTCTTTGGCGCAAACCGCCGAGTCAGCGATGGGCACGATGACTGAAACCATGCAGCGGATGCGTGACTTAGCCATACAATCAGCCAATGATGCTGGGGTATCAGGAGGCGATAGAGCTAAATTACAAGAAGAATTCAAGCAACTAAACGATGAATTAACCCGAATTATTACCAATACCGAGTTTAATGGTAAAAAAATTATCAGTGGTTCGTTAGCGGCAGGTTTAGCTGTTCAGGTCGGTGCCAACATCGCTTCAGATAACCAAATAGCAATCTCTATCGCTGATTTGGCAACATCTATTGCAAGTGTTACCACTGCTTCAATCGGTAGCGCCGCCGGAGCTTCCGGCGCTCTTGCGGCTGTTGATGCCTTGGATACTGCTATTAAAAGCATCGATACGTCAAGAGCCAAATTAGGTGCGATTCAAAACCGCTTCACCACCACCATTACCAACCTGCAATCATCTATCGAGAACCAATCAGCTGCCCGTTCACGGATTACCGATACTGACTTCGCTGCAGAAACTGCAAACCTCAGTCGAAATCAGATTTTGCAACAGGCGGGTACGGCGATGCTGGCACAAGCCAATCAGGGCGGGCAATCGGTGCTTAGCTTACTCAGATAGGTATCATGATGATAATCGAGGGAGGCTTCGGTCTCCCTTTTCGAAATATAAAAAAAGAAGGTTGATGTCATGAACAGTGAAATTACAAATGTAGCTAAGCTTGTTCCTGCGACCGTTCTGAGAAATAAGCAAAGTGAATTAAAAGATGTTTCGGCAAATGCTGCTGTAGCAAAAGAACAGCAGCTTAAAGAGGCTTCTTCTAAGGAGGTTTCCGATAGCCAAGCGGCAGCGTTAACTGCAGAGAAAAAGGAACCTGCCTTGGATGCGGTTAAGTCAGCGGCAGCTACCGGTAATTCGATTTTTCAGGCATCTAATCGTAGCTTGGAATTTCAAGTGGATGATTCGACACAAAAGGTTGTGGTCAAGATTATCGACAGCAAGACCGGTGATTTGGTGCGACAAATTCCCTCTGAAGATATGCTGGAGTTTGTCAAAAGAATGCAGGAGCTTGAAGGCGATAATCAGGGAACGATGCTTCAAGATAAGGTTTAGCAAATTGAATAATTAAAGTAAGGGGGAGATCATGGCTATTTCATCATCATTAGGCATTGGTAGCGGCATGGATATCAATGGCATTGTTGGTCAGTTGATTTCCGCTGAAGGCCAGCCACAGTTTAATGCCATTTCGCGGCAAGAAACGGCGACAAAGGCTCAGGTGAGTGGTTTGGGCAGTTTGAAAAGTTCATTGTCGACTTTTCAGACTGCGGTACGCAAGCTTAATGATATCAATCTGTTTAAGACCCATCAGGCGACCTCCAGTAATGAGGGCATTGTCAAGGTCACCGCTGGGCCAGGCTCGGTAGCCGGTTCGCATACATTGGAAGTGCTTAACTTAGCGAAGGCGCAAAAGTCTGTTGCCGCAACTGAATTTACCGGGGCATCTGAGGTGGTCGGTTTAGGTACCATGACTTTTTCAGTTGGTGCTAAAACGCCATTTTCTCTGACCATTGATTCCAGTAATAATACACTCGCGGGTATTCGAGATGCCATCAATAGTGCGTCTGATAACAATGGCGTGACGGCCAGTATTATCAATGTTAATAATTCAACTAATACCGGCACTATTTCTAAATTGGTCTTAACGGCTAAAGACACTGGCTTGGACAATGCGTTTTCTGTAGCTGTGGTTGGCGATGCTGGATTGAGTCGGTTGGATTCATCAACGCCTGCAAACTTTACCGGTGAGGCGGCTATTAATGCCAATATTCTGGTTGATGGCCAGGCAGTGAGCCGTAACAGTAATGTTGTTTCTGATGTGCTGCAAGGCGTAACACTGGATTTACAATCAGCTGAGACAAATAAAGAAGTCAGTATTAATATTAAACTCGATAATGAGGCGATCAAGAAGACAATTACCGATTTTGTAACGGCTTATAATACGATGACAAGTGCTACCGAAAAGCTGGGCAAGTTTGCCGGTAAAGATGGCGGCAGTAACGGTGCGTTATTAGGCGATTCGACGTTGCGAAATATTAGGAATGATTTGCGTCAGCAGGTTAGTGTGCCAGTTTCGTCTGCAAGCGCTATGTTTAATACACTGAAAAGCATTGGCATCGATATAGACAAGAGCGGCGTAATGTCAATGGATGGCAGCAAACTTGATAAAGCTTTGACATCCAATTTGTCCTCGGTAAGCGATGTATTTTCATCTAGCGATGGTATTGCCAGCCGGATGAACGCCAAGGTCGCCCAATATCTGCAAACAGGTGGCGCCTTAGATACTCGCCAGACCACATTAAATAAACAATTAAAACAATTGAGCGATAAACGCGACACTGTTCAGCTACGTCTGGATAACCTGCAAAAAGGTATGATGAAACAGTTTATAGCCATGGATATATCGGTGGGAAGGTTTCAATCAACCAGCTCTTTTTTAAGTAATCAAATAAACCAATGGGGTTAGACATGACTGCTTTAGCGTATAGGAACAATGCTAATAAATATGCCTCCATGCATACTGAAACACTCATTGACGATGCATCGCCGCATAAACTTATTCAAATGTTGATGAACGGCTTTTTGATGCGGGTCAATGCGGCAAAAGGGTGTATAGATCGCGGCGACTTTGAAGAAAAAAGCACACAAATCTCCAAAGCTTCAGCGATTGTCGGTGGCTTAATGGACGGCATTGATGCAGAAAAAGGCGGCGATATAGCGGCTAATTTAATGAGCTTGTATGAATACATCAATCTGCGTTTATTTCAAGCGAGTGCTCAAAACAGCACTGAGATACTGGATGAAGTGTTAATACTGATGAGAGAAATAAAACAAGCCTGGGATGCCATCCCTGAAATGTATCAATAACGTTATGTCTACTGCATCTGAATTATTACAACAGCTAGAAGGCTTTGCCGAGTTAATTGCTGGGGCTATTGATGCTAATGATTGGGACGATTTAAACGAAATACTGGCTAATCGGCAACACGCGCTGAATCAGTTAGCGGCACTCAGTCTGTCGGATCAAGAGCGTAAACAAGCTGTTGAGATAATGATTTTAATGCAAGCCACAGACAGTCAATTTTTGGCGTCAGTGCAAATTCAAAAACAAGCGATACAAAAACAAGTTGCATCGCTTGCGCATGACAGGAAAGCAGTTCAGGCGTATCAGTTCGAGTGAGTCGTTTCATTTTTGCTCAGTAAAAACCCGCTGTAAGCCACGCATCAATCGCCGTACATATCCGCCCTGTTCTCTTTCTTTTTTCATTCCCCGTTATAAATAGGCATGGCGGCAATACGCGCGTCAATCTGCTTTACGATGTCCTGATAAACCGGGCTGTCGATGGATTCAAAGCGTTGTTTAAAATCGGCCTCATTCATGTGTTCGGGAAGATCTCTGGGGTCTGGCATAAAATCACTGTAATCTTTTATTTTGGCCATGGCTTGTTGCATTTTTCGCGCATTTTCCGGCGATGAGGTCGCCATTTCGCCAAAACGTGTTCCCGCTTTGTCAGCGGCCAAATCGATAAAGCTAAAGCCGCTGCCGCTGCGGGCGTCGCTTAATTCTTTTTCTTCACCGGCAATTTTGGCGGCTTGCTGGTTGACCGAAGCGGTCAATGCGGCCGAGCCGATAAAATGTTGCGCCAAATCTTTGCGCTTGTATAAAAAAGCAGCATGTTGTTGTCCGTTAGCGGTTTTGGTATCAGGTATTGCCAACAGTTTTTGGGTCTGGTCTTTGTTGACGTAGTCATTAATCGCAAAAATAGCCACCCTGTTTTCGGCGATAGCGGTGTCCAGCGTGGAACGTTGGTAGGCCAGTTCAAATAGTGGACGCAATAAATCGGCCAACGATAAACGCCATTCTGGATCATGTTTGGCCACAATATCGGCCAGTTTTTGCTGATAAATGTTCAGCGTAGAACTGTCGCTGGCGTGTGCCAGAAATTTCCGCGCCTGTAGTAATGTGTCCTTGTTGGGATGGTAGGTAATGGTCAGCTTTTTCGTGTCGATTTTGACCGCTTTGATGGGGCGAGTCGCCAGAATGAAATAGTCGTTTAACGATGAATATCGAATCACGTTGTCGATGACAAAGGCGGCTAATCGGGCTGGCAGCAAGAGTTTACCGGCTTTAAATTTGGTGATGTCAGGGAGACTGTTGTCCTCGCTGTTGCCTAACCTGAAGCTGATATTTAAATACTTGCCCAGCCTATTGTCGGGTAATGTTAGCGTGACTCTAAACCTTATTTTATCGTCTTTAAGCTCGACAAGAGCCGCGCTTTTGCTGTAGCGGTTTAATAAATAATTGCCGGCAAGGTTGAGATCAGCTTCGCTGAGTTCAATAACGCCAATTTCGTCAGGTTTAGTTTTAGTGCCTTCATGCAGGATTTTTTTTGCCCTGAGCAAATCGTCTCGGCTAGGTGACCAGCCCACTTCAAGATCGGGTTGGTCGCCTACGCCAAAAAAAACCAGCAGCGCGGCTGACAAAATTAGCGCAATGCAGACATAAAACAGAAGATGTAAAAATGTTTTCATCAGTTGCCGACTAGGCAAATTCCAGTTTGAATCCGGCCGCTCTTAAATAATCGGCTTCCTGGATTAAGTCGGCGCGGGTTAATGCCGCTTGGGCCAACCAGTGGTCTGGAAACTGCAGGCGGATTTTTGTTTTTACCAGCGCTATTTTAAAGTCGGGCAACTCGTGTTCCTGGCGGTTGCGGTGCAGCAATACCGACAGCCGTAAAATAATCGTCAGTTTGAGCGCGTCAACATCCCACGGGGCGGGCAGTTCGGTGAAACGGGACACCGAAAACTTGCGCCGGTGCGATTTAACAATGGTTGACAATAAAATCTGATCCTGCCGGGAAAAACCGGCAAAATCGCCATTTTCTATCACATAGGCGCTGTGTTTGTGATATTGGCTGTGCGCGATGTCATGGCCGATTTCATGCAGGTCGGCGGCCCAGTTTAAAAACTGCACTACGTGTTCATGATTATCGCCGAAAAAACTTTCGCCCAGCTGGCTTAATATATGGCTGATTGTTTGTTTGATGCGGGCGGCATGGCTGTTATCGACATGATAACGCTCGGCCAACGCCTGTACGGTTGCCGAGCGGATGTCATCATCATAAAGGCGGCCCAGCAAATCATAAATCAGACCTTCTCTTAGCGCGCCATCGGACACGGTCATTTGTTCAATACCGAGGCTTTTAAAGGTGGCGTAGACGATGGCGACGCCGCCGGGAAATACCGGCAGCCGTTCCGGGTCGAGATCGGGCAGGTTCAGTTCGTCAACATGAGTATACTGGTTGATATGCGCTACCAGCTGCTCCAAGCCTTCGCGGGTGATGCCGTTGTTGCTCCAGTTTTTCGCCTCAAGCACCTTGGCAATGGAGCGTAAACTGCCGGATGCGCCGATGGCTTCATCCCAGTTACTGCGTTGGAACTGTATCTGCACCGGCTCAAGACGTTGTTCGGCGAATAAAGTGGCCTGGGTAAATGCGCTTTTGGACAGCTTGCCGTCCTTAAAAAAAGCATTGCTGGCCTGTACGCAACCCATGCGCAGGCTTTCTTTGACGCGGGGCGTGTCGCCGGAGCCGATGATGTACTCGGTGCTGCCGCCGCCGATGTCCATGACCAACCGCAGATTGGCGTTGCTGCCCAAGCTGTGCGCGACGCCCTGATAAATTAAGCGGGCTTCTTCGATGCCGGAAATGACGTGGATAGGATGGTTTAAGGCCTTTTCCGCCTTGTCCAAAAATTGCTGCGAATTTTTGGCGGTACGCAAGGTGCTGGTGCCGACAATGCGCACGCTTTCCGGCGGAAAATTGCGGATGCGTTGGCCGAAGCGTTCCAGGCAGCCTAAAGCCCGTTCCTGGGTTTTCGCATCAAGATAATTTCTTTTGTCCAAGCCGGAGGCCAGCCTGACCATTTCTTTAAGGCGGTCGAGAGTTTGTAAATTCCCCTCGGTTAAACTGCAGACAATCATGTGAAAACTGTTGGACCCAAGGTCTACAGCGGCAACAATTTCGGGTGGTTTCTTTGGCACGAGTTATCCAGTTTGTTTAGCGGTCGTGTTAATATTAGATAAGGTTAAAGGTTCAAGGTTAAAGGTTCAAGGTGTTTTTTGAAGCTTTTTCCTTTTGTCTTGCGCCCCGATCCTTTCGCTTTGAACCTTAAATTCTTAAAGATGAATGCCTTATCCCTGCGTAATCTCAAAAAAACCTACAATAACGGCTTCACCGCCTTACAAGGCATCGATCTTGAGGTCGAGGCTGGTGATTTTTTCGCTTTGTTGGGGCCGAATGGTGCCGGCAAGTCAACCGCCATCGGCATTATCAGCTCATTGGTCAATCCCAGCAGCGGCTCTGTCAGCATTTTCGGTCATGATTTAATCAGTGAGCGGAACCAAGCCAAAAGCTGCATCGGCTTGGTGCCTCAGGAAGTCAATTTTAACCAGTTCGACACCGTCAAAAATATCCTGCTCAATCAGGCCGGTTATTACGGAACCCCGCGCAAACTGGCGCTGCAACGCACCGAATATTGCCTGAAACAAATGGATTTGTGGGACAAGCGCGACACCGTGTCTCGGCGTCTGTCCGGCGGCATGAAACGCCGGGTCATGATCGCCCGTGCGCTGGTTCATGCGCCCAAGCTGTTGATACTTGACGAGCCGACAGCGGGCGTCGATATAGAAATACGCCGCTCGATGTGGAAAATGATGCAGGAGGTGAACCAGCAAGGCACCACCATCATTTTGACCACGCATTATTTGGAAGAAGCGGAAAGCCTGTGCCGCAATATCGCCATTATCAATCACGGAAAAATAGTCGAACATTCCGATATGGCGGGTTTACTGGCACGGCTACATGTTGAGCATTTTGTGCTGGATCTGGCACACCCTTTGAGTGTCGCACCGGTGATTGACGGCTGCCAGATTGAATGGGTGGCCGATAAAACGCTGAATGTTGCGGTGCCGAAAGGCTACGGGCTTAACAAGCTGTTTAGCCAATTAAGCGCACAGCATATCGACGTTATCAGCCTAAAAAATAAGACTAACCGACTGGAACAGTTATTTATGGATTTGATCGACTCAAATCCGGCAGGTGCCCAACAATGAATTACACCATTGCCTTTAGAACCATCGTTATCAAGGAAATATTCCGTTTTATCCGCATCTGGCCGCAAACCTTGTTGCCGCCCGCGATCACCACGGCGCTGTATTTTTTGATTTTCGGCAAACTGATTGGCGACCGCATCGGCCCCATCAGCGGTGCCAGTTATATGGATTATATCGTCCCCGGTATTATTTTAATGTCGGTGATCAGCCATTCTTACGCCAACGTGGTGTCGTCGTTTTATTCGACCAAATTTCAGCGCAATATCGAAGAATTGCTGGTCGCGCCGCTACCCAGTTGGGTGATTCTTGCCGGTTATGTCAGCGGCGGCATTGTGCGCGGCTTGCTGGTCGGCGTGGTGGTGGCCTTAATCTCGCTGCTGTTTGCCGAAGTCACCGTTAAAAATATGGGCATTACCTTGTCAATCGCGGTATTGACGGCCACCGTGTTTTCGTTGGCCGGATTTATCAATGCGATATTGGCGGAGAGTTTTGACGATATTTCGCTGATCCCGAACTTTGTGCTGACGCCGTTAAGTTATCTGGGCGGGGTATTTTATTCGGTCGATATGCTGCCCGGTATTTGGCAAAATATCTCTAAGGGCAACCCCATTTTATACATGGTCAACGCCTTCCGTTACGGCCTGATCGGCGTGACCGATGTGGATATTCAACTGACTTTCATGATTACCGGCGGCTTTATTGCGACCTTGACCTTGCTCAGCCTTTACCTGCTGCATAAAGGCATTGGGATTAAGAATTAAGGGGATTGTAATGGAACGCGGATCGCACTGATTAGACGGATTTACACGGTTTTTTTGGCTTCCCATTTAAAGCGGGACAAGTATGCCGAAGTAGACCTTCCAGGTTTTTAAAACCTGGAAGGTCTGTCCCGTGTTAAGTTGATAGCCGGTTTTTTTGTAACTACTCAGCCTCTGCTAAAAATAATTAAATGAAACTCGGCAATTATTCCTGCATCCATGCAAGTTGACGTATTACACAAATAAGACAGATTTACACAGATTTTTAATCAGTGATTATCCGTTTCATCAATGCTATCCGTGTTCAATTTCATCAGTGCCATCCGAGTTCAATTTATTTTTTTTGCTGTGTTGTTTATCAGCCAGCCGCCAATGAAGCATTCCACCAGCAAGATCACATCTTTTTCCGCAGCATCAATAGTCGCCGCATCCAAGTCTTCGCTTAGCGACAACATACAAATGCCGTGGACTCCGCTCCAAAGTGCGCGTGCCGCTTGTTGGTGCTGTTGCGCCGATTTGTCCGGCGCAAGTTGTGCAAACTGTGCGGCTATCAGATTGTGGATAATATCCATTTTTTGCCGATACCACTCAGGACATTCAGCTTCCCCGGCAAAGACCATACGCCAGCAATTAAAATTTTCGCAGGCGAACTTCAAATAGGTGCGGCTCAGCGCCGCTATAGCTTGTTCCGGCGAGTTGGAGGACAGGTGTTGCAGCTGTCCGCTAAGGCGGCCTATAGTCTTGATTTTAATGTGATCGGCCAAGTCGGCCATGTTGTCGAAGATCATATAAATGCTGCCGACGGTGTAGCCGATTTTCATGGCAATTTTGCGCACGGTTAATGCCGAATAACCTTGGTCAGTGATGATGGTTTCGGCTGCATCCAGAATCATTGCTTTGATTTCTTCCAGGCTGTGCTTGTTTCGTCTTGCCATGGTCTATCCTTTGGGTGTGGAAATAATGTCCGGCTGAAAAATACGTCGGCCAGCACATGATTTTACCCGACTTATTGCCGTAATGGCCGTTGACTGCTGATGAAAATATTTGTGTCATTGTTTGTTGTGCTGTCGATAGCGCTCACCAGTGCCTGTGCGGTGCAGGTGACGCCGCCACGGCAACCGCTTGAGCCTGTTCCGGTGTTCCTGTTGGATCATGGCCATCATGCCAGTCTTGTGCTGGTCGGCGAGAAGGGCGGGTTGCTGCGCTATTCCTACGGCGACTGGCACTATTATGCCCTGGGCCGCGCCGGACTGGCTACCGGTTTCAATGCCTTATTCAAGCCTACTCAGGCCGCGCTCGGTCGCCGCGAACTGCCGGGGCCGCCGACTGCGGCGAATGTGCGCAGCCAACTACGCATTGGGATAGAACAGCTGTTCGAACTGTCTGTGGAAGCGGCAGCTGTAGGCCGCTTGCGTGGTGAATTGGATGTATTATTCCAGACGGCGCTGGCGGCGCGGGTTTACAACGCTGAAATGGATATGGAATTTGTGCCGCATCCCCAACCTTATACGCTGGCGCACAACTCCAATCGGATGGCGGCGCAGTGGCTCGAAGCATTGGGTTGTCAGGTGCAGGGCAGGGCGATCGTGTCGAATTGGCAGGTAGTCGGCGATTAGCCTGGGTTCCTGCAATCAGCGCGTGGCGCAAGGCCTGTACTGGATTTACTGCTAGAATAGTCCACTTCTTCCCAATCCGCAGTCAATTTTATGATGAATTCCCCGCTCGATAACTTAACCTTTGACAACCGCTTTAGCCGCGAATTACCCGCCGATCCCGAAACAACCAACTTGCGCCGCCAAGTATTCGCTGCCTGTTATTCGTCCGTGTCGCCGACGCCTGTTGCTAATCCCCAATTGGTTGCTTATGCCAGTGAAGTTGCCGAATTACTGGATTTGAGCGAGGACGCCTGCCAATCTGCCGACTTTACCCAGATATTTGTCGGTAACCGTCTATTGCCCGGCATGACGCCTTACGCGACCTGTTACGGCGGACATCAGTTCGGTAACTGGGCGGGGCAACTCGGTGACGGCCGCGCCATTAATTTGGGCGAAGTGGTCAACCGGCGCGGCGAACATTGGACTTTACAGCTTAAAGGCGCCGGTGAAACGCCGTACTCAAGAAATTCTGACGGCTTGGCGGTGCTACGTTCCTCGGTGCGCGAATTTTTGTGCAGCGAAGCCATGCATCATCTGGGCGTGCCGACCACGCGCGCGTTAAGCCTGATATTAACCGGCGAAGAGGTTATCCGTGACATGTTTTATAACGGCAATCCCAAACCCGAGCCGGGTGCCGTGGTGTGCCGGGTGGCGCCGTCGTTTACCCGTTTCGGCAATTTTCAGATTTTTGCCGCCCGGGGCGAAATCGAGCTGCTGAAAAAACTGCTCGATCACACCATCCGCACTGATTTTTCGCATTTGGGCGAGCCGTCAGTGGCGGTTTATCTGGCCTGGTTTGAAGAAGTCTGCCGCCGAACCGCCGCAATGATCGTGCAGTGGCAGCGGGTCGGCTTTGTCCACGGTGTGATGAACACCGACAACATGTCGATACTCGGTCTCACCATCGACTACGGCCCTTACGGCTGGCTGGAAAATTACGACCCTAACTGGACGCCCAACACCACCGATGCGGAGGAGCGGCGTTACCGTTTCGGCAGCCAGCCGCAAATCGCTTTTTGGAATTTGGCGCAACTGGCCAATGCCATTTATCCGTTGATAGAACAGGTCGAGCCGCTGCAGCAGGCGATTGATGCCTACAAAGAGTCGTTTGAACAAGGCTGGCAGAACATGGTCGCCGCCAAGCTGGGATTGGGTGTCTATGATGCGGCGACTGATGACGCGCTAAACACCGAGTTGTTGATTTTGTTGCAATTGGTGGAAACCGACATGACGCTTTTTTACCGCAAACTGGCGCTGTTGGTCATGGATGTTGAACAAAGCGACGACGCGCTGATGGCGCCGTTGCTGGCAGCCTATTATGTGCCGGAACAGTTAAGCGAAGATTACAAAGAGCGCTTGGGCAACTGGCTGAGATCCTATATAAAACGGGCGCAAGATTCCGGCATAAGCAATGCCGAGCGCATCAAAACCATGAATGCCGCCAACCCCAAATATGTGTTGCGTAATTACCTGGCGCAGCTGGCGATAGACAAGGCCGAGCAGGGCGATTTTTCGGGGGTGAATGAACTGTTGGAAATATTGCGCCATCCTTACGACGAGCAACCCGGCAAGGAGGAATATGCCTTAAAACGCCCGGACTGGGCAAGGCAGCGAGCGGGATGTTCGATGTTGTCGTGCAGTTCTTGATGCTTTGTTGCGAACTTTTAAGGCGAAAATTACGCGAACGGTGAGTAAAAAAGACAATATGAATCCAGAGAAGCGAGGGCTGTAAAAAGTAAAGCCCACGAAAATGAACTAATCCCCAAAATAAAGAAGGCTGTCAGTGCAAAGTAAACCTTATCGATTACTGTATGTCCAGGTCTTGAGTGCCATCGTCATCGGTATTCTGTTGGGGCATTATTATCCCGAAACCGCAGTCGCCATGAAGCCGCTCGGCGACGGTTTTATCAAGCTGATTAAAATGATTATCGCGCCGATTATTTTCTGCACGGTGGTAAGCGGCATTGCCGGTATGCGCGAACTGGATAAGGTTGGCCGTGTTGGAATCAAGGCGCTGCTCTATTTTGAAGTGGTGAGCACGCTGGCGCTGATGATAGGTTTGTTGGTCGTGCATATCGTAGAGCCGGGCGTGGGCATGAATGTCGATGCCAGTCACCTTGATAATCAGGCGATTTCTGTTTATGCCGCCGAGGCCAGCAATCAAAGCACGGTTGATTTTTTGCTGCATATTATCCCGGTCAGTGCCGTGGATGCGTTTGCCAAAGGCGACATGTTGCAGGTTCTGCTGGTGTCATTACTGTTCGGCTTTTCGCTGGCGGCGATGAAAGAAACCGGCGCGGAAGTGTTGATGTTGATCAACAAAATTTCCCAGGTGCTGTTTGGTATTGTCGAAACCATGATGAAGCTGGCGCCGATTGGCGCTTTCGGTGCGATGGCGTTCACCATCGGCAAATACGGCATAGCATCATTGCTGCCGCTGGTGAGTTTAATGGGCAGTTTTTATCTGACTTGTTTGCTGTTTATTTTTATCGTGCTGGGAGCAATCGCCAAGCTGGCCGGTTTTAGCATTGTAAAATTCATCGTTTATATCAAGGACGAACTGTTTATTGTGTTGGGCACATCCTCATCGGAATCAGTGCTGCCGCGCATTATGGTGAAACTGGAAGCGATGGGTTGCTCTAAATCGGTGGTCGGCCTGGTGATCCCGACCGGCTATTCCTTCAACCTTGACGGCACTTCGATTTATCTGGCGATGGCCGCGATTTTTGTTGCTCAGGCGACGAATACGCCATTGACGCTGACACAGGAATTGACTTTGCTCGGCGTGCTGTTGCTGACCTCAAAAGGTGCGGCGGGTGTCACCGGTAGCGGATTCATTACCCTCGCAGCGACGTTATCGGTTATTCCGACCATTCCGATTGCGGGACTGGCGTTGATTTTAGGTGTCGACCGTTTCATGTCAGAAGCCCGCGCCTTGACCAATCTGATCGGTAACGGTGTAGCCACTGTGGTTGCCGCCAAGTGGGAAAATGAATTGGATATGCAGCAGCTGAATAGGGCTTTTAGCAAAGAAGCAACGGCTGAAAATGCCCGATAACGACGACGCCGTCGGTTTTACGTTGATTAGAGCAGTTGTCACTTTAGAGCCGGGTTACGCTCTTTTCATGCGCATTATTTGCGAAGACGTTATTGATTAATATCCTTTTGGTATTGAAGAAGTCAGCGGTCAGTGCTGGTAGTTCAGTGATTTTTGTGGCACGATTCATGGTGTTTTATTTGAGCTTAGTGCGGTGTTTAAATAACCGTTGCCATGCTCTTTTTCATGCTTTATTCATTTATTATCAATTTTTTATGTTGTTTTCTCGGCTCTGAAACTTTAGTTTTAAAACGTCAGGATAACCCCGGCCTTACCCTACACTCATCATTTTTATGGACTTCAAATTAATTAATACCGACGGCCATGCGCGGCGCGGCCGGCTTACGTTTGCCCGTGGCGTGGTGGAAACGCCCATTTTTATGCCGGTCGGCACTTACGGGACGGTTAAATCACTGACGCCCGATGAACTGACCGGCATCGGCGCGCAGATTATTCTGGGTAATACCTTTCATTTAATGTTGCGTCCCGGAACAGAGGTCATCAAGGCGCACGGCGATTTGCATGATTTTATGCACTGGGACAAGCCGATTTTGACTGATTCCGGCGGCTTTCAGGTGTTCAGTTTGGGCGCGCTACGAAAAATCACCGAAAAAGGCGTGACTTTTAAATCGCCGATTAATGGCAGCAAAATTTTTATGGGGCCGGAAGAATCGATGCAGGTGCAGCGCGATTTAGGTTCCGACATCGTGATGATTTTCGATGAATGCACGCCGTATCCGGCGACAGTGCATGAAGCGGCCGATTCAATGCGGCTGTCGTTGCGCTGGGCGGCGCGCAGCAAGGCAGCTCATGAAGGCAATGACTCGGCCTTGTTCGGCATTGTGCAGGGCGGCATGTATGAGCATTTGCGTCAGGAATCGATAGCCGGATTGGTGGACATCGGTTTTGATGGTTACGCAATCGGCGGCTTGTCGGTCGGCGAACCTAAAGAAGAAATGATGGCGACGCTGGATGTGGTGCATGGCAAGATGCCGGCCGATAAGCCGCGCTATTTAATGGGCGTCGGTACGCCGGAAGATTTGGTCGAGGCGGTCAGGCGCGGCATTGACATGTTCGATTGCGTGATGCCGACCCGCAATGCGCGTAACGGCCATTTATTTACCACGTTTGGTGTGGTCAAAATCAGGAACAGCCAGTACGAGTTTGATACCGGCCCGCTTGATGAGGCTTGCGGCTGTTATACCTGCCTGAATTATTCCAGAGCCTATTTGCGCCATTTGGACAAATGCAAGGAAATGCTCGGTTCAAGGCTCAATACGATTCATAACCTTTATTATTATCTGAGCTTAATGCAAGGCTTGCGCGATGCGATTGAGCGGCAAGAGCTGGATGTTTTTGTCCGCCAATTCTATCAACAACGAGGAAAAGCCATGCCGACTGTGGCATAATGGCGAAATTTTTTAATGGCTACACTTTTTTATAATAATAAATTACGAGGATAACTATGAGTTTTTTTATGTCTGATGCGCTAGCCGCAGCGGCGCCCGCCGCCCAATCACCCGGCATCGAAGGTATGCTGTTTCCATTGGGAATATTGGTGTTTTTTTACTTCTTATTCCTGCGTCCGCAATCTAAGCGCAGCAAGGAAAAGAAAGAAATGATCGCCGCGATAAGCAAAGGCTCCGAAGTGGTCACTTCCGGTGGCATTTTGGGTAAAATCGTTGATTTGGATGATAATTTCGTCAAAATCGAAATCTGCGACAATACCTTTATTCAAGTGCAGCGGCATAATATTGAAAGCATGATGCCGAAAGGCACTTATAAAGCGATTACCAAAAAAGTCGCTAAAGTTTAATGTCTAGGACATAGTTGAATTGTTGGAATAAACCATGCAAAACCGTTTCCCACTTTGGAAAAATTTATTAGTTCTGATCGTTTTTTTGCTCGGAATTATTTATGCGTTGCCGAATTTATACGGCGATGATCCTTCTGTTCAAGTGTCGTCGACACGTCCAACTAAACTGGCTCAGGAACAGGCTAATCAAATCGAGTCTGCGATTAAGACGGCAGGCTTTGCTGTCAAGGACTTTGAGTTTAACGACGGCCTTGTTTTAGCGCGGCTTAATAGTGCTGATGATCAGCTTAAAGTTGCCGATTTGCTCAGGGATCAATTGGGCGATGATTATAACGTGGCTTTGAATCTGGCGCCGACAACACCGACTTGGCTCAGATCGTTAGGCGCCGAAGCCATGTATTTGGGTCTGGATTTACGCGGCGGGGTGCATTTTCTGTTGGAAGTCGACATGGATGCGGCTGTTAAACAGGCCGAAGACCGCTACAACGACGATGTGCGGCTGGCGTTAAGAACTGAAAAAATGCGCTATCAATCCGTGTCTAAAGACAATGGTTTTATTAAAGTCAAGCTCAATTCAGCGGACGATAAACCGGCGTTGTTGACCTTGTTGGCTAAGGATTTCCGTACATTGGATGTTACTGAGCCCAGCGAGCAGGAACAAGTCTGGCTGAAACTGTCCGAAAAAGAAGTGCGCGACATCAAAAAGTTTGCCGTCGCACAAAATATGACCACCTTGCGTAACCGTGTCAACGAGTTGGGTGTGGCGGAACCTGTAATTCAACAACAAGGCGAAAACCGTATCGTGGTTCAGTTGCCGGGTGTGCAAGACACCACGCGTGCCAAGGAAATTTTGGGTACCACTGCGACCTTGGAATACCGTTTGGTTGATACCGAACACGATGTGCAAAATGCGGTTGAAGGCCATGTGCCTGTTGGTAGCCGTTTGTATTACGACAGAAAAGGCAGTCCTATCCTGTTGGATCGTCGGGTTATCGTTACTGGCGATCAAATTGTCGATGCCTCGTCTGGCGTGGATCAGGACGGGCGGCCTTCGGTGAACATTTCGTTGAACGGCGTTGGCGCGGCGAAAATGGGTAAACTGACGCAAGCCAATGTCGGCAAGCCGATGGCGGTGGTGTTTATCGAATATAAGGTTGAAACCAAGTCGGTAAACGGTCAAAAAGTCCGTCACAAACAAAAGGTTGAAAAAGTCATCAATGTGGCGACCATTCAGGGCGTTTTCAGTCACCGCTTTCAGACTACCGGTTTAGATAGTCCGCAAGAAGCGCGTAATTTGTCGTTGCTGTTGAGAGCAGGTGCGCTGGCAGCTCCGGTTGATATTGTCGAAGAACGCACGGTCGGGCCAAGTTTGGGCCAGGATAATATCAATAAAGGCATGTTGTCTTTTATGGTTGGTTTTGCCTTGGTAGCGGTGTTCATGGTGCTGTATTACCGGCTTTGCGGCATCTTTGCCAATATTGCGCTGGTATTTAACGTCTTCATTATTCTGGCGGTTTTGTCGATGTTACAGGCGACGCTGACCTTGCCGGGTATTGCCGGTATCATCCTGACTGTGGGTATGTCGGTTGATGCTAATGTATTGATTTTTGAAAGGATTAAAGAAGAAATCAGAAATGGCAATACGCCGCAATCGGCTATCTATGTGGGCTTTGAAAAAGCTTTTGCGACCATTTTGGATTCTAATATCACCACGCTGTTAGTCGCGGTCATGTTATTTGGTTTTGGTACCGGTTCGGTCAAAGGTTTTGCGGTGACGCTGATGATCGGTATAGTGTCGTCGATGTTTACTGCGATTACCGGCACCCGGATGATTATGAACTGGATATACGGCAACCGCAGGGTTGAGAAATTATCTATTTAGTCCCACTCTCTATTTAGCCGCATTTTTAGAAGATTAAATCATGAAGATAACAAATATAAACTTTATCGGTAACCGCAACATCGCGCTGATATTTTCCGCCGTGCTGTCGATTATCGCGATAGCATCGTTGGCTGTACGCGGATTGGAGATGGGTATTGATTTCACCGGCGGCACCTTGATTGAAGTGGGCTATCAACAGCCTGCCGATTTGACCGAGTTACGCAACACCTTGAATACCGAAGGCTTTAGCGATGCCACCGTGCAAAATTTCGGCACCACCAAAGACGTGTTGATACGCTTGAAGCCCCATGAAGGTGTCAGTAGCGTTGATTTAAGCAATAAGGTGCTTGAGGCGGTTAACAAAACGACTAAAGAACCGGCCATTGTGCATCGCGTTGAATTTGTCGGCCCGCAGGTGGGCGACGATTTAGCGGAGGACGGCTTTTTGGCGTTGTTGTATTCGGCGATAGGCATACTGATTTATGTGGCCTGGCGTTTTGAATGGAAATTTTCTGTCGGCGCCATCATCGCGACATTTCATGACGTGATCATCACGTTGGGATTATTTTCCGTGTTAGGCCTGGAATTCGACCTGACGGTGTTGGCGGCAATTCTGGCGCTGATCGGTTATTCTCTAAACGATACTATCGTTATTTATGACCGTATCCGTGAAGATTTTCGGCATTTAAGAAATAAAACGACCGAAGAAATTATGAACAGCGCGATTAATGTGACCTTAAGCCGTACCATTATTACCTCGCTGACGGTGTTTTTGGCGCTGGTTTCGTTATTTTTTCTGGGCGGTCAAGTCATTCATAACTTCTCCATTGCGCTGTTATTTGGCGTGGTTTTTGGCACTTATTCGTCTATTTTTATCGCCAGTCCTGCGGTGCTGCTATTGGGTATTAGCGCCGAAGATTTAATGGTTCCTCTGAAAGAGGGCGGCGAATTGATGGATGACAGGCCTTAAACGTATCAGGTATTTTTAAAAAACAGCGGTTGATTCAGGTATAATCCGCCGCTTACAAACATTTATTCACTCTTGGAGCTTTACAAAAATGGCGATAGAACGCACTTTCTCAATCATTAAACCTGACGCAGTCGCAAAAAATGTCATCGGCGAAATTTACAGCCGCTTTGAAAAAAACGATTTAAAAATCGTTGCGGCAAAAATGCTGCATTTGACTAAAGAACAAGCCGAAGGTTTTTACGCAGAGCACAGCGAACGCGGCTTCTTTAATGATTTGGTTTCCTTCATGATTTCAGGTCCTGTGATCATGCAAGTGCTGGAAGGCGAAAACGCGGTACTTAAACACCGCGACATCATGGGTGCCACTAACCCTAAAGAAGCCGCTGCCGGTACTATCCGCGCCGATTTCGCCAGCAGCATCGACGAAAATGCCGTACACGGTTCCGATGCGGTCGAAACAGCTCAAAGGGAAATTGCTTATTTTTTCTCGGCTAATGAAATCTGTGCAAGAACCCGTTAATAGCAAAACCATCAATTTGCTCAATTTCGACAGAAAAGGCCTCGCTGCCTTTTTTGTCGAGTTAGGCGAAAAGCCTTTTCGGGCGACGCAATTGCTCAAATGGATCTATCAGGAAGAGGTTGAAGACTTCGACCTGATGACCAATTTGAGCAAGTCTTTACGCGCCTATTTATCGGAACATTGCTATCTGGCAACGCCGGACATTGCGTTGGAAAAAGTCGCCTCCGACGGCACCTGCAAATGGGTGATGCAAACCGATTGCGGCAATCGCGTAGAAACGGTGTTCATTCCCGAAGAAGGGCGCGGCACACTCTGTGTGTCCTCGCAAATCGGTTGCGCGTTGGCGTGTACCTTTTGCTCGACTGCCCAGCAAGGCTTTAACCGCAATTTAACCACGGCGGAAATTATCGGCCAGTTAATCGTGGCGCAAAAACGCTTAGGCTCGGCACAAAAAATCACTAATGTGGTGATGATGGGCATGGGCGAGCCGTTACTGAATTTCGACAACGCCGTTGCCGCGATGAATTTGATGATGGACGATTTTACGTTTGGCTTGTCCAAACGTCGGGTGACCATCAGCACCTCCGGCGTGGTGCCGGCGATGTATCGGCTCACCGAGGTCTGCGATGTCAGTCTGGCAGTGTCGTTACATGCGGTGACTGACGAACTGCGCGATGAGCTGGTGCCGATCAATAAAAAATATCCGTTAAAGCTATTAATGGAGGCGTGCCGCGATAACGCCAAGATAGCGCCACGGCGCACAGTTACTTTTGAATATGTGATGCTCGATGGCATTAACGATTCAATGCAGGATGCGCGGGGCTTGATCAAGCTGTTAAAAACCGTCCCGGCAAAAATTAATTTAATACCCTTTAACCCGTTTCCCGGTTCCAGTTACCGCTGTTCCGACAAAGACACGATCAATCGCTTTAAAACCGTGTTGAATGATGCTGGCATCGTGACCACGATCAGGAAAACGCGCGGCGAAGATATTGATGCGGCGTGCGGACAGTTGGTCGGGCAAGTCAAAGACAAAAGCCGGCGGCATTTAAAGATGCAGCAGGCAGAGAGCGAACGTGCCGCGTAATGCCGCAACACTGATTAATCGTTTGGCGCCGGCTTTGCTGGTTGCCGCTTTGCTCGGTTGCTCATTTGGCAGTAGTAAAACCGATAATTCCAGCGACATCCATTTACAGCTGGGCGTGCGCTATTTGAGCATGAACAAGCTGGAGTTGGCGCGGGAAAATTTATTGCTGGCATTGGACAGTAATTCAGGCAATGCCCAGGCGCATAATGCGTTGGCTTTTTTGTATGAAAAATTAGGTCAAAATGACAAAGCCAAAGATCATTATGAGACGGCGCTGAATTTGATGCCTAATGATCTGAGTGTCAAAAATAACTTTGGTCGTTTCTTGTGCGAACATGATGAGCGCGAGGCGGGTATGGCGTTATTGTCCCAAGCCAGTTCTAGCCCGTTAAACGACAGGTCGTGGCTGGCTTTAACCAATGCCGGACGTTGTCAGTTGGGTCTGGGGCAAAAACAATTAGCCGAAAATTATTTCAAACAAGCGCTGCAATATAATAAATCCTATGCGCCGGCTTTAGCGGAAATGCAAAAGATTGCTTATCAAAACGGCGATTTTTGGGCATCAAAAGGCTATTTGCAACGCTATCTGGGCGTGGCAAATCATAGTGCTGAGACCTTGTTGTTTGCCGCGCAAACTGAGCAGGCCTTGGGCAATAAAGAGCTGGCACGGGAATATAAAAACTTGTTACTGGAAAAGTTTCCTCTGTCAAACGAAGCGCAAAAAATAAAAGAGCTTAAAGGTCTTTAAGCACGACAAAACCTCTATTCAATATGGCCAATAATATTCAAGCAATTCGCGGGATGCACGATGTGCTGCCCGAACAGACGCCGCTGTGGCAGTTTGCTGAAACCATTATCCGGGAAGTGCTCGGCGCTTACGGTTACAGCGAAATCCGTTTGCCTATCGTGGAAAAAACCGAGCTGTTCAAGCGCTCCATCGGCGAAGTAACCGACATCGTCGAAAAAGAAATGTACACCTTTGATGACCGTAACGGCGACTCTTTGACCTTGCGTCCCGAAGGCACAGCAGGTTGCCTGAGGGCTTGTCTGGAGCATGGTTTACTGCATAATCAGGTGCATCGCTTGTGGTATTACGGGCCGATGTATCGGCATGAGCGTCCGCAAAAAGGCCGTTATCGCCAGTTTTTTCAGTTGGGTGTGGAAACCTACGGCATGGCGGGGCCGGACATTGATGCGGAATTGATCCTGATCATGGAACGCTTGTGGAAAAAACTGGGCATCCGCGACAAGGTGCGTTTGCAGCTTAATTCCTTGGGCACGATTGCCGAACGTATGGTCTATCGTGACAGTCTGGTCAGTTATTTCCAAGGCCATTTGGAGCAATTGGATGAAGACAGTTTGCGCCGCCTGGAAACTAATCCATTGCGCATTTTGGACACCAAAAATCCGGCGATGCGCGAGGTTGTCGCCAATGCGCCGGAACTGATGAATTATTTAGGCGATGATAGCCTTGAGCATTTTAATGCCATCACTACAATATTGAATGATCTGGGTATCAGCTACGAGCTTAATTCCCGCTTGGTGCGCGGCCTGGATTATTACAGCAAGACTGTTTTTGAATGGGTCACCGATGAGCTGGGTTCGCAAGGTACGGTTTGTGCGGGCGGACGTTATGACGGCTTGATTGAGCAATTGGGTGGCAAACCGAATCATGCGGTCGGCTTTGCGATGGGCATAGAGCGCCTGTTGGCCTTGGTGGAAACGCTGGATGCTGTGCCGTTGAAAAGTTCAGTCGATGTTTACATGATTCGGGTCGGCGAGATTGCCGAACAACAAGGACTACGCTTTGCCGAAGCTATCAGAAATGACATTCCCGGCTTGAAATTGCAAGTCAATTGCGGCGGCGGCAGTTTTAAAAGCCAGTTCAAAAAAGCTGACAAAAGCGGTGCCGAATTTGCGCTTATTTTGGGAGACGATGAAGTCAGTCGCGGCGAAGTCAGCATCAAACCGTTGCGCAATGCCGAACAACCGCAGCAACAACTATCACAGCAGCAGGCGATTGAGTTTTTACAAATAAATGTACAAGGCCGCCCTAATGGATAAAATCTATGCATGATGACAGGCTGATCGAAATGATCAGCCCAAAAGTCAAAGAGATTGAAGAAAAATTTAGCCGAGGCAATCGGGGAATTCGATAAGCGAATGGGGGCAAGTAAAATAACAGCCCTATTAAACAGTCTGGCAACACCGATACACAATATTTGAAACACGGCTTTTTGCTTAATCTAATAGCATTAGCCGCATTTAAACATTAAACAAGAGAACAATACGTGGAAATGTACGATACAGAAGAAGAACAGGTCGAGGCTTTAAAAAGATGGTGGCAGGAAAACGGAACCTCTGCCATCGTTGGTTTAGTTGTTGGCATAGTCGTTATCCTGGGCTGGAATTATTGGCAGGATCATAAAAAGGAACAGGCAGCGCAGGCTTCAGCGGCTTATAGTCAATTGCTCAAAGCGCTTGATGACGACTCCAAGGATGGAGGAGGTAGAGCACCAACAGTAGGCGCTTTAGGCGACGCAGGAGCGGTTGCCGAAGATAAAAAAGACAACATCAACAAGCTGACAGGACATATTCAGGAGCAATTTAAAGGCTCAGAATATGCGACTTACAGCAGTTTAATGCAGGCCAAATTAAAAACCGAACAAGGCGATTTTGACGGCGCCAAACAGATTTTGAAGGCGATTGCGGCAGAGTCGAATAAGCATTTGAGCAATATCGCCAAGATCAGATTAGTGCGTCTGATGCTCGCTACCGGCGAATATGAACAGGGCTTGCAGGTTATTAACGGGGTTGATGCCAAGGCGGCAGCCAGCTATTCGGCCAATTATGATGAATTGGTCGGCGATTTGTATGTGGCTCTGGATCGTTTGGACGAGGCGCGCACATCTTATCAAAATGCCTTGAGAAACGGCCAGTCATCACCGTTGTTGCCGTTTAAGATTGATGACCTGACTGCTCAAGAAAAGCTAGACACGCAAAAATAATGGGTAATTATTTGATCCGCCTACATCAGGCGCAAGGTGAAACAACCACGGTTAAGCGTTTTGTGGCCTTTTGTCTTGCCTTTTCTCTCGCGGTTTTATTAACCGGCTGCACCGCTGTCGAAACGATTGGCGAAGGTGTTTCCGGGATTACCGATTACTTTTTGGGCGGTGAAGACAATGCCGATCCTCCTAGCGTTTTGCTTGAATATACGCCTGAATTCGAGCTGGAAACGGTCTGGAAAAAATCGGTCGGCGTCGGTGCCGACAAGCAGTCGGTCAGATTGGTTCCGGCTATCGGCAGCGGAAAAATACTGGCGGCGGATCGTGACGGATTAGTGGAGGCGAGAAGCCCGACCACCGGCGATTTGATCTGGGAAATTGAAACCGACATTGAACTTTCCGCAGGCCCAGGTCTGGGTGAGGGCACTGTCATTTTAGGTTCCAGCGATGCCAAAGTGGTTGCCTTAAATATTGAAACCGGTGCGGTGCTTTGGACTACGCTGGTTTCCAGTGAAGTGTTGTCAGTGCCGGTTGTCGCCAATAATATTGTGGTGGTTCGTACCACTGATGGCGCGGTCACCGCGCTGGATGAAAAAACCGGTGGCAAACGCTGGAGCTATGATCACGATGTGCCCGCGTTAAGTTTGCGCGGCACCGGTTCACCGTTGATTATTGAAGAAAACGTGGTCGGCGGCTACGATAACGGCAAATTAATCGCCTTGCGCCTTCTGGACGGCAAATATGTCTGGGAAACCAGCATTGCCATTCCTAAAGGGCGTTCTGAAGTGGAACGGCTGGTCGATCTTGATGTCGACCCTATCGTGGTTAACGGCGTCATTTATGTGGCCAGCTATCAGAGTGGCATGGCCGCCGTGTCGGAAGTGGATGGCGATGTGTTATGGCGTAATGAAACCATTTCATCGCATTCGGGTTTGAGCAGCGACTACCGCTATCTATACCTGACCGACTCGGTCAGTCATGTCTGGCAGATGGATCAACGCAGCGGCGCGTCCTTGTGGAAACAACAGGATTTGCATCAACGGCGCTTGACCGCCCCGGTCGCTTACGAAAATTATGTTGTCGTCGGTGATTTTGAAGGTTATGTACATTGGTTGTCCGGCACCGACGGCAGGCAACTGGCCCGTGTACAAGTGTCCAGTGACGGCATCGATGCCAAGCCTGTCGTGGTCGATAATGTCGTTTATATTTATGCCAAAGACGGCACACTTGCCGCTTTAAAAGTCCGATAAAAAGGATGGCACACGGATGGCACGGATTAGACTGATAATCACCAATTTACAAAGCATTATTCAAGATGCTTTTGTCTTTTAAAAAAGGTGGAATCCAGGCTATTCAAGTCATTTCAGGCATAGTCCTAAATTGATGTGGTTTTAAAAATCCGTGTAAATCTGTCCAATCCGTGTTCTATTTCTCTAATTCCGAGTTGATATGTTACCTGTCATCGCCTTAGTAGGCCGCCCCAATGTGGGGAAATCGACCTTATTCAATTATTTAACGCGCAGCCGTGATGCCCTGGTTGCGGATTTTTCAGGCTTAACCCGAGACCGGCAATATGGCCGGGTCAAACTGGGCAATCGCCCCTGTCTGGTCGTCGACACCGGCGGTATTGCCGATGACGCCGAAGGCATCGAAAGCTTTGCCAGAAAGCAGGTGCAAGTGGCGCTGGAAGAAGCCGATGTGGTGTTCTTCATGGTCGATGCCCGCGAAGGCCTGAGCGCTTCCGACAAGGTCATTGCCGATACCCTGAGAAAACTGCAAAAGCCGGTTATTCTGGTCACCAACAAGGTTGACGGCCTGGACGCCAGCACGGCGGCGTCGGATTTCTATTCGCTGGCGCTGGGCGAACCGGTGCAGATTGCCGCATCCCACGGCCGTGGCATTCCCGAATTGCTGGAAAAAGTGAACCAACTGCTGCCGCCGGATCAAGGCGATGTCGAAGAGGCGCATGGCGGCATCGGTATCGCCGTGGTCGGGCGGCCCAATGTCGGCAAATCGACGCTGGTCAACCGCCTGTTGGGCGAAGAACGGGTTATCGTATTCGATGAGCCGGGCACCACGCGCGACAGCATTTACATTCCCTTCGAGCGCAACGGCAAGCTGTTTACCTTGGTCGATACCGCCGGTATGCGCAGGCGCTCGAAAATAGCCGAGACCATTGAAAAATTCAGCGTCATCAAGTCCTTGCAGGCGATTGAAAAATCCAATGTTGTGATCTATCTGATTGACGCACGCGAAGGTATCACCGATCAGGATGCGCATTTGTTAGGTTTGGTGTTGGAGGCCGGACGCGCCCTGATTATCGGGCTGAATAAATGGGACGGCATCAGCGCCGACCAGAAAGCTACCATTTACCGGCAATTGGATGTCAAACTGGCCTTTCTTGAATTTGCCGAAAAACACCCGATTTCTGCATTGCACGGCAGCGGCGTCGGCAAGATGTTCGATGTGGTGCAGCAATTGTACGCGGCGGCGATGCTCGACATGTCCACGCCGGTGTTGACCCGAATTTTAAAAGAGGCCACCGCCGCGCATCAGCCGCCGATGATCAACTCGCGCCGGGTTAAATTAAAATATGCCCATCAAGGCGGCCGCAATCCGCCTATTGTGGTAATACACGGCGTACAAACCGACGCACTGCCGGAATCTTACAAACGCTATTTAATGAATTATTACCGCGACAAAATGGGGCTGGTCGGAACGCCGATCCGCTTGGTGTTCAAGTCAGCGGCCAATCCATTTGAAGGCAAAAAGAACAAGCTGACCGAATGGCAGGTGAAGAAAAAAGAACGCTTGATGCGACGGGTGAAAAGCAAAAAGAGGGATTGAAAGGTGCAAGGTACAGGGATTTGGCTTCGCTGAAACTGACGTTTGTTATTAGATCAACATTAACATTAACAGGAAAAAATTATGGCTATTATTAAATTTCAAGGTAAACCGCTTAATACCTGTGGCGAATTACCCGCAGTCGGCACGCAGGCCCCCGCGTTCAGCCTCGCTAGCCGCGAGTTAGTCGACGTGACGCTGGCAACTTACGCCGGTAAACGCAAAGTGCTGAACATCGTGCCGAGTCTGGACACGCCGACTTGCGCGGCGTCAACGCGTAAATTTAACCAGAAAGCAGGGCATCTGGATAATACTGTGGTATTGGTTATTTCTGCCGATCTGCCTTTTGCACAGAATCGTTTTTGCGAAACGGAAGATTTAAAAAACGTCATCCCGTTGTCAACCTTTCGTTCCAGTTTTGCCAATGATTACGGCGTTAATATTGTCGACACCTTTCTTGCCGGTTTGACAGCGCGGGCGATAGTGGTCATCGATGAAAACGACCAGGTGATTTATACGCAACTGGTTGCTGAAGTCGCCGATGAACCGGACTATGAAAGCGCATTGGCGGTTTTGTAAGGGTTTATAGGTCAAATTGACGTAACTATACTAAGTCCTTGAAACCAGGTAGTTCCTAAAAAACAATGCAGTGACTACCTAATTTCAGGCGATCCATTCCATCAGCCAGTGAAATCCGCATTCTTCAACAGCAATAAAACCTAAACGTTGATAAAGTCGTAAAGCTGGATTGGTTGTTTCTACATAAAGATGCACGGTTTTTTGTTGTTTTTGTCCGTCAGCTATTAAATTTTTCAACAAATAACTGCCTATACCTTGATTGCAATAATCGGCTAATAAACTAATGTCGATGAGGTGAAAGTTGTCTGCTTTACGTTGTAAATACCAACGTCCCACTGGCTTATTATCAAGCAGGATAATGGCGAATTCAGTATCGGGATAATTTTCGTGGTAGTGCCTGCGTTGTAAATCAAACTGCATGGTTAGAAAAACATTTTTTTGATCATCCGTCCAAGGAAAATAAGCCATTTCAGTGGCGCGTGTTTGTGCATAAAGCTGTTGCAGGAAAGCTATATCCTGTTCAGTTTCATCACGCAGTGTGAGAGTGTCAAAAATAGCATTCATTAAGCGTAATTATCAGTCATCCAGTGGACATCATTTTTAGAATGCACCCAAAAATTCAAATGCTGATCGGTTAAATTCACGCTAACGATGCCCTGCTCATCGGCAGTTATTTTTGTTATTGTGTATTTTTTTCCAAAATCGACCACTTGTTGCCACGATTGCCCATTATTCATTGACACAAGAATGCGCCCATCAAATGTACCACGATATATTTTTTTATTCTGTGTTAAGACGGCGGCATAGTCTGCCGATGAAAAAACCAGCGGTGCGGCGAGTAATAAACCGACCCCTGTGGCAGATAATTTAAGAAAATGCCGTCTGCTTGTCGCTGGCGGGGACGTTAATTTAGGCATGATAATCTCCAAAAAATGTAGGTGGCTTAATGGATAGACATAAACGCCCATCTTATAAAGCTAAGTCTGCTGCGGAAAAGTTCCAGTCAAAGAAATAATATAATTTATGCACAAATAAGGCTGCATATTGTTATGCGCTTGATTGCTTCCCGCAGCGGCTAACCCCCCCGTAGCCATCGTGGTGTTGCTAGCGCTATGAAACGCTTTCGCCAGTGCAGTGCCAACTAGCGGTGCGGCAATGAAATTATGGGTGGCAGTCGAGCGGGTGCCTGCCCCCGCATAAGCCGCTTGATTGTGACTGTGTGAAGGTATTTGAGCAACGGTTAAGGTTTCGTTTTCCGCCCCTCCCATGACGCCGATACTAAAGCTATTGCTTTGGTGTAGCGGCGCCCGTCCTCTTAGGTCGGGTAAGGCAAACGTGTTTTGCCCATCGCCACCGTAAGTCGTGCCGATAAGCGCGAATAAAATATCGTAGTCTACAATAGCCAGCAATTGTCCTTCGCAAAACATCCAGTTCAGAGGGGCGTAGTTACCCGCGAAGAGTCTAATTTCACCGATATAAGGTTGCGCCATGATGTGTCTCTCTTTTTAGGAGCGTTGAGGAAATGCGCCTACCAAGGCGATAATAAAATTTAACGCCAAATACGGCTGCACATTGTTATGCGCTTGGGGTGTGCTATTGCCCGCTACTGAACCCATAGTCGTGTTACCTACGTTGTTGAATGCTTTGGCCGTGGTCGTACCGACAACCGGAGTGCTTGCCAGATAATTATTGGCAGGATTGCTGGTTGTCCCCACGCCGTCGAACGCACTCATGGTGTGGGGATGAGCCGGTATATTTGCAGTAAGCAGTGTTACCGTGCTTTCGCCGCCAATTTCGCCTAAAGCATGTGGATTAAGTGCAGGAACTGGATTACGATGAATTGGTACTCTGGCTTGTAAATTGGGCAAGGCAAACGTTAAGGTTCCATTCCCCCCGTAAGTTGTCCCTAGGATAGAAAATAGAGCGGTATTTGATGAAATAGCTAAAATCTGCCCGTTGCAAAAAGCCCAACCGGCTGGTTCAAAATTGAACCCGCAGATGCGAATCTCACCAATAAATGGATCTGCCATAACCGTGTACCTCGTAAGTTGTGTTAGTTGCGTGGTGGAAATAGGCCTTGCAAGGCAATTACAAAATTGAGTGTCAGATAAGGCATCATATTATTGTGTGCCTGCGATCCACCCACAACATCCAAACTGCCTGCAGCCATGCTGGTGTTAGCAACTGCGCTAAACGCTTTAGCCGCTGTCGTTCCAAAAACAGGCGTGGCGACAAAATGACTGCTGGCGCTTGATGCTGTTGCAAAGCCGTTAGACGCATCAGGGGAATTGTGCGAATGCGTGTGTGCAGTTTCGTTAGCGGTTAAGGTGTGCGTTAGTTCACCACCCAGTTGACCAAGACCCACACCCGCACCGAAATGGAGAGGAATCCTACCTCTAAGATCAGGGAGTGCGAAGTTCGTTGTGCCATTTCCGCCATAGGCTGTACCTAATAGTGAATACAACGCTGCATTTTGAACAGTCGGCAATAACTGTCCGTTACACATTGCCCAGCCTGGAGGCGGAAAGTTAAAAGAGCAAAGACGTATTTCGCCTAAAAAGGGTTCTGACATGATAAACCTCGTATTATTTCCATGCTTGAGTTAGCGTGTAATTTGCCTGACTTATAAGCAGCTGACAGAAACAGCAAGACCGGCATCCGTAGCGGGGCCGGTACTCACTAAATAATCCAGCTTATCGTTAGTGTTCACCGTGATAGTAGCGGCTGAGCTGCATACATTGCCACTCAACATACAACTGACGGCGGTATCGGCACCGTTGTTGCGCAACATAATCATAGTGCCCGCCTGAAAGCTTCCAGATGACACGGTGGCTACCAATCCGCTCATCGTACAACCCTGCGGCATGGGAAACATAACCAGATTTTCAGCATTGGGGTTACCATCATCGACCGATTGCGCATTAGACCCTGTAATAGAAAAGACAGGTTTAATGTTTGCACTAACGTTTATGCTGGCATTAAAACGGCTGCTTGATGACCCTGACCCTGCAGGCCCCTGTGGTCCAGTTGCACCGGTTAATCCTTGCAATCCTTGTGACCCGGTGGCTCCGGTTAAACCAATCGGACCTTGCGGACCCACTGCTCCCGTTAATCCTTGTGAGCCTGTGGCTCCAGTTGGGCCGGTTAAACCAATCGGACCTTGCGAACCCACTGCGCCCGTTGCCCCAACATCACCGGTTAATCCTTGCAATCCTTGTGAGCCTGTGGCTCCGGTTGGGCCGGTTAAACCAATCGGACCTTGTGGACCCACTGCGCCCGTTGCGCCAACATCACCGGTTAATCCTTGCAATCCTTGCGAGCCTGTGGCTCCGGTTGGGCCGGTTAAACCCATCGGACCTTGGGAACCCACTGCGCCCGTTGCTCCAACATCACCGGTTAACCCTTGCAGTCCTTGCGGGCCAGTTGGGCCGGTTAAACCAATCGGGCCTTGCGAACCCACTGCGCCCGTTGCGCCAATATCACCGGTTAACCCTTGCAGTCCTTGCGAACCAACTGCTCCTGTTGCCCCAACATCACCGGTTAATCCTTGTAATCCTTGTGGGCCCATATCTCCCTTATTAAAAATAATTTTTGTTTCTGCTCCATTAAAAAACGAAGAGCTACTTAACGCAGTAACGGTGAATTGTAGTGGTGAGCTGTTGGTCATTGCCAAAGTCAAATTATGACTATTCAAAGCACCTTGCATTGCTGTTGGAATAATCAATTTTCCATCAGAAACGTTGTAACTGGCATCTTCGCTATCTTCGGCATTAAAGGTACTTTCCAATTGATAAATTTGACCTCCATATAACGGT
>JAUYMY010000025.1 GCA_030699385.1 Methylobacter sp.
CGGCCGGGTGGCCGCTCCCACAACTTGCTTGATTTTACTCTGTGCCTCTGTGGTGATTTAATATTTTGCCCAACGTTAGAATTTCCAATTAACGCCCAGATTAATACCCAACATTTCGCGTGACAGTTGCGTTAAGGTTGAGTCAATGACGGTACCGGACGATAAATAAAATTGCTCTTGGCCGGTATCGGCATCCCAATTTTGGTAATCCATGCTGAAACTTAGCCACAACGCTTGAGTCCAGTGGTAACGATAACCCAATGTGCCATATAAGCCGGTCGTGTCGGCGCTATGCTTAAAACTATCGGGATGAGCTGCATCGGCTAACTGCTGCCAGTCTCCGTAACCTTGATAATTAGCCCAATGATGTTGCGCCGAAGCAAATAACTCATGGTCATTCAGCCAATCCAAAGTCGCATCCAAGCCTACCCACGGGCCGTCCCACTCGGCATCGTAGGTATTTGTCTGTGTATCTTGCAGCGTAAAACGCTGGCGATGGAAGGCGTAACCGGCCAGTGGCGTAACCGATATGCCAACCTTTTTAGGTGCCTCGAAGTGGAACCGATAACCCAGCGCAGCGGAGGCATTCCATGAATAACCGTCATCAGCCGGATAGGCATTAGCCGGTAAACCGAAACTGGATTGCTCACCGCTACCGCTGACTGTCCAGGCATAACTGGCTTCAGTACGTATCGCTATGCCCGGCGGCGCGATCAGATCCAGCCGACCTTTGAGCCGCATCATGTCGATATTGTCCCAGCGGGTTTCGATTAACGGCTCGCTAATACCGGGCGCTGCCACCGCCCAACTCATTTGTTCTTGTTGATAGCCCACATCGGTCATCATTAATACCGAAAAATCATTGGCTTTATGGCTTACTGCCTGACGCGGATATTCGCTCAACACTTGCCCAGTCGGTGCTGCTGATGAGGATTGAGTGGGCGCAGTCGGCTCAAACACCACCATTTGGAAATGTTTGCTGTCGGTATCTACTGTCGTCGTTGCAGGATGTTTTTTGGGTGCGGATACGCCGGGAGTCTGCTCGAACACATGCATACGCAATTCCGGCACCGATTGTGGAAGCGCCGAACAAGGTAAGCTTTGCAACAGCAACAGACCATAAATTAAGCGGCTGTAATCCTGGTAACTCATAAACCGGGCTCCTTGGGTATTTGCCTGATAATGTCGTCGAACGGTTCCGCCGATATTAAATACAGATAAGTAGAATCGCCCAGATCACCACGCGGAAACAACATCGCACCTTCCAGCGTTGCCGCCAGCCAACGGCCTTTTAACTGGCGTTGATCCAGCGCCAATTTTTGTGCCGAAGTGTTACGGGCTTCAATGGCCGTGACATAGATACCGCCTTGCCGCCAAGCATCGACAGGCAATAGCTTGACTCGCCGATCCGGCAACAGGCTAATCGGTGTGTGTTGCCTGAGCGGTTGCGGCTGAATTCTGTTATGCACGGTGCGTTCATTTTGCGGCAGACGCACCGTTTCTGCGGCATAACGGGTCAAATCCATATAAACCTGCTGCGCAGTTACCGCACCCTGATTTTCAGGAAATTGCTGCGAATCGCCTTTGCCCAGATGTTTATCGTTAATATCCTGCAGCTCATATTCCTTATAAGGCTGCTCCAACACATAGCCATTGTGTTTTTGATCAGGATTGGAATAAATGCCCAGGCTGTCTCCATCCTGAGCGCTGGGATGAACACTGTTATTGGCTAACATATCCTTGCTAACCGCTTCGGCTTCAACAGGTGAATTAATAATGTGCGGCTTAATGATAATGACTAGCTCAGTGCGGGCGCGGGCTTGATGCTCTTCCTTAAAGAAAAAGCCTAAACCGGGAATGTCACCCAAAACAGGTACTTTGTTTTCACGTCCTCCGGCATTTTCTTGAATGATGCCGCCGACAGCAACGGCGGTTCCGCTTTTGGCGATGACTGAGCCGCTGAAGGTTTTTTCTGTGACGGTGTCTATAAATCGAGATTCACCACCTGGTAGGAGTATGTTCGCTCCGTTTTTAACCAGCGCCGCTTCTTCAACAACAATTTGTACACTCACCGTATTATCAGCATTGATATTGGGCGTTAACAATAGCGTGTTGCCGATGGTGCGTTGCTCATAAATAGGACCGGATTGCAATGTTTGGGTTATAGCAGGACTATTAAGGCCGCCTCCCGTGGTAGTTGTAGACCCTGCTGTATAGCTAACCACTATCGGCACAGTTGAACCCATCAGAAAACTGCTGACCTCCTGATTAGAGGTCAATAGCATCGGTGTCGCCAATTGGGTGACGCGATTTTCTTTTTCCAATAATTGCAGGCGCGCCTCAAAATTTTCACTAATCACTGTAGCCAGTAGAGCTGGACTAGGAATAGCCGCCGCTGCCGCTCTAATACTGGAGTCCAGAATTTCTGAAGCACGCACAGTATCGGTTGCATTCCCAGTTGATACATTGACATCATTGGCTTTAATTTTGAAATCAAACAGCGAGTCATAGCCATCGGACAAATCAATCGACAGCACCTTGACTTCCATTAATAGCATTGAGCTTTCCATGTCCAGCCGCTTATGCATGGCGCGTATTTCGTTCATAGCATCCACATCGCGGGTGCGCACCAGCACTCGGTTTTGATGTTTGATAACACCGACATAAATAGGCGCCTGTCGGCGAACGCTGTTTTCAATAAGATCACGACTGTTCTGGCTGTCGCCGACCAGCAGATTAGAGGTCGCGTTACCTCTATTTTCTGTATCGCCACCGGCATCCAATCTGCCGATAACACTATCCAACGCTTTTAACCGGTCATCCATTTGTTGGTTACTATTGTTTTGCCCAAAGCCCTGATTACCAAATTGACTGCCTGAACCTTGATTGTTGTAGCCGCCTTGAGTATTTCCCCCTTGGCTGTAGCCCCCTTGATTGCCGCCGCCTTGAGTATTGCCACCTTGAGTTCCGCCCCCTTGAGTATTGCCGCCTTGGGTATTGCCCCCTTGTGTGCCACCGCCACTGGAAAAGCTGTTTTGCTGTTTTTTACGGCCATCGACCATATCAAAGCGCGCAAAACGCTGTTGTAAATCAAACATTAGTTGTTGCTGATTTTGCCCGTAACTTAATTGCACCCGCTGAGAAAACAAGTTCTGTATAGTTTCCGCCAAGTCCAGTGCATTTTTGGCGTTTTTCAGGGTAAAAACTTCGGTTTCTTCCTTCTTAAATTCCACCTCTTCCAAGCGGTATTCTTTGACCGTATAAATACGAATAATGTTAGAGTTTTCATCATGCTGATACCAAAGATTATAGGTTTTGGAAATCGCATCAATGACTTCTAAAGCCGTCACTCGGCGCAGAAACATAGTGACATGAATATCGGCGGCGGCTTTAGACGCGATAGTATTGAGATTGGATTGCTCCGATAAAATCCGCAAAGCATCACCGACAGTAATATCCCGAAATTCGATTTGTTCGATAGGTTGATTGGGATTAGCTCTGGGTTTTATTGGTTTAGCTGCCGCCGAGCAAACTGACAAAGGCAGTATCGCTAAGGCTAGTACCATAAAAGCAGTGGATAGTAATTTATACATTGAATATCGTATGTTTTTGTTTCGTTAGTCTGGTCGGGATATAGCAAAAATAATTCACTACAGAGGCATAGAGAAAAGTCACTGCAAAATAATGATCTCATTGGACGGCAGCAGCTCAATTTTGACGTGGCTTTTATCTATGTCCACAACATGAATTTCTATCAGTTGATCGTTTTGGATAGTGCTGATTTTGTCACCGATACTAACCATAGTCGTTTTGTCGTTAATGCGTAACATGGCGTGATTCTTATCTTTGTGCATACCACAAACACTGGCAACCAACTGGATATTGGGCAGCGTTGATTTGGGTGCGGCTGTACTTGTATTACCCATCGGTATCTGTTTTAACGCTTCTCTAAAATTCTGATTCATCCGGGTAGGGTCTTTCAACTCGTCCTTATTGGCGCTACCGCCGGGAACAACCATTACATTTTGTGTGCGGGGTTCCCGTATCCCGGCCAGTTCCTGTTCCAGCTTTTCAGTCATTGCCGTCGGGTCTTGTAATGTTTCATTTTGAGCGGGTTCAGCCAACAGCGACTGACAATACAGCAGTAACGCCACCCATTTAAAGAGTTGCCCGTTCATTTTGGACTTCCTCCGGCAGCGGCAAACATGGCCACCAAAAAAGCGGCATAAACAAAACCAATCACACCGCCGACAAAAATAGTCATCGCCGGTGCAATCATGCCGGTCAGTGTGGCAATGGCTTGTTTCAATAACTCATCGTGATATTCAGTCATTTCAGTCAAAATTTGATCCAGCGTTCCCGAGTTTTCCCCGACCCGCGTCATTTGTAAAACCAGCGGCATATAACCCGATTCAATTTCCATTTGGTCTGCTAATGAAGAGCCTTGCATAATTTGATTACGGGCAAAGCTGATACGGCTTGCCATGTATTTATTGACGTGCAGTTTTTCTATCGTCGTTAAAGCATCGACCATGACCACGCCGCTACGCAGTAACAAGCCCATCGCCCGGCAAAACAACACCGTGCCGGACAAGCGCAAGACATAACCAATCACCGGCATTTTTAACGCATATTTATCGATCCACCAGCGACTGGGCGGCCAGTTGTAAAACACAATAAAAGTGACCACGGCGACGGTTGCGGTAACCGACATCATTAAACCGTTGGCCAGCACCCAATCGGACGTGTCAATTAAAGCCTTGGTGATGGGCGGCATGGGCTTGCCCATCATTTTTAGCAGTTTTTTGATCTCAGGAATAAGCCCGGTCATCATAAAAATGATGATGCCAATTGCCATTAACAACGAAAAGGCCGGTGATCTTAGCGCGGTAGTGATTTGCTTTTTTAATTTGCGGCTGGCTTTAACCTCGTTAGCGGCCTCATCCATGACCGTGCTGAGATTACCGGTTTGTTCGCCGACCCGGATCAACTGAACGGTAAATTCACTAAAAGCGCTATGTTCGGTTAACGCATCGGTGAAAGAACTGCCTTGCTCAATACGTTTTGCCAGACGTTCCCAGGTTGAGCGCGCGCCGATACGGCAATGTTTTAAACTTAAATTTAACGCATCGAGCAAACTGATGCCGCTGCGTAACATCACCGCAATCTGATGGAATTCATGTTCTATATCGGTGTCATTGAATGACCGGTAAGCCAGCGGATTCAGGCTGATTTTTTTATCGGTTGCGCCGCTTTTTTTAACTTCTTCAATTTTAAGCGGTAACAGACCTTGCGCGCGCAGGGCAAGAATCGCTGCTTCGCGGGTGGCGCTTTCGATAGCGTCAACACGCTGCTGACCGCTACGGTCGCGGGCTGTATAAGTAAATATCGGCATTTATAGATTAAATGTTATTAACCACAGAGGCACGGAGGCACGGAGAAAAAATAATAAAAACTCTGTGTCTCCGTGGTTCTGTGGTTCAAATGTTTTAAAGCCATAAAAATCATAACCACAGAGACACGGAGGCACGGAGAAAAACAATAAAAACTCTGTGTCTCTGTGCCTCTGTGCCTCTGTGGTTCAAATGTTTTAAAGCCATAAAAATCATAACCACAGAGGCACGGAGGCACGGAGAAAAACAATAAAAACTCTGTGCCTCCGTGCCTCTGTGGTTAAATTTATCTTAAAATTCATCATAGACTTACCAAGACGACGCAATCTGAACCACCTCGGAAACCGACGTAACACCAGCCAGTAATTTATCGACCGCATCGTCCAATAAACTCTTAATCCCGGAATCGCGCATTTTGACCACCAACTCGCTTTCGCCTTCACCATCAGCAACAGAGCGCGCCCAATCCTCGCGTAACTCCAATAACTCATAAAGCCCGATACGTCCCGAATAACCTTTGCCGCCGCAATAAATGCAGCCGGATGGATCGTGAATGGTGGAACCGGCCAATTCAGCACGGTTGATTGAAATAGCTTCCAACTCAGTCAATGGTCGTGGAATGCGGCAATGCACGCACAACCGGCGCAACAGGCGCTGGGCAACCGCAAGCCGCAATGCAGCGGCCACCAAATAAGGCTCCACGCCCATATCGGTTAAACGGGTAATGGTCGCCGCAGCTGAATTGGTATGCAACGTGCCCAACACCATGTGCCCGGTCAGCGCCGCCTTAATCGCCACATCGGCGGTTTCCTTATCCCGGATTTCGCCAATCATCACCACATCGGGATCATGACGCAAAATACTGCGCAAGGCTTTGGCGAAACTAACCTTGTCACCCGAATCAACCTCGCATTGGGCAATGCCGTTAATCTCATATTCAATGGGATCTTCGATGGTAATGATATTGACCTTACGTTCTTCCAGCAGCATACGAATAGCGGCATACAAAGTCGTAGTTTTGCCGCTACCGGTCGGGCCGGTCATAATCATCAAGCCCTGAATACGCCGTAGAAAACCTTCAATCATGTGCTTATGGGCAGGATCAAAACCCAAATTTTCCAAGGTCAACGAGTCGGTTTGTACCGCCAGCAAACGCATGGTGATACGTTCACCGTATTTGGTCGGCAAAGTCGCCACCCGCACATCAACCCGGCGCTCTCCTGAGACAAACTGATGCGAGAACCGGCCATCCTGAGGCGAACGTTTTTCGGCAATATCCAGATAAGCCATAACCTTCAGCCGACTGACCAACTCGGTAAAAATGTTCGAGTTAATCTGGCTGTAATGTTCCAACTGGCCATCGACCCGAAAGCGAATGGTTGCGCCGTTGTAACCGGGATCGATATGAATATCCGACGCTTGGCGCATATAAGCGGCATACAACAGCTCATCACCGGTATTCACCGCATTAGCAATTTGTACCACCGGGCCGCCGGGTGTCGGCAGCGCCTTAACCCCATGCAAACTATCGCCATAAACCTGTTTCAGTTTAGTATCGAGTTGAGCGGCATCACCCGCCCATAAACGCACCGGCTTTTTTAACAGTCTTTCCAAAACAGTGATGACGGCATGATTCTCAATATCCAGACAAACAACATGGACGATGCCATCCATTTCAATAAAAGGCAGGATTTTTTGCCGGAACGCAATATTGGCGGGTATTTTTAACGCACACACCGGGTCAATGCGTATTAAAGCAATATCCAGTACGTGGGTCGCAGGATCAAAACCGACGTGATCAACATATTCCACGCCAAACCGAACATCATTACCCTCGGTGCGCACCCAGCGAACCTTAGCCTGTCGGGTAAAACGCCGGTGATTGGATTCAATACTGATAGTAATGGTGGCATCTTGATCAATATGAGCAGAATGCCCAGACACCATCAAGCCTGCACCACCTACGGAACTGTCTTCAATCTCGGCGTTACTGATAGTAATGCTGTTTTCCTGAAAGACCGTCGCGCTCCAGCCGCTCACCAGCTCACGCGAGTTATCGCGGTTTTCTGAAGTAAGTTGCTCGTTGTGTTGAGGTTTCGGTAAATATTGCGTCATAGTAATTTTTTAAAAATTAACCACAGAGACACAGAGGCACGGAGAAAAACAATAAAAACTCTGTGTCTCTGCGCCTCTGTGCCTCTGTGCCTCTGTGCCTCTGTGGTTCAAATGTTTTAAAGCCATAAAAATCATAACCACAAAGACGCGGAGGCACGGAGAAAAACAATAAAAACTCTGTGTCTCTGCGCCTCTGTGGTTCAAATGTTTTAAATCCATAAAAATCATAACCACAAAGACACGGAGACACGGAGAAAAACAATAAAAACTCTGTGTCTCTGTGTCTCTGTGGTTCAAATGTTTTAAAGCCATAAAGTCAACAGCCATTCTTGTTTGCCGGTATTGGATTTGTAGGCCTGCATCGTCAACGACACCGGTAACGCCTTGGTATCGCTGTCCATCAAAGCGGACAACGCCCGATAATTATCCAGATAAGCACCGACATAACGCACCGTCCAGATATTCAAAGACTTATCGTCGCCAGTGACTGCTGTAGGTGGAACACTTGTGGGAGCGACGCCTGTGCCGGGATTAGCAACCGGCGCTACCGACATCATGTCCTTAAGCCAATGCTGGGTATCCCGCAACGACCGCGGCAAAGTCTCAATGACCGGTTTATCGTTACGTTTTTCGTCCAGCACCTGCAAATTATGCTTTGCCAAAATAACCGAGATTTTCTCAATCGCCTCATTAGGCGAGCCTGATTTCGATAAAAATCCGCCATTGGCTGCCAACGCGTCACGCATGGCTTTATCGTCCAGTTCCAGCTTGGCGATTTCTTCACTGACTTCACGTTGTTGCAGTTCAATGCCCGGCAAAGCCGCTGCATTAATGCCTTTTTGTTGTAGCCCGACATATTGCTCCTGCGCTTTTTTGGATTTATCAGTGACAAAATTGCTGATAATCGCAAAATAAAGCACCAGCACAGCAAGTGCAGGCAAAACCCGTTTAAGCCATTGTTCTCGTTGTTGTTCAGGTGTCATTTAATAGTCAACCACAGAGACACAGAAGCACGGAGAAAGACAATAAAAAACTCTGTGTCTTTATGATTCAAATACCCTTTAATAGCCATTAACTATTCTCTTGATTCCGTTTTTTAAAACGGGGACATTAAAGTTAATCAATAAACCAATTCTGCATTCAGTTAATTTCAGATAAGTTAGTAATTGAGCTGTATGAATAGGAAGTAAATTTTCAACTGCTTTTAATTCGACAATAACTTTATTTTCCACTAGCAAATCCAGTCTGAAATTAGATTTAATAACCTGTTTTTTATATAAAACAGGTATGATTTTTTGCTGTTCAAAATAAACATTCCTACTAGTCAGTTCAATTGATAAACATTCTTCATAAATAGATTCCATCAGCCCTGGCCCTAATTCCCTATGCACTTCAATAGCAGCACCAATGATTTCGTTAGTTATATTATTTTCAGCCATATTTATTAAAAAATCATAACCACAGAGGCACGGAGAAAAACAATAAAAACTCTGTGTCTCTGTGGTTCAAAATTAAAAATCATAACCACAGTGAACACAGTGGCACGGAGAAAAACAATAAAAACTCTGTGTCTTTGTGTCTCTGTGATTCAAAATTAAAAATCATAACTACAGGGAACACAGTGGCACGGAGAAAAACAATAAAAACTCTGTGT
>JAUYMY010000061.1 GCA_030699385.1 Methylobacter sp.
AACGCGTCGGCGGCGCCGCGCACTTCGCCAATGACGTTGGACAGTTTGTCCATGGTGTTGTTGACCATATCGCGCAGTTCGCGCAATTTGCCTCGATAATCGCCATCCACCGTGCGAGTAAGGTCGCCCTGCTCCATCGCCGCCAATGAGAGCATCACCGCATTAACCGGCCCTATCACGCCATCTAAGGTTGCATTCACGCCTTCGACTAACTTGCGGAAATCGCCTTGATGCAGGGCGGCATTGGCCCGTGTGTCCAACCGGCCTTCTTCGGCCGCCTTGGTCAATAGGTTGGCGTCGGCAATTACCGCCTGAATCGCGCCTGACATGCGTTTCATCGCGTCCATCACGCTACCGGTATCGTTTGCGTCCAGCTTGATGTCCGAAGACAAATCGCCCAGCGCAATTTTGTTGGCAATATCGGCCACTACCGCCGGTTCGCCGCCCAACTGTTGCAAGATACTGCGCAAAATCCACAACCCCATCAGCAACAGGGTGGCTAACAAGCCCAGCGCCGAAGCCAACATAATGAATTTTGCCGAATCAACCTGTTTGTCCCCAGCGGCCACCGCATCGTTACCGTAGCCGACATTCATATCAATGAGCTTGGCAAGGGAAGCCTCAGCCTTGGTAAATAAAGGTCTTGATTCTTTAAGCTGTTGATAAAAAATAACGAACAGATCTTTTTGTTTCTGCTCATCGGTATTTTTGCTCAACGCGGCAATGATGTCGGCCAGCTTCAAATCCGACGCTTTCCATTCGTCCCACTCTTTAACAAACTGATTCCAAACTACCGTCTCTTCAGCGGTTTGCGGCAACGGTGCATAAATGCCAAAGCCTTGTTCAACACGCTTCCAAATAGCTTCCCGCTCTTTTAATACATCGGCATAGATGTCTTGCGCCTTATAATCATTCTCATACTGGGCGGCAAGCCGATTGTTCGAACGCGCTGCGGTTTGCGCCTCGTTAAGGATTTCCAGGCCCAATACCGACGGCATCCTAACCTTACCGACCTCGATCAACGAGTCCGCTGTTTTGCCAAGCCCTATCCAGCCAACTGCGCCGACCAATGCCAGTGCCAGTAGCGATACCGACAATAAACCAATCAATTTTGCTTTTAGTGTCCATTTACTCATAATTATTTTCCCCAAAGAAATATTGCCATGCAGGGCGGAGTGAGCCTATTTTAGTAACATCAGAAGCTGGCGTCTCCGGCAGCATTTTCTATTTTGCCGCGACGATCCCAGCTCTCTCTACCGTTCCTTTTTCAATCTCAATCTGCCCCATCAATCCCGGCACATCGACAATCAACGCCACTTCGCCGCTGCCCAGTATGGTGAAGCCGCCAATGCTCTTTTCGCTTTTAAACAGCTTGCCCAGCGGTTTGATGACGGTTTGGAACTCGCCCATCAGTTTGTCTACCACGAGACCTGCTTTGTGTTCGCCGTAGCGCACCACGACCACATTTTCACGTTGCACCAAATCGCCTTCTACGTCGAAATGATCGCGCAATCGCCGGTAGGGCAACACTTCGCCGCGTAGATTCAGGTATTGGCCGTCGCCTTCATCGCTGGCCCATGCCCTTAATTCGATACATTCGACCACCATATCCAAGGGAATGACGTAAGCGGCGTTGCCGATTCCGACCATGAAGCCGTCGATGATGGCGAGCGTTAAGGGCAGACGAATACGGATGATACTGCCTTGACCTTCGATACTGTCCACATCGACGGTGCCGCGCAAGGCCTGGATATTACGGCGCACCACATCCATGCCAACACCGCGTCCGGACAGATTGCTGACAGTGTCGGCGGTGGAAAACCCGGCTTCAAAAATCAGACTATAGATTTCTTTATCGCTCAGGTTTGCGCCCTCAGAGACCAATCCGCGTTCGATGGCTTTACTGAGGATTTTGGCTTTATTCAAACCGCCGCCGTCGTCGCTGACTTCGATAACGATGCTGCCGGCGTCATGATAAGCATTGAGTTTGAGTGTGCCTTTGGCGGGTTTGCCCCGTGCAAGCCGCAGTTCGGCGTTTTCTATGCCGTGATCCATGGAATTGCGCACCAAGTGAGTCAGCGGGTCGCCGATTTTTTCCACCACCGTTTTGTCTAGCTCGGTTTCCGCGCCGCTGATGACTAAGTCAACTTCTTTACCCAGTTCTTTGCTGACATCGCGCACGACGCGCTGGAAGCGGTTAAACGTGCCGCCAATTTGCACCATGCGTAAGGCCAGGGCAGAGTCGCGGACTTCTTCGACCAGCCGTGACAGCGTGGCGGTCGATTCCATCAGATTAGCCAGACCCGCACGACGGGCAATCAGATTGGTGCCGGCACCCGCAATAATGAGTTCGCCGACCAAGTTAATCAGTTCGTCGAGTTTTTCGGCATCCACGCGGATCAGGTTGGCTTCGGTTTTTTTGTGGTCTTTAACTTGTTGTTGTTTTTCCAGTGCAGCTTTAATAACCGGCGGGCTGACTATGTGCTGTTCGACCAACATTTCACCGATAGGGCGTTGTGGGCTATCGCTTTGTTCTGCTTGGAAACGCAGCACATTGTCCAGTTCTTTGGGTGTTAAGGTGCCGCATTTGACCAGAATTTCACCCAGGCGCATTTCCTCTTCCGGCAAGTCCTGAATCAAACGTTGGTATTCCGAGACTTTACTGTGCGGCGGCAGGATACGGATTAAACAGTCGCTGCGGACAAAGTTGAAAATGCTGTCAATGGCGACTTTGTCCGCATCGCTGCTAAAGCTGATTTCAAAGCCTAAGTAGCAGGTTTCCGGGTCCATATCCTGGGCGGGTGGAATGGCGTCTATCAGTGTGACCAGTTCCACGATGCTGCCCAAAGTGGCCAAACAGCGGACAAAGGAAAACGGGTCCATGCCGTTTCTGAACACTTCCGGGCCAAAGCGTAGCGATAAATGCCAGTGATCGGTGCCGACCACATCGCTTTGTTCGCGCTCCAGTGTGGCTTCATGCACAACCGGCATTTCGTCGGAATTGTCAGTTACTTTTTCTGCCGTCTCGGCGCCTTTTAAGTAGGCTTCTAATCGTTCAATGAGGCTTTTGCCGTGATGGTCGATGTCGCCGTCGGGCTGGCTGTTTTCGGCAACATGATCGACCAAGATATTTAAATGGTCGTGTGCTTCGATAAATAAGGAAGCTAAGGCGGAACACATTTCTATATCGCCACTGCGCACCTGATCGAGTACGCTTTCGGCGGCGTGGGTGAAGGCCACGATAGGCTCAAGACCAAACATGCCCGCTGAACCTTTAATGGTATGCGCGGCCCGAAAGATGGCGTTGATGATTTCAGGGTCTTCTGCGGCCTGTTCTACGATTAACAGCGCTTCTTCCATTTGTTCGAGCAGTTCCCTGCATTCGACCACAAAGGTTTGTAGATATTCGTCTGGGATCATGTCGGTTTACCTTCTCGTGTGGGTTTACGGACAATTAGCAGGGGATCGCCGAAAAAACCGGCTAGGCCGGATAGATCAAGCAGATCCACGACTACCGGGCTGTGGCCGGTAAAACGTACCGCTTTGCCTAAAGTAATCGCCTCTTGTTTGATCATCACCAGCAGCTGTAATCCCGCCGCATCGAACTCGCCCACGGCAGACAAATCCAGTTCCAGTTCTTCTGTGGCTGCCAGCGCCGCTAGCAGTTGGTCTTTCAATTCAAGGGCGGTATAAATGGTCAGCTCACCGTCTATGGCGAGGCGACCGCTGTGCTGATTGTTATCGTTCACGTTCGCCATAAATTGCTCCCGCGATGAGGTCAGGCTTGAATCAGCTGTGAAACCGCAGCCAGTAATTGCGCGGGCTGAAAAGGTTTGACTATCCAAGCTTTGACGCCCGCCGCTTTGCCTTCATTCATTTTGGCTTCTTGTGTTTCGGTGGTCAGCATGATGATGGGGGTGAATTTGTAGGCCGGCATTTGTTTGGCGGTCTTAACAAAGGTCAGGCCGTCCATATTGGGCATGTTCACATCGCTGATAATCAGGTGTATTTTGGTGCCGTCCAATTTTGTCAGGGCATCCTGGCCGTCGCAGGCGACAATCACCTCGTAGCCTTCGCGGGTTAGGGTGCTTTTCATCACCGTTCTAACCGAAGTTGAATCTTCTACAAACAGTATTGTCTTAGCCATGATCATGTCCTTAAAAGAATGTAATATTAGTCGGGTTGGTATTAATTTCAGTCTTTTCACCTTCATGTGTCGCTAGCTGTTCTTCCATGGTGTAAGTCTGGGCCAGTTCTTCCAGCCATTGTTCCGCATTGACCGAGCGGGGAAAACCTTCGCTGCCTTCCTCATCTTTAAGCTCGGTTACATGCTGTTCGAGCTTGTTCAAATCGTCACTGACCAGCGTCAAAATTTGACTGACCCGATCTTGGAACTGCAAGGCCACAAATACATCGGATATTTCATAGTTAATCGCGGTATTTTCGGTACGTAACAATTCTTCAGATTCGGACAAGCCGGAGGCGGCTTTATTGAAACGGCCTAACACGGAAGCAATAATGTGTTCGGCGTTAGCCAGGGTCACTGCATCTTGCCTTGCAAATTTGTGGGAGATTTTTAAGGTGTCTTCAATTGCCTCGTTAACCGAGTCGATGGTTTCGGTAATCTTGTTGCCGACCTCGCCGGAGGAGCGCGATAATTTGCGGACTTCATCGGCAACCACTGAAAAGCCGCGTCCAGCGTCGCCGGCACGCGCGGCTTGAATCGCGGCATTCAGCGCTAACAAATTGGTTTGACTGGCAATATTGCTAACTTCCAATGCCATTTTGCTGAGTTGTTCAGTAAAGCAGGACAAGTCTTCAATTGAGCGCAGCATTTTATTTTTTTCTTCCAGCGATGCGCCCAGCGCTTTGGTAATCGTGCCTAATTCCAACTGGCTGTCCTGCAATAGCTCCACAATGCCGCCCTGTGCCGGGTCATCGCCGCCTACGGTATTTTGAGAAGCGAGCACGGCGGCGTCGAGGCGTTTTGACAGCGCGTCAAAACGTTCCGCTAAATTGGCGATCGATTCTTCGGTATGCACCCGAGCCATTTCAACTTGACTGGACCAGATCGGTAATACTTTTTGACACAGCGAGTCCAGGCCATTGATGTAGAAACCTTGTTGTTCATGGCCGACCGGTTGCTGGTCAAGATGGTTGATTAAAGCATCGAAACCGTGCGCCAAATTTGTCATTTGTGTTTCGATTGAAAGCGGAGCCGTTTCTGTCGGCCTTGCTAAATAGCCATCCGTATTGCCGAGGCGGCTTGATAACAGATTGAAACGTAGGGTTAAGTTTTTTATTAAGGCTTCAAATTGTTGGCGTTCGGTCTCGACGTGTTGGTTGCTGAGTCTCTCTAGCGTTTCATTATGCGCATTTTGTAGTGACTTAATGGTTTCTTCGTTTTGTTGCAGGAAGTTATTAACTAGACCCTGCTGGGTTTTTTGTAATACGTCCCGGTGACGGTGATAGCTCCAGAAGCACAAGCCGATGGTCAGGAGAATCAAGCCCGCCGCCATAAGCCATCCGGTCATCGTAAAGTGGCTGCACAGTGCAATGCCTAGCGCACCTAGTCCGCCGGATACCTGTATCGGGAATACCAGCCAAGGGTCATTTTGATAAGATTTTATCGCCACTTTCATATTGCAATTCCCTTAGTGATCCTTTGATTACAGCGTTTTCAAATTCAGTTAATGACTAAAAAATATCAAAATAATAACATGGCTGGAGTGTAGGCAAAGCCTGCACTCCAGCGATAATAAGGACGGCATAGGTTAATAACTCATTTAAATACGAATTAAGAGCTAAATCTAACAATGAAAAATCAGCTGCTTAAATTCAAGCAATGGTCAAAATTAAAAATGTTTTGTTTGTAACGTCTTGAAATTATATGTCGTAACTTCTCATTACTCGCAGGCAACATCTTAGAAATCGGTTAAAATACGCGAATGGATTCACTCAAGCCACAATTACCCAAGATTAACGATGAAGACCGTACACCGCTAGTTGATGTGCTGTTGGAGTTGCTTGCGTGG
>JAUYMY010000063.1 GCA_030699385.1 Methylobacter sp.
GCCGGGTGGCCGCTCCCACAGCAGCGTTTGAATTGACCTTGAACTTAAAAATCCTCTTCAGCGCCGGCGAATCATCCGGCGACCAACACGCCGCCAATATGTTTTTGGAGCTGAAAAAACAGCAGCCAGACCTTCAAGGCATAGGTATGGGCGGCGCCAAAATGGCGCAGGCGGGTATCGACATCCGCTATGATTCGGCCAATATCGGCGTCATCGGCGTGGTCGAAGTCATCAAACATTATGCCGAAATCCGCCGCGCGCTAACACTGATGCAAGCGTTGATAAAAACCGAGCGCCCCGATTTGCTGGTGTGCGTGGATTACAAAGAATTCAATTTCAAGCTGGCGCGTTATGCCAAACAGCAAGGCATTAAGGTGCTGTTTTACGTCAGTCCCCAAGTCTGGGCATGGCGTCCGGGTCGGGTCAAGGCTTACGGCAAAGTCATTGACATGATGGCGGTGATCTTCCCGTTTGAAACCGCATATTACGATGCCGAAAGTGTGCCGGTGCGCTACGTCGGCCATCCGTCGGTCGATAAAGTCCATCCCCAACACAGCAAAGAGGACGATTTAGCCCGCTTTGGTCTGGATAAAAACCAGCCGATAGTTGGCTTGTTGCCCGGCAGCCGGGTCAACGAAATCAAACGCATGTTACCGGTGATGTTGGCCGCCGCCGAAAAAGTGCAGGCTACATTACCCGGCTGCCAATTTATCTTACCGCAAGCCGATTCCATCAGCGATAGCTTGCTTGACGGCTATCTTCGCCAAACAAAGATCGCTATTACCGTCATCAAAAATCAGCCTTACGATGTGATTCAATGTTGCGATGCGGTGATGACCACCTCAGGCACGGCAACGCTTGAAATTGCCTTACTAACCGTGCCTATGGTCATTGCCTACAAATTGTCGCCGTTAACCTATTGGTTGGGCCGATGGCTGGTGAATACGCCATTTATCGGCTTACCGAATATTGTATCGGGTAAACTCATTATCAAGGAATTGATACAGCACGAGGCGACGGCCGGAAATCTATCCGCCGAAGTGTTGCGGATTTTGACCGACCAAGCTTACGCCGATGCCATGCGCCAAAATCTGGCGCAAGTTAAACAGCAGCTAGGGCAGGGCGGCGGTTCCAAAAATATGGCGCAACTGGCGTTGGAAATGGTGTTGACTGAACCGTTGGAAAGGGGTAAACATTAAAACGTTTTCAACGAGATAAAACGAGGGGGAGTTATGGATTTTGGAACTGGATTTAAATTATTCGCTTTTATGTTGTGGCCGTTTTTACTGGTGTTTTTATATTATCTGTTTGATAGAAAAGGCTTTAAAAAGCGCTGGGAGCGGTTTAAACAGGATGGTTTTAAATGAAATGAAGGGATTTTATGATTGATGCCGCCCGATATTTTCTCATTCCCACGCAGCGAGTTCATTCTTATACATAAGTTGTGGGAGCGGCCACCGGGCCGCGAATAGTGCGCGATTGTTCGCGGCCCGGTGGCCGCTCCCACAAATTTCATCTATTTTCACGCGCAAAGTAAAATCAATAATATTATTCTAATCCGCCGAGATAACCATGACTGACGATTTTTTTCTGTTTGATACCGAACGCCTTGGCACCTTAGCCCCGGAAAATACACTTAAAAAAGGTCTCTCGTATTTCATTGAAAACCGTGTTTTTGCGCTGGATGCACAAGAAAATGTGCTGTTGGCGCAGGTGGAAGGCTCCAAACCGGATCAGCCTTATTGGGTCGAGTTGTCGCGCGGTGAGGACGACACATTGGTCGTGCAATGCGATTGCGCCGATACTCAGCCGGTGTGCAAACATGCGATTGCGGCCTTGTACAGCTATGCCGAGCAAGCGAGTAATCAGGACAGCGCGGGACAAATCGGCAGCGCGATGGAAGAGGCGATTGCCGAGCGCATTAAAAAAGGTCGCAACGAGGTTAAAGTCAATTTAATCAGCGGCAATCTGGGTTTTGGCATCTGGCAGGCGACTTCGTTGGTGTCGACCACGCACTGGCAGCGCTCTTATCAGGTGCATATTCGTTCGTTGGATGCGCGGATGAATTATTGCACCTGTCCCGATTTGGCCAGCAACCGGCTGGGCACCTGCAAACATATCGAAGCTGTGTTGCATTACGCCAAAAAACGTCCCGAATACAAGGAACTCAAGGCCAAAGGTTCGCCGTTATCGTTTGTTTATCTGGCTTGGGAATCGGCCACTAATCCGCAATTGCGTGTGTACAAAACGCCCGAACTGGCCGCCGATTTGGCGATTTTGCTGGATGAGTTTTTCGATGCGCAAGGCTTATTTAAAGGACGATTGCCCGACGATTTTTTCCGTTTTGCCGAACGGGTTGCCGGGCGTGATGACATTGAATTGGGCGAAGACGCCCGGCACTACGTACAGCAATGCGCCGAAGATGCCAGCAGTCAATTGCGCGCGCAACAGATAACTCGCGACATTATGCAATCGCACGGTGTGTTACCCGGCATTAAGGCCAAATTATTCCCCTATCAGATTGAAGGCGTGGCGTTTTTGGCGTCACGTGGCCGCGCTTTGTTGGCCGATGACATGGGCTTGGGCAAAACCTTGCAGGCGATTGCCGCGGGCGTTTGGCTGGCCGATCATGCCGGGGTGCAGAAAATTTTGATTGTCTGTCCGGCTTCGTTAAAACAGCAATGGGCGCGGGAAATCACCAAATTTACCGGCCGCAGTGTGCAAGTGGTTCAAGGTGTCGCCGAAAGTCGCGGTGTGCATTACCGCGCCGATGCGCTGTTTTTTATCGTCAATTATGAACTGGTGCTGCGCGATTTGAGCGTGATCAGCGAAACCTTGAAACCGGATTTGCTGATTCTGGATGAAGCGCAACGCATCAAAAACTGGCGCACTAAAATTGCTTCCACCATTAAATTGATTCCTTCGCGCTACGCTTTTGTATTGAGCGGTACGCCGTTGGAAAACCGGCTGGAAGATTTGTACAGCCTGCTGCAAGTGGTCGATGCGCGGGTGCTGGGGCCGTTATGGCGCTGTCTGCTGGATTTTCATATCACCGATGAACGCGGCAAGGTGATCGGTTATCGTAATTTGTCCGAACTTAGGCGCCGTATCAGTTCGGTGATGTTGCGGCGCAACCGCAGCCTGGTTAAAGACCAGTTGCCGGATCGCACCGAAGTGACGCTGGATATTGCGATGACGCAAAAACAGCGGGAACTGCACGATTCCGGTTTGTCGGCGGCGTCGATGTTGGCAACCATTGCCAAACGCAGGCCGCTGACGCCGGGCGAACAAAACCGCATGATGGCGGCATTGCAACAGGCGCGCATGGCCTGTAATGCGGCGGGTTTGGTCGACAAGGAAACCTTCGGTTCGCCCAAGTTAGACGAATTGGCGCGCTTGCTGGATGATTTATGTCTGCTGAGCAACTGCAAAGTGGTGGTGTTTTCGCAATGGAAAGGCATGACCACCATGATTGAAACGGTGGTGAACGGCATGGGCTTGGGTTGCGTGCATTTGCATGGCGGCGTGCCGAGTCATAAACGTAGCGAATTGATGGATAAATTCGCCGACGATGACAGCGTTCAGGTATTCATTTCTACCGATGCCGGCGGCGTGGGTTTGAACCTGCAGGCGGCGACGGTGTTAATCAATATGGACATGCCGTGGAACCCGGCGATATTGGATCAGCGTATAGCCCGGATTCATCGTTTGGGGCAACAGCATAAAGTGCAGATATTTTTGCTGTTGGCGGAAGAATCCTACGAACAGCGTGTTGCCGGATTGGTCAGGGGCAAGCGCGATTTGTTCGATAACGTGGTCAGTTCGGACGCCACCGAAGATGTGGTCGGCGTGTCCAAAAAGATGCTGGAAACGCTGGTCGATGATTTGGCGGAAGCATCCGGCGAGGTTAAAGAGGCGCTTGCAGAACTTCCAGAGGACGCCTTGCCGCCGCTTAGCGATGAACAAGCGGCGCCGGGTACGGTCAAGCAAACGCCGGTTGAAGGCGTTGAAGACGACCAGCGGATTCATGCGCTGATTGTACAATTACAAGCTGCTTTTATGCCGCGTATTCAACGCATCATGGGCGCTAACGGCGGCTTGCTGGTGGTATTGGAGTCGTGCACAGAAGCTGATGAACAACTGGCCGAAAACTTGTCGCAAGCCGAGGTGCCGGTGGCGGTTATTGCTGCGCACACCTTGCACAGTTTGCAGCGTTTAGGCTTGGCGCCAGCCAATGAACGCGAGTTGTTGCCGGTTATTGAAACGGTGGCGGTGAATCCTTTAATCAAAGTCGCTGCCGACAAATTGCAGGCGGCGGAATTATTATGGCAACAACAGTGTAGCGCCGGGGTTTTGGATTTATTGGCCGCCAGCATGTTGGCGGCCACCACGGTGTTGGCGGGACAAACGCAACTACCCGCGCCGGAATTGGTCAGCGTTTGGCTGTATACCGACATTTTGCCGCAACAGATTTTGACTGCAGAACAAGTGGCGGCGTTGGCGCGGGTGATGGCATTAAGCCAAAGTCCGCAGGTGCCGGAGACATTGTTGGAACAGTGCTTGCTTGATGCGCGGGAATTGATTGCGGAGTTAGACGGTTAGGTGATTTTCGAGAAAGAATGCCTCCTGATGATCTTGGACTGTAGAAAAATAGAGTCCACGAAAATCACGAAATTTTCGTGTTTTTTCGTGCCTTTCGTGGACAATTATTTAGGACTATTCTTTTCAGAAAATGGCCTTATTATTTTCGCCAGTTATCGGCTAAGACAATGAATCTGGATGTCCGTACTATCATCGTGATGATGTCGGCATTGAGCCTGCTGTTTTCTGCTTTGTTGGCTCTTGCGGGCTTGCGTGTCAATCATTACCGGGGAATATGGCACTGGGCAGCGGGCAGTCTATTTATTGGATTAGGTTTTGCCGCTGCTTATTTTCAAGAGCAGCCGCCTTTCAATTTTTGGTTTGTGGTCTTTGGTTCTACCCTGATTGCATTGGGTCTCGGTATGCAATTTAACGGCATTACCGCTTTTAAAACCGATCGCTGTAACCGCTATATTCCGTTACTGATCACCGCTCTGGTGTTCATCGTCAATACGTGGTTTGCAATCATCAGCCCCGATATTAATGCTCGCGTGATCTTCAATTCCTTAGTGTTCGGCTTATTCAACGGGGCTTGCGCGCGAGCGTTGTTGATTCGCATAGAACAACCGTTACGCACCGCTTATTGGTTTACCGGTGCGTCCTTTGCGGTGCTTGCGATCTTGTTGCTGCTTCGCTCAATCATGGCTTTTCTCGCGCCACCCGATAGCTACGGCATTTATTCGCACAGCACCATTAATCCGCTCGCTTTTTTTGTCGGCAACATCGCGCAGTTGTGCATCACTTTCGGCTTGGTGTTGATGTTGAATTACCGGCTGTCGACCGATCTGCAAAAACAGGCATCGATAGATGTACTGACTGGCGCGTTAAACCGGCGTAGTCTGGAGCAAGAGGCGGACCGCTTGTCGGCGCGTTGTCTGCGTACCGGCGATACATTGGCGGTGCTGATGATAGATGTTGATCATTTTAAATCGATTAACGACCATTACGGTCATCCGGTGGGCGACGAAGTATTAAAGCGTTTGGCTGCGCTAGTGCAACAAACTATTCGTAGTGATGATTATTTTGCCCGTTATGGCGGCGAAGAATTCTGCATTATGCTGCCATCTACCGGCGAACAAGAGGCTTGGCTAATAGCTGATCGTCTGCGTCAAAACTATGAGGAACTGATCATGGAATTCGAGGGTGAAACGCTGCGCAGCACGATCAGCATTGGTGTGGCGGACTCACTTCATGCCGGCATAGACTTCAGTACATTAATAGCGGCCGCCGATAAAGCCATGTATCAGGCCAAGCAGCAAGGTCGCAATCGGGTGGTGATGTATGCTGAGCAAAGTCGCGTTTCCGGCAATGTTTAGTGTTTGCCGGAAACGCGGGTTCTTATTTAAAGGGCTGCTATTTCTTTGATCTGAGTTTGCTATAAAAGCCTTTCATTTTTCCGGGCTTAGTTTCAACGGGGGCGGCGGGCTGTTCCGATGTTGAGGGCTGGGTTTCTTCGGGAGTTTCGTTATTCCACTGAGGCTCTGTCTTAACCGGTTGTTGTTTTTTGCCAAACAGATTTTTGATTTTTCCTAATGAACCTTTAGGGGCAGTCGCAGGTTGTGTTTCGTCATCTAGTTGTAGTTGATTATCTAACGGCCATTCATTTTCTGGCTCCGGTTGCGGCGTTATTTCTGAAAATAAAGGCTCTGCCGGTTCAACCGGTGTGGGATCAGGCAGCCAGCTCGCTGCCATTGTTGGATTCAGGTTAGCTTCAGTCATCGGCTCGGGTTCAGCCATCAACGGCGTTTCAATAACCGGGCTGTCCTCAATGTGCATGGGTTGTTGCCAGTCAGTAACGACCGGTTTGATTTCTGCAACGTGTGGCACTTCAGGCTGCGGTGCGGTGAAGGTGGTGGCTAGGCGCTGCTCCAGCAATATGGTTTTTTGTTCGTCCAGCGCTTGTTCAAGATTGGACAGTTGATGCGTATGCGTGTCTAACGTGGCTTGCAGCAGTTTCAGCAGGCCTTCTTTTTCCGCCACTTTTGCGGTTTCTATCTGACAGGCTTGTTGTAGCTCAATTTTTGCTTTCGATTCGGTGCGCAGACGCTCTATTAATTGACTAATGACCTTATCGTGCTGTTGCCACAAAGCCTCGGCTTTAAAATCCTCGCTCGCCAATAAGGGGCGTTCACCCAAGTCAAAATTGCTGGCCAGTAGCTGAATAACTCCGGCAATCTGTTGGTTGCGTTGATAAATCAGTTGTTCCAGCACTAAAGCCCGTTGTGTTTCTTTATCGATGGCAGATTGGGCTTGTTCTTTTTCTTCAACCGTTGCCACTAAGTGCTCCTGGCTTTGCTGCAGTTGTTGTTGCATGGCATTGAGGTTTTCGTTCGCGGCTTTTTCACTGGCGTTTTTTGCCCGTTTTAGGCTGGAAATTTTGATGTTGTAAAGTATGGCCGACAGCAGCCAGACCGTTGCCGCTAACACGGTAGCGTATAGCGCGTTGTCCAGGGTAAAAAGATACCAGTCGGAAAGCATTGATTTAATTAGAGGTAGATATGATTCCATTGAGGGTTCCTTGATAAAGTTTTTTGCATATTGTACCTCTGTACCCGACAAAAAAACTAACAGAGCTGAAAAATTGTAAGGTCGCTATTTATTTTTCTTGCGCAGGTAGCGGCTGATGTCATCAACCGCTAGATATAACGATGGAATCAAAATCAGGGTAATTAAAGTGGCGAACAGGATGCCAAAACCGATGGAAATGGCCATCGGTATCAGTATTTTGGCTTGCCTTGATGTTTCCAATATCATCGGCATTAAGCCGCCGAAGGTGGTTAATGTGGTTAAAATGATCGGCCTGAACCGCTGTATGGCGGCCAGTTTGATGATTTTTGCCGGCATTCCGACGCCTTGTTGGCGCAGACTGGTCGCGTGATCAATCAGCACCAAAGCGTCGTTAATGACGACGCCGGATAACGCCACCATGCCCAACACGCTGATGATGCTTAAATCATAGCCCATCAGTAAATGCCCTAAAATGGCGCCGATAATGCCGAACGGAATACTGGCAATAACAATCAGCGGCATCACATAGCTTTGAAACGGCAGCGCCAACAGCACATAAATGCCCAGTACCGCAAAAACGAAACTGAGTTTTAGGCTGCCCATGCTTTCCGCCATCTCGGCTTCTTGTCCCTCAAAACTGTAATGCAGGCCGGGATATTGTGCCAATAGCCGGGGTAGTTCGGTTATTTTCAGGTCGTTGAGGATTTCACCGGCTTTGCTTTTGGGCGTCACGTTGGCGGTGACTTGAATATTGCGCCGGCCATTGCGCCGGTCGATTTCCATGTAGGCGCGCCCCCGATTGACCTGAACGACTTCGCGTAGCGGTATTTCCCGTGTTTGTGTCTGTGCTGTTGCCGGGCCTGTACCTGGGTTGGTCCAAATCAGCAAATCCTCGACATGGGTTTCCAAAATCCGTTCATTTTCCGGTAATCTGACCATGACTCTGATTTCATTGCGGCCGCGTTGCTGGCGCAAAACTTCGGCGCCAAAAAAGGCGTTGCGCACTTGTCTTGCCACATTTTGCGCGGTTAAACCAAGGCTTTTACCTTCCGGTAAGATGCTAAAGTCGAGTTGCTGTTTGCCGGGACTGAAACCGTCGTCCACATCTTTAACGAGAGGGTAGGCGCGTAACGCATCGGCCAGTTCTTTGCTGGCCAGCGCCAAAATGGCGGGATTGGCATGGTTTAATTCAATGGTAATAGCTGCGCCGCTGCCGGGGCCGCCGGCGTCGGATTCGAATACTATCGATTTAATGCCTAAGATGTCGCCGGTTTGCTGGCGCCAGAGTTGGTTAAATTGCTCGGTGCTGATAATTTTTTCGCGTATTTCCGGGTCTGCCAGATAGGCTCTTATTTCCGCCTTATTGCTGTCTTTTTTACCCACTTCGGTAAAAATGCCTAATATCAGCTGGTCGCCGCCTTTGATTTGCGCTGTCGTTTTTTGCGCATCAGCGACGATTTTTTGCACCACGGCCTGCGTTTTCGCAATCGGCGTGCCGTAGGGCATGGTGATGGTCACTTTGGCATAATCCGATTCGGTTTTCGGAAAGGTGGACATGCCCATGCGGCCGCTTAAAGCGTAGGCGAGGGTGCCGACCAGCAAAGCAATGGCGAAAACAATGGTCAAATAGCGATGCTGTAAAGCCCAGTCAAGAAAGCCGCCGTAACGAAATTCCACCCAATGTTTGAAGGCATGGCTAAAACGCTGTTGATGATGGTGAATCCAGCCTTGTACGCCTTTTTTGTCCACCGGCGTCAACTTTCCCAAATGGTGAGGCAATATAAAAATGCTTTCTATCAGCGAAAGTGAGAACACGGTAATGATTACTACCGGAATCATGAAAAATATTTTGCCGATTTCATCTGGAATAAAAAATAGCGGAATAAAGGCGGCAATGTTGGTCAGAATACTAAAGGTAACCGGTGCCGCCATTTCGCGGCTGCCTTTGATAGCCGCCTGCATTGGCGTCATGCCCTGTTGGCGAAAATGGTAGATATTTTCGCCAATCACGATGGCATCATCGACGACGATGCCCAGCGCAATAATGAAGGCAAACAGCGATACCATGTTCAACGACACGCCCAGTAGCGGCAGCAACAAAAATGAACCGAGAAATGCGGTCGGAATGCCCATCATCACCCAAAAGGCCAGACGCAACTCCAGAAACAAGGCCAGCACGATAAACACCAAGATCAGACCCATCGCGCTGTTGCGCATCAGCAAGTCGATACGTTGTTGATATTGCACCGAAGCGTCATAACGTATTTCAGCGCTGATGCCTTGCGGCAGCGATGCGTTGATACGTTGCAAGTTGCGTTTAACAGCGGTGGAAATTTGCACGGGCGTTTGTTTCCCGACCCGCAAAACTTGCACCATTACCGCCGGTTGGCCGTTATAACTGGCTGAATAATCGGTCTCTTTATAGCCGTCATTAATGCTGGCTATGTCGCCCAATAACACGACACTGCCGTTGGCGGCATTGATAATCGGAAGCTGTGCAAATTGCCGGCCGTAATCCTTGCGTTCTTTCATGCGTATCAGTATTTCACCGACGCTGGTTTTTACGCTGCCGCCGGGCAAGTCGAGACTGGCGTTTTGAATGCGCTGGGCGATTTCTGCCAGCGACAATTTGTAACGGCGTAAGTTTTCCTGAGATACCTCAATGCTGATTTCCAACGGCCTGATGCCGGCCAGTTCGATGCGGGTAATGTTAGGGTCTTGCAATAACTGGTCGCGAAATTGTTCGGCCAATTCATGTAAAACCTGCTCTTCGGCAGCGCCGTGTAATACGACAGACACCACTTGCGAGCTTCTGGACAGGATTTTTATCGTGGGTTCTTCAATGTCGGTCGGGAAGGTGGTGATGCGGTTGACCTCCTGCTGAACATCCTGGGCCAGTTGTTGTATATTGGCATCGCTTTCGACCTCGATGACCACTAATCCGGCGCCCTCGCTGGCCGTTGACTTCACTTCATTAATGCCGTCCAGTCCGCTGAGAGCATCCTCAATGACCAGTAAAATACCGTTTTCGACTTCTTCAGGACTGGCGCCGGGGTAAGGCACGCTGACGGTAATGGTGTCGATTTCAAAGTCAGGAAACACTTCCTGTTTGATTGAAAACATCAGTAGCAGGCCGCCCAAAATGCAGGCGACCATCATCAGATTAGCGGCTACGCCGTGTTGAGCCATCCAGCTGATGGCGCCTTTAGAGTCCTGGTTTTCTGTAGAGTGCATGGGTAAAAGATTCAGGGTAAAAATGTGATTGCGGGAGCATCGCTCCCACTATAATTAGGTGATTTCCAAGAAAGAATATCCCCTGATGATCTTGGACTTTAGAAAAATAGAGTTCACGCTTATCACGAAAGCCACGAAAATTTCGTGTTTTTTCGTGCCTTTCGTGGACAATTATTTAAGACTATTCTTTTCAGGAAATAGCCTTATTGCGCAATTTTAACGCTCATACCTTGCACCGGTGTGGGCAAATCGCTGGTGATCACGGCGGCATTATCGGGCAACTGATCTTTACTCAAATAAATACGGCCTTGTTCCGCCCATAGCGGCTCAACTTCGCGAATATCAAGCGTTTGCTGTTCGGTCGTCAGCCAGATTTTTTGCCCGTCGTGGATAACGGTTTCCGGCAGTTCAATGACATCGTTAAGATTGTTGCCGGCGATTTCGGCGCGCACATAAGTTCCGAGCATCAGCGGCGGCGCTTGTTTATTCGCCGGTTTTTGGCTGAGCGGGTCTTCCACTTCAATAATGACTTTTGCCATCCGGCCTTCCGGTTCAATTTCAGCCTGCAGACGTTTAATGACGCCGGTTCTAAACACGCCTTTACCCCAGGCGGTTTCGTAGGTGATTTTCACCGGCGAGCCGGTTTCGCTATTGATGCCGGGGATATTAAACCAGCGCAATTTATCCACCGGGATGGAGGCGTTAATCCAGAAGCTGTCGGTGCCGACCAATCTTGCCAGCGGCGTACCGGTTGAAAACGCCGACATCCAGGCGCCGAGATTGGCGTTCCGCGTGGTGATAATGGCGTTAAACGGCGCCACCGGGCGGGTACGTTCCAAATCCAGATGTGCTTGTTTTAGCGCGGACTCGGCCGCCGTTAATGCCGCTTTGGCGGCAGTCAGATGCGGCTTGCGCAGCACCAGTTCCTGTTCTTGTTCATTTAGTTCGGCACCCAATAATTGGAATTCACGCCGGACGATAGCTTGTTGCCCTTGTTCCAGTTTCAGGTTGAATTGCGCCTTGGCGACTTCGTTTTCGCTGCGTTTGATCGCCAACACATAGTCGGTAGGGTCGAGTTCAACCAGTTCCTCGCCTTTTTTCAGCATCCCGCCTTCAATAAAATGCGGGCTGATGCTGACCACCATTCCGCTGATACGCGGGGTTAAATTGACGCTTTGGGATGCAATCACCGTACCCATTGCAAAAATGGCTACCTGATGGTTAATGGCTACCGGCGTGAGCACTTCTACCAGCGGCGCGGCGGCTTTAGGCGGAACCCGCTCCGCGCGCGGCTTGTTGGTCAGCCAATAATAGGACAAGCCGCTGACCGCGATAATAATCAGCAACGCGGGCAATAGTTTTAGCAGTTTTTTAATCATGCTGAAGGACAGAGGGTAGGGGTATTAGGTTAATAGGTGAAACTACATAAAAAATAGAGTCCACGAAAGGCACGAAAGCCACGAAATTTTCGTGTTTTTCGTGGACGATTTTTGGTTGTGTTCTTTTCAAGAAATCACCTTATCACCACGAAGAATGAAACTTCGTGCGCTTCGTGGTGAATAAAATAGTGGGCTATTCATGGTTCAGTTTCTGCCGCTAGCCAGTGCGCGGTAAAGGCTGATGCGGTAGTCAATCAGCTGTTGTTGCGCCAACAAGCTGTTGCGCTCAAGGTTTTGCTGGCTGAGCAGCGCCGAGAGTACGCGCAGAAAATCCATCGCGCCGTAAATATAGCGGAAACGGATTTGGCTGCTAGCTTGCTGTGACAATTGCACTTGCTGGTCGAGATTAAGCACCAGCTGATATTGCTGATGTTCCTGAATCAGCGCGTTTTCAACTTCTTTCACCGCATTGATTAAGGCCGCACCGTAATTATTCAGCGCTTCGGCTGAGACCGCCCGACTGCGTTCAACTTCGGCGACACGACGACCGCCATCGAGCAACGGCGTGACCAGATTACCGGCAATGGTTGCCATCCAGTTGTTAAACAGCGATTGCAAATCCGGCGCGTTGGTGTCGACGCCGACAGCCAAACTGAGCTTGGGAAAACGGTCGGCAATGGCCGCCGCCACGCGTTGATCGGCGGACTGAACGCGAAAATAAGCTTTGCGTAAATCCGGTCGGCGCTGCATCAAATCGGCGCTTAATCCGGTTTCGGGGATAGGCGGCAACGCCGGAAACTTGTCCTGCGCCGGTATAACAACCGTGCCGGGCGCTTTGCCAAGCAAAATAGCCAGTTGATTTTCCAGAATCTGGATATTGGCGATCACGCTCAGCTGGTTGCCAATAACAAATTCCAGCAACTGCCTTTGCTGGAATACATCGGCGGCGCTCGCCTGCCCGAGCCGGAAGCGGGTGGTGACCATAGTCACGTTGTCGCGGTTAATAGTAATCTGGCTGTTGAGCAGATTCAGCTGCTGCCGCTGTTCAATCAGCTTGTACCAAGTGCTGGCGATTTCTGCCGACACCGAAATGGCAGCGCTGGCGACATCTTCTTCGGCGGCTTGGGTATCGAGTTCGGCGGCCTGAATATTGGCGCGAATACGGCCCCATAAATCGATTTCATAACTGGCAGCCAGACCCAAGGCAAAATTGTTCAGCGTGGGCTTATCGGAACTTTTTTGCGTGGCATTAACCGTGTTATTAATGGCTGGAATCAGCTCGGCGCCGCTTTTTTTCGCAAGAGCCTGTGCCTGTTCCAGCCGGTTAAAGGCCGCCAACAAGGTGAAATTTTCATTCAGCGCTTGCTCGATTAAGCGGTTCAGATCGGCATCATTAAAGCTCAGCCACCACTGATTTTGCAGCTTTGCCCGTCCGCTGACAGAAAATTTGTCTGCCAAAACGACCGGCGCGGGAATCTCTTTAATCGGCACCGAACAGGCCGTTGCCATCAACAGCAACAGCACTACGGCTGATTTTGCCGTGATTTTCATGGCTTAATGTTGGCGTGTTTCATGGCGGCAATCCCGGCCAGCGAGAATTGTACGACATGCTCGGCAAAGGCGTCAGCATCGTTCAAGTCCATCACATAGCAGCGATTTTCACTGCTGACTTTCATATTTTTAGCTCTCAGCAGGTGAAAACATTGGCCGATGATGCTGGCGTGGCAAAACTGGATTTGTTTGTCAGTGGCATTGTGGCCGAGCAATTCCTTGATTATTGCAATCAAGGCTTGGCGTTCGGGATTGATTTCCTGCGCCATCATTTTTTCCATCAGACTGGTTTGGCGCGCCATTTCTTTATGCACAATGGCGAAAAAATTGGAGTCCGGATCGCTAATGCGGGTAATCAGCGAATGGATGCGGCCTGCTAGGCGCACTTCAGCCGAGGCAGCCGCATCAATGCCGCCATCAGACGGATGATTCCGCGAGTCTTCCTGAAAAGCATAGCGCCAGGCTTCGAGGTACAGATTTTCCTTATCGCCGAAATGATAATTGACCGAGGCGATATTGGTTTCGGCCTGTTCGCAGATTTCCGCGATGGTGGCATCTTGATAACCTTTTTCGGCAAAAACACGGCTGGCCGTGACGAGCAGGCGTTGCCGGGTTTTTAACGGAGGTGAGTGGTTGTCGTGCATGGCAAAAATCTAATGACTATTTCAAATGATGATTTGAAATGTACATTAGGAAAATTATTTTGTCAATTAATTGCGGCGCACACAATTTTTCGTTAATGACAGATAAAAAATGATTAAAAGCGAATACCTGTCTGAGAAGATAGATTGCCCTAAATCAAACAAACCCTGTGTAAAATAGTCCTTCATGACAAAACGGCACAACGAGCGTTGTATGTGTGCCGTTTAATCGACATCAGTTTTTAACTCAGGAGATTGGCAATGAAACAATTACACAGAAAAGATTTGTTCGGCTGGTCGGAATTTAATCAGGAGCGTAATCTCGATTTTCATAGCGTGCTGTGGGTGCGTGACGGCGGCAATGTGGTCATCGATCCGTTGCCGATGTCGGAACATGATCACAGCCATTTGCAATGTCTGGGCGGGGTCGATTTTATCGTTATCACCAACAGCGATCATTGCCGCGATGCGGAACAGCTGGCCGAATTGACCGGCGCGGCGGTTTACGGCCCGGCCGCTGAAGAAGAAATATTCCCGCTGATTTGTACTCGCTGGCTACATGATCAGGAAGAAATTGTGCCCGGACTCATAGCCTATCAGCTTAACGGCTCTAAAACGCCGGGAGAACTGGCGTTGCTGCTGGAGCATGGCACACTGATTACCGGCGATTTAATCCGCTGTCATCTCGGCGGTGAATTGTGTCTGTTGCCGGAGGAGAAGCTGAGCGATAAAGGCAAGGCGATTCAATCGGTTAGGCGCATTGCTGAGTTGCCGGATATTAAGGCCGTGTTGCCCGGCGACGGCTGGCCCTTGTTTACTCACGGCAGTGAGGCTTTACATCGTTTGGTCAAGTCATTCGGCTAACTTTTTAATCACAGCGCAGGTTTTTTTATGTGGGTACAAAAAGAGTTTTCATTAGCGGCAAAAAGCCGCGGATTTCATCTGATTACCGGTGAAATTTTGGGCTTTATTCCAGAATTGGCCGAGGTAGATTGCGGCTTGCTGCATTTATTTATCAAGCACACCTCGGCTTCCTTGACGGTGAACGAAAACGCCGATCCGACGGTACGCATGGATTTGGAAAGTCACTTTAACCGCTTTGTGCCGGAAGGCGCGCCTTATTATAAGCATGGTTACGAGGGCGAAGACGACATGCCCGCCCATATAAAAAACAGCTTGCTAGGTTCGAGTTGCACTCTGCCGATTAGCCAAGGCGCGCTTAATTTGGGTATCTGGCAAGGGATTTATCTGTGCGAGCATCGCAATCAAGGCGGCAGCCGGCGGATTGTCGCGACACTTCAAGGTCAGCGTCGAGGCGGTTAGGATTCGGCTCCAAATTAATGTCGTTATCCATAAGTTGTGGGAGCGGCCGCCGGGCCGCGAACAGCGCACGATTGTTCGCGGCCCGGTGGCCGCTCCCACAGCGTTAACCCACCCAAACCCGTGCATTCCTGAACATCCGCATCCACGCGCCATATTCATTCCAATCATCCGGATGCCATGAATTTTGTACAGCCCGGAAGCAGCGCTCAGGGTGCGGCATCATAATGGTGAAGCGCCCGTCAGTCGTGGTCAGCCCGGTGATGCCGAACGGCGAACCGTTAGGATTAGCCGGAAATTCGGTGGTCAATTCGCCGTAATTATCGACATAGCACAAGGCCACGCCACCCGCTTCCAGCGCTTCCGCAGGATCGGCCATAAATTCCGCACGGCCTTCGCCATGCGCAATGGCAACCGGCATTCGTGAACCTTCCATGCCGGCAAACAATATCGACGGCGATTTTTGCACCTCAACCAAGGCCACCCGCGCCTCGAATTGTTCCGAGGTGTTGCGCAGGAATCGCGGCCAATGGTCGGCGCCGGGAATAATGTCTTTTAAGCCCGACATCATCTGGCAGCCGTTGCACACGCCCAAGCCAAAAGTATCCGGGCGTTGGAAAAACGCGGCAAATTCGTCACGGCAGCGCGGGTTAAACAAGATAGATTTGGCCCAGCCGCCGCCTGCGCCCAGCACGTCGCCATAAGAAAAGCCGCCGCAAGCGACTAAACCTGTGAAATCGGCCAAACTCACCCGGCCATGAATAATATCGCTCATGTGTACGTCGATGCTGGTAAAACCAGCGCGGTCGAAGGCCGCCGCCATTTCCACATGGCCGTTGACGCCCTGCTCGCGCAATATCGCCACTCTCGGTCTGGCGGCATTTTTAAACGGCGCGCTTACGTCGTCGTTGACATTAAAAGTCAGCGCCACATGCAAGCCGGGATCGTCGTCATCGGCAATGCGCTCAAACTGCTGCTGCGCGCATTGCGGATTATCGCGCAAAGCCTGCATCCTGCCGCTCAGTTCAGACCACACGCCCTGCAAATCGGCACGACCGGCGGCATAAATAACTTCGCCCGCATGACGAATAACCAGCTGCTGTTCGTCGATAACCTTGCCGATGACAAAGGTACAATCGATCAAACCGGCTTGTTTCAACTGCTCGACCACATCTTTGCAATCGCTCTGCCGCACTTGCAACACCGCGCCCAATTCCTCGTTAAACAAGGCCGCCAGCACATCGTCACCCAGACTATCCAGCGTCAACGCCACACCCAATCGACCGGCAAACAGCATTTCCGCTACCGTTGCCAGCAAGCCGCCATCGGAACGGTCATGGTAACTGAGCAATTTGCCCTGACCGTTCAGTGTTTGAATGCTGTCAAAAAAAGCCTTCATCAACTGTGCATCGTCCAGATCGGGACAGTTATCGCCCAGTTGGTTATACACTTGCGCCAGCACCGAACCGCCCAGGCGGTTTTTACCCGCGCCCAAATCCAACAAAATCAAGGCGCTGTCTTCATCCGGCACATAGCGCAGTTGCGGGGTCAGCGTCCTGGTAATATCGGCGACCGGCGCAAACGCGGTAATCACCAGCGATAACGGCGCGGTCATCGTTTTGTCATCCCACACGGTACGCATCGACAAGGAATCCTTGCCCACCGGTATCGCAATACCTAAAGCCGGACATAGCTCCATGCCCACCGCTTTGACAGTATCGAACAAAGCCGCATCTTCGCCGGGCACACCCGCCGCCGCCATCCAGTTAGCCGACAGTTTGATTTTTTTCAAGGAATCTATATTGGCGGCGGCGATATTGGTAATCGCCTCGCCTATTGCCATACGACCCGAAGCAGGCGCATCAATCACTGCAATCGGCGAACGCTCGCCCATTGCCATTGCCTCGCCGCTCATCGAATGAAAACCCACCGCCGTGACCGCGACATCAGCCACCGGCACTTGCCACGGGCCGACTATTTGATCGCGCGCCACCAGGCCGGTCACCGAACGGTCGCCGATATGGATTAAAAAGCTTTTGTCGGCGACGGCGGGAAATGCCAACACCCGCTTGACTGCTTCATCTAGCGTAATACCGCTTAAATCCAGCGCTTGGGTATTGGCTTTGACATGCTCAACTTTGCGATGCAATTTCGGCGATTTGCCGAACAGCACCGACATCGGAATATCCACCGGCTTGTCGCCCAGCAACTCGTCGTTCAGCAATAAATATTCTTCATCGGTCGCCTCGCCAATCACTGCAAACAAACAATGTTCGCGTTCGCAAAAGGCGCTGAACAAGTCCAGCGCGTTCGGCTTAATCGCCACCACATAACGTTCCTGCGCTTCATTGCACCAGATTTGCATCGGCGACATGCCCAAATCGGCGTTATGCACCTTGCGCAATTCAAAGCGGCCGCCGCGTTCGCAGTCGTGAATGATTTCCGGCACCGCGTTGGACAAACCGCCCGCGCCAATATCATGGATGGACACAATCGGGGTGTCGTGGCCTAAAGCATTGCAATGGTTGATGACTTCCTGGCAACGGCGTTCCATTTCGGGATTTTCCCGCTGCACCGAGGCAAAATCCAAATCTTCCGAACCGGCACCGGAGGCCTGAGACGATGCCGCGCCACCGCCCAAGCCAATCAACATGGCCGGGCCGCCTAAAATAATAATTAACGAACCGGCCGGGATTGCCTGTTTTTTCACCAACATCGGCCGGATATTGCCCAAACCGCCGGCAATCATGATCGGTTTGTGATAGCCGCGAAACTCATTGTCCGTGCCCGGCACCGCCTGCTCAAAACTGCGAAAATAGCCGGTCAGGTTCGGCCTGCCGAATTCGTTATTGAATGCCGCGCCGCCGAGCGGGCCTTCCAACATGATGGTCAACGCCGAAGCGATGCGTTCCGGCTTGCCGTTATCGGCTTCCCAAGGTTGCGGGAAACCGGGGATTTTCAAATGCGACACCGAAAACCCAGTCAAACCGGCTTTCGGCGCAGAACCGCGCCCGGTCGCGCCTTCGTCGCGAATTTCACCGCCGGAACCGGTTGCCGCGCCCGGATAAGGTGAAATCGCGGTCGGGTGATTATGCGTTTCCACTTTTATCAGCAAATGCGCGTCTTCTTCGACATAGCCGTATTCGCCGGTGTGTGGATTGCGGATAAACACCTGCGCGCTGGAACCTGTCATCACCGAGGCGTTATCGTTATAAGCCGACAAAATGCCGTCCGGACTTTTGGCGCTGGTGTTGCGAATCATGTTAAACAAGGTTTGCGCCTGCTCGACGCCGTCTATCGTCCAATCAGCGTTAAAAATCTTGTGCCGACAATGTTCGGAATTGGCTTGGGCAAACATCATCAATTCGACATCGGTAGGATTTCTGCCTAAAGTTTGAAAACTCTCGGTCAGATAATCGATTTCGTCATCGGACAAAGCCAGACCTAACTGGGTATTGGCGTTCACCAACGCGTCGCGGCCTTGTTCGATAATCTCAACACGCTGTAACGGCTTGGGCTGATGATGGGCGAATAAATTAGGCTCCCTGTCGCCAGTGACCACCGTTTGCATCATGCGGTCATGTATCAATCCATGCACCGCTATGGATACCGGTTTGTCGACCTCCAGCGTGTATTCAATGCCGCGCTCGATACGATTAACCTCGATTAAACCGCAGCGCTGGGCAATTTCAGTAGCCTTGCTGCTCCACGGCGAAATCGTGCCGGGACGCGGCACCACCAGCAAACGCAGACCAGCCAATTTCTCGCTGGATTGCAGCGATCCGTAAGCCAGCAACTGCGTTAAAACCGCAGTCTGGCTGTCATTCAAATCTTGCTCAATGTCGACAAAATGGGCAAAGCGTGCGGAAACGGCTTTGATGGCGGGTTCTATAGCCTGAAGTTCGGCCAATAGTTTGTTGATGCGAAAGTCGGAAAGCGCGGAAGTTCCTGGGATTTTTAACATGGGAAAGGAAGGTACAAGGTAAAAAGGTGCAAGGTAAAAGGGGCATCATGCAAGTATCGGTTGTTTAATCTTTTACCTTGCATCTTGTCCCCCTTTGCCTCAATTAAATCACGTATCAGCTAAAAAGTAATAGAACACGGATGCCACTGATTAGACGGATAATGACGGATTAAAAATCTGTGTAAATCTGTCTTATCTGTGTAATCCGTGTTCCATTTAATTATTTTTAATAGACTGAGTAGTTACTAAATCACTTAGCTAAATCACTTAGCTAAATCAGCTTTAATCGTGTCATGCAGCAGCTTTAACAACGACAAACTGCCGGCATCTGCTACCGGCTTTTGTTCTGCGTCGACGACAATAACGTCGGTCTGTTGCGGGTTGATGTCTATCAATTTGATAATATATTGCCGCTCGGTAATCGCTAAGCCGCTGAAAAAAAATGTCATTTCATCAAAAATAGAATCGTCTTCGACGACCTGCTTATCTGCGTCATACTGAACATGAAACAATCTGTCGTCCTGATTACGCGTGGTCACTTCGATGGATTTTCGGCTTAAGGCTTTGCCCACCAGTCGCCAGGCCATTTTCGGCGCCGCACCGATACGCAAGCGCCCTGACTCGGTGCCGACATCAATCAATTCAAGCTGAATTGCTTTACGTTCTATCGCAGTATCAGCTTCCGTAGCCGGTGCCGGGGTATAAGGCGCAACCTCATCGATTTCGGCAGTTTCAGCAACTACCGGGGTTTCAACCGCTGCGGCAGCTGCAGAACCTTGATCGGCGGCTGCGGCAACAGGGGCGGCAGCCGTTTCACTGTGCCGAACCACGGGGGCCGCAGCGCCGGCTTCAGAAATCGGCGCCAGCGGTGCTTTGCTAAGCGAATCGGCACTTAAACTTGCCGGCAAAATCAACGGCGGAATTTCGGTAGTGAACTGATAATCTTTTTCTTTATCGGGAAATAAATTTTTTATGTATGTGCAGGCCGATACATTGACCAACGCGGCGGCGATAATAAGTGAGCTGAACTTAATTTTCATAATAAGTGGGTAGTGAGAACTAGGCCGCAGGCAAAGCGCCGGCCACCTAAATTACGAGTTAAATAACGTCAGCCTGACGCATCGCATCACGCACCGCATCGAAACAATCTTCGGTCAGCCAGGTTAACGGCAAACGTATGCCCTTCCCCATCAAGCCCATTTCTGCAACCGCCCATTTGACCGGAATCGGGTTGGACTGGATAAACAGGTCTTTATGTAAAGCGGTGAGTTTTTTATCGATAGCCAACGCAGTTTCAGCATCATCCGCCATTGCCGCTTTAATCATCTGATGCACCAACTTTGGCGCGACATTGCCGGTCACGGTAATACTGCCGTTGCCGCCCAACAAACAAAACTCGCGGCTGCTGGCATCGTCGCCGGTATAAATAGCAAAACCGTCACCCGCCAAATCGCGGATAGTTTTAACACGGGACAAATCGCCGGTGGCTTCTTTAACGCCGACAATGTTGTTAATGGATGACAAACGGCCTACGGTTTCCGGCAGCATATCGCAAGCCGTGCGTCCGGGCACGTTGTATAAAATCTGGGGAATGTCGACAGCCTCGGCTATCGCTTGGTAATGCAGAAACAAACCTTGCTGAGTCGGCTTGTTGTAATAAGGCGTGACAATCAGACAGGCATCGGCGCCCGCTTCTTTGGCTAAACGCGTCAGATTAATGGCTTCAGTGGTCGAATTGGCGCCGGTTCCGGCAATCACCGGAATCCTGCCGCCGACATAATCGACCACCGCCCTAATCACAGCACAATGTTCATGTTCATCCAACGTCGCCGACTCGCCGGTCGTACCGACGGCCACCAGGGCATCTGTACCCTCGGCGATATGAAATTCCACCAACCTTTTTAAACTGTCCATGTCTACCGCACCGCGTTCATCCATCGGTGTTACTAAAGCGACGATACTACCTTGAATCATGAAATCTCTCGATCAGAATTAATGCTGTTACAAAATGGGCGCCATTATAACAAGCAATTCAGGTTCAAGGCGAAAATGACAATTAACCGGGAACGCTGATCCCCAGCTCGGCAATGTTAATCATTATGAATGCTCGCCAAGCAGGGGCTTGGCGTTCCCAGACTTGAAGCTCACTTAACCGCCATCAGCGGCACTGCTCCAATCCACCCGGCTGTGTCCTAGCAATGTACCGGTAGCAAAGGCCAGGTCTATCATCGAAATCTGGTAATCGCCAATGGCGCGGACTTCGCGCAATTGGGCATCGCCCAGACGGGTCAGGGTTTCCAGCACTTCGGTCATAGTTCTTAGCCCTTCGCGAAATTGTTTCAATTCGGCATCGTAATTAAGTCCGGCCAGCAGCACATTTTGCCGCGCGGCGAGGATGCGCTGCCAGTTTTGCTGCAATTGATCCAGCGCATCGTAAATTTCCCGGCGCACACTGAGTTCTCGCAGCTGCAAGGTAGTGAGGCGCTGCAAGCGTTGCTGTATCGAGCGGTCACGCCGTGCGCGGCGCAATTCATTAGTCAGCGGCACTTCCATACGCAAGCCTACCGACCAGTCGGAATAATCGCCGTCGAGACTCTGGTCGAAAGCACCGCTAAACGACGAAGTATCGCGCCCTAGCGAAGCGTAATGATAATCGAGCATGAACAGCGGCAGGGTTTGGTTGCTCAGGTAATCGATTTTGGTCATGTCGGCGGCCAATTTGAGTTCCAGCTCCAACAGCTCCAAGCGGCCTTGCAACGCTTGTCGCGCCAGCTGTTCACGGTCGAATTCAAATTGAACCAGCGTCGGCGTGGTTTCCGGAACCAGCACAATGGCGGTGTCCAAATCCATTTCGGGGTCGTTCAACAATAATTTGAGTTGGCGCTGTCTGAGTTTGAGCGTGGTTTCGGCGACGATAAGCCCTTCCATACGCTCGGCCACGCCGATTTCGGCGCGGTTGATTTCGACCGCAGCCGTTACCCCCTCGGCCACGCGCTTTCTCACCATCGCCAGATTATTCGCCGCATTTTCGTATTGCTGACGGCGTACATCCAGCTCGCCCCAGGCGACATAAAGCCCCCAATAGCCGCGTTCGACCGCCGCCAGCACCCGAATTGCCTGCAAGCGCGTGCTTACATCAACCGCCTGCTGTTCATAACGGGCGATACGGATACCGGCCACATTGGTATCAATGCCGCCGTCGCGCAGCAATGGCTGGCTGATGGAAAAACGCAAGGCGTTCAGATATTGGTCGGAAGCGACGCCTTTAAACTGCTTTTTTTCGTCGAACGGAACGCTGATGGTCATTTTGGCACCGGTGCGCAAAGGAATGATGATGCCGGTTTCCATATCCAAAATGTTGGTGCGTTGCGGTATCGCTGTCAGCTTGTCCGTTTGGTTCTTAAGCAAAGCTGAACTCGAATCGGTGGGGGTGAAGGTCACCACATCAAGGTTTTGCGCCGGTGTATTTTTGCTGCCGTATTTGGCACGGGCAAAAATCAGATCGTCAAATTTGGCCTGTTCTTCACTGACATCGGCAGCGGCAATTTTCGGGTTAATTTGGGCGATTTTCAGCTCCAGATTATTTTCCAGCGCCAAAGCGCGCACCTGACTGATAGATAAGGCATTGCTGGCTTTGGGCGCTGTTTTTTCCGGTGTTTTAGCCGGCGGCAAGTCGGGTACAGTCCGGTTTTGGCGCTCCTTAAATTTAGGCAAAGCCTGTTCAATAGTGAGCGGCGCGGTTTTTGACAGCGGCGCCAGCGCCAGCTGATCATCGCTGTTTAAGCGCTGCTCAACCCGCTGGGCAATTTTACGCTCCGGCCCGGTATCGAAATAATAGCTGCAGCCTGCGAACAGTGGCAGCAACAGCGCCAAAGGAAGTAATGGTTTCATCATCGAATTATTTTAGTTTTTGGCGAGCCAAATCAGTCGTGGGTGATTCCTTGGTCATTTGCGGAGGAAACGCATTCAGCTGGCGCCAAAGTTCATAAGCCATAGTGACCCGGTTGAGCAATATCCAGCCATTAACGCGCACACCTTGGCGTAAAAAACGCCCGGACGGCCACTGAATTTCGTCTGGATTGGGCACAACCAACACCCGAAATTTGCCCTTACCATCATCGGTAGAATCGACAAAGGCGACATTGCCGCCGAAAGTCCCCACCGCCACTTCGGGCCAGCCGGCAAACTGTATCGCCGGCCAACCCTCAAATTGCAAGCGGACATGGCGGCCTGCGGTAATCAGCGCCGCATCGTTGCCGGATACCCACAATTCAACGGCCTTCATACCGGGATCAGGAACCAAAATCAGCAACGGCTCGCCTTGGCGCACAATGTTGCTTTGCGGATTGACCAACAGACGCAATACATTGCCGTCACGGGGCGCTGTCACTATTTGCGACTGCTGGCGGGACACATCAATTTCGCTTTTGAGCAGGCTGCTTTTGCTGTCTTCGAGTTCGCTTTGAATCTTGTTCGCCGACGCCTCGGCTAAATCAACACGGACTTGGGCATCGGCACGGATGCGGCCGATTTCATTTTCAGCGGCGCGCTGTTCGGCCAGCGCGCCATCGAGTGCCGCCTGTCCGCTGTTCAGGTTGCGTCGGGCGACAATGCCGTCGCGTTCGGCCACCTCAAAATCACGCTGCGACACCAAACCATCGGCCAGCAGACGTTGCAGACGCTTAGTCTGTATTTCTGCGGCATCGAGTGTGGCGTGTGCGGAAGCAATGGTCTCTCGGGCAGAAAGCGCACGCTGACGCGCCACATCCAATCGGTATTGAGCGGTGGCAGCCTGCAAATCGCGGGTGGCAATCAGGTTATTGATTTGTAGCCGATAAGTACGCAGCTCTTCTTCCTTGGCGGCCAATTTGGCGGTGGCTGCGTCACGTTGTTGTTGCAGGCGATCGAGCAATTGCGGATCGACATCGATAATTTCCAGTAACACATCGCCGGCTTTCACTTTGGCGCCCTCTTTTATCTGCCATTGCACGATACGGCCGGACACCGGCGCTTGAATGGTCTGCTCGCGTTCAATCGGGGAAAAAGCGGTGACGCGTCCGGTCGAAGTGATATTTTGTTGCCACGGCGTCAACAATAAGGCCGGCGGTGTCAGCAAAAACAGCCAAACGCCAGCCTTCGCCAGCAGGCCGATCAGGCGCGGGGTGCGGGCAACGGCCAGCGCGGAAAGTTGAGTAGGTAAATCAAGCATGGGTATCGGCTCCGGTTAGAGGCAGCACCCGTTCACATAATGCGGCAACCGCGGGTGAGGCGGTCAGCACCAGCAATGTCCAAGGCGCATCGGCGGCAAACAGCAGCGGGGTAATACGGTTGCGGGAGTCTTCATCCATCTCATCAAGAACGGCGTCCAAAATTAGCAGCGCGGGTTTGCCGACCGTAGCTCGCGCCAGCATCAGCAACAACGCCTGAGTAGCCGACAACGGTAAACCGCCCGGACTCAGTTCCACATCCATACCATGCCCGACAATTTCTTTCGACAGGCCGACGGCATCCAGCGCCTGTTTTATCTCCTCCAGACTCAGTTCCTCACGGCCAAGACGCACATTTTCGAGCAGACTGTCGCCGATAATTTCTATGCCGCCGACCACGGCAATGCGTCTGCGCAAGGCCTCCAGACGCAGATTGCCCAACTCGACAGCGTTAATCTCAATGCTGCCTTTTTGCAGAGGACGCAAGCCGCATAACAGATTGGCCAACACCGTTTTACCGCCGCCGTGACGCGCCAGCACCGCAACCTTCTCTCCGGGTTGAAGTTGACAATTGAACTGAGAAAACAGCGTCCTTTTGGCACTAAAGCCAAACGATAAGTCACGGATGGTCAGCGCCGCCGGGCCTTTCATGATAGGCGCCAAGCCATGCTCAGGTTCCAGCGGCAAATCCAGCAAGTAGCCGATTTTGTCGGCGCCCGCCATCAGGTCATAGTAACCTTCCAAATGCTTGCCGAACTTAACCAGCGACACCAGCGCCGATGATACGATGAGTTCGGCGGCGACCAATTGCCCTAATGTTAAATGACCGTCAATGACCAAATAACCGCCGATAGCCAGCAATGCGGTGCTGGCTATGGCATATAAGGCCACCGAGCCGATCACTTGGCGTAGCAGTACCCGATAATGGCGGCGCTTGTTCGCCAGATAGGCGAGCGCGAGTTTATCCGTCCGTTTAGCGGCCAGCTCAGGCCCGCCGCTGAATTTAAAGGTCTGCATATTGCCTGCGATGACTTCCAACCAGGCGACCAAGGCATATTTGGACATCGATTCATTGATGGAAGTAGCCACACCGCCGCGCCCCAAGACGAAGATGATGGCGCTGATCGACAGCAGCAAGATCACATCGAAAGCCAGCAAAAAAGGATGGTAGAAAGCCAGCATAATCAGGCCGACGCAGGTCTGTACAGCGGTGCTCAAACCATCGAGCAGCAGCGCGGAACCGGCTTTTTGCACGGTCAGCACATCGAAAAAACGGTTGACCAATTCTACGCCTTGATGATGCGTATAAGCATCCCGGCGCACGCGGGGCAAACGATAAGCCAGATCCGCTGCAAGGCGCACAAAAATGCGCCGCTGCACGATTTCCACCAGATACGAGGTCAGAACTTGCACTGCGCCGGCAAAAGTTAGGAAGAAGAACAAAATGATAGACAGTACCAGCAAAGGCTGTCCCATGCCGCCCATAGTCACGGTGTTGACCAGCGCCTGCACCGTCACCGGCGAGGCTAAAGCGAGTAAGCCTGAACCCAGCGCCAACCCAAGTACCAGCCATAAATCGGCATGATCGGCGCGCATCAGCTCAATGAGCCGGCGTAACGGCGACAAATGCGCATGAGCATCGTGGCTGACGGCATTAGCCAGCGGCGCCTTGGCTTGCACCAAAAGCCAGTCGCCGATGAGTCCTGCAGTCAAGCCCAGCTGTTGCCCTACTTCAGCAGGTTTGAGGCGGCGCTCTTCAATGACTTCGCCCTGAACCAGAGCCACCCGCACTCGACCGGCGCTAAAACCGTAAACCACCAGCCAGCCGCGCCCTTCGGCAAGGCAGGCCACTAACGGCGTTTGCGCTGCCGAAGATTCCGCCGCTGCTGTGGGCGTTAACGTCACGCGATCCATGCGCAAACCGAAGTTGTCGCCAATTTCGGGCAGTACATCGAGGCTGTCGTCGAAATCCAGGTGTATCAGGCGATCCAGCGACCTAGCCGGTTCAATGTCCAGTTCCAGTATGCCCAGCAAAAAGCCGAGTAATGTCTGCATGGTTTTCTTGCGTTGTGTAGATTCTTTAAATTCAGCAGAAGCAGGCATGGGAAACGTTTAAAAGGTTGTTAAATTAGGCTATTCCAATAAGGATAGTCCCTACATAATTGTCCAAGAAAAGCGCAAAAAACACGAAATTTTTGTGCGCTCTATTTTTCTACGGTTCAAGATCATCAGGGGGCATTCTTTCTCAGAAATCACATAAGGGAGTGGTAACTGTTCAACTAGGGGCACGGGCGATTTTACTCGTCGAGAGGAGCAATGCACGCGAATCCAAAAGTTACATGAGGGGGAAGAACAGCTACCACTGGGCTTATTGTATGGGTTGATCCTTTCAGGAACCTTTCTTCCATCAGAAAGAAACCTCAAATTGTGCCCGATGCTTATACAACTGGACTTGGTAACGAGACAGCCGGAATAAAGTAAGGAACGATCATGAAATAACTTGAGCAAGTTTTATTTTTAGGTAATGGCTTAGGTTATTGTCTGAAAATAGCATACCCCAATAATTGTCCACGATAAAGAGGGATTATGACTAAGCAAGCCGTTTAAACTACCACAAGCGCACCAAACATAGCCTGGAGCTCTACGCCAAAGCCCCGAGCTCATCAACGGTTTCGCTGATCTATAACAGTTATTATGATTGCGTCGTCATTCCGGAGATTATTGTCTGGCGTAACCGTAAAACAGGCTGAACTGCAGACCTTCCAGGTTTTACGACTGCCATGGATGGCGGAAGTACTGGAGCCGCCGGGAGCGGCTCCAGTAAAAACCTGGAAGGTCTAACTTGTAGCGCTCTGAATAGTGAGCTGTTGCAGGATGTGTATAACGACGAGCGCCGGAGCGTGGGAACGATGACAACTATATTATCAGATGTTCAGGTTATTTATTTAGCCTTCGTTTTTATAGCTCGCACGTTTGAGCCTGTCATTAACCGCTTGCCAGACTTCTGTATCGGGCGGCGATTCGGCCAACAGCACATCGAATTCGGCGTTATCAAGCAGGCGTAAAGCCGCGTACAGTTTTCTGGCATAATCCGCCGGAACATCGGGCATAAAGAGGGGCGTAAATGCCTTATGTTCAGACTGTTCTTTTTGTGCCGAACCGATAAACATCACCGCTGTGCGTAAGCCGGAACTGGCGAGTTCATTGCCGCGTCGGTCAAGCTGGTCTTTGGGGCACAGCTCGAACCGCGTTTCCGGCGAGTAATGCGATTTGAGCATACCCGGCGCACGGATGTTGCTCGCTGACGTTGATGTCAGGATTTCAGTGCCGAGCACTTCTTGCAGTGCCGACAGCGAAATGGAGCCGGGACGCAGCAGCCGGGGTTGGTCACCTGCTAGACTAAGAATAGTGGATTCGACACCCATACGACACGGGCCGCCTTCCAAAATCAGATCGACCCGGTCGCCCAGTTCGGCGCGCACATGCTTTGCACGGGTAGGGCTTACCTTGCCAAAACGATTGGCCGATGGCGCGGCGATGCCGCCGTTGAATGCCTTTAGCAAGGCTAAAGCGACGGGGTGATTAGGCACGCGCAGACCGACGGTTTCTTGTCCGCCGGTCACCGTCAATGGCGCGTGCCGTCGTTTCAGGATTAACGTGAGCGGCCCCGGCCAGAACTGCTCGGCTAATCGCCAAACCGCATCGGTTATATCTTGTGCCCAAAAATCCAGTGTTTCCGGGCTGTGCAAATGGACGATCAACGGATGGTCGGCCGGGCGCCCTTTGGCCTCAAAAATGCGGCGCACCGCCACCGGATCGGATGCATTAGCGCCCAGTCCGTAAACGGTTTCGGTAGGGAAGGCCACCAAACCGCCGTTACGCAATACGTTGGCGGCGTTATCGATGAGGCTTGATGAGGGTTCTTGCATGGATATCACTCTATGTTTTTTGGGTGCTGATTCAAAAAAGGTCATTTATTTTTACCATGAAGACAATGAAGGACTTGAAAATATGCTTCGCGCTGTCACGGATGCGAAAAATTGGAACCTAAGCGCTTTAGGGTTCAATTTTTACAGCATTTTAACATCTGCAAATATGACCCCGTGTAGTATAGGAAGATTAGCTTCATGCTTTTCATGGTGATAAAAATAAGCTATAGGCATTGTACTGCATCAGCACCCTGTTTTTTTGCTAATGCGATAGTGATGACGGGGAGCCGCTGCCCCCCGCATGTTTTTTTCGTGGCTTTCGTGCTTTTCGTGGACAAAAAAATTAACCGGTATTGCGCATCCCTGCCGCAATGGCGTTGATGCTGCGCAATAAGGGCTTCATCCACGGGCTTTCGGCCTGGTTCTCCGGGGCGATTTCCCGTACCCGGCGCAACAAAAACACCTGCAGATAATTGAGCGGACCCAAATAAGCGTCGCGGCGATGCAGCGAGGCGGCCAGTTCCGGGTTTTCCGCCAGCAGCCGGTCGGTGTTGGCGATGGCTAAAATCCACTCCACGCAGCGCTGATGTTCGGCAGCAATCAAACCATAAACGCGCTTGCCGGTTTCGGGATCGACGCATAAACCGGCGTATTCCTTGGCGATGCCCATGTCCGATTTGCTCAGCGCCATTTGCGCGTTACTCAACAGATTACGAAAAAACGGCCAGTCCCGGTACATGGCCTGCAATTTTTCCAGACGCTCCGGTTTGCCGGCGCACCAGCTCGACAAGCTCATGCCGATGCCGTACCAGGCCGGAAAGGTCTGCCGCGATTGCGCCCAGGAAAATACCCAACCAATGGCGCGCACCGAGTTTTTCGAGCGGTCGCCTTTTTTGCGGTGCGATGGCCGCGAACCGATGTTAAGCCCGCCGATTTCGCCGACCGGTGTGGCCTCGTAAAAATAATCCAGAAATCCGGGTGTGCGCTCGGTCAGTTCGCGGTAACCGTGTTCGCCGATGCGCGCTAATTCATCCATCACGGACAAATCTTCGGCACGGTCCATACGCACTGTTTGCACCAAACTGACACTGGCTTTAAGCAGGCCGGTCACGCCCATAGTCAACTCGTAAGTCGCGGTTTCCATGTTGTTGTAGCGGTAAAACAGCATCTCGCCCTGTTCGGTAAATTTGATCTTGCCGCGCACGGTGTCGGGCGGCTGCGCCAAAATAGCTTCGTGAGTTGGACCGCCGCCCCGCCCTACCGTGCCGCCGCGACCATGAAACAAGCGGCACTTGAGTCCGCGCTGTTCGATGATGGCGATAATCTGCCGTTGCGCCCGCGACAATCCCCAGGACGATGCCAAAATGCCGCCGTCTTTGCAGGAATCGGAATAGCCCAACATGATTTCCTGACTATCACCTGAAACCCGCAGCAATTCACGATACACCGGCGTATCGAACAGACGATTGAGCACATCTTCAATCCGGTTAAGATCGTCGATGGTTTCAAACAGTGGACTGACGCCGATATGGCAATACCATTGGCCGCCAATTCGACCCACCAAACCGCTTTGTGCCGCCAGCAACATCACTTCCATCACGTGACTGGCCGAGTGTGTCATCGACACCACATATTTGCCGAAGCAATCCGCACCGATTTCCTTGCGCATTCGCGCCATCACCTCAAATAATTCCAAGGTTTCGCGGCTAGCCGCCGGCAAAATGCCGTCTTCGTAAATCAGCCCGCCCGGCGCGGCAATGGCTTCGCTCAACAGCTCCAAACGCTGATTTTCATCCATGCTGTGATAATCTAAACCCAGCGCGGCCGCCAAAATATCAGCCACGGCGTCGGTATGCCGGTTTGATTCCTGGCGCACATCCAGCTCCATCAGATGAAAGCCGAAAGTTTCCGCCAAACGAATCACATCGCGTAGTTCCAAATCGGCAATGGCCGCATCGCCATGACCGCGCAAGGACGTATCGATAATGCGCAGATCGGTTAAAAAGGCCGCCAAATTCGGGTAAGCGTGGTGATCCGGGGGCGGCTGTTCGCCGCGCAAACGTTGCTGAACCTGTGCCAAGGTGCAGTTCATGCGGTATTTCATCAGTGCCAATTTGTGCCGGTAAGGCTCTTGCAAATAGGGCTTTTCCAGCTCGACTATCGCGCTACCCAGCGCACTGCGATCGGCTTCGAGGCTGGCGACAAATTCAGCCGATAAGGCGCAAAAGCCGTGGGAATGCGACATTTGTTCGTACAATTCGCCCAGACGGCGGATATGTTCCTGCAAAATAGTCTGCGTTTGCAGGCGCAAAGCCAGCACCGTAATGTCCGGCGTGACGTTAGGATTGCCGTCGCGGTCACCGCCTATCCAGGAGCCAAAACGCAAAAAGCTGGGAACCCGAATGTCCACCGCCGCTTCTTCGCCGTAGACATCCACGATGGCGCGTTCAAAATTACGGTAAACCTGGCCTGTCGCCTGAAACAGCGACAGCGAAAAATAAAACAAGCCGGCATCGATTTCATCGGCCACGCCTAATGTCCGGGTGCGCACTTCGTCAGTCTTGCACAATAATTGAATCTGGCATTGCAGGCGGTTGAGCAACTCTCGGCGGGAATGGCCTTTTAAGCGTTTATCGGCCAAGGCATCATGGCTCAAAAACACATTGCGCAAAGCGCTTTTAACCGTGCGCCGTTTGGCTTCGGTCGGGTGCGCTGTCATCACCGGCAGGTACAATAATTCGTCCAGCAATATCTGCAGTTTATCCGCCGTGACGCCCGACGCTTTCAGCGCGATTAAGGTGTCATGGAAGGAGCCGGGCCAATAATGGCCGGTCTGCCGCTGCCGACGCAATTTCAAATAATAGGATTCTTCGGCGATATTGAGTAGGCTGAAATAGCGGTTGAATACCCGTATCACATCGCCAACTGCATCAGGGCTGAGGCCATCGACCGCTTCCTGCAAATGCAGCCGTTTCGGCAGACTGCCATCGCGCAGCAGACCGGCGAAGCGGCGTTGCAGGCGCTCGACCGCCGCCGTCACTTCGGCCGGTGCCTGTGCTTTCAATACCCGCGTCAGCACCGATCCGAGCAGACGGATTGAATGGCGGAGTTCTTTGTCATCGGCTGGGTTAGTCATTAGCGGATTCCTTACGGTGGGTTGAAAAAGTTAGCCCTTAGCATACAAGCAAAGTTTGTTATTGTTAAATAGAATGTTTAGAATAAAACTATCGAAATTTACGATGTATTAGGCAGCTATGGAACGTATCAACTACCAGCATTTGTTTTATTTTTGGAACGTGGTGCGCGAGGAAAGCATCACCCGCGCCTGCGAAAAACTGCATTTGGCGCAACCGACCATTAGCGGGCAATTATCGGTGTTTGAGCAAGCCATCGGGGAAAAGCTGTTTTACAAGAACGGGCGGAAGCTGGTGCTGACCGAAACCGGGCGCATTGTCTTTCATTATGCCGATGAGATTTTTTCGCTGGGTCGCGAATTGTCCAACACGCTGAAAGGCCGCCCCAGCGGCGGGCCGTTGCGGCTGACTGTCGGCGTGGCTGATGCCTTGCCCAAGCTGATTGTGTATCGCCTGATCGAACCTGCGTTTCGGCTGCCGGAGCCGGTGCAAATCCTCTGTTATGAGGACAAGGCCGAGCGGCTGTTGGCAGAAATAGCCTTGCAAAATGTCGATTTGGTGTTGGCTGACGCGCCGCTGACACCAAACAGCGGCGCCAAGGCCTTTAACCATTTGTTAGGCGAATGTCCGGTGACCGTATTTGGCAGCGCGCCGCTGGCCGCTGTGTATCGTGCTGATTTTCCCCGCTCGCTGACCGGCGCGCCGTTTTTATTGCCGACCGGTAACACGGCGCTGCGGCGCTCGCTGGATCAGTGGTTTGACGCTGAAGGCATCAGCCCGAAAATCCAGGCAGAAATTGAGGACAGTGCGTTAATTAAGACTTTCGGCAGCGGCGGCACGGGTTTATTTGTCGCGCCGACACCCGTGGAGGCGGAAATACAACGCCAGTACGATGTCGAGATTGTTGGCCGTATTACTGCGGTACAGGAACGCTTTTATGCCATTACCGCGCGCCGAAAACTAAAGCATCCCGCCGTAACTGCCATTTTGGACAACGCCCGCGAAAAACTGTTTTGATCGGCAGGGAGCCAAAAAATACTTTCAAAGTTTTTGCGGTTTTAGACCCTGATTTTCACTCAGGCTTCGCCATAAGCCGGACAGAAAAAAACCTCGGATAAACAGCCGCCAGGCCACCATGCGGGTGATACGGGCAATGTCTTTCACCGGACGAAAATGGCTGGGGCGGGCATTTTTGGGGTAAGTCGTTTGTACCGGCTGAAAGATGCACAAAAACCGGTGGCGGGCGGCTTCAATGATAATCTCGCTTTCGAAAACGAAGCTTTGATCACGGCCCAGCTCGAATCGGCAAAGGCGAATCAGTTGCGCCGGATAGACCCTAAATCCCGACTGGCTATCTTCAATGGCCTGACCCGAAGCCCAGGCGATCCAAAAGTTGGCGAAACGGTTGGCGCGGTAGCGGGCTTTGGGGATTTTATCGCGGTTCCACAAACGGGAGCCTATCACCAGTTTGTCTGGGTGATTTTCCGCAGCCCGCAACAGCCTTGGCAGGTCGGACGGATCGTGCTGACCGTCCCCATCCATGGTGACTATGCCTTTTGCGCCCAGCTTTAACGCCTCCTGCATACCGTTCCATAGGCTCGCGGCTTTTCCTCTATTTTCAGGATGGTGTTTTAGCGTCACCGGCAAATCGGCGATTTTTTCCAGGGTGCCATCGCTGGAACCGTCGTCAACCACAATGACAGTACCAAAATGCTGCAAAGCGCCCTGCACCACCTCGCGGATAGTAGCGGATTCGTTGTAGGCCGGGATGACTAATACATATTCGTTTCTTCCGTTCATGCGATCACTCCATTCACACTGAAAAATTGTCCCGCAATAGACCGCTCAGACAGGGAGCCAGACCCGCTAAAAATAATCAAATGGGACACGGATTGCACACAGATAAGACAGATTTACACAGATTTTTAATACGCTTTTAATCGGTCATTATCCGTTTAATCAGTGGCACCCGCGTTCTATCACTTATTACTTTTTCACTGAGTAATTACCAGGATTTTATTCGTCTGACTGCCAGAAATTATAAAAATTGAACCAGTTATAAGGCGCCAGCCGGCAGTAATGTTCCAGACGGTTGGCGTAGCGCTGCATGATGCTGTGGGCAGCGGCTTCGCGCTGGTCTCGGACGGCTTGCATCGGGTCGGCCAGGTGTTCAAACCACACCTCGTAATGCCCTTCGCCCCGGTGCAGACAGAAAAATAAAACCAGGGGCATGTCAAGAATGCGCGACAGCAGAACAGGCGCTTCAGGAAACCAGGCCGGTTCGCCGAAAAATTCGCAGCGAACCCGTTTGCTGGCCTGTACACTTCTATCCCCCATCAGCGCAATAATGCCGCCTTGTTTCGCGTATTGTTCGAGCCCAATTAAGGAACCGACACCGCCCATGTAGATGATGTCTTTAAACAATGCCGGATTCAGTTTTTGGAACAGCTCGGTAATACGGGGCGTGCCTTCGCCATAAACAAGCGCTTTTATAACGTATTTGCTCTGCAACTGCCCGACTGCCCGAATAATTTCAAAGCTGCCAAGATGCGCACCAACCAGCAGACAGCCACGCCCGGACTGAGCGTAATGATCCAGCACGTCCTGTCCGTGTATGCGGATAGACAGATGCTGTTCCTGACCGGCAAAAAGGTACAGCCTATCCAGCAAGGTACAGGCGAAGGTGTGGTAATGCCGAAACACTTCGCCCCAGCCGCAATCGTGCCCCAAAACCCGACGCAGATAATTGCAGGAGGCGGCACGGGTGCGGTGCGAGAAGATGACGAAATAGGCTGCAATCGGGTAAAGCAAAAGGCGCGACAACCAGCGCCCAAACCGCAGCGCAATCCATTTGATCATGTTCAGCCAAAACAGATTGCTCCTTTCCGGCAATTCCAGCCAAACCTGTTTCATGGGCTTGCGATCTCGACCGAAACGTAGTGTTTAGTGACCTCTCACTATCGTACACCACTCGCCGACAATGTTAAGGAAGTTCCTGGCTGAGTGATCTACTGAAATGACTTCTTTGATATTGCCATTTTGTTTGGCCGCCCGCACACTGGCATCGCCGCGCGCCAGCAAGCCCAAGATTGACTCGGCACAGGCTTTGCCTTCTTTCAAGGTGCGAGGGTCGGCGGTTTCGCCGGTCGCTATGTCGCCCCAGATAACTTCGGTGCCCATCATGCCTTTGATCGGCGAATCGACAATCATGCAGCCGCTAAGGCCGACGACGAGGCTAAACACGCCAAGCGTCATCAAGGGCTTGATGATGCCCCGTCTTTGTCTTGCGGTTTGGTCAAAAGTGTTATTCAGTTCTATTGATGTATCGTTGGTTTGTGCCAAAGTCATAGTGGTTTCTCCAGAAAATGAGAGGGTTAATAGGCTTAATGGCCCACTTTTATAGTTGTATGGTTTTTTGATGACTCGCCCATTCCTGTATCGTTAGATCCGGGCAAGGAGCAGGTATAGCCACTTGCTTTACATGGCCTCCGTATAACTGGATTGATACCCACTCAGGAAATTAATTTAAAGCAGCAGGCTTCGTCTGTCGGTACGATAGCGCACCGAAGGATTAAATCTCGTCCGCTATGTTGTGCGGAAAGCTGCAGGTTTTGGCGTGACTGCCTAAAAAATAGGCAAAAAGGCATATTGAAAAACACTAAAAAAATAACCATGACGCATTTTATTCGACTAGCCCTGATGATCGCTGGCCTTATCGCGGGCTGCACGACCGGACTTGATGCCGGTCTGCAAGGGCGCATCCCAACAAAAAATACCGAGTTCATGCTCAGCTTTGATGACGGGCCGTTGCCTGAGACAACCGGGCGTGTACTGGACATGTTGGCGAGATTAAAAGCCGTAGACGGTACGCCGGTAAAAGCCGGTTTTTTCCTGTTGGCCGATGCGCCGGATGAATTTTGGCAGCGGCGGATGTATTACGCTCCCTACGAGCTTTGGACTGACAAAGGCAGCGTTGCGAAATATCCAGACATTGCCCGGCGCATCAAACAGGCCGGACACAGTATCGGTAACCATACAGTGCGTCACCCGTGGTTTAAATGGCCCTGGTTGGACACGCCCGAGGCTGTGCTGAGAGAATTTAGCGAGTGGGAAATTATTGCTGAACCGGTTTTAGGTGCCGCAAACAACCGCTTGTTTAGGCCGCCTTATTTTATTCTCACCGCAACGGTGCGTGAAACCGCCACGCGCTTGGGTTATCAAATCGTGATGGGCGAGTCGGCAGGCGACGCCATACCGGGCATCACCGTTGATGAAGTTAAGCAAAAGACGCAAGCCATTCTGGCGGCATGGGCTAAGCCTTATCCCTGCGTCTTGGTGTTTCATGATAATCGCCCCACCACCTACCGTCATCTCGACGAAATTGTCAGCCATTTGCAGCAGCAAGGTTTTCGACTGCTTCATTTTGATCCCAAGCGTTTATGAAATAACCGGCAGCAACGCGTTTCTTCAGTAATGTCGGCAAAAAGAGGATCACCACGAAGATCACAGAGGACACGAAAAATAAAATAGAACACGGATGGCGCGGATCAAACGGATAATCACGGATAAAGAACGGTATATTTTAAAAAAATCTGTGTAAACCCGTCCCATCTGTGTCGCCTAAAGCGCCTACTGTTGGTAGCTGCATTCTATTTCGTCATTTTTAACAGTCCCCGAGTTAATACCTTCGCCAAGCGGCTGTACTCATCTTGTAAAGTAAAACAAATAGTTATGATTTTATTTTTGCGTATACAAGCTGTTTCCCGATTAAAAATTACTTCAGGGTTTGCCCAGATGAATTTTTAATCAACTTTGACCAAAATAGACAGTTATAACTTCATGTTTTACCTCGAATAACTGGCATCGATTTTTGGCGAAGGTATTGCTGAGTAGTTGCCCATTTTCACACCAAAATTTGTTTTATGCCTAACCCATGCCGAATTCTAATATAATGCCCAGCCATTTATTGGCTTCTTCAGGAATACACATGCTAAATCCATCCGAGTGGTTTACCGAGCAACACGCCGACGCAGGTTCGGCTTTTTCATTAAAAATCAAACAAAAACTGCACGAGGAACAATCCGAGTTCCAGCACCTTGAAATCTATGAAACCGAAACCTTCGGCAACTTGATGATCATAGACGGCTGCACCATGGTCTCGACCCGCGACAACTTTTTTTATCACGAAATGATGAGCCATCCGGCTTTGTTCACGCATCCCAATCCTAAACGGGTATGGATTATCGGCGGCGGCGACTGCGGCACCTTGCGCGAAGTGTTAAAACATCCGTCAGTGGAACAAGCGGTGCAGATTGACATTGATGAGCGGGTCACGCGCCTGGCGGAAATTTATTTCCCTGAGTTGTGCGAATCCAATAACGATCCTAGAGCCGATCTGAAATTTATCGACGGCATCAAATGGGTCAAAGACGCCGCGCCAAATTCGGTGGATATTATTATCGTCGACAGCACCGATCCAGTGGGCCCGGCTTTAGGCTTGTTCAGCGAAGAATTTTACCGCGATTGTTTCGCCTGTCTGAGCGAAAACGGCATGGTAGTACAACAAAGCGAATCGGCGCTGTACCATGTCAAGTTAATCGGCGAAATGCGTGCGGCAATGAGCGCGTCCGGCTTTAACAATTTGCAAACCTTGTTCTTTCCGCAATGCTTGTACCCATCCGGCTGGTGGAGCGCCACCATTGCCAGCAAAGGCGATTTGAGCAAGTTCAGAGAAGCTGATAGTGCAGGCAAACCGTTCGATACCACTTACTACAATGTCGACATACACAAAGCCGCGCTGGCGCAACCTGAATTTTTTAAGAAGGCGTTTGGTTTGTAAGCCGATTGGTGGATTAAATCGCCTTGCTGTTAATGCTTTTCCAGACCGGAGATTTAAACCATGAAATTAAGCTACGATAAAGAAACGGATTCCTTGTATATCCATTTGTCTAATACGCCTTCAGTCGATTCGGATGAAGTCGCTGATGGCCTGGTGCTGGACTTTGACAGCAAAGGGACGCTGGTTGGGATTGACGTCCAACACGCCAGCGAAAAAACCGATATTCAGTCGGTATCATTATCACATTTGCCTTTAAATGACTTACGCGCCGCTTGATGCTGTGTTTGAGATACTTTAATTACTAAATTTAACATGAAAACCTTTCTCCACGTCGGCTGCGGGCCGAAACGTAAAGACAGCACCACGGCGGGATTTAATACCCCGGAATGGCATGAACAGCGCCTGGATATTGATGAACAGGTAAACCCTGATATTGTCGGCACCATGACCGATATGTCGGCAGTAGCTGATGCATCGGTCGATGCAATTTTCTCCAGCCATAATATTGAGCATCTTTATCCGCACGAAGTACCGGTAGCACTCGCTGAATTCCGGCGCGTATTGGCGGCTGACGGTTTTGCCGTGATTACCTGTCCCGACCTGCAATCAGTCTGCGCACTGGTTGCAGAGGACAAACTCACTGAACCCGCTTATACCGCGCCGGCAGGCCCTATTGCTCCTCTTGATATTCTTTACGGACATCGCCCGGCCATGGCTCAGGGCAACCTGTACATGGCGCACCGTTGCGGTTTTACCCAAAAAGTCTTAACGGCAACCTTGCAAGCGGCTGGTTTTGCCATGGTGGCAGCTATTCGGCGCGAACCCCAGTTTGATTTGTGGGCGCTGGCAACCGTGCAACCAATGGAAGAAACGGCGATTAGGGCGTTAGCACAGGCACACTTTCCGAATCGATAACGTCGCGACGTGGGCGTCGCTCCCACAACTGAACTCTATACCCCCTTACTAATGAGACACTCCCATGTTTGATCCAAAATCCCTAGATGATATTGCTAACCGTTTGGCTGGCGCCATTCCTCCCGGCCTGAGCGGCCTGAAAGACGACCTGGAAAAAAGTTTCCACGCCATTTTGCAGGGCGCCTTGGGTAAACTCGATTTGGTCACCCGCGAAGAATTTGAAGTGCAAAAACTGGTGCTGGCAAAAACCCGTTCCAAACTCGAAGACCTGGAAAAACGCGTGGCCGAGATGGAACAGCAGCACCTCAATAAAGAACAGCTGTAAACGGGTCAACCGGCATGTCGTCATTGGCGGTTGTCTTTAGTCGCGGCCGCTCCGGCATCGAAGCGCCGTTAGTCACCGTTGAAGTGCATATTTCCAATGGCCTGCCTGCGCTGAATATCGTCGGTTTGCCGGAAACGGCGGTTAAGGAAAGCAAAGATCGGGTGCGCGGCGCGATACTCAATTCAAATTTTGAGTTTCCGATGCAGCGCATCACCATTAATCTCGCGCCCGCCGATTTGCCGAAAGAAGGCGGACGTTTCGATTTGGCGATTGCACTGGGTATTTTGGCGGCATCCGGCCAGATTCCCAACATTCATCTGCACCATTACGAATGTGTCGGCGAGTTGTCGCTAGGCGGCGAATTGCGTGCGATTAACGGCGTGTTGCCGATTGCGATACAAGCGAGCAACAACCGGCGCAAACTGATCTTGCCTAAAGACAATACCGCCGAAGCGGCGCTGGTTAAGGACATTGAAATCATCCCGGCAGCGCATTTGCTTGAAGTTTGCGCCCATCTGACCGGCCAGCATTTGATACAGGCCGAATTTCAGCAGGAAGAGCAAGCTGTACCGGTAACCGATGTCGATTTTGCCGATGTTCACGGCCAATATCACGTCAAACGCGCGTTTGAAATTGCCGCTGCCGGTGCGCATAACTTGATTATGCTGGGCCCGCCCGGCACCGGCAAATCGATGATCGCCTCGCGTTTGCCGACTATTTTGCCGCAACTGACCGAACAACAGGCGCAGGAAAGCGCCGCGATTGCCTCCATCAGCGATAAAGGCTTGGATGTCGCCAACTGGCTGAAACCGCCGTATCGCGCGCCGCATCACACCGCTTCGGCAGCGGCCCTGGTCGGCGGCGGCAGCAATCCTAAGCCCGGCGAAATATCGTTGGCGCATAACGGCACCTTGTTTCTTGATGAATTGCCGGAATTCGACCGCAAGGTTTTAGAAGTGTTGCGCGAACCGCTGGAAACCGGCCACATCACCATTTCCCGCGCCGCCCGGCAGGTCGATTTCCCCGCGCGTTTTCAGCTGATTGCGGCAATGAACCCGTGCCCCTGCGGTTTTTTAGGCGATGCCTCAGGCCGCTGCCATTGTACATCCGAGCAAGTCATGCGTTACCGCGCCAGAGTGTCCGGGCCGTTATTGGATCGTATTGATATGCATCTGGAAGTGCCCAGAATCTCGCATGAAGTATTGCGCAAAGGCTCGCCCGAGGGCGAAGAAAGCAGCGCAACCATCCGGGCGCGCGTGGTTGCCGCCCGCAACGTGGCGCTGACGCGCAGCGGTAAAGCCAATTCCGCGTTGTCGGCGAAAGAAGTGAAACAGCTGTGTATCTTATCCGAACCCAGCCACCAGATTTTAGAGCAGGCGATGGACAAATTCGGCCTGTCGCACCGGGCGTATCACCGGATATTAAAACTGGCGCGCACCATAGCCGACCTCGCCCAATCGGAAAATATAGAAATCGGGCATTTGAGCGAAGCGATCAGCTACCGCAAGCTGGATCGTAAGGTTTAACTGTAACCACGAGAAACAATAGAAACTAAACCAGAGAGAAAAATGATAATGGGAAATATAATTGAGCATGGTGAAAACAGTAACAACCAATCAGTTAGAGTTGGTGATTCCGAAGCTCCTGTGTCTCTCAAGGTTTATCAGGACGTATACCATCAAGTTACAGGCCGCACAGAGCAAATAAGCAAGCGCTATTCAGAAAATTTATTAATTGAGTTTTCTGAAATTGAGCAATTGAACCATAAAATAATGCAATTATCGGATGTGCATAATATTGTTGCACACAACGAAATAGTTTCAATATTTCATGAAAAAGAACGCAAAGAGCAATTTACATCGTTTGAAAGATTTCGCGCATACAATGCTAACGCTACCAGTCCTTCAGTTAATCTTGTTTTGAAATACAATTTCTCAATAATTCCTGCTAGTTTAAATCGACCGCAAGAATATGTAATAACGATCCGCCTAACATCAAGAGTAGCGATATGCAATCAAATTGAAGAGGATTCCCCACCATTCGTCACAGCAAGAATGATAGGATATATAGCTGGCAATACTGGAGAAATTACTATTGACTATGCTGACTACATCATTGCTCGTGGCTTCTTAGAGGCTTTTGATGAATGGATTATGAGCTGCAATACAACTCCTAAATCTGCTGTACTTAAGCGTTTACAGCATTGGTCGCATATTATTCCATATGTTGGAAAAACAATTGCCGCCCTACTTATTATAATGTTTGCGCTACAGGCGATTCCTGAGTTAGTTTCTTCTGTATCAGCAATGCCTGAGATGTGGGCTCGATTCTTTATTATTTATAGCGGGGGTGCCTACCTCGTTATTAACTTTATGGGCGTTATTGGGAGGGGAATAGAGGAGTCTATCGACAGCTATCCTGTCCTTTCTTATTTGAAACTCAACAAAGGCGATGAAAAGCTAATAGCCGCATTTGAAAAGTGTAAGGAACGAGTAGTCTTGAAGTTCGTGGTAAGCTCTTTTGTCGTTATTATTCTTGGAATTATTTCTGCTGAGTTAGATAAGCTTATATAAGGCATTGAATCAAATTAACATGTCCGAACACTGCGTATTTTGCGGCCATAAGCACCTTATTAGTACAAATACACGCTATATCTACCAAAAAAATGAACGGATGTTAGTGGTTGAGCATGTGCCTTGCCTTGAATGCACGTTTTGCGGCGAACACTATTTCGATGCTGTGGTTTTAGAGAGAATAGAAAACGATTACCAGGCAATCGCTGACCAGCAAAAGCAACCCCAACGCATTATGCAAGTTGCTGTAGAGGAGTTTTCTTCGCTGGCATTATGAAAGCCAAAACACCTGATTTTACAAACATGAACCGCACCCTTGCCAATATCCTCATCGACATCGTCGCCGCATTGCTGTTTTTAGGCATGATTGCGACCGGTTACCTGTTGCGTTTTCCGTTGCCGCCCGGCAGCAATAAATCGTTAAGTTTATGGGGTTACACACGCCACCAGTGGGGCGACATCCATTTCTGGATAAGTCTTGGGCTTTTAGTGGTGCTTGTTGTGCATCTGATGCTGCATTGGAATTGGATTGTGACGGTGATAGCCAAACGCTGCCGTTTGCCAAAAACCGCCCAGCCTTCATTAGTCCGTAGCGGCGTTTTGACTGCGGTTGTGGTCATCCTTTGCATTACGCTGTTTGCGTGGTCGGCGCAATACAGCGTTAAAGAAATAACCCGGCCGATGCGGGGAAAACGCCAGCTTAATGAACCTTCGGTAACGGCTCAGGCTTATATCGATAAAGAAAATATCGAATTTTGGCAAGACGTTTATCCCATATTCGAGACCCATTGCCTGTTTTGCCACGGTCCGCAAAGACAGTTAGGCGGTTTTCGTGTTGATCGCAGAGAAGACTTATTTGAAAGTCGTGGACATGAACCCTTGGTATTGCCGGGACAAAGCGCTGTCAGCCCGTTAATCGCGATTGTGTCGGGGACTAAAAAAAATATGCCGATGGCGGATAAGCACACACTTTCCGAGCAGGATATAACGCGGCTCAAAGCCTGGATAGATTCAGGGGCAAAATGGCCGGTAAAAACCGATGCTGGAAAATAGTTATAATGTGCGCACAGCCTAATTTTTAGTGTGCATAAAACAAGCACTGAACTTGTCTCATTACCCCCATCAATGTCCAAACTAAACCCCCAACAACAAGCCGCTGTTAAAACAATCGACCATCCTTTATTGGTGCTGGCCGGTGCCGGCAGCGGCAAGACCCGGGTGATTACCGAAAAAATCGCCTATCTGGTCAAGCAAGGCCTGCCGGCGCGGCATATTGCGGCGGTGACGTTCACCAACAAAGCCGCACGGGAAATGAAAACCCGCGTGTCCAAATTATTGGACAGCAACCAACAGCGCGGCCTGCGGGTGTCGACTTTCCATTCATTAGGCTTGGACATATTGCGGGCGGAATCGAAAACGCTGGGCTATAAATCCGGTCTGACGCTGTTCGACGAACAGGATAAGCTCACACTGCTGCGCAATTTAATCAGCCACGGCGCGAAAGATTGCGACATCGACAATATTGATAGCTACGCCCGGCAAATCGGCCAATGGAAAAATGCTTTCGTCACGCCGGAACAATCGGTGCTGATTGCAAAGGCCAATGAATGCCCGATAGCCATGCTGTATATCGACTACACGCGCAGCCTGAAAGCCTACAATGCGGTCGATTTTGACGATCTGATTCTGTTGCCGGTGCTGCTGTTTCAACAGCACCCGGCGATTCTGGAAAAGTGGCAAAACAAAATCCGTTACTTGCTGGTCGATGAATATCAGGACACCAACATCACCCAATACCAGCTGGTGCGCCTGATTGCCGGTAATCTGGGGAAATTCACCGTGGTCGGCGATGACGATCAGTCGATTTACGCCTGGCGCGGTGCTCAGCCGGAAAATCTGGCGCAATTGCAAAAAGACTATGCCCGCCTGCAAGTCATTAAATTGGAACAAAATTATCGCTCCACCGGGCGCATTTTAAAAGTCGCCAACCAGCTGATTGCCAATAATCCCCATGCTTTTGAAAAGCGGCTGTGGAGCGAGTTGGGCTACGGCGATCCACTGCGGGTGTTAAGCCATAAAGATGAGCAAATTGAAGCCGCGCAGGTGGTCTCTGAAATCATCCACCATAAATTCAAGACCGGCGGCAATTACCAGGATTATGCGATTTTATATCGGGGCAACCATCAATCGCGTTTGTTTGAAAAAGGCCTTAGGGAAAACAATATTCCGTATTTCATCAGCGGCAGCACTTCGTTTTTCGCCTATTCGGAAGTGAAAGACATCCTCGGCTATTTGCGCTTGTTCGTTAATCAGGATGACGATGCCGCCTTTTTGCGCGTGGTCAACACCCCGAAACGCGAAATCGGCCCCAGCACCTTGGAAAAACTCGGTGCCTACGCCAACGAGCGCCATATCAGCCTATTTGCCGCCTGTACTGAATTCGGCCTGAGCCAAAAGCTGTCCGAAAAAGCCATGCAGCGGCTGGCAAAATTTCGCGATTGGACGCTCGACACCGCCGACCGCATCGAACGCGGTGATACCTTTGCCGTGATCGAACAGTGCATAGACCAGATTGGCTACTCGCAGTATTTGCAGGAAGAAAGCAAGACCAAGGATGCCGCCGACCGCAAACTAAAAAACGTTTACGAACTGGTTGAATGGCTTAAGCGCATTGCCGATAAAGAAACTGACGGGCAAAAACCGCTGGCCGAAATCGTCTCCAAAATCATGCTGATGGACATCATGGAGCGCAATCAGGAAGAGGAAGCCAGCGATCAGGTCAGCCTGATGACCTTGCACGCCGCCAAAGGCCTGGAATTTCCGCATGTGTTTTTAATCGGCATCGAAGAAAATATCCTGCCGCACCAAAACAGCATAGAAACCGACAACATCGAAGAAGAACGCCGCCTAGCCTACGTCGGCATCACCCGCGCCCAGCGCACCTGTACCTTCAGCTATTGCACGCATCGCAAGCGCTACGGCGAAATCGCCGAATGCGAACCCAGCCGATTTTTAAGCGAATTGCCTGCCGATGATTTGGAATGGGTCAACAAAAAACAGCTAGCGCCGGAAGTCATCAAAGAACGCGGCAAAGCCAGCCTCGCGCATTTGAAAACAATGTTGTCGTAATTACGACGATGATCGGTTAGAATACGCGTCATGCGCCCGTAGCTCAGCTGGATAGAGTACAGCCCTCCGAAGGCTGTGGTCAGAGGTTCGAATCCCCTCGGGCGCGCCATTTAAGCTTGAAGTCCCCCGGTAAACCAAATCCCCCCAGTCCCTTTTAGAAATATTATCACTACGAAGCGCACGAAGTTTCATTCTTCATTAGCTACGACAGCCCTGTAAGCCAATGCCCATGAACGCTAATATTTTCGATAATATTCCCGCCCAATTGCCGGAAGAGCTGTTTGAATGCCTGTTAAAACGGGACGGTCTTCATATCGAACGCATTGTATCTCGAGGCCATATCACGCCGGCCGGACAATGGTACGATCAGGAGGGCGACGAATGGGTACTCTTGCTGCAGGGACAGGCGGTTATTGTTTATCAGCAAAATCTTCACAGCATCCATTTAATGCCCGGTGATTATTTGCTGATTCCGGCACATACGCGGCATCGGGTCGAATGGACTCAGCCGGACGCTGACACTATCTGGCTGGCTGTGCATTTGCCCGCTTGATTTCAGCCAGCACGCTATCTAATAAATCGCTTTGTCCTGTGTGAAAATTTGCCGCATCGGTTTCCCGGCGCAACCAGGTGAATTGGCGTTTGGCCAGTTGCCTAGTGGCGATGATGGCTTTTTCGGTCATAACTTCAATTCCGTATTCCCCTTGCAGATAAGACCACGCCTGACGATAGCCGACTGCCCTGATTGACGGCATTTTCTCGGTCAAATCGCCGCGTTGATACAGCGCCGCCACTTCTTCGATAAAACCTTGTTCGAGCATTTTCCTAAAGCGCTGCGCAATGATGTCGTGCAATAAAGCGCGGTCTGGCGGGGCGATAATCAGCTTGATGCGTTGATAGGGAATGTCTTGCGCCTGTGCGGCAGTGAAAAAAGATGTTAACGGCTGGCCGCTGATGGCGTAAACCTCAAGGGCGCGTTGTACCCGTTGCGGGTCATTAGGATGAATCCGCGCCGCCGACTCGGGGTCAATCTCGGCCAAGCGCCGATGCAGCGCTTCTTTGCCTAATTGTGCCAAGTCCTGATCGAGCTGGGCGCGGATAGCTGGGTCGGCTTCGGGCAATACGGCAAGCCCGCTGTTGAGGACATTAAAATACAACATGGTGCCGCCGACCAAAATCGGCAGTTTGCCGCGCCGGGTTATATCGTCCATCAACGCCAGCGCCTGTTTCCTGAACTGGCCTGTCGAAAACGCCTCTGCCGGGTCGAGAATGTCGATCAAATGATGCGCAATACCGCCGCGCTCGTCCAATGTGGGCTTGGCTGTGCCTATGTCCATGCCTTTAAACACCAGAGCCGAATCGACGCTAATAATTTCGCCGTTCAGCGCTTGAGCAAGTTGCACCGACAGCGCGGTTTTACCTGAAGCGGTAGGCCCCATCAGAAAGATGACAGGGGGATGGGTGTGTTTTTTCATCACTTTATTATTTTGAAGTAGCTTAATCAGCGTTATCAATCTCAAAGAATATCCATTTGACCCGCGAGTGCGTTTGCTTGATTTGCCGTTCCATGGCATTAATTTCATCAACGACACTCATCACGGTCATATCGGGTTGGAGTTCGGCTTTAATGGTAACCATGACATTATTACCGTGATTAATCGCCCATACATTCAGTACCCGCAATACACAGGGCTGACTCTCCAGATAATGCTGCACGTTATCACTGATATCTTCAGCCGCCTCACCGAGCAGCAAGGAATGCACTTCTGTACCCACCACAACGGCAACGGTAATCAATAAAATCCCGATTAAAATTGAGCCGGCTGCATCATAGGCGGTATTGCCGGTAATCATCGTCAGACCTAGCATGACCAGCGCAATCGCAAGTCCTGTCAAGGCCGCCAGGTCTTCACCGGTAACCACCATCAGTTCGCTGGACTGAGTTTCTTTAAACCATTGCCACAACGAGCGGGCGCCTCGCTCTTGTTGTATTGCCGCCAGCGCCGTTTTTAATGAAAAATATTCCAAACCCAAAGCAATCAGCAAGACGAGTAATGCAATACCCTCATTTTCCACGGTATGCGGGTGCATATATCGCAACCACCCTTCATAAATGGAAAACACGCCGCCCACCGAAAACAAGATGAAGGCCACCATCATGGACCAGATATAAGATTCCCGACCGAAGCCCATAGGATGTTTGCGGGTCGCTTCTTTTTCAGATCGTTTCATACCGATAAACAGTAATACCTGGTTTCCACAATCGGCATAGGAGTGAATCGCTTCGGCTAATAAAGAACTTGAACCCGTCCAGAAAGCAGCACCGGTTTTCGCCGCTGCGATGCCTAAATTAGCAGCAAATGCATAGAGAATAGCGATGGTCGTGTTAGGAGATGACATAGATAATTTTCACTCAGTTAGGTTGAAATAAAATGCGCTCGTTCCTTAGTGTGCCTCTTTAATGCGCGTTAAGGTGCCGTCGATAAACAGATTGTTGAGTTCTTTCACCGTCGCCGGATCAAACATAAGACCGGAATGGGATTCGATATGGGTTAAGGCGGTTTCCATGGGCCAAGGTTCTTTATAAGGGCGCTTTGTGGTCAGCGCATCGAATACATCGGCAAGTTTGACGATACGCGCCGATAGCGGAATATCCTCGCCTTTTACGTTATTGGGATAACCGCTGCCGTCATAGTTTTCATGATGGCCGGCACAAATTTCCCGCGCCATTTCATAAAACGGATTGTTGCCTAAAATACGCACGCCAGCTAGCGGATGCTCCCGCATAATTTCCCATTCTTCGGCGGTCAATTTATCCGGTTTTTTTAAAATGGCATCCGGTGTCGCCAGTTTGCCAATATCGTGCAACATGCTCATCAAGCCCATGTGCGCGGCGGCTTTATTGTCAACGCCCATGCGAAGCGCCAAGGCTTCGGTGTAATCCTGAACCCGGTATAAATGACTGGATGTATCCAGATCTTTACCTTCGGCAGCCAAACATAACATCACCACTGCGTCTTGGTAGGCCGCTTCCAAATGCGTGCGCGCTGTCTCTAAATCACGTTTTAACACCAGCGATTCCAACGCCCGCACCACGGTTAAATTGAGTTCGCCCGGGTCCCACGGCTTGGTCACATATTTGTAAATGTGGGCTTCATTGACACAAGTCAGCAGCGATTCAACATCGGCATAACCGGTCAGCAAAATACGAATAGCCTCGGGCTGGACTTGCAGCGCATGGCTTAACACCTGATCGCCGCTGATATTGGGCATACGCTGGTCGCAAATAATCAAATCGACCGGGTGATCGTTCAAAAAGGCAATGGCTTCTTCGCCGCCGGTGGCCGACAGCGTTATATAACCTTTACGGAAGCTACGGGTTAACGTTGCCAGAACATCAGGGTCATCATCAACAAGTAACAGCGTGTGCATGTTTAAACCTCTTTAACCAAGCGAAGTGGAATAGCAATTATAAAGCGCGTGCCCTGATTTAATTCAGACTCAACGGTAAGCGAGCCGTGATGTTTTTCAATAATGCCGAATGAAATCGACAAGCCAAGCCCGGTGCCTTCGCCCACTTCTTTGGTGGTAAAGAACGGGTCGAAGATCTTTTTTCTGACGTGTTCCGGCATCCCGGTGCCGGTATCGGCGATAGTGACGACGGCTTGATCGCCGACTTTAGCGGTGGTGATGAAAATAGTGCCTTTATTGGGAATGGCTTGTATCGCATTAGCGAGGATGTTCATAAATACTTGGTTCATTTCGCCGGCATAGCATTCGACCGCTTCATTAAGCCTGTAGTCTTGCTCGATAACAATACGCTCCTTGTAACTGTGCTGCAGCATTTGCAGGGTCGAATCCAAGCCTTCTTCGAGCCGTACTGATTTAATTTCGCCTTGGTCAAGACGGGAAAAGTTACGCAGCGCGAGGACAATGTTACGGATGCGGGTGGCCGCTTGTTTTTGGCTGGTCAATAATTTCGCCAGATCCTGGGTAACAAACGAGTAGTCTATTTGTGCCAGGTGAGCATTTAGTTTTTCGGTATCGGGCTCAGCCATGCACTGCTGGGCAAATTCGACGGTGCCTTTAATATCGTCAATGTATTCTTCCAGCGGCGGTATATTGGCGTAAATCGCACCAATAGGGTTGTTAATTTCATGGGCAATGCCGGCAACCAATTGGCCTAAGGACGCCATTTTTTCGGATTGCACCAATTGCGTTTGCGCAGATTGCAGCTGTATCAGCGTATCCTGCAATTGTTGGGTACGGTCGATAACTTGGTGTTCCAGGCTTAGATTTAAGTCTGCCAATTCTTTTTCCACGACCACGAATTTATTAAACAACTCGCCCAGACGCGCAGTCATGCGATTAAACGCATTACCTAAATCGGCCACTTCATCGCGCCCCGAAACCGGCACTTTGATCGACAAATCGTTGGAATCTTCAATGGTGCGAATGGTGGCGGTCAATTTTTTAATCGGCGTGACCAGAAGACGGCTGAGCAAGCTAACCAGCACAATCATTGGCACGCCAACCAAGGCGGCGGCCAGCAACAAATTCCGGGTTAATTCAAGTAAGGGTTCATGGGCGAGTTGTTCGGGCATGAACGCCGCAATTTGGAAACTAAAATCGCCGACGGTGACGGATTTTGAAATCGAGCCCAAATAGCTGATACCGTCAAAAATCCATAAGGGCCGTTCCAAAAAACTATCCGTTATCTCAATGGTTTCTACCCCGTTAGCGGTAAAAAGTTCTGCGCTGCCCTGATTGCCTTCATGCGCTTTATGCAACGCAAAACTGCTGTCTGTTGGCGCGAGTAGCCGGCTAATATCGGCCCAAGGGTGGGTCATGACCAAATAGCCCTGCATGTTCAACTGCGGCGGTTTCAATGCGGTCACATGGGCGATGATGCTGCCGTTAATAAAAGGCACCTCATGCTTGAAAACTAGCGCGTAATCCTGTTGGGATTGCCACGCCTCGGGCAATTGGGTTTTTAGCACATCCTGCTGTGTCGACGCGATCAGGATGCCGGCTGCATTGAATACATACAGATCGCCCTGTAGCTGATAAGAGCGTTTAAGGTTTATCAATTCGGTGGTGATGCGCTTATCCAGATCATCCACCACCACATCGAGCATCACCGATGAGGCTCGCCAAGACAGTAAATTGGTGCGTTCAAACAGCAATACGTTACTGATTTCAGAGGCTTTATGGTCGGCAATATCGGTAAGGTTGCGCTCGATTTGTTGGTTGATTTTTTCGCCGAATTGGTAAAACACCAGCGCGCTCAAGGTTAGCGTCACCAATAACACGATAAAACTGAAAAACAGCGTTAAACGAACTGAAAGCGAAAAGCGCAACATGAATGTACCCGGTTACTTCGTTGAAAATTGTTGCAGGATTTTTATGTGCGGGCTTTCCGGCTTGGTTTCGACATAACCAATCGCGCCTTTGATCCGCTCGACAAACAAAATCACCGCTTGTTCCGAACTTTGGGTGACCGGCGGTGTTTCGCCTTTAAACAGCATTTGATCCCAATAACTGCCCAATTTATCCGGCGTACTGTCAAAAATTGCCGCAGTAAAACGGTTACGAGCATCGGCCTGGGCAGGCAAGTTGATTGGCATAATGTCATCGCCGTTTTGCCAACGTTTTTTCTTGAGCAAATAAATCGCCGCAATATCGCTTTTATCCAGCTCGGTGACAGGCAATTCTTTATTGGCAATGATGTATAAATCCGCCCAGGCGCTCGGCATGGGCATGAGCGCGACACTCAGGCTTAAAGCAAGTAATCGTTTCATCAAAACAGCACCGCAATCGAACTGTAGAGTCCGGTCTGATTATGATAAACACTGCCTTCGGTTTGTTGCCATTCCAGTTTGAACGATAAACGCGGTACGGGGCGATAGACTACGCCGCCCAATACGGTATTGGCGGGGGCTGATTGGTCTGAAAATCCAAAGTGTTCGTAACGGCCGATCAGGTTGAAATGTGCGACCAGCGGCACTGCCATTTGCACATAACCGCCCCAATCATGGTCCCGATAGTGGCGCTGCTTAGTATCGACGTGAGTGAACAATAATTCGCTTTCCAATTCAAACCATTGGTGTTGCCAGTTGCCGTCTATGCCAACAGAATTACGCTTTTCATTGCTGCCTTCCACGTCGGCATGTTGAAAAGACAGGCCCAAATAATAATCCAGGTCTTCATGCACAATCCAGCGTGCACCAGCGACAGCTTGATAATGGCGTTCATGTTCACTGAGCGGTTTAGGATTAAATTCTGCCGCCGGTTGCCAATAAACTTCTAATGCGTGGCCGCTTAACGCATCAAAATCATGGCGCAGGTTAAGGCCGGTAATGTAATTGGCGCGCGAATAGGCTGAGGTGACCGGACGGTTAGTCGTCCAGACTAACGGTGCGGCATGAATAATATTCCAATGATTGATCGGCGCTAAAAACTTGCCGAGGCGCAAGGTGTCGCTGTCGGTCACTTGAATATCGTTATACAGCCGTTCAATGACCAGTTGTACGCTATTAAATTGTAAGCCCCTGCTCTCTTGCCACAGCGGGATTGAATAAGCTTCGGCCTCCAAGAAAGGATTGAGCCAGCGGTTAAATTTGCCGGAAATAAACAGGCTTAAATCGTCCAATTCAACAGAGGTCGGTGCGCCATTAGGAGCGCTGATCGCCAGTTTGCTATAGCCTGAAACCGAGATAGCGTCATGCCAGGAGCTTGTCTCATCGGCATACAGCGGCGGAGCCAGGAAAGCCATCATGAGTGTGAGCAGAGCAGCAGGCGCACGGCGATGGCAAGGTGAAAAAAATGACATAACTTCAAAAATTAAGTGCTGGCAGAGTGTGGGTATTATAGGGGCTATCAAAAATATTCGCCCTAATTGTCAGCAAAGGAACTGGGCAAGCCTATTTACGCCGCTCATTTGCTATCCATCAGCCACACGCCATCCCATCCCCCGCTAAGCTGGGCTTTGCGGCATTGTGCGCTATAGGCGCGGCAGACCGGATCATCAGGCATAGCACTGAACAGGGTTTCAGCGTTTGCCCAGCGGCCTGCGCGACATAGTTCCAGCGCTTCTTGGTAAGCCGTAAAATCGTGGCCGGTTTTGTTTTGCAGCTCGAACACCTTGACTGAGGTATGACGCCCCATCACCTTGATGATGCCGAGTTCCCGGCCAATAAATTCATCGCCGCCATTGGCTTGCCGCCAAGTGGCTTCTGACACCATGATTGAAGTGCCAAATAGCTTGTTGGCATTTTCCAGGCGTGATGCCAAATTAGCCGCATCGCCCAAAATGGAATAATCGAAACGAACCTTGCTGCCGATATTGCCTACGATGACCTCGCCGGTATGCAGGCCGATACGCGTCTTTAACGCGCCGCCGGCTCTGGCGGTAAATTCCTCGGCGCGTTCAGCCGAACGCTGTTGGCAGCGTAAGGCAGCGCGGCAAGCGCAAGCCGCATGATCCGGCTGGTCTAACGGCGCATTCCAGAAAGCGACGATGCCGTCACCTTGATATTTGTCCAACGTGCCGCCTTCATCCAGGATGATATTGCTCATCTCGGTCAAATAATCGTTGAGCAAGGCCGTCAGCGGCTCCGGTTCCATACGTTCGGCCAGACGTGAGAAACCTTCCAGGTCGGAAAAAAAGATACTGAGTGTTTTGCGCTCCCCACCTAATTGCAGGCGAGATGGATCGAGCATGATTTGCTCCACTACCTTGCAGCTCACATACTGGCTCAAAGCGGTCGTGACTAAGTGCTTTTCCTTGGATAATTGTTGGCTTTCTAGCGCTCTGACAACCGTCAAGCGCAGCATTTCCGGCTCCCAAGGCTTAGCAATGTATTTGTAGATTTGCGCGTCATTGATGCAACGGACCAGTGATTCGGTATCGGCATAGCCGGTCAATAAAATACGGATAGCCTGTGGCTGCCGCTCTAAAACGTGTTTAAGCACTTGGTCGCCACTCATGTCCGGCATACGCTGGTCACAGATAATCAAATCAATGGCTTGCTCATTAATCAACGTGATAGCTTCAGCGGCCGAGGTGGCCTTTAAAATGCGGTACCCCTTGTAAAATGAGCGGGTTAGGCTATCAACAATATCAATTTCATCATCAACAAAAAGTAGGGTATGCAAAGCCATGATTGTCACTTAATGAGTAATGACGCTATTCTCAATCAGCAAAAGCCAGGCTTTGAAACAACTGGGTATTTTTCGGGATTAGCGCGTAATCGCATAAGGCCATAAACGCCGCGTCAGTGTTGCTGTCGCCGGCGCCAAAAGTCAAGATTTCGGGATGCTGCTGCCGGTAGCGGTCGAGCAAATAACGCACCGCGCTTTCTTTGTTGATGATTTTCGGCAATAAAGCCAGATTGTTCCCGTTCAAATGCCAATACAAACTGCCGTCGAGCACATAAGGATGCTGCCTAATCAACTCATCCAGCACTATTTTCAAGGTCGCTTCGCTGCCGTCGCTGTGTTTGATTACGCCGTACCAAAGCGTACCAAAATCATCGACCAGACGGGGTTTAAAACCCGGATTACGCGCTGCATAACGCTCAACATCGGCCCAGACTTCGAGCAGTTTTTGATGATACATCGGCAAGGTTTGCATGATGTTATCTTGCCAAACGGGGTCGACTTTGCGCTGTTTGTCCAAAATCACCGCGCCGTGGTTCAACACCACCTCTTCCTGAAACGGCAAATTGACGCGCTCAAAAGCATGTACATCGCGCGCGGTCACCGGCACGATTTTGAAACCTTTGGATAACCAATGCCACAACCATTGCTGCTTTTGTGTGGCAAAAGAATTGGCCGAACCGTCGGGTAAAAAAGCACGCACTTGCAGACCGTGGTCATTAACGCCGGGCGCACATTTTCTTAAAGTTTGGAACAGCGTGTCATCAAGGTCTAAAAAAATGTAGCTTTGCATGGTTGGGTAGTTCAGGGTGAAGTTCAAATCTGGCGCTAATGGCGTGCCAGGCGTGCAGTCGGTCATTGAGTGCGGCGCACAACGGGGTTTCATGACACAGAATAATATGCCCGTAAGCGTCGGGGTTCAGGTTATAAATAAAATTGGGAATGCCGTCGTCATAGTTGTCTTCAAAGCGGCACACTGAACCAATAGCCCCACCCTGATGAATCGGCGAACGCGTGGTGCTTTGCACTTTGACCTTGAAACCGGCGGCTTCTAATGCGCGACCCAGCAAATAAGCCGGGGCGTTGCATTCGCCAGTGCCCAAGACCAGCACAGGGCGGTCATCGCGGCTCAAGCCGTTCAAACATAACTGCTCGATCACATCGTTGTCCAAACTGATCGGCGCGGTTAAACCCAAGCGCCCCGGCCACGCCAGCAGCGCTTTTTTACAGTCGCCATTGCCCGAAACATTGACGGTGATGCTGTCGATGGCGGCATTTTGTCTGTCCTCAAAACGCAATAAACCTTGGCGAAAACAAACCCATTCAACCGCCACACCGGCTTGATTTTCCAACGCGGCGCGGTCATCAGGATGGGCAAAATTGACCAGACTGACGATAAACACTTTTTGCAAACCGGGATTCACCTTTTGATAAGCTTTAATCAAGCGTAAAAAAGTCAGCCCGGTACTGATTTCATCATCGATTAACACCAGCGTTTTAGCGCTTAAAAACTGGGCGCGATAGTCTGGATGTTCAGGATAATACAAGAAAAAATCAGTGGCATGACTATGCGCTTCTTCAAATCCCAGCCGTTCAATGCCGTCCAAATGATAGCGCGTGGTCTGCATAAACAGGGCTTGCTCAGCGCCTTCGCGGCAAGCCGCCTCAAACACGCCGTAACCCAGGCCGGTTGCGGTTTCTGCCATGCCAATCCACAGCGAACCGGCCTCCACGCCGCGCGCCAGAGCCATTCTTGCCAGCGCACGATACGACCAGCTCATCAGTTTTGGCGACACCGGATAATGCTTACCCAGCACCTTGCTGACCAACAAAAACTTGCGCTTGCTGCTAACCCGTGCAGCAAAGCCCAGCAAGCGGTTCAATGGAATATGGCCGGGTTGCAAATCAAGCTGCAGCGTTCCGGTATCTAATTTTACCGTGACTGTTTTTGGCGTATTTAAACTCAAGTGCGTGTCCCCATGCTGCCTTGCGCATGACTCAAATTGGCGATGCTGTTAGCTAATTTCATTTTGTCGTACACGCCTTGGGTTGGCGCTATCCACACCATGCCGGGGCCGGTAAAAGTCTGCAATAAACCTTCGCCGCTGGTCACCGATTGGAACAAGGTTTTACCCGATTTTTCGGCCTGAAAACTGACGCTGGCGGTTCTGACAAAGGCAAAATTACCATCAACCGACAATTTTTCCCCGGCCGCCAGTTCATAAGTCAGCAATTCGGCAATCGGCACCGGCGAATTAAGCACCACTACGCCCGAGCCTTTGACCTGGGTTTGAAAAAAACCTTCACCGCCAAACAAGGCGCTGGAAACATTTTGCTGCATTTTTGCGCTCACCTCCAAACCGGCGGAAGCACAATGAAAGGCACCTTTATCAAAAATCAGCGCATCATTATCAATATTGAACAACAAATAATGGCCGAAACTCGGTTCCAAATAAATCTCGCCAGTGCCTTTAATGCGCGATTGAAACAAAGTCTCGCCGGTCATAAATTTGCGCATCAAACCTTTGGCAATGCCGCCCTGCACACCCGACTCCAGCTGCAAATTGCCTTTCATAAAATACAGCGCGCCCGGTTCGATCAGCAGCTCGCTTCTATCCAGCTTTACCCGCAGCATTTTTAAACGGATATCGGCCTGATTAGCAAAAAACACTTTTTCGGCGACCTCCAAATCATCGGAGCCTTTCAGTGATTTATACTGCACCACCTCCAGCACCGCGCCCGGTATCGTTTCGCTTTCCACCACATCAAAAGAATCGATGTCACTCATAATTTATTACTCTTTGTTGTTAATTTATGTCGCTTTAAAACAAGCTCAATTGCCCTAATTATTGCACGCCAAGCAAACCCTCCCCCTTTTTCAAAGAGGAGAACTGAACGCTACAGAGTCCACGCTTATCACGAAAGCCACGAAAAAAAATCAGTAAAAATAATAGCTTTGCTTATTTTCGTATCGCCTGGAGATGCCTACTTTTGGCTTTTCGTGCTTTTCGTACTTTTCGTGTTTTTCGTGGACAATTGCTTGGGCTGTTTTTTTAGGAAATCGCCTTACAAACATTGCAAATTTTCTTCGCTAACAATTCGAGAGCCAACAACTGCAATACCGCTATTATTCAATAGTTGCGAATTATCCGCACCAAATAAAAAAGGCAGCACTTCGAACGTTTCGGATAATCAGCATACGCTTGTTAATACCCAGCTTGTTAATACCCATATTCCTGAACCTTGCCATTGCCAATGAGTTGTCAATTACACCCGCAACGGCGTCACCTTGCCTGTCATGCGGTAATTCTTATAATCTTCAACCACTTGAGCATGATCGAAGGCTAACACAGCGGGCAGATTGTCAAAGGTAAAAAGTCCGAAATTCTTGGCATCATCGGCGGCGCGTGGCATACCGCTGGCTTCTGCAATATAAACGGCGGTGACAGTATGATTGCGGCTATCGCGTTCGGGGTTGGAATAAATGCCCAGTAATACTTTCAGCGTCACATCAAGACAGGTTTCTTCCAGGGCTTCACGAATGGCGGCTTGCTCAACGGTTTCGCCAATATCGACAAAACCGCCCGGCACCGCCCAGCCATAAGGTGGATAAGCGCGTTCAATCAAGACAAAAGGACGCTCAGGTTGGTCAATCAATTCAATTAAAATATCAGCGGCCAGCAAAGGTGTAACGGGCTTGGTCATGTTAGCTCCTGGAAATGAGGTGGCAAGGAAAAAAGGCAGCGTATCATAACTACGGGCGACATCAGAAAGCTCAAATCGAATTCAAGAAACTTGCAATCGCCTCAACTACAGAATGCTTTACCAATGGCAGCTGTTTTGAGAACATAAGCGATGACGAGATGGCGCTGATAAAACAGCCTCATTATCGCCCGTAAAAAAACACGCAACTTTACGTATTTTTGAGCAGGCTATGGCAAAAATACGTATGAAAACCAGCATTGCGTATCGGGGATGTTCCTCGATATTTTTCTAGGTAACGGAGCAACTATGACATCTCACTACATATATTCATTTCATGAAGGCGACGGTAAAAACAAGGTTTTACTAGGCGGCAAAGGCGCTAATCTTTGTGAAATGACACAAATAGGTTTAAACGTACCGCCAGGCTTTGTCATCAGTACAGAAGCCTGTCTCACTTATTTAGAACATAAACAACTGCCCGACCGTTTGCTCGATGACGTAAAAAAACAAATCCAAGTCATTGAACAAGAAACCGGCAAACAATTCGGCGGCGCGAGCAATCCGTTATTAGTTTCCGTGCGCTCCGGTTCGGCAATTTCCATGCCCGGCATGATGGACACCATTTTAAATTTGGGTTTAAACCAGGTGACCTTGCAAGGCTTGATTGAACAAACCCAGGACCCGCGCTTTGCTTACGATGCCTATCGGCGCTTTATACAATTATTCGGCAAGGTGGCTTTAGGCATTGCCGATGAAAAATTCGATGTGCATTTTGCCGAGATCAAGCAACAAGCCGGCATTAAGGCCGACGTGGCTTTAGACGCCGATCATCTTAAAAAAATCAGCGAATTGTTCCTGACCGTGGTTAAAGAAGAAACCGGGCGTCCTTTCCCCGAAGATGTTTATGAACAACTGGAAATTTCCATCAAAGCGGTGTTTGATTCCTGGATGGGCAAACGCGCAGTGGATTATCGCCGTGAGTTTCGCATTACCCCGCAAATGGCTAACGGCACCGCTGTCAATGTGGTGATGATGGTGTTTGGCAATATGGGTAACGATTGCGCCACCGGCGTTGGTTTTTCCCGCAATCCCGGCACCGGCGCCAATGAAATGTACGGCGAATATCTGGTCAATGCGCAAGGCGAAGATGTGGTCGCCGGCATCCGCACGCCCAAACCGGTCAGCGAATTGGCGATCGAAATGCCCGATTTATATCGCCAATTGGTTGAATTGCGCAACAAACTGGAAGCGCATTATCATGAAGTCCAGGATTACGAATACACCATCGAACGCGGCGTATTGTATTGTTTGCAAACCCGCTCCGGTAAAATGAATGCCACAGCGATGGTCAGAACCTCGGTGGAAATGGTGAATGAAGGCCTGATCAGCAAAGAGCGCGGCTTATTGCGCATTGATCCGGAAATACTCGAACAGCTCCTGCATCCGCAATTGGATCCCAAACATAACATTCCGCCTATCGCCCAAGGCTTACCGGCCTCGCCGGGCGCGGCCTGCGGCAAATGCGTGTTCGATGCCGATACTGCCGAACTGATGGGCCATGCCGGGGAAAAAGTGATTTTGTTGCGAGAAGAAACCAAGCCTGAAGATATTCACGGTTTTTTTGCCGCCCAGGGCATCGTCACCAGCCGAGGCGGCAAAACATCACACGCGGCGGTCGTCGCGCGCGGCATGGGCAAAGCCTGCGTGGCCGGTGCTGAAGACATTAAAGTCGATGTCGCCTCGCGCACCGCACAGGTCGGCGATCTACGCATTCAGGAAGGCAATGTCATCACCATTGACGGCTCTAGCGGCAAAATCTATTTAGGCGCCATTGCCACCATCACCCCCAACGTGTCCAAAGAGCTGCAAACCTTGTTAAGTTGGGCCGATGAATTTGCCAGTCTGAAAGTGTACGCCAATGTCGACACCCCGGAAACCGCACGTCTTGCCGCCAATTACGGCGCCAGCGGCATCGGTTTGTGCCGCACCGAACGCATGTTTAATGCCAAAGAGCGCTTACCCTTAGTCATTGATATGATTTTGGCCGACGATAAGGACAGCCGCCAAGCTGCCCTGGAAAAACTGTCGCCGATTCAGCGCGACGACTTCGTGCAGCTATTTACCGCGATGGCGCCTCATGCGGTCACCGTGCGTTTGCTCGACCCGCCTATGCACGAATTTTTGCCCAGCGAACATCAGCTGGAAGAAGAAATCAGCGCCCTGCAACATTACGAAAGCATTATCAAAGGCCAGCGCGTGACCCTGGAAACGCTCAGCGGCGATTTGACCTTACCGGCACCGTTTAATCAACTGACCGAAGAAATCATCGGCAAAGCCATGGCGAAAAAACGCCTGATGCTGAAAAAAGTGCGCGATTTGTACGAAGTCAACCCGATGCTCGGCCATCGCGGCGTGCGTTTGGGCATGACCTACCCTGAAATTTACAAAATGCAGATACGTTCGATTCTGGAAGCGGCCGCCATTTGCGAAAGCAAAGGCTTGCCGGTATTGCCGGAAATCATGGTGCCGCAAGTGATTACCTTGCAGGAGTTGAAAAAGGTCAAAGAATACGCGCTGGAAATGCAAACCTTGGTGGAAAGCCAGTATCAACGCCCGGTTAATTACAAATTCGGCACCATGATTGAAACCGTAAGGGCCTGCACCCGCGCCGGACAATTGGCCGAAGTTGCCGAATTTTTCTCCTTTGGCACCAACGATTTAACGCAGGCGACCTTCTCATTTTCGCGCGAAGATGCGGAAAATAAATTTTTACCGCTGTACAACGAATTGAATTTGCTCAATGACAATCCTTTTGAAGTCCTGGACGTAAAAGGCGTCGGCCAGCTCATGAAAATGACCGTAGAACAAGGTCGGCAAACGCGCCCCGCCATTAAAATCGGCATTTGCGGCGAACAAGGCGGCCATCCGCAATCGATTCGATTTTGCCATCACATCAAGCTCGATTATGTATCCTGCTCGGCACCGCGCATCCCGATTGCGAGGCTGGCAGCGGCTCATGCCAAACTGCTTGAAGACAGCTACAACCCGGCTTAATGCAAAACGGCGCTTGGTCTGCAAGGTCAAGCGCCGTAATAGCGGGTGAAAGTTGGAAATAGAAGATTTAATAGGGGCTAGAAACGCGCATGAAATAACTGAGAACTGTTAAAATAAAAACCAATGATGGTGAGCAAAATGAGTTTTTTATGATTAATGCTCGTTATTTAAGCGCAACCAGGAGAGATAAATGAAGAAGTATTTGTTTAACATTTTCATCTTCGGCATCATTATTGCCGGAGCTTATTTAATCTATGACCGCGTCAAAACCACGCCGCCTATGGTCGATTCGCTGGCCTATTCCGACTTTATCAACAAGGTAAAACGGGGACAAGTTGAGCGCGTTGAAGTGTCCGGCCAACAAATTGGCGTGCGCACTTCCGACGGGCAAAATTTTCAAACCTTTAACCCCGGCGACGGCCATTTAATCGACGATCTGCTGACAGCAGGCGTGCAAATAAGAACGATACCGCCCGAACAGGAATCCTTGCCGATGCGGATGTTTATCTCCTGGTTTCCGATGCTGCTCATGATTTTGGTGCTGATCTTTTTCATGCGCCGGACACAAGGCGGCATGGGTAGCGGCGGCTTTGGCAAAAGCAAGGCCAAAATGCTTGAAGAAGACAAAATGACCGTGACTTTTAGCGATGTCGCCGGCTGCGAAGAAGCCAAAGAAGATGTCGCTGAACTGGTTGATTTTCTTAAAGATCCGCAAAAATTTCAAAAACTGGGCGGACAAATTCCGCGCGGCATTTTAATGGTAGGCCCTCCTGGAACCGGTAAGACCCTGATTGCACGAGCGATTGCTGGTGAAGCCGGAGTTAAGTTTTTCACCATTTCAGGTTCGGATTTTGTCGAAATGTTTGTCGGTGTCGGCGCCTCCCGAGTGCGCGACATGTTTGCCCAAGCCAAAGAACACGCGCCCTGCATTATCTTTATCGACGAAATCGATGCGGTCGGCCGTCAACGCGGCGGGCCCGGCATGGGCGGCGGTAATGACGAACGCGAACAAACGCTGAATCAGTTGTTGGTAGAAATGGACGGTTTTAACGGCAACGAAGGCGTTATCGTCATCGCCGCCACCAACCGCGCCGACGTGCTCGACAAAGCCTTGCTCAGACCGGGCCGTTTCGATCGCCAAGTCAACGTCGGCCTGCCCGATGTACGCGGCCGCGAACAAATCCTGGCTGTGCATATCAAAAAAGTGCCGGCTGCCGCCGATGTCGAATTGAAATACATCGCCCGTGGCACACCCGGCTTTTCCGGCGCCGATCTGGCCAACATCGTCAACGAAGCCGCGCTGTTCGCCGCCCGCTCCAACAAGCAGGAAGTCAGCATGGGCGACCTTGAAAAAGCCAAGGACAAAATTCTGATGGGCGCAGAGCGGCACACTATGGTGATGACCGAAGAAGACAAATTGTTGACCGCCTACCATGAAGCGGGACATTGCATCGTCGGGCAATCATCGCCTGACCATGACGCAGTTTACAAGGTCAGCATCATGCCACGCGGCCGCGCCTTGGGCATCACCATGTTCTTGCCCGACCGCGACCAATACAGCGCCAGCAAACGCAAACTGGAAAGCCAGATAGCCAGCCTGTTCGGCGGCCGGATTGCAGAACTGATGATTTACGGCGGCGATAGGGTCACTACCGGCGCCTCGAATGATATTGAACGCGCCACCGAACTGGCGCGCAACATGGTCACACGCTGGGGATTTTCCGAAAAGCTCGGCCCACTGGTTTATGGCGAAGAAGGCGGTCAGGCGTTTATGGGACATCCTGGTGTTCAGGGCAGCTCCGTATCGAGCAATGTCGCCCAGCTGATTGATGAGGAAATACGCGCGGTAATAGACAGCAACTATCAACGCGCCGAAACCATTTTGAAAGAAAATATCGATATTCTGCACAAAATGGCCGATGCGCTGATGAAATGGGAAACCATAGATCGCTTGCAGATTGAAGATTTAATGGCTGGTAAAAATCCCCGTCCGCCTGCGGAATACGATGATTTGACCAGCAGCAAAACCTTGGAGCCTAGCCACTAAGTTATCAGGCTTACTGCTAACTTCTCATCAATAAATTATCACCACGAAGAGCGCTTAGTTTTATTCTTCTTGCCCTTCGTGGTGAATAAATACCTAACGATAACAAATGCTTTATCATTAGCGCCTTAAAAATTAAAAGCCGCTATGGCTACCTAATAAAAATAATGAGCCACCATCCAGACGCCACCACTCACCGCAATTTATCCCTGATCTTCCTGTTCGCCGCGACCCTGTTTACCAGTGCGTCGCTGATGTTTGTATTACAACCTCTGTTCGGGAAGATTTTATTACCGCTGCTGGGCGGTTCGCCCGCTGTCTGGAATACCTGCATGGTGTTCTACCAGAGCATTTTGTTTCTGGGCTATCTGTACGCGCACTATCTGTCGACACGCTACAACCGGCTGCGCCAAATCCAGATCCATAGCGCAGTCATTCTGATCAGCTTTTTGGCGCTGCCCTTGGCTTTGCCGGAAAACACCGTGCCGCCAACCGACAGCAACCCGACTTTCTGGCTGTTGTGGACTTTATTCCTGGCTATCGGCCTGCCCTTTTTCGTGGTGTCGACCACCGCGCCGCTGATTCAAAAATGGTTTGCCCAAGTCGGCCACGCGACCAGCCATGATCCTTATTATCTCTATGCCGCCAGCAACACCGGCAGCCTGATTGCCTTGCTCAGTTACCCGTTTTTGCTTGAACCTAATATTGGACTGGCTAACCAAAAAAGTTACTGGAGTGTCGGCTATGTGCTGCTGTGCCTGCTGATTGCCAGTTGCGCCTTTATCTTATGGAAAAGTCGGCAAAGTGCCGAAACTGCGCAAGAGCGCGCCGAATCTATCACCGATGAACACAAACTCAGTCTGGGTACACAATTACATTGGCTGCTGCTGGCCCTGGTGCCGTCCAGCCTGCTGCTGGGCTTGACCAACTTTATCAGCACCGATATCGCCTCGGTGCCGTTGCTGTGGATTATTCCGCTGACTTTGTATTTGCTGTCGTTTGTGATCGTATTTTCCAAATGGAACGACAAAATCCATCCGCTGATGGTGAAGCTGCAACCGGTATTCCTGCTGCCGTTTATCGCCTACGCCTTCATTAATCCGGCGGATTTGCCGTATTGGGCCTATTTGATTTTGCACCTGCTGGCGTTTTTCTTTGCGGTGATGGTGTGCCACGGCGAACTCGCCCACAACAGGCCGCATACCCGCCATTTGACCACTTTCTACCTGATCATGTCCTTTGCCGGAATGCTCGGCGGCATGTTCAACACCTTTGTCGCGCCGTTTGTGTTCAATGCCGTATATGAATACCCGATCATGATTATTGCCGCGTTGCTGCTGCGCCCCGGCCTGAAATTGCCGTTCAATCGCGGCCTGTTGTTGCAAATTATCCTCCCTGCTCTGCTGCTGATTGCCGGACTGATTATTCATGCCGGCGCCGATGATTTATTGCAGCACTTTGACCTAATCGCCCTCAGCCTGATTGCCCTAACCTGTTTGACCTTCCTGCTCAGGGCGCGCCCGGTCGGCTTTGCGCTGATGAACGGCGCTATTATTTTCCTGGCGCTGGGTTTACATGGTTTGTCTTCGCACACGCTGTATCAGGAACGCAGTTTTTTTGGCGTGCTGGCCGTGCGCGAGGCAGTATTGACCGACGAACAAGGCCAGCCTGAGCACTATCATGAATTATTCCACGGCACCACCAAACACGGCGCGCAGCGGCTGGCGGCCCACTTGAGCCAAATACCGCTGACTTATTACAGCCGTCCGGGGCCGATGGGTCAGCTGTTTAAGGAATACGATAATAACAACCAAAACTGGACGATTGGCGTGGTCGGCTTGGGCGCAGGTGCTTTGGCCTGCTATGCCAAAGAGGCGCAACATTGGACACTGTACGAAATCGACCCGCTAGTAGTCGATATTGCCAGCAATCCCGCTTATTTCAGCTACCTGAGCCAATGTGCGCCCAACGCCGCCATGCGTATCGGCGACGCGCGTTTGTCGCTGGAGCACGAAGCGGATCAGCATTTCGATTTATTGATCATGGACGCCTTCAGTTCCGACTCGGTGCCGACTCACTTGTTGACCAAAGAAGCACTGGCACTGTATTTCAACAAACTCAAACCAAACGGCATCCTGGCCTTTCACATGACCAACCGCCATTTGTCGCTGAAAAAAGTGTTGTCGATTAATGCCGAAGCCTTGCATTTGGCCTCGTTGATTCAGGAATTCAAACCGGAACGGGATATTCCACTGGTGGTGTCGACCGATTGGGTGGTGATGGCAAAACAGCCGAAAACACTTGAGCCGCTACGCCTAAGCCGTCTCGGCAGCTGGCAAAAAATGCCTTTATATTTTGATATGCAACCGTGGACGGACGACTTTACTAATATTGTTAGTATTTGGAAATAGAGCCAGTGTGTTGTGTTGTGGGAGCGGCCACCCGGCCGCGAATAGTTTGGCTGTAAACGCTGTAAGGCGGATTCGCCGCTAGGCAATCCGCCACAACTTCGACCGGCTATCATCAGCATGGTGCGTGTGTGGCGGTTTGCTACGCGAAACCGCCTTACAGCGTTAGTGGACAAAATCCTTGCCGATAAAAAAAGCAGGCAACAACACCAGCGCGTTGAAACGTGAAATTGATGGGTTGGTTTATGGGCTTTATGGGTTGAGTGAGGAAGATATTTTGATTATGGAGGGGAAATAAATGCACGTTATTACGCGCAAACGGCTGAATGATTTTGCAGAAGTTTATCCAGACGTTAAAACCGCGTTGCAACATTGGTATCAAACGATCAAATCGAATAATTTTGAGTCGTTCAACGAGTTAAAAACATTATTTCCACACGCTGACCAAGTTGGCAAATTGACGGTTTTCAATGTTGGTGGTAATAAAGTGAGATTGATTGCGGCGATTCATTACAACAGTCGCAAAGTTTATATCCGAGCGATATTAACCCACAGCGAATACGATAAAAACAAATGGAAGGAGTAATTTATGTCTGCGGTTTATCTTGAGCAAATAACACCCGTTTGGAATGATTTTTCAAAATTCGTTCATGTTTTACATAATGAAAAAGATTATGAAGAAGCGGTTTCATTGCTTGATAGTTTGATTGATAGGGTCGGTGAAAATGAAAAACACCCGTTAGCATCGTTGCTGGAATTGGTCGGCGTGTTAATTTCGCAATATGAAGATACTCATGTTCCTGAATTATAAAAAGCAGGCAACGACACCCGCGTGTTGGAACGTGAGTTTGATGGGTTGGTTTATGGGCTTTATGTCTCGTTCCCAAGTTCCAACTTGGGAATGCATACCCTCAAGCTCTGCTTGAAGTTACACGACAAACAGAGCTTGAGGATACTCGCTCCCAAGCTACAAGTCGGGTTACGGCTAGCGCCTAACGCTGTAAGACGGATTCGCCGCTAGGCAATCCGCCACAACTTCGACCGGCTATCATCAGCATGGTGCGTGTGTGGCGGTTTGCTACGCGAAACCACCTTACAGCGTTACAGCGTTCAATTGAACAATAAAACATTTCCACTAATTTAATAATGAATACTGGATTCCCTACAGCTAATCAATCGTCGTTTACTGGTAATGCAGGCGTTAATCTGGTTTCAACGATTATTAACAATAATTTTAAATGGATTTTTAGACCAACTCATAATGAACATGATTTCGGTATAGATGCCTATGTGGATATTGTTTCGGAGAATAATCTTGTAACTGGTCAAAGCATAGCCATGCAAATAAAATCAGGTGACACTTTTTTTAAGACAAAATCTCCAAATGGATTTACTTTTTACGGAGAAATGAAGCACCTTAACTACTATATGAATATGAATAGCCAATATCCTGTTCTTATAGTTATTTGTGATACTTCAGAAAGTAAATGTTACTGGGAAAAATTTGATGGTAATAAAATAGAGAAAACAAAAACTGGATGGAAATTAAACATTCCATCAAATAATATTTTGGAATTATCAAAGAAAAATAAAATATTAAAACTCCTACCCCCTCCTAAAGACTATTCAGATGATTTGAATCATCAATGGCTTATTAATAGCTTATTAAAAGAATTTGATTGCATTCTATATACCATAGATAAAAAAGACATTTTATTAGGCAATATTAAACCCGCTCGTGATTTTTTTGATCGGTTACAAATTAATGATGATTTATTCAGATCTCTACAAGGAAAAGTTGAGTTAAGTATTTATGGATATGATCATGATTATAGGGAGCTATTTGAAATAAAAGAAGTTAGGGAATGGTTCAAAAAAGCTAATCGTAAAATTAAGCCTTGGTTTTTCTTCTTAAACACAGTGCCTCCTGCTTATGGATTCCAACTCTATTGGACATGCCTGTGTCATGCCAAGGTAATTTGTAATACAAAACGAATGAATAGTTATGAAGTAATTGATCAGCTTAGTAAAGGCTTATCTTTGCCGACTTTAAGAACTACATTTGACGTAAGCCTAATGAATAATTTCTTCGAAATAAATTTTCCACGTCTAAATAAAATAACAGAAAGTCTTGGTATGTCATTAGAAGAAAATAAAGCTATTTCTTACGGAATTATAGATGCAATAAAATTGAATAACGAATAACTGGGTCATAGTAAAGCCCTACAGGTCGGGTTAGCGCCACGGTTTTCTCATAAAAACTTGGCATATTTTTTGATATATATAAGCAATTGAAAAATAATACAATAAATATAGTTTTTCTTTTTGATCAAGTCCAGTGTTGCCATTTTGACAAAAATTAAATTTCATCATGATCTATGTATGGCCTGATATTATTGGCTTTGCAGAAAAACAAATACCATGCCATTTTTTTATGAGAAAACCGTGGGGTTAGCGCAGCGTAACCCGACATTTTTGCGTGAATAAGTCGGGTTACGGCTAGCGCCTAACCCAACCTACAGGACTGTGTTATAAAAGCAGCGGATTTTACAAAATTTTTTTAAATTAAACATTTATTGTACGACATTGAAACCGGGGAAACCCGACAGAGCTGTCTTATACATTACGTTAGGTTTTTATGAAAGAACTTCAGCTTCCGAAGGCCATACCGATTCGTTTCTATCTCAATGATGAGCAGCCTAAGTCGCGTGCATTGGATGAAGATTTCTCGGTCGAGATGGCCGTAATCGAAAAAAATGGATCAGAGATACTATCGTCTGCAATCATGATGGAAGATAGAATGGTCGAAGCAGTAAGCAAGATTCTGTTTGGAGTTTCCGCAAAGAATGGTAAAAACCGTGAGTTCTTTGTGAATGAAATCATGGGCACTTCGGACTTCTCGTATGCATTCAAGCGTCGAGTTTTCACTCGTCTGCTTGAGCAGCTAGAAATAATAGAGCCGGACGAAACCAAGAGGCTGAAGACAGGACTTAATAAAATCATGGAATGGCGAAATGCATTCGCACATGGTCAAGTACTTTATGAGCACAATGGCGGCTTCGTCTTGCAGTATTTCAGTGGAGGACACAAAGAGATGATTCTAGATGATGATTTTTTCGAGAATGTCGAGTCAACCATTAGGAACTGTCTATATACATGCAACGGAATCATTCAATCACAGAAAAAGCACGGGGTCAGGTCTTGCAATGAATAGGGGACGTACCCGATTTAAGCCCTGCAGATCAGGTTAGCGCAACGTAACGCTGTAAGACGGATTCGCCGCTAGGCAATCCGCCACAACTTCGACCGGCTATCATCAGCATGGTGCGTGTGTGGCGGTTTGCTACGCGAAACCGCCTTACAGCGTTACAGCGTTGAGTGATGAGGATATTTTGTCTCGTTCCCAAGTTCCAACTTGAGGGTAGTCGCTCCCAAGTTACAGAGACTGTGAAAGTATTCTGAAATTAGGCGGAATTGCCAATTTCGACAACCAATAATCAATAGTTTACAGCGCATTTTCTGCTATTTTCTAGTGATTTTGATAATACTTTCACAGCCTCTACAGCTTGGGAACGAAACAAACTGGATACCTGTTTAGTTCGCGGCCGGGTGGCCGCTCCCACCTTTCCTGTCTTCATTCAACGCTTCAAACCCCGCCACCACATCCAGCAATTCCTCGGTAATCTGGTTCTGGCGCTGCAAACGATGCGCCGCTGTCAAGGTTTCCAAACGTTCCTTGATATTTTTTTCCGCCACCTGCATCGACACCAGGCGGCTGGCATGTTCGCCTGCCAGCGATTCGGCGCAGGCGCTAAACAGTTGGATAAAAAGATGCTGCCGGATCAGCGAGCTTAACAGCGTTTCGCTGTCCTGGCTAAACTGCGGCAATGATTTGGACGGCCAGGGCTTGGCCTTGAGCCGGCTGAAGCTGTCAAAATCAATCGGCAATAATGGCCGCGTTTGCGCACTATAGCCCGTCCGTTGCTGATGTGTGTTATGAAACAGCAACACCCGTTCGATGTCTTGCTGTTGCCAGCTGTCGATGTGTAACAGCAACTGCCGCACTGTCTGGGTAATCCCGGCAACCGAACCGGGCACAAAAAACAGTGCCTCAACATCCTGTCCCATTGCCTTTAACGCCGCTTCAACGCGCGCGCCCACGACCAAAATACGGCGTTGCAGAGGGTCACAATCCAGCGCCGCCAGCGCAAAGGCGGCAATGCTTTCGTTATAACGCCCGCACAAGCCGTGATCGGAACCGAGCACGATGACGCCGGTGACGGGCGACTGTTTTTTAGATGGCGGCATAGACCGCCCTTTCAACACCACTTGCAAACCCAGATCAACCGTTAATTGGTAATCGACCAGCGCTTCCAACGCCCGTTCGTATTGCCGTATGCTGACGGCGGCCAGCACTTTCATGGTGCGCACGATAGATTGCAAATCGTCGGCCGTGTCCATGTCCCGCTGCAAGGATTCAAGCGTTTGCATCAGCCAGCACCGAACGAATAAAAGCCAGCATCTGCAATCTGTCTTCATCACCAAGGCGCTGCCCGGCGTGGATTTTTTCCCGTTGCGCAGCTAACTGATTAGCCAGCGCCTGGCCTAGCTGATGGGCGGTTTTTTTGACCGAAACAACGGCAACAGCATCGAACAAACCTTCATTCACTGCTATCAACAATACAATCTGCTCAAAGGCCGACAGCGGCTGGTTTTCGTCTTGTTTTAAAATTTCTCTGACCCGGCGGCCGCGTTCTATGCTGTGCCGGGTCGCCTCGTCCAGACGAGTGCCGAAACGGGCGAAGGCTTCCAGTTCCTCAAATTGCGCATAGGCCAAACGCAGTTGGCCGGACACTTCGAGATAACCCGGCAGTTGCGCCTTGCCGCCCACACGGGACACCGATTTGCCGACATCCACGGCGGGCAGTTCGCCCTTTTGGAACAGCGTCGGCGATAGGTAAATCTGGCCGTCGGTGATTGAAATCAGATTGGTGGGAATGTAGGCGGACAGGTTTTGCGCCTGGGTTTCAATAATCGGCAAGGCGGTCAGACTGCCGCCGCCGAACGCAGGTTTCAAATGCGTGGCCCGCTCCAATAAACGCGAATGCAGATAAAAAATATCGCCCGGATAAGCCTCGCGCCCCGGCGGCCGTCGCAGCAATAACGACAGCTCGCGATAAGCATGGGCATGACGGGTCAAATCGTCGTAAATGACCAGCACATCCCTGCCCTGTTCCATAAACCACTCGGCAATACTGGCCGCCGCATAAGGCGCGATATATTGCAGCCCCGGCGTCGACTCGCCCGAAGCCACCAGCACCACGCTGTTTTTTAGCGCGTCCGCCGTGCGCAGGCAATCGATGACCTTGGCCACCGCCGAACCACGCTGGCCGATGGCGCAATAAACCGCAATGACATTTTTATCGGACTGGTTAAGTACGGTATCGATGGCGATAGCGGTTTTGCCGGTTTGCCGGTCGCCTAAAATCAACTGCCGCTGGCCCCGGCCTATCGGAATCAGCGCGTCGATGACCTTAATGCCGGTCTGCAAGGGTTCGGTCACCGGCGAACGCTCGATAATCGGCCTCGCCTCGCGCTCTATCGGCCAGCGCAAATCGGTGTTGATCGCATCCGCCGTGTCCAGCGGCTGTCCTAAGGCATCAATCACCCGCCCCAACAGCCCCGAACCCACCGGCACATCAACCACGCGCCCGGTGCGTTCCACCCGGCTTCCGGCACTCAGCCCGGTTTTTTCCCCGAGCAGAACCACGCCGATTTCATCCGGATCGAGGTTAAAAGCAATGCCCAAAATGCCGTTGTCAAAACGCAATAATTCCATCGCTTGTGTGCCCGGCAAACCGCTAACCCGCACCACGCCGGTGCTGACCTGCAGCACCCTGCCCACTTCCCTTGCGCGTAAGGCGAAAGCGTCTTGTTGCAACATGCTGCCCAGTTGCTCTGATGCTTGCTGCAAAAACGGCTCGAAATCACTGTTCATGACAACTCGCTGTCAAGTTCGGCCAGATAACGCTCAAGCGTCCATTCCCAGCTTCTGCCGCCTGCTTCCAGCGTAATGCCGCAAATAAAACGCGGGTCTTGTTCAAACACCACGTTGCCTGCACCTGCCTGAATCAGCCGTTCGCGAATGATCCCGCCTAAAGGTTCGTCCAGCAAAAAAGCGCTGCTGATAATGGCCGCGCCATCCTGGCTTAGCGCTTGTTGTAACAGCGCCTGCTGCTCATCCGGCAAGATGTCCAAATGCTGCAAAAATTGCCCGACGATCTGCTGTTCCAGGCGCTGACTGGCAAGGTCTTCGAGTATTTTCCCGCTCAACTGCAACGCTTTTTCAGTAATCAGCTGCTTGATTGCCACGCCTGCAGCCTGTTGTTGGCGCTGCAATTCCTCGGCAAATTGGTTTTTTTTCTGCTGCATGTCGTCATCTAAAGCTTGCAGCTGCGCCAATCGTTCGGCTTCGGCCTGTTGTTTGGCATCCGACCTTATGTTATCGGCCTCGTTATGCAGTTGTTCCAGGCTGGTTTGATACTGATTTTTCAGTTGCTCGGCCTCGGCCATGCCTGTTTGCGCTTGCTGCAAACGCGCAACCAGCCCCTGCTCGCGGCTGTGCATCGCCTCGGTAATGGGGCGGTAGAGAAACTTTTTCAGCAGCCAGATTAAAATCAGGAAGTTAATAATCTGGGCGCCGACGGTAAACCAGTCAATCGCCATTAACTAGCCTCCGGCGTGGCTGACAGCGTAGTCCCAGAACGGATTGGCGAAAATCAATATCATGGCAACGACCAGGCTGTAAATGGCCGTCGATTCCACCATCGCCATGCCGACAAACAGCGTTCGGGTAATGGTGTTGGCTTCATCCGGTTGTTGGGCAATCGCGCTCAGCGCTTGAGCCAGTGCGCGGGCTTCGCCCAATGCAGGCCCCAGCCCACCGATGGCGATGGTTAAACCGGCGGTAATAATTGATGCGACGGCGATTAGATTAATTTCATTCATGACAGATAGCCTCTCGTTGGGAATGAAAAACCTCCGGCAAAAAAGGAGGCTTGAACAATCAATTTTTCGGCTTATGTTAAACAGGAAACAGACCTTCCAGGTTTTTACTGGAGCCATCCATGGCAGTCGTAAAACCTGGAAGGTCTAATTGACCAAAAACGCCGAAGATCCTACTTTACACCCTATTTTTTTAAAGACAACCGACGGCGCGCCTGTCAAAATTAGCCCCCATTTTTACTACACAGACCAGCCATCAAAGGGACGCCGAGCACCATGAAACAGCAGCATGTCGATATTCATAAAGTCATTACCACATTAAGTTGCGCACTGGATTTGGTCGGCGTTGACGAAATCAGGCACGGCAAACGGGTGGCGGTCATCGCTCGGGCGATTGCTTTGCACCTGAACTGGCCGGAACCTGAGTGTCTATCCATTCTTTACGCCGGGATGCTGCATGATTGCGGGGTGTCCAAAATTCATGAGCACCGCCAACTGACAGAAACCTTAGAATGGAATGGTGCAGAGGGTCATTGTATCCGTGGCGCCGCTTATTTGTCAGCCTGTCAGCCGCTGGCGCATCTGTCCACCGAGATTCGTTACCATCACACTCGTTGGGAAACACTGCTAAAGACGCCTATCGACCCGCACACTCGTTTACGCGCTAACCTGTTGTTTCTGGCTGACCGTATCGATGTACTGCAAGCGCCTTTCCTAAACAATAGCCAGATACTGGCCGAATACCCGGCCATTATCACCCGCATCAAATCGCTGTCCGGCATATTGTTTGCGCCGGAACTGGTCGACGCCTTTAGCGAAATTGCCAATGTTGAGGCTTTTTGGCTGGCTATGGAGCCTGAATATCTGGATGAAGATTTGCGCCACATCGGCCGCGATATTGCGACCAGCCTAATCGACATTGCCACACTGAAAGAGCTGGCGCGGCTGTTTTCCCGCGTGGTGGACGCCAAATCTCCGTACACCGATGAGCACTCGCATCGGGTAGCGCAAATTGCGCGGCAATTAGCGGTTGATTTCGGCATTGAAGACTGCCAACTGGATCAGATTGAAATTGCCGGGCTATTGCACGACATCGGCAAATTGCGGGTATCGGAAGACATCATCGACAAACCGGGCGGCCTGACGTCAGATGAACGCGCCACCATGCACCGCCACAGCTACGATACTTACCGCATCCTGCAACGCGTGTTTGACGATTCAAAAATCCCGCTATGGGCCGGATTTCATCATGAGACCTTGATCGGCGACGGCTATCCGTTTAAAAACAGCAATAAAGAACTGGATATTGAATGCCGCATCATTGCCGTTGCCGATATTTTTCAGGCTTTGGCGCAAGAACGGCCTTATCGCCGCACCATGAGCCTTGAATACATTATCGATAATTTACAAGCGCGCGTTGTCAGCGGCCATCTCGATAGCAAGGTGGTGGCCAAATTGACCGAAAATGCCGAACTCTATTACCGGCTGGCGGTGGCTTGAGGCATTTAAAATGAGAAACATCCCACACTGCAAACAATAAAAAACTATGTCAGATAAAAAACCTAACCTCGGTTTCATCGGTATCGGCCTGATGGGCAAACCGATGACTTTACGTTTACTCGATGCAGGCTTTAGCGTCAAGGTGTGGAATCGCAGCCCGGAAAAGCTCGCAGCTGTGCTTGCTGCGGGCGCTACAGCCTGCCCGACGGTGGCTGAATTAGTGCGCCATTCCGATGTCATTATTCTGTGTTTGGCCGATACCGCCGTTGTAGAATCGGTTGTCCGCAACGATATTTTGGCCAACGGCGCGGCCGATAAATTACTGATCGACTTGTCCAGCATCCACCCGGACAACACCCGGCAATTGGCCGCGCTGCTGCATGATCAATGCGGCATGGGCTGGGTTGATGCGCCGGTTTCCGGCGGCGTTGCCGGCGCAGTACAAGGCAATCTGGCGATTATGGCGGGCGGTAGCGCCGAGCATATCGAGCTTGCCCGTGTCGTCTTGGCGCCGTTGTACCAACAACTCACTCACATGGGCGCAGTCGGCAGCGGCCAGATCACCAAAATATGCAACCAGATGATAGTCAGCTGCAATGTGCTGGTGATTGCCGAAATGATGGCGCTGGCGAAACAGGCCGGCGTTGATGCGGGACAAATTCCGGCGGCGCTGGCCGGTGGTTTTGCCGACTCCAAACCGTTGCAAATCGTCGGTGCCGAAATGGCCAGCGAAAATTTTGAACCGATCAAATGGCGGGTTAAAACCTTGCTGAAAGACTTGAACATGGCGGTTGATTTGTCGGTCAAACAAGGCAGCGCCGTACCGATGTCTGCGCTGGCTTCTCAGTTGATGCAACTGCACGGCAGTCAGGGTTATTTGGAACAAGACCCCGCCACACTCATTAAACTCTACAAACAAACCGATGCTTAATTTTACCGCCAACCTGAGCCTGTTATTTACCGAAGTCGCCTTGATTGACCGCTTCAAGGCCGCTAAAAATGCCGGTTTTAATGCCGTTGAAATTCAGTTTCCTTACGCCTTAAATGCGACGGAAATAAAAAACCAACTGGACATATTGGATTTAAAACTGGTGTTGTTTAATGTCGATGCCGCCGATTTGTTGCAAGGCGGTGAAGGACTGGCCTGCATTCCCGGAAAACGCGAGCAGTTTAAACAAGCGGTCGCACAAGCCGTTGATTACGCTAATCTGTTACAACCCGAAGCCATTAATATCCTGCCGGGGCGCTGCTTGGATAACAGCCAATTGCCGCACTATCTGGCAACTTTTAAGGAAAATTTGCGTTTCGCTGTCGAAATTTTTGCGCCCTTGGGCATTAAAACCGTGTTTGAAGCGGTCAACACCTACGATATGCCGGGCTTTATTATCCATAGCGGCGCACAAATGCTTGAGATACTCCAACAACTCAAGCAGCCTGATTTATTCATGCAGTACGATATTTATCATCTGCAAATGATGGGCGAAAATCCTGAAACCTTTATTGCCGAACATGCCGCAAAAATAGGCCACATACAGTTCGCCGATTGCCCAGGACGCGGACAGCCCGGCACCGGCCAAATTGATTTTGACCGGCTGTTTTCAGCCATTGACGCATCGACTTATTCAGGCTGGATCGGCGCAGAATACAAACCGGTTGGCGCAACCCATAACAGCTTGGCTTGGTTAAAAAGCAGCGGCAACTGATGTTGTAATATTGCCCGCATACGCCTAATCAATGACGATAGAGTGACTCTTACAATACCTCAGCTGCAATTTTATTCCCTCACCGAGAAATTAGTGGTCTCGGCTGTTCAGGCCATTACCCGTTAGACCTTCCAGTTTTTTTAAAACCTGGAAGGTCTAACGGGGCACTCATAAAGCTATTGACTGACCTGTGCTATCCAATCTTGCAGGTTGTAATAATTAGTAATCCTAGCCACTTTATTATCGCGAATGTCAAAAAAAGCACCGGCCGGCAGACGATATTTTTGTCCTTGTGCGGCGGGCAAACCTTCATCGGTCTTAATATATTCGCCCAACACCACAAATTCCGCCGCCGCACGTTTGCCATCGGCGGTGGCCATGATCACCATATCGACCAGTTGTTCTTTGTAGTTGTTGTTCATGCAGGCCATGAATTGAGTGAAAGCTTCCTTGCCGATTTCCCGTTTGCCTTGATTGATGTCGTGGATGACGTCGTCGGTGAGCAGGTTAAGAAAAGTGTCCATATCGCCACCATTAAATGCGGCATAGTATTGTTCTATCAGGTTGATGCTGTCTTGGTTCATATCATGATTCCGTGGTTAAATTAAAGTAAAAAAAGGGTTAGATTGTCCGAACTTCGGCGAGTAAGTCAGGATGGCGATCAAGCACCTTGAGCAATTTTATCAGCGCCAAAGGCGGCTTGGTTTTACCGTTTTCATAACGCGAGAAGGCATTGATGCCGCCACCAAAAATTTCTGCGGCTTCGCGCTGGTCAAGATTAAGTTTTTTACGGACGTTGGCAATAAATCCCGGGTCGACAATCGATGCATTCACTTGTTTGCTGAACTCCCGCATTAACGCACTGGTACGCTCTGCTTCATTCATCTCAAGCACCACTTCGCCGCAAGCCGGGCAAAAATCGCCGGTCACATCGGGAAGAATTGTCGATTCGCCTTTGTAGATATAAGGCAGGTCGCGAGTGTCATGCACCAGTTCAGCTTCTGCACAAATGGAACATTGCATAGTCATAACTCCTTAAATGACACGATGAGCACATCATCGATAACGGTCAGTTTTAGATAGATTTTTCCAGCCCTTGTAATGGGGTGATACACATCTTGCCAGACTTTGTGATCGATGTGTGTCGTCATGCTTTTGTAAAAATCCTTGGTGTTTAGCGCCATAACGACATCAATCATTTCGTTAAAATCGAGGCCAAGCGCCTCGCCCCCAGCTAGCGCAGAGAAAGTTGTACGCACTTTTTTTGCAGCAACAAGGTTTTTAATAACCGATAGCTTGCAATGCGGCGTACGCTTTTCCATGTCAATATTATTAACCTAATGGGTTAGTTGCAGCAAGCTCGGTTAATCTTTTTCCCAGTTATCCCGCAAGGTCACGGTGCGGTTAAACACCAGCTTGCCATTGACGCTGTCTAGCGCATCGAAACAAAAATAACCGGTGCGTTCAAACTGATAGCGGCTTTCCGCTTGCGCCTCAGCCAGGCTGGCTTCTACCCGGCAATCAGTCAGCACTTCCAGCGAATTCGGGTTAATCGCATCCAGAAAGTTAGCTTCATTGTCTGGTGCCGGCACGCTAAATAAGCGGCTGTACAAACGCAATTCCGCAGGGTGCGAATGCGCTTCGGAAACCCAGTGGATCACGCCTTTGACTTTGCGGCCTTCAGGATTTTTGCCCAAAGTGTCCGGGTCGTAGCTGCAACGCAGTTCGGTGATATTGCCGTTTGCATCCTTAATGATTTCGTTGCAGCGAATGACATAAGAACCGCGCAAACGCACTTCGCCGCCATCTATTAAACGCTTGTATTTTGGCGGCGGCACTTCGGCAAAATCATCCTGTTCGATCAAAATGACCCTGGAAAACGGCACGATGCGTTTGCCCAGTTCCGGCTTTTGCGGGTGATTACTGACTTCCAGCTGTTCAACTTGGCCGTCAGGATAATTATCGATGACCACGCGCAACGGCTGCAACACCGCCATCGCCCGTAGCGCATTTTCGTTTAAATCTTCGCGGATGCAATATTCCAGCACGCCCATTTCAATCCACGAATTTTGCTTGGTCAGGCCGATGCGTTCGCAAAAATCGCGTATTGATTTGGGCGTAAAACCGGCGCGGCGAAGTCCCGCAATAGTCGGCATACGCGGGTCATCCCAGCCGTTGACGTGTTTTTCGGTGACCAGCTGGTTGAGCTTGCGTTTGCTGACGATGGTGTATTCCAATTGCAAACGGGCAAATTCGATTTGCTGCGGATGGCAGGGCGTTTGCAGTTGATCCAGCACCCAATCATACAACGGACGGTGATCTTCAAATTCCAGCGTACACAGCGAATGGGTAATGCCTTCGAGCATATCGGAAATGCAGTGGGTGTAATCGTACATCGGATAGATGCACCAGTCGTCGCCGGTGCGTTGGTGATGTACGCGGCGAATCCGGTACAGCGCCGGGTCGCGCATGTTGATGTTAGGTGAAGCCATGTCGATTTTGGCGCGCAGCACGTATTCACCATCAGCAAATTCACCGGCGCGCATCCGTTTGAATAAATCCAGATTCTCCGCAATCGGGCGGCTACGGTCGGGGCTTTCCTTGCCCGGTTCGGTCAGCGTGCCGCGATATTCGCGGATTTGTTCGGCAGACAAACTATCAACATAAGCCTGACCTTGTTCTATCAGTTGTACCGCGTAGTCATAAAGCTGCTCGAAATAATCCGAGGCATGACGCAGTTCCGACCATTCAAAACCCAGCCACTGCACATCGCGCATGATAGCCTGCACATATTCGTCGCTTTCTTTTTCGGGATTGGTGTCGTCAAAACGCAAGTTGCAGCGGCCATTGTTTTCGGCGGCGATACCGAAATTCAGGCAGATCGATTTGGCATGGCCGATATGCAAATAACCGTTGGGTTCGGGCGGAAAGCGGGTGACGACTTGGCCGTTGTTTTTATGTTCTTTAAGATCGTTGGCGATGATCTGGCGAATAAAATTTGCGGGCAGTTGATTATCAGTTGTGGACATTTTATCTATTGAGTCTGTTTTTAAAGTGAAATGAGGTTAATTATACGTAACTCCTTAGCAAATGGGGAATGCAACGACGGTTTTAAATTTCTGAGCGAGCACGATGATAAGTATTTGTACCCATTGTAACGTTTGCAAAATCAAGGACAATGAATCCTAACGTGAGTTATTAGCTATCGCGGGTCGATACTCGTTGGCAGCGTTAACCTATTTAAACCTGACTCTACTCTTCGCCGACGCCTACCAGTCTGCCTGTTTTGTCAGGTTTACTTCTTCACCCTAAAGAGGAATTAACTATGCCCAAAAAGAACACTAGCAAACAGGCTTTTATCATAGTTTTAGGGCTAGTGCTGAATGCTGCCGGCGTTGCCCAAGCGGTCGAACCCAACGAGTTGGGCGCTGAAAAGCATATTGCCATGATCGAGACGACGGGACTTGATACGGTATTGGACATGCCGCTGCGTCTGGGTGGCCTGGTAACAACACTGGTCGGCACCGGCATTTTTATCGGCACCAGTCCGATTACCGGTCTGATGTCGGCGCTTCACCCGCATGACGCCATAGAACAAGCCGCCGATTATCTGGTGCTCAGACCGGCGCATTACACCTTTGTCAGACCTAGCGGCGACATTAATTACGATTCACGCCCTTATGATGAAAAATAGCAGCCGTCTTTCGTTTATTGCAGAGACAAATCAGAGTCCGTGAGAACCCTAGTGGAAACCATAGTGGGAGCGGCCACCCGGCC
>JAUYMY010000080.1 GCA_030699385.1 Methylobacter sp.
ACCCGGCCGCGAACAATCGCGCACTATTCGCGGCCGGGTGGCCGCTCCCACAACTTATGTATAACGATGAGAGCTCCAGCTTGGGAACGCATACCCTCAAGCTCTGCTTGCCATGACCACCAAGCAGAGCTTGGGAGCGAGTCAGAAAAACCTGTCCACTCTACCGGGCTTGGGAGCGAGACAATAATGCCTCTTGATTTTGTAGTAACACATTGGAGCGCTTGGGCGCCTGGAGTCAGCAGCCAACAGGATTGGCGCGATTGGCTGGTTCACCAAACTTTTGCCCAAGCCGATAAGGCGCCAATCCCGGCTATTGTGCCTAAAATATTCCAACGCCGTTTAAGCCCATTGGGCAGGGCGGTTTTTCATGCGGCGGATGCTTGTTTTGATGGCGACCTGTCGCTACCCATTGTTTTCAGCAGCGGCCATGGCGAAGTCAATAAATCATTAGAAATGCTTCAATCTATGCAGCAAGGTGAAGCCGTTTCGCCGACTGCTTTTAGTCTGTCAGTCCATAACGCCATAGCCGGATTGTTTTCCATTGTTTACGGCTGTCATCAAGAAATTACCGTGCTTGCCCCCGGCCAAGAGGGTATTGCACCGGCATTTATTGAAGCATTGGGGCTGTTGCAGGAATCTCATAATGAGGTTCTGATGGTTTTGTATGATGAGCCGTTAGCGGATTTTTATCCGACATTACCGTTTGCGCTCAATGCGCCTGCAATGTGCGCGTTGGCTTTGCGGATTTCTTTAACCGGGCACGGTCTGCCGTTGCGGCTTTGCCAATCCGCTATGCAACGAGATGATGGCGAGCAGGCTTTGCAGATACTCTCTTTTATAAGGTTTCTGGTGGCCGATGATAAAATATTGGCGCTGGGTAATCCTAGAGGTAGCTGGGAATGGTGCAAAATATAGCGGAAAAATTAGGTTACGGCTGGCGTCTTGTCGCAACCGGGTTGAGTTTTTTCAGTTTTGGTGTGGGCGGATTGTTGCTGTGGCTAGTGGTGTTTCCGGCCTTGTCGCTGTTGCCGGGTCAGCCGCTGCAAAAAGCCGGTCGGAGCCAAAAAATAGTGCATTACAGTTTTTATATTTTCATTGGTTTGATGCACAAATTGGGCGTGATGACTTACGAAGTCGTCGGTCTGGACAAGCTGAACCGTCCCGGACAGTTAATCGTCGCCAACCATCCGACGCTGATTGATATTGTGTTTTTGCTCAGCCGAATCAAGCAAGCCAGCTGTATCGTCAAAGCCCAGTTATGGCATAATCCATTCATGCGCGGCCCTATCGTCAATGCGGGCTACATCAGCAACGGCAATCCCGAGCAAATGATAGCCGAGTGCGTTGCCTGGTTGCGTTCAGGTGGGGCGATGGTTATTTTTCCTGAAGGCACGCGGTCAATGCCGGATAAATCTTATTATTTTCAACGCGGTGCGGCCGCCATTGCCTTGCAGGCGGATGCTATCGTGACGCCGGTAACGCTGAGCTGCACGCCCAGCACCTTAACCAAAGCCGAGCGCTGGTATCAGATTCCTGCCCGCCGCTTTCATCTGGTCATGCAGGTCGGCGATGATATTGCGTTGGACGAATTCGCCGGTCTCAGTCCAAAACCAATAGCTGTGCGGCGTTTTACCCGCCATTTACAAGATTATTTTAGCCAACAGAGAGAGCTTTTTCAGCATTATGGAAAATGAATTAAAACAATTGATTATCGACACCCTGGATCTGGAAGACATGAGTGTGGGCGACATAGACAATGATGCGCCATTATTTAACGACGGTTTGGGGCTGGATTCCATCGATGCGCTGGAATTGGGCCTGGCTATCCGCAAAAAATACGGGGTAAAGATTGAGGCGGATAAAGAAGACGTGGTGAAGATTTTTTCCTCGGTTTCCACGCTGACCAAATACATTCAAACCGAGAGCTTGAGACAATAAAATAATGCTAAAAGAACGTGAAGACATTTTAACGGCCATTAAGGGAATTATGGTCGAGTTGTTTGAAATGGATGGGCAGGCCATCACCCTGGAAGCGCGCTTGTACGAAGACCTGGATTTTGACAGTATCGATGCGGTGGATATGATCGTCAGGCTTAAAGAAATGACTGGCACAGCGCTCAAGGCCGAAGATTTCAAAACGGTTCGCACCATAGGCGATGTGGTTGAGGCGGTGTACAAAATGCTGCATAGCTAAGATGCGCTGGTTTGTAAACGGGCTAATCGGTTTGTCAACGCTGTTATACCCGTTGGCGGTTTTCTTCGGCAGCCGTTATTTCGAACCCTGGAAAATGGCCGTACTGTTGATTGTGCTGTTGTCGCTCAGGCTGGCGGCCAGTGTTTCGCGTCGGCACTGGAGCACTCCGTTATTGATTGCCGGTATCGGTTATTGTCTCTTTGCAATGTGGAACAACCAATTAAGCACTTTGCTGTTTTATCCGCTGTTGGTTAATGGGCTGATGCTGCTGATTTTCGGCTGGAGCCTAATTTCGCCGCCCAGTTTGATTGAGCGTCTGGCGCGCATACAACACCCCGATTTGCCGCCGGAAGGCGTCAGTTATACCCGCCGCGTGACCCAAGTCTGGTGCGTTTTTTTTATCGTCAACGGCGCGCTGGCAGCGGTAACCGCTGTTTGGGGCAGCCTGGAAATCTGGAGTTTATACAATGGCCTGATTGCTTATGTGTTGATGGGGCTTTTATTTGCCGGTGAATATCTGGTCAGAATCAAAACCCAACCGCATGTCAGATAAGCTGTTGCCGTTGTCGCATTGTTTAATTTCCGATAGGCCTGTTATTGCGCCGGTCGCCTATCATGCCGGGCGGTATTATTCGTTCGGGCAGTTTGCCGACTCGGTCAAATCCTGGGTCGATACGCTGCAAGCGCAACCCTTCCAACATTACGCTTTGTACACCGAAGACGCCTATCCGTTTGCGGTGCTGTTGTTTGCTTTGCTGCACGCAGGTAAACACATCTGGATTCCCGGCAATAACCGCCCCGGCACCGCCGGGCAATTGGCCGCAGATTGTCAGTTGCTCGGCGATTGGCAAAACGGCGCGCCTTTTGATTACCGTTTGGATGCGGGGGACGCTTCTAACCGGCTTTTAACGCCACTCAATCCGCTGGACAAACAGCTGGTTATTTTTACCTCAGGTTCTACCGGACAAGCGAAACCGATAGCCAAATGCTTAAATCAGTTTCAGCTTGAAATCGCCACGCTGGAACAACAGTGGGGCGGACAGCTGGGGCAATCGGCGGCACTGGCGACGGTCAGCCATCAGCATATTTACGGCTTGCTGTTCCGCGTGTTATGGCCGCTGTCGGCGGGGCGCTGTTTTCACAGTCAAGCTTATATTAATCCTGAAGCGCTGGTTAAAGCGCTACAACACGGCCCAGCTTACTGGATAGCCAGTCCGGCGCATTTAAAGCGTTTAGACCCGCAGTCGCCCTGGGACGCTATTGCCAAACTAAAAGGCATTTTCAGTTCCGGCGGCGCACTGCCGGAGATGGCCGCACAACAGCTGTTGACCAATAGCGGGCAGGCAGTGATTGAGGTTTACGGCAGTTCCGAAACCGGCGGCATCGCCTGGCGTCAGCAGGATAAAGCCTGGACTTTGTTTTCCGGCATGAGCTTACAGTGTATTGGTGAGCAATGGCTGTTGCAGTCGCCTTATTTGGAAGAGGGCAATTTGCAACTGGATGACCACATCACCTTATTCGACGATGGCCGCTTTACGCTGCACGGCCGGTCGGATCGCATCGTCAAAATCGAGGAAAAACGCCTGTCCCTGGCTGAACTGGAGCAACGTTTAATAGCCGTGCCGCAGATTACGGACGCTCATGCGCTGGTGATCAACAAAACCAGAGACAGCGTTGCGGTTGCCGTGGTGTTAAGTTCTTTGGGTTTAGAGCAGTTGCAAAACCAGGGCAGAAGCCGGCTAATCAGGCAATTGCGCAAGGCGCTTGAACCGTGGTTTGAAACTGTGCTGTTGCCCAGAAAATGGCTGTTTGTCAACACGCTGCCGTTATCGGCCCAAGGCAAAATCGAGCGGCAGCTGTTAATCAGCCTGCTGGATTTTGATGGCGGCAAACTTCCGCAAGTGCTGAATGTTGACATGCATGTCGAGAGTGTCCGGCTGGGTCTTAGGGTTCCGCACGACTTGCTTTATTTCCCCGATCATTTTGCCGATTACCCAATTTTGCCGGGCGTGGTGCAATTGGCCTGGGCCGAACATTTCGGCAAACTTTTTTTCCTGATAGCGCAGCCGTTTTCGTCGATGGAAGCGGTTAAATTTAGCCAGGCTATCCATCCCGGTTATGAGTTGACCCTGTCCCTCGACTGGAATAGCGCACAAGGGAAACTGCATTTTAATTTTAGTTCAGCGCTCGGTACGCATAGTTCGGGGCGTATGGTTTATCAAGGCAAGCAATGAAACCCTGCATTATTATTCCGTTTTACAACCACGAAAACGCCATTTCCCAAGTGCTTGCCAAGTTAAAAAAACAGGGCATTCCGACGATACTGGTCAATGACGGCAGTTCGGCGCTGTGTAGCCAAATTTTGACAGACTGCGCCGAACGCGAAGCGGATTGGCTGACGTTGATTAACCGCGCTGAAAATGGCGGCAAAGGCGCAGCGGTGTTGGACGGTTTTAAGGCGGCAACAGCGTTGGGCTTTAGCCACGCGCTGCAGATCGATGCCGATGGACAGCATGAGATTAACGATATTCCGGTTTTTCTTGAGGCAGGAACACAATACCCGGAGGCGCTGATTTTAGGCCGACCGCTGTTTGACAAAACCGCACCCAAGAGCCGACTTTACGGCCGGATGATCAGCAATTTTTGGGTCGGTATCAACACCTTGTCATTCGATATTAGCGATAGCCTATGCGGCTTTCGTTTGTACCCGTTGGCGGCCGTGGCCAAGTTAGTCAATGGCACCAACATCGCCAAACGCATGGATTTTGACATTGATATTCTGGTGCGTTTGTACTGGCAGGGCGTGACAGTCGTCAACATACCCACTCGCGTCAATTACCCGGATGATGGCGTATCTCATTTTAAAGTGTGGCGGGATAACCTGATGATTTCAAAGGCTCATGCCAAACTGTTTTTCGGTATGTTGCTGCGTATTCCCCAATTACTGGGCAGACACAGGCCATGAAAAACACAGCGCATTGGGCGAGCATGGGCGAATGGAGCCTGATTTGGGGTATGCGTTTTTTGCTGCGCGTTTATTTGTTGTTCGGGCGCGGGGTGTTGCAGTGTTTTTTATACCCGGTGGTCAGTTATTACTGGCTGGCGAACAAGCCGGGCAGGACGGCCAGCCAAGCCTATCTAAAACGTGTGGCAATGTTTTCGCCTGCATCCGATTTAAGCGGAAATCTCCGAGACAGCTACCGGCACTTCATCAGCTTTGCCAACGCCATCATCGATAAATTGGCGGCCTGGTCCGGCGCGTTGTCGTTGGACGATGTCGACTATCATGGGCGCGATGCCTTGCTGGCTCAAATCAAGAGCGGGCGGGGTGCCATCTTGTTAGGCTCGCATTTGGGTAATCTTGAAGTCTGCCGCATGATTGCCGATCTGGATAATGCCATTCCCATTAACGTGCTGGTGCACACCCAACATGCGGAAAAATTCAATCAGCTGTTAAGGCAAATCAACGCAGACAGCGGCTTAAACCTGATTCAGGTCACCGACATCAGCGCCGCCACCGCGATAGTGCTGAGCGATAAAATCGATAACGGCGAGCTGGTGATTATTACCGCCGACCGGACGCCGGTCAGCCAAAATTCACGGGTGAGCCGCGCCGAATTTTTGGGCGCAGAGGCCGAGTTCCCGCAAGGCCCGTTTATTCTGGCCGCCTTGCTTAAATGCCCGGTTTACACGCTGTTTTGCCTGAAACAGCAAGGCAGGCAGGTGATCTATTTTGAGCATTTTAGCGACAGACTGATTTTTCCCAGAAAAATCCGCGAACAAGCCCTGCAGCAAACTGTACAGCGTTATGCAACGCGGCTGGAGCATTATTGCCTGATGGAGCCGCTGCAATGGTTTAACTTTTTCGATTTTTGGCGGGCGAATGGACAGTAAACATACCGTAGTTTTTGATGGTCGGGCTTTGACCATTGAGGACATTTGCAGCATAGCCAGCCAATCCGCGCCGATCGAATTGAGCCGGCAGCCGGATTTTATCGAACGCATCGATAAAGGCGCCCGTTTTATCGACAGCCTGTTAAAAGAAGAAGGCTTTGTTTATGGCGTCACCACCGGCTACGGCGAATCCTGTACGGTGTCCATTCCCTTGCATTTGGTCGAGCAATTGCCCCGGCAACTCTACACATTTCACGGCTGCGGCCTGGGCGACCATTTTGATGCCCAGCAAACGCGGGCTATTTTGGCGGCTCGTTTGACCAGTTTGGCCAGAGGCTTTTCAGGCGTCCGCTACAAACTATTACAGCAGCTGGGCGACTGTTTGAAGCAGGACATTTTGCCGTTGATTCCGCAGGAAGGCTCGGTCGGCGCCAGCGGCGATCTGACGCCCTTGTCCTATGTTGCCGCCGTGCTGTGCGGCGAGCGGGAGGTGATTTATCAGGACGAACGCCAAGCCACGCAAGCGGTTTTTGCCGAGCTGAATATCGAAGCGCTGACTCTAAAACCCAAAGAAGGCCTCGCGATTATGAACGGCACCGCCGCGATGACCGGCCTTGCCTGTCTGGCCTATCAACGCGCCGAATATTTATCGCGCCTGAGCACACGCATCACCAGCCTGGCGTCAGTCGCGCTGAACGGCAATGCCTATCATTTTGACGAACAGCTGTTTTCGGTCAAACCGCACCCCGGACAAAACCGTGTCGCCGAACGGCTGCGCTCGGATTTGCAATTGCAACACAGTGCGCCGCGCCACGACACCCGCCTGCAAGACCGTTATTCCCTGCGTTGTGCGCCGCATATCATTGGCGTATTGGAAGACTCGTTGCCGTGGCTTAGGCAGTTTATCGAAACCGAATTGAACAGCGCCAACGACAATCCGATCATCGATGCCGAAGGCGAACATGTGCTGCATGGCGGCCATTTTTACGGCGGTCATATTGCTTTTGCCATGGATGCGCTTAAAACCGCCGTCGCCAATCTGGCCGATTTAATGGACAGGCAAATGGCGCAATTGATGGATCCTAAATTCAATCAGGGCTTGCCAGCGAACCTGTCCGGCGCTGTTGGCGAGCAAATGGTGTTAAGCCACGGCTTCAAAGCTTTGCAAATCGCGGTGTCTGCGTGGACAGCGGAAGCATTAAAACTGACCATGCCTGCCAGCGTGTTTTCCCGTTCCACCGAGTGCCACAATCAGGACAAAGTCAGCATGGGCACAATAGCGGCCAGGGATTGCATCCGCATTTTGGAGTTGACCGAACAGGTCGCTGTGGCGGTATTGTTCGCTGTAGTCCAAGGCGTGGAAGTGCGCGGCAATGTCGATGCGTTAAGCCCGGCTTTACAAAGGACTATTGGGCAATTGCGGGAACATAGCCCGTTTTTGAGTGCCGACCGGGCGTTGGAGTCAGAATTGCGACTGTGTCTGGAGCTGAGTCGTAAACAGCATTGGGCGTTATATGATTAAAGGCATTCACTAAACTCCAATCGATTGGCAAAGTCCGTTTCATGATGAAAGCCTGTCAAACCAATTAACGACAGGCAAAAAAAAACCCAAGCATGAGGCTTGGGTTTTTAATTTAAGAGCTTGGCAATTCCCTACTTTCGCATGGCAAACTGCCACACTATCATCGGCGCTAAATGGTTTCACTTCCGAGTTCGGGATGGGATCGGGTGGTTCACATTCGCTATGGTCACCAAGCAAACTGGTGTGGTCGGTTTGGCTGGTTAGCGCGTCTGTCCAGCTTTTCGCTGTCTGGATATTAGCTAATGTCGCTTATCGACCGTCTTCACTGGGCAGGTTAATGCCGAGTGTTGGAAATCTGTAACTTGTTTTTTTGTTTTGCGTTGTTTTGTTATTTTGCTTTTTGCGATTATCAGCTAATTTAACACACCAAACTGATTGGGTGTTATATGGTCAAGCCTCACGGGCAATTAGTACAAGTTAGCTTCACACATTACTGCGCTTCCACACCTTGCCTATCAACGTTGTAGTCTTCAACAGCCCTTCAGGGGACTTATAGTCCCAGTGAGATCTCATCTTGGGAGGGGCTTCCCGCTTAGATGCTTTCAGCGGTTATCCTGTCCGAACATAGCTACCCGGCAATGCCATTGGCATGACAACCGGAACACCAGAGGTTCGTCCACTCCGGTCCTCTCGTACTA
>JAUYMY010000081.1 GCA_030699385.1 Methylobacter sp.
AGAGCATCGCCCTTACAAGGCGAGGGTCGGGGGTTCGAACCCCTCAGCACCCACCAGACTTTGGAGTGGTAGTTCAGTTGGTTAGAATACCGGCCTGTCACGCCGGTGGTCGCGGGTTCGAGCCCCGTCCACTCCGCCAAACATAAAAAGCCCCGGATCGATTGATTCGGGGCTTTTTTTTTGATTAAACTTTTTCAATTAAACCCTTTTTAATTAAACCCAAGTTGTTTCTTTAGGATAGAGCATTATGCTGACAAAAATTAGAGAGAAGGCACAAGGTGCTTTTGCATGGGGTATTTTGATAGTGATTTGCGTACCCTTTGCTTTATGGGGCATTCAGAACTATTTAGATACCGGAAAAGAAGCGCCAATCGCTTCGGTAGGCGACAGGGATTTTTTTCAGCGTGATGTCAACCAGGCTTATGAGCAATATAGCCAGAACCTGCAAGGAATGATGATAGATGAGCAAAGCTTAAAGGCGCAAGCGCTGGAGAAGCTGATAAAAGATGAGGTTTTATTGCAATATGTTCATGCTCAAGGCTTGACCGCAACCGATGATAGTGCGCGCGAATTTATACAGTCGTTGCCTTATTTTCAGGTAGACGGCAAGTTTGATGAGCAGCGCTATAAAACCATGCTCAATTTACAAAAAATGTCTTCAGGCGAATTTGTCAGCAGAATCAAGAATGCCCTGATTATGGAGCAGTTTCAACGCAGCATTATAGAGAGCAGTTTTGCCACCGAATATGATGTGAAAAGCTTTTTCAAAATCCAAAATCAACAGCGTGATGTCAATTATGTCACTGTGGCGGTGCAAAAATTAGCCGAGCAACCTAAAGAAGAAGAAATAAGCGCCTATTATCAACAGCATCAGGATTTATACCAAACGCCTGAGCAGGTTTCTGTTGAGTACATCGAGTTGTCGCTTGAGGCAATGGGTAAGACCATAGCGGTTACCGATGAAAAGCTGAAAGCGTTTTATGACGAACAAAAAGATCAATACACGACGGCAGAACGAAGAAAAATAAGTCATATCCTGTTTGCAATTAATGACAAGGTCGATGAAAAAACCGCGCTGGAAAAAGCGTTAAAGGCGCAAAAAGAATTGGCCGGTAAAGACTTTGCAGCACTGGCGGCGGAAGTGTCTGATGATAAATTGACTGCCAAAACCGGCGGAGATTTAGGTTTGTTTAATGTCGGTGTCATGGAAAAAGCGTTTGAGGATGCGGCCAGCACTTTAAAGTTGGGCGAGGTTTCCGCCCCGGTTAAATCGGCTTTTGGTTACCATTTGATTAAAGTGACCGAATTGGTGCCCGGAGAAATCAAATCCTTTGACACCGTTAAAGAAGAGCTGACCAAGGCTTATCAGAAAGCGCAGGCAGAAAATGCGTTTTATGAGGCGGGTGAAAGGCTCACCGAAATGAGCTATGAAAATCCCGATAACCTGAAAACGGCAGCGGATGCTTTAGGTGTTGGCATTAAGAAAACCGCCTTGTTTACTAAAGACAAGGGTGAAGACATTGCTGCTGACCAGAAAATTCGTAGTGCGGCTTTTGCTGAAGAAGTTTTGAAAGGCAATAACAGTACGCCGATAGAGCTGGGCACCGATCGCTTGGTGGTATTGCGCTTACTGGAACACAAAGCGGCAGCGGCGCGCGAGCTGAAAGAGGTTAAGCCGGACATTATTAATGTATTGCTGACTGATAAAGCCAAGCAGCTGGCTGTTGAAAAAGCACAGCAAATTAAGGCTAAATTACAGGCGGGCGAGTCGATGCAAGCCGTTGCTGCAGAAAATAAATTGCCGGTAAAGGCCGTTGCCGGATTAACGCGGAGTAAGGATACTGTACCTATGCCGTTGAGCGAGGCGATTTTTAAGGCGGCTAAACCGGTTGGCGACAAGCCGACAATCTTTATTGCCGCGCTCCCCGCAGGCGAGCAAGTGGTTGCGAGTCTGTCGAAAGTGACGGAAGGCGTAATGACTGAGGAAGATAAGAAACAACAGGCGTTGGCAACCAAGAATATTGCCAAAGCTTTCGGTCAGTCTGAATTCAATGCGTTGATAAGCAGTTTAGAGGCAGAAGCCGATATCGTGGTGAAAGTGCCTAAATAACGGGTGACGCGGAAATAAAAAAGGGAGCATAAAGCTCCCTTTTTTTGTGGCTAATTTTTGTGTTACGAAGCCGCCAAGCCGGCGATATTGTAGCCGCAATCGACAAAAGTAATTTCGCCGGTAATGCCTGAGGCCAAATCGGAGCACATAAAAGCGGCGGCATTGCCGACTTCTTCAATGCTGACATTTCTTTTTAACGGCGCGGTATCGGCGGCTTTGCTCAGCATCGATCTAAAATCATTAATGCCCGATGCGGCCAAGGTTCTGATAGGGCCGGCGGAAATGGCGTTAACGCGGGTGCCTTCGGCGCCTAAAGCAACGGCCATGTAACGGACATTGGCTTCGAGGCTGGCTTTGGCGACGCCCATGACGTTGTAATTAGGAATTGCGCGGTCGGCGCCTAAATAAGTCAGGGTTAATAAGGAGCCGTTGCGGCCTTGCATCATGGCGCGACCGGCTTTTGCCAGCGCGGTGAAGCTATAAGAGCTGACATCGTGAGCAATTTGGAAATTTTCGCGGGTGGTCACGTCAACATAATCGCCGTTCAGGGCATCGCGCGGCGCATAAGCCACTGAATGCACGATGCAATCTAAGCCGTCCCAGTGTTCGCCCAGTTTGTTAAAGACTGCGTCGATATGCGCATCGATGCTGACATCGCATTCAATCGTAATAGTGGAATTGCACTGCCCCGCCATTTCTTCGACGCGACTTTGCAGTTTTTCATTTTGAAAGGTAAAGGCCAGTTCGGCGCCTTCGCGGTGCATAGCTTGAGCAATGCCCCATGCGATAGAACGGTTACTGGCTAAACCTACAATCAAGACTCGTTTGCCCTGCATAAAACCCATTATTATCTCCCGGTGTTTTTGTTGTTACGTTTGTTGTTACAATAGAACTTCAAGTATCTATGAGCCTTTTATTGATGTCCAGTCTTTTGTCCCGACATATTTTTACGCCATTTCAGGCCGGGCTTTACCGATGCGGCATAACGCTGCAAACCGGTAAACTGCGTGCGCCAGTCCTGCTATTATTTTTCGTGTTTTTGACCGCTTGCGACACCGGAGCGCTTAATGCGCCTTATGCGGAAGAAGATGAAAATCAGTCGGTTTTATATCAGTCATTTTCAGAGCGGCCTAAGCATTTAGACCCGGCCGTTGCTTACAGTGCTAACGAATATACCTTTCTCTCGCAAGTTTACGAGCCGCCGTTTCAATATCATTATTTAAAGCGGCCTTATCAATTAGTGCCGTTAACGGCAACGGCGATGCCGGAAATTCATTATTTGGATGCTCAAGGCACCAAGCTTGCCGCCGGTGCAGACGATAACGCTATCGCTTTTACCGATTATGTCATTGAAATTGCGCCGCATATTCAGTATCAGCCGCACCCGGCGTTGGCGAAAACGGCGCAGGGCGATTATCAGTATCACCATTTAAACGCAGTGCAAATCAATGCTGTGAGTACCTTGGCTGATTTTACCGGGACCGGTTCACGCGAACTGACCGCTGATGATTATGTCTATCAGATTAAGCGCTTGGCGCATCCGAAAGTTCAGTCGCCGATTGCTGAAATGATGAAAAATTATATCGTTGGTTTCGACGCGTTTGCACAACAAGTCAGCACTAAACCAAAAGTTGAGATCAAAGATATTCCGCTGGCGGGCGCAGAAGTGCTCAGTCGTTACCAATACCGTATCAGGATTAAAGGTAAATATCCGCAATTTATTTTTTGGCTGGCAATGCCGTTTTTTTCTCCGATGCCGTGGGAAGCCGATGCCTTTTACGAGCAAGCCGGATTTGCCGATAAAAACATCACGCTGGATTGGTTTCCGCTCGGCACGGGAGCTTATTTGCTGGCAGAAAATAATCCGAACCGGCGCATGACGCTGGTTAAAAATCCGCTGTTTCATGGTGAGACTTATCCAACCGAAGGTGAACCGGAAGACCTACAAACAGGTTTGTTAGCCGATGCTGGCAAGTCGTTGCCGTTCATCGATAAAATGGTTTTTATGCTGGAAAAGGAAACCATTCCTTACTGGACTAAATTTTTACAGGGCTATTACGATGCCTCGGGTATCGCTTCCGACAGCTTCGATCAGGCCATACAATTCACCGGTAGCGGCGGCATCGCCTTAACCGACTCGATGCGGGAAAAAAATATTCAGCTGGAAACTTCAGTGGCCATTTCCAGTTTTTATATGGGCTTTAACATGCTCGACGCCACCGTCGGCGGCAACAGCGAACAAGCCAGAAAACTGCGCCAGGCCATTGCTATCGCGGTTGATTATGAAGAATATATTTCAATTTTCAGAAACGGGCGCGGCATTGCCGCTCAAGGCGTGTTGCCGCCGGGCATTTACGGCTTTGCCGAAGATAAAGCTGGCGTCAATGCTTATGTTTACGATTGGGACAATGGCGCGGCGCGGCGCAAATCCATCGATGCCGCCAAACAATTGATGAGCGAGGCGGGTTATGTCAACGGCATAGACCCCAAAACCGGCTCGGCCCTGATTTTGTATTTCGACACGGCCGCTGCCGGCATTGATGACAGGCCCACGATGAATTGGTACCGTAAACAATTTGATAAATTGGGCATTAATTTGGTGATTAGAGCCACCGATTACAATCGCTTTCAGGAAAAAATGCGCTCGGGCAATGCGCAAATTTTTGTCTGGGGCTGGAATGCCGATTATCCCGATCCGGAAAATTTCTTTTTCCTACTGTACGGCGCAAACTCTAAAGTGCAGCACGGCGGCGAAAATGCCAGCAATTACCACAATCCCGAATTCGACCGTTTATTCGAGCAGATGCGCAACATGGATAACAGCGAACAGCGTTACCGAATCATTCAGCAGATGCAGGAACAAGTGCGCCATGATGCGCCGTGGGTGCTGGGCTTTCATCCGAAGAATTTTTCCTTGTTCCATAGCTGGTATAAAAATCTAAAACCCAATTTAATGGCCAATAACACCCTGAAATATCAACGCATTGATAGTGCCGAACGCGCTGAAAAAAGGCAGGCGTGGAATGCGCCGGTATTTTGGCCGCTGGTTTTGGCGAGCGTGGTTTTTGTGTTGATGTTGATGCCGGCGCTTAATGCCTATCGCCGCCGAGTGAGGGAAACCCTGCAATGATACACTACATTATTCGCCGTTTTTTATACGCCTTCCCGTTATTAATGGGCGTGAATATTTTAACCTTCGTGCTGTTTTTTATCGTCAACAGCCCGGATGACATGGCGCGTATGCAGTTGGGGCAAAAGCATGTCACCGAACAGGCGGTAGAAAACTGGAAACAGCAGCGCAGCTACGATTTGCCGCTGTTATGGAATGAAAAGGCGGCCGCCGAAGAAAAAATCACCCAGACCATTTTTTACCAAAAATCAGTCGGCTTATTTTTGTTCCGCTTTGGCGTTTCGGATAGCGGCCGGAATATCGGCGCGGATATTCAACAGCGCATGTGGCCGAGCCTGGCTGTCGCCTTGCCCACTTTAATTATTGGCTTGCTGGTCAATATCAGCTTTGCCTTGTTGATGGTGCTGTTTCGTAATAGTTATTTGGAACACGCAGGGCTGGTTTTGTGCGTGATTTTAATGTCGGTATCGTCGCTGTTTTATATTATCGGCGGCCAATTTTTTATTGCCAAATTATTACGGTTAGTGCCGATATCCGGTTATGACGACGGCATCGCGGCGGTCAGGTTTTTGATCTTGCCGGTGTTGATAGGCGTATTTTCGGGTATCGGTTCAGGTGTGCGCTGGTATCGCACCTTATTTTTAGAGGAAGTGGAAAAAGATTATGTGCGCACAGCCAGAGCAAAAGGCTTAACCGAGACTCAAACCCTATTCCGGCATGTGTTGCGCAATGCCATGATTCCGATATTAACCGGTGTCGTCGTGGTGTTGCCGCTGTTATTTATGGGCAGTTTGATTATGGAGTCGTTTTTCAGTATTCCCGGTTTAGGCAGTTACACCATAGACGCCATTAACAGCCAGGATTTCGCCATTGTCCGCGCCATGGTTTTTCTGGGTTCAGTGCTGTATGTGATTGGATTGTTATTGACCGATATTTCCTACACCTTAGTTGATCCCAGAGTCAGGCTGTCGTGAGCGGTTACTTGTCATTAGTGACAGGTGAAAATATTTCCACCACGAAGCTCACGAAGAATGAAACTTCGTGTTCTTCGTGCTGAATAAATCCTTCAATACCCTGTCTGGGTTAAGCTGTTTAGTTTTTGTGTTTACAACAACGGCGCTATCCATTGAAAGGCAATGAAACTGTATAGAATCGCCGCAATGGCGGTCATGAGGGCAAAAGACATACACACTTGCGCGACCGACAAGGTAGAGAAAAAAGAGTCCAACATGGTTATCTCCCGTTAAGATAGCAAGCCGCATCACGTTCCAAAGAGGTATTAAAACGGCGGGTTTGTTAAAGGCAGTGCTAACGCCTTTGTGTAAAGCGTAGACAATAATTCAATGTTGCCAATCCGGCAACAATTAAAAAGGTCAATAGAGGCGTGTACAATTTGACCAAAAACCTAGTAAAATGCTCACATTACACCGTCTGAACAGGCGGTTTTTCGTAGCCGTTTATGCGCTATTTTGAAAAAATAAACCGTGTATTTGTCAGGTGAATTTTTAAAAACGCAGTCATCGGCTTAATTCGACAGTCTATTTAAGGGGTATAGCGTGGAGCTAAACGGCGCACAAATCGTAATTCAAAGTCTTAAGGACGAAGGCGTAGAATATATTTTCGGCTATCCCGGCGGCGCGGTATTGCATTTATACGATGCCATTTTCCAGCAGGACGATGTCAAACATATTCTGGTCCGGCACGAGCAGGGCGCAACCCATGCCGCAGACGGCTATGCCCGCGCCACCGGCAAACCGGGCGTGGTTTTGGTTACATCAGGCCCCGGCGCCACTAATGCTGTCACCGGCATTGCTACTGCTTACATGGATTCGATTCCAATGGTGATTATTTCCGGTCAGGTGCCGTTGCCGGTTATCGGCAGCGATGCGTTTCAGGAAGTCGACATGGTCGGTATTACCCGCCCTTGTGTGAAACATAATTTTCTGGTCAAAGACATCAATAAATTGGCGGAAACGATGAAGAAGGCATTTTATGTTGCGACTACTGGCCGTCCTGGCCCTGTCGTCGTTGATGTGCCTAAAGACATCACCGATCCTAGAATAAAAATACCGTATAAATACCCGAAAAAGGTGTCTATCCGCTCCTATAATCCTGCAGTTACCGGTCATAAAGGGCAGATTAAAAAAGCCGTGGATTTATTATTGACCGCGCAAAAGCCGATTATTTATTCCGGCGGCGGCGTCATTTTAGGTGAAGCCAGCAAAGAATTAACCGAATTTGCCAAGGTGCTGGGCTTTCCTGTCACCAACACACTAATGGGCTTGGGCGCTTATCCGTCTACCGACAAGCAGTTCGTCGGCATGTTGGGTATGCACGGCACCTATGAAGCCAATATGGCAATGCACGACAGCGATGTGATTATTGCCATCGGCGCCCGTTTTGATGACCGCGTCACCGGTAAGCTGGATCTGTTTTGCCCACATGCCCAAATCATCCATATCGATGTCGATCCGGCGTCGATTTCCAAGACCGTCAAAGTGGCGATTCCTATTGTTGGCGAAGTCAAACCGGTATTGGAGCAGATGCTGGAAATGCTGAAAGACGGCAAAAAGAAACCGTCGAAAAAAGCTCTGGAAAGCTGGTGGAACCAGATTGACCAATGGCGCGCCGTCAAGTGTATGGAATACGACCGCAACAGCAATCTGATCAAGCCGCAATATGTGATCGAGCAATTGTACGAAGTCACCAAAGGCGAGGCCTATATCACGTCCGATGTCGGTCAGCATCAAATGTGGGCGGCGCAGTATTACCCGTTCGATAAACCGCGTCATTGGATTAATTCCGGCGGCTTGGGCACGATGGGTTTTGGCTTGCCTGCGGCCATCGGCGTTAAACTGGCGTTTCCCGATTCCGAAGTCGCTTGTGTGACTGGCGACGGCAGTATACAAATGTGCATTCAGGAATTGTCGACCGCACTGCAATACAATGCGCCGGTAAAAATTATCAATCTGAATAACAGCTATTTAGGCATGGTGCGGCAATGGCAAGAATTTACCTACGAAAGCCGTTACTCGCATTCTTACATGGATACCATTCCTGACTTCGTCAAGCTGGCCGAGGCTTACGGCCATATCGGTATGCGTATCGATAAGCCTGAGGATGTCAGGCCGGCGCTGGAAGAAGCCTTTGCGCTGAAAGACCGCACCGTGTTTTTGGACATACTGACCGACCGCACCGAAAACGTTTACCCGATGATTGAAGCGGGCAAGGCCCATAACGATATGACATTAAGAGTTGCAAACGGCATTTCAACCGATCGGGAGTTGGCGTAATGAGGCATATTATTTCCATCCTGATTGAAAACGAATCCGGCGCGTTATCGCGGGTTGCAGGCTTGTTTTCAGCACGCGGCTACAACATCGAATCGTTGACCGTAGCCGCTACCGAAGATCCCAGCCTGTCGCGGATGACCCTGGTCACACGCGGTAGCGACGACATTATCGAGCAAATTACCAAGCAGCTGAACAAGCTGATTGATGTGGTCAAGCTGATTGATTTAGCCGAATCAGCGCATATCGAACGCGAGCTGATGATGGTCAAAATTAAAACCAGCGAACAGATGCGCGAAGAAATCAGAAGCATGGCCGATATATTTCGCGGCAAAATTATCGACGTAACGCCAACCACTTATGTGGTGGAAATGACCGGGCCTTCGAGTAAACTGGATGCGTTTATCGCCGCCATCGATAGCGACAGCATTATTGAAGTCGTTCGTTCCGGCCCGACCGGTATTTCAAGAGGCGAAAAAGGCTTACATCTGTAATTATTAGTGATTAATAATGAACTCCCTTATTTGTAAAAAAAATGCTATTGAGTCAAATACTTTTGTTCTAGTATTTGAGCGCCCATTTAATAAACAAGAACTGCAATCTTTATTAAGACTTGAAAATGCATTAAAAAATGATTTACCTTCTTTCAATGAAATTAACAGTATAAATGTTAGGCTGGAAGGTGGGCAAGTTACGCCATCTCAAGAAATGATAGGCGTTTTATTGCAATGTTTTAAGGCAGACGGTAAGCCTTCGATAGAGTTAAAAATAGAGGGCAATATTATTGAAATAATGTGTTTTTCTTATGATAGATGGATAAATGTTTGGGGCAAGGCTAAGCAGTTTTTATTGGAGGCCATAAAATCCATAGATAATGATAATAAACTTATTATTTGTGTTTTAAAAGTTGTGGATAAGTTTTTGTACGATGGCGACTCAAAAGATTACAAAGTATCAGATATTTTTAATCAAAATACGCAACTTTTAACAAGGAATATTCTTTCTGGTGAAAAAACAAGATTGTGGCATGTCTTTCAAGGGTGGTTTGAAGAACCTGAAATTTTAAATAACTTAAATATCAGTACATTAGACTCTAACGGAAAAACATTGACGACTATTGAGCATGATATTCGTCGTCAATTCCAAGACCCTCAAATAATTTCTGATATTAAAGAAAAACTAGATGATATTTTTTCTTCTCTGCATGAAAAAAACAAAACAGTTATTAAGTCCTTACTAAATGAAGAGCAGTTAAAAGGAATAGGGCTATGCAATCTTCCGTGTTAATCAACAAATCAGACAATAATTATAACACTAATACCCAGTATGGCTCTACCGTCCCTGCCTTGCTTATAGGTTTGTCATTACTTAGCAGTATTCCCAGTGATATGCTTTCTGCATTTGAAAAGAATTCGAGCTCATCTAAGCCTATAACAGAGAAAATAAATATTGATGATGATAATAAAATTTCAGCACTAAAAGAGTATTACGGCATTAAAGATAAAACTGAAATAAACAATTTTATCTTGTCACATAACTTGATTGATTTTTTGCTATGGATTAATCAACCTATTGCCGATATTTTCGGTAGTATTAATAAATCGCTACATTTATTTAAATGCTGGGACGAAGAAGATTATCACTTGGTGTTAAATATATTTTCTGAATTAGATGATATGGATGAGATTTCTGACAAAGAAAATAAATTATTTCAATATATATCAGAAAATAAAAAAGGTAATTTTCTTGATTATGTCGTCATCGCCCAGTGCTAGTTTCGATCCAGTTGAATTTTATAAGTTTTCTGGAAAAATTTATCAAGAGCATTCTGGAGAAATTATCTACCGTGTTATCGTTGGTAGAGCCTATTATTCTGCTTTTTTATGCGCCAGAGAATTTGCTGGAATAGGAAGCTCAGGAGCGGATGTGCATACAAAAGTCATTGAACATTTTAAATCTAACAATAAAACCATTTCCAATCAATTAAAAAGTTTAAAAGATTTGCGACATAGAGCAGACTATGTACTTAACAACTCAATAGAAAAGCGTGATGCTGGCGAATCTTTGCGATTAGCTAAGGGCATATTAACGACCCTCAATTATTTATATTAATTTTTACTCAACAAGGAAAAACCATGCAAGTTTATTACGACAAAGACGCCGACCTTTCCATCATCAAAGGTAAAAAAGTGGCCATTATCGGTTACGGTTCGCAAGGCCATGCCCACGCTCTTAATTTAAAAGAATCCGGCGTTTCAGTTGTCGTCGGCTTACGCGCCGGCTCACCTTCTGTGGCAAAGGCTGAAGCCCATGGCTTAACTGTACAGGAAGTTGCACCCGCAGTTGCCGGTGCGGACATTGTGATGATTTTGACGCCGGATGAATTCCAGTCAAAATTATACAAAGACGAAATCGAGCCGAACATTAAGAAAGGCGCGGTATTGGCTTTTGCCCACGGCTTTGCGATTTTATACAACCAAGTTGTGCCACGCGCCGATTTGGACGTGATTATGATTGCGCCTAAAGCGCCGGGCCACACCGTGCGTTCTGAATTTGTCCGTGGCGGCGGCGTTCCTGATTTAATCGCTATCCATCAAGATGCATCAGGCACCGCGAAATCAATTTGTTTGTCTTATGCGTCAGCTATTGGCGGCGGCCGTTCAGGCATTATCGAAACCACGTTCCGCGACGAATGTGAAACCGATTTATTCGGCGAGCAAGCGGTGTTATGCGGCGGTGCGGTTGAGTTGGTAAAAATGGGGTTTGAAACTTTGGTTGAAGCAGGCTATGAGCCTGAAATGGCCTACTTTGAGTGCTTGCACGAATTAAAATTGATTGTTGATTTAATGTTTGAAGGCGGCATCGCCAATATGAACTATTCAATCTCCAACAACGCAGAATACGGCGAATACGTGACCGGCCCGAAAGTCATCAACGAAGAAAGCCGTTGGGCGATGCGTGAAGCATTGAAAAACATCAGAAACGGCGAATACGCCAAGCAATTCATCATGGAAGGCATGACCAACTATCCTGAAATGACCGCTAAACGTCGATTGAATGCAGAGCATCCGATTGAAATAGTCGGAGCCAAACTGCGCAGCATGATGCCTTGGATTAAGGCCAATCAGATTGTCGATCAAACTAAAAACTAAGTTTAAGTTGTTAAAAAAGCCCGTCTTAATGACGGGTTTTTTTTTGCGCCAAAGTTAATGAACAGTGCCTGATTCCCATGGGATAATGGTGTTTTTTTTCACCCTATAACTGCCTCATGAAATTGCCTGTTCAACGCCTGTTTAATCGGGCTATCTGGATTAAAGTTCATTTTTATCTGGCCTTAATCGCCGGCTTCTTTTTTGCCTTGATTGGCTTGACCGGCAGCGTCAGCGTTTACCGGGAAGAATTGGACACGCTGTTAAACCCAAAGCTGGTCATTGAGCAGCCGCAGGACAAGCGGCAGTCGCTCGATAACATGCTGGCGGCAGTGCGGGCGGCACATCCTAATCGCTATGGCGCTTGGACGCTGGAAATGCCGCGCTCTGCAAAGGGAGTGGTGACTTTTTGGTACGATAAACCCAGAGAAACCTTTTTTGAGTTGTACGCGCCGCTGATGGTGTCGGTCAATCCGTATACCGCCGAGGTTGTTGCCAGCCGCTTTTGGGGGCAAACGCTGACCACATGGTTGCTTGATCTGCACACCCAGCTTCAGCTTGATCGCCTCGGCTGGAATGCGGTGGGTTTGTTGGGCGTGTTATTGATATTTTCTATCGGCAGCGGCGTTTATTTGTGGTGGCCGGGCGCTTCAGGCATTTGGGGCGCATTAAAAATTCGACATAAAGCCGGCATGATACAACTGGCTTTTGATCTGCATCGCGTAACCGGCTTGCTCAGCGCAAGTGTTTTATTACTGCTGGCATTGAGCGGATGTTTGCTGAGTTATCCGGCGCTACTGCAAACGCTGGCAGGCTCATCGGGTATGGAGCACGGTGAAACGGGGCGCGATATTTTGAGCACAGCACAGCCTAACAATCACCCGGTCAGTCTGGAATCAGCGGAGTTTTTAGCGCGAGGCCCGTTTTCGCGCGCCGAACTCCGGCGAGTCACTACGCCCGCCGGCGACAGCGGCATTTATCGTATTAATTTGCGTCAAAGCAGTGAAATCAACCAGCGCCATCCTTACACCACCGTTTGGGTGGATCGCTGGAGCGGCCATATTAAAGAAGTGCGCGACCCGTCGAGATTCAGTGGTGGCGAAGTGTTTGCCAGCTGGATTTGGCCGCTGCATACCGGCGAAGCGGTTGGCGCCAGCGGCCGGTTTATCTGGTTTATTGCCGGCTTAATGCCTTTGGTATTGTATGTGAGCGGTTTGTTACATTGGCTGCATCGGCGCGGCAAAGTCAATGATCGTGAGGTCAATTTAGCGGCGTTGCGCCCTTTATTTGACCGTCTGAAAAAATGGCTTCAGCGCACTGGCTTGATGCTGTTTAGGCTGGGCACTTTGTTGCTAAAGCAGGCGAAACAGCAGGCGCCGCAGGTACTGAAGCGGCTGATGGCGCTGTGGCAGTGGTTACATTCGACACTCATAAACCGGCAAAAACGCATAGGTCGGTAGCGTGATTGGCGCGTCATTCAATAATTGATCGGCGTGAAATAAATCAATTTTTGCATTAAAACTGGCGACATTAGCCTATTAATTTCGTGGTTTCCGGCAGTTTTTACTGATTTAAAATTGCCTGATCAATATATTTTTAGTCAATTTTCCGGTTTTTATGACAAGTAATTTAACTACCTTTCGGTTCAAGATCACTATCCTTTAATTATTTTGCTTTTGTTTATGTCAAATACTTTGCCCTTATTTTTCAATGCATCACGCGCCACTGATTTTTCAAAGTTGTTCGCGTTTTGTGTATTTGCTGCCTTGCTCAATGGTTGCGCTACGCCGGTGGGTATCCGGCCGGTAGACATTCAGACCAGTTATCAATTGAATACGCAAAGCGCCTTATCGACCGGTCAGCCGTCAGAAGCCACAAAAATGGTGTTACGACGCAATGACTTAATGGACGCCTTTGAAGCCGAACCGGACAAGGTGCTGGCGCGACTCCATACCGAACTCAAGCCGACCGATGATGAAGACAAGCTGTTTGCTCTGGCAGAGTTGTCGTTGTTGCATGGACAGAAAACCCATGACCGCGCCTACTTTCTGGCGGCAGCAGTTTATGCCTGGTCATTGTTGTTTCCTGGCGATGCTCATGGTGTGCAGCTTGAGGCCTCCGACCCTCGATACCGTCTGGCTTACGATCTTTACAATCAAGGCCTAGCGCAAGGTTTAGCTGATTCGGGAGATAGCGGTGAGGTTGAAGTTCAACTAAAACCGGGTTCTTATCGGTTACCGTTCGGAACACTGGAGTTAAGTTTTGATGCAAGCGATTTGTCTTGGGGCGGCTACCAATTAGAGCACTTTATTTCGACGGCGTTCCTGGATGTGCGCGGCTTCAGAAACCGCTATCGCAGGCCGGGACTGGGTTCCACGCTGGCGGCCAGTATTTCCAGTGGGCCGATTTCCAATAAAGTAATCGGCTGGGATCGCTTAGGGCCACGCACTAAAGTGCCGGTTACCGCAATCGCACACCTGCAACATGCGCGTTCCAGTTTGGCGGGAGGCCAAATCAAAGGCCATCTCGAATTATATGCTAATGAAAAAGCCACCACTATTAAGGTTGATAACCAAGTGCTGCCGCTTGAGTTCGATCCTACCGCAGCTTACGCTTATCGGCTGAATGATAATCCCATGTATTCCATGGAGATTATTAATTTTATCAAAGGTGGTCTGTTCAGTGGCGCCATCCCAAAAGATCGCGCTCACGATGGTCTATTTACGCTGTTTCCGTATCAAAAAGGCAAAATTCCGCTGGTGCTGGTGCATGGAACCGCATCCAGTCCTTTGCGTTGGGGCGAAATGATTAATGAGCTGGAAGGCGATTCAAGAATTCGTGATAACTATCAGGTTTGGTTGTTTACCTATGACTCTGCCAATCCTATCGCTTATTCAGCCGGCGTACTCAGGGGGGCCTTGGAAAATGCGCTGAAAGAGTTCGATCCCGATCAGCAAGACCCGGCCTTACAACAGATGGTGGTGATAGGTCATAGCCAAGGCGGCTTGCTGACTAAATTGACGGCGATTGATACCGGCAACCGCTTGTGGGATCTGATCAGTGACAAACCGTTTGATCAAATTAAAGTAACACCCGACGCGCAGGCGCTGTTAAAACGTACTTTGTTTTTTAAGCCGTTACCATTTGTGAAGCGGGTGGTGTTCATTGCAACGCCGCAACATGGCGCAATGGCGGCAGCGTCTGAGTGGGTAACCGGACTGGTTGCCAGGTTAGTGACTTTGCCGCAAACGATGTTGCAAGGATTTGCGCAAGCTGCGGTGTCTTCCGGCGATGAAAAATTATTGGCCAAACTGAGTAGACCGCCGACAGCAGCCGACAACATGAATCCCAACAATCCCGGGTTGATGACGCTGGCATCAATCCCGGTGCCTGCGAATACGCCGGCTCACTCAATCATCGCGGTCGATGGTAACGTCCCCAAAAAAGAAGGTGACGATGGCGTGGTCGCTTATAAAAGCGCCCATATTGACGAGGCAGTTTCAGAAAAAGTGGTTAATTGGCATCACTCTTGCCAAGCGCAGCCCGAAGTAATTGAAGAAGTGCGGCGGATTTTGCTGGAGCATTTGGAAGTGTCAGAAAAGGGCGGATTGTAAGCGCTTTTTTGGAAACTCTATTTTATCGACAGTCGCGTTGGCGAAAAAATCGCCGCTAGGCTGTCGAAAACAAGCTAAGCAGCAAGCTTGGTGATGGCGCTTTTAACCAAATCGCTTAAGTCAGTGCCGTCTTCTTGGCAATAAGCAATAATCGCGCTACGCATTCTAGGGTCCCATGATCTTAAAATATGGTTTTTTATGCCTTCCGCAGCGATTTCTTTATCAGGTTCGGAGTTAAAGAAATTGCCTATATCGTTGGCCATTTTTATCAGTCGTTCTATTTTCATTATTAATCACACGTTTAGTTGCTATGGGTTAAGCGTTGCGGATGGGTGTAAACCACATGTTGGTCGTCGCGGGCAAAGCCGATTAAGGTGAGGCCGGTTTCATCAGCCAAGCGTATCGCTAAGCCGGTTGGAGCTGAAATGGCGACCAGCAGCGTGATGCCCACCCAGGCGGTTTTTTGCACCATTTCGTAACTGGCGCGGCTGGTCACGATGACAAAGCCGGCCGATAAATCTTTACCGGAGCGCAATAAAAAACCGATCAATTTATCTAATGCGTTATGACGGCCGACATCTTCGCGGATATCTAAAACGCCTTGTCCGGGGACTGCCCACGCCGCTGCATGAACCGCGCCGGTTAATTGATTTAGTTTTTGCTGCTGTTTGATGTCGATTAAAGCGGCATGTAATTGCTCAGCGGACAAGCTTAAGTCGCCGACAACTGAGTTCGGCTGGCGAATGGCTTGTTTTAAGGTGCTTGCGCCGCATAAACCGCATCCGGTACGACCGGTTAAGTTGCGGCCTTTATCGCTCATACATTGAAAGCGCTGTTCGGGGATTTTGATTTGGACTTCAATGCCGTTAGCGCGGTTATAGACCCGCGCTGACAAAAATTCTTGCGGGCTTTTAATAATGCCTTCGGTGATGCTGAAACCCAGTGCGAATTCTTCAAGATTGGTCGGGGTTGCCAGCATGACCACATGAGGCACCCCGTTGTAAATCAGAGAAATCGGCACTTCTTCGACAATGGTGTCTTGGCGCTGTTCATGCTGACCGCCACGCCAGCGATCAACGCTGCGCTGTTGATAGCTGGGCCAGCCTAAGTCCAATAATAAGGGCTCTGCTTGAGCGGCTTGCACTGGCTCTAGCTCCTGAATCCAGAGAACGCACCATTAATCATGGCTTAAGCCTTGCTCCAAAAGGTCGAGTTGATTTTCTGAAAACGCATTGTATTCCTGCTGCCATTCCGAAGGTTGGCTGACTTTGGTGATTTGCACGGCCGTCACTTTGTATTCAGGGCAGTTAGTTGCCCAATCGGAATTGTCGGTAGTAATCACATTAGCGCCGGATTCAGGGAAATGGAAGGTGGTGTAGACCACGCCCGGTTGTACGCGGTCGCTGACCAATGCGCGCAATACGGTTTCGCCGGCACGGCTTTTAATGCCGACCCAGTCACCGGTATTCACGCCGCGATCTTCAGCATCGTGCGGATGGATTTCCAAGCGGTCTTCACTGTAAAAAGCCACATTATCAGTACGCCGAGTTTGTGCGCCGACATTGTATTGCGACAGAATGCGCCCGGTGGTCAAAATCAACGGGAACATAGGTGTGATTTTTTCGATAGTCGGCACATATTCGGTCAGCATGAACAGCCCCTTGCCGTTGTCGCGCAGGAAATGGTCGGTGTGCATAATCGGTGTGCCTTCAGGTGCTTCGTCATTACAGGGCCATTGTATGCTGCCGAGACGATCAATTTTTTCATAACTGACACCGGAAAAACTAGGTGTAAGCTGTGCTATCTCGTCCATAATTTCTGATGGATGGCTGTAATTCATCGGGAAACCCAACGCATTGGCCAGCATCTGGGTCACTTCCCAGTCCTGATAACCTGCTAATGGCGACATGACTTTGCGCACTGGTGAAATTCGGCGTTCGGCATTGGTAAAGGTGCCGTTTTTTTCCAGAAAAGACGAGCCGGGCAGGAAAACGTGGGCAAACTTAGCGGTTTCGTTGAGGAATATGTCCTGCACGATCACGCATTCCATGGCACGTAATGCCGCATGAACGTGTTTGATGTCCGGGTCGGATTGGGCAATGTCTTCACCTTCACAGTACAGCCCCATAAAGCTGCCGTCCAAGGCCGCCTCGAACATGTTAGGAATACGCAGGCCCGGTTCCGAGCTGAGTTTGGCCTGCCATGCGTTTTCAAATAGTTCGTGAGTTGCAGGGTCAGAGACATGGCGATAGCCGGGGAACTCATGCGGGAACGAACCCATGTCGCACGAACCCTGCACGTTATTTTGTCCACGTAGCGGATTGACACCGGCACCGTCGTGACCCAGATTGCCGGTCGCCATAGCTAGGTTGGCAATGCCGATGACAGTGGTGGAGCCTTGGCTGTGTTCGGTTACGCCCAAACCGTAATAAATCGCGGCGTTGCCTGCGGAGGCATAAAGCCTTGCGGCGGCCCTCAGTTCGGCAGCGGGAACGCCCGTTATCGCTTCACTGGCTTCCGGCGAATTATGTTCCTGCGCCACAAAAGTTTTCCATTTGGCAAAAGAAACAACATCGCAACGTTCATTGACAAAAGCCTCGTCAATGAGGTTTTCGGTAACAACAACATGACCGAGCGCATTGATGACAGCAACATTGGTACTAGGACGCAGTTTTAAGTGATGGCTGGCTTTGACATGCGGCGACTTGATCAGGTCGATTTCGCGCGGGTCAATAACGATAAGCTTTGCACCCTGACGCAGGCGTTTTTTCATTTGCGAGCCGAATACCGGATGGCCGTCGGTAGGGTTGGCGCCCATGACTAAAATCACGTCGGCTTTTAATACGGAGTCAAAATCTTGTGTGCCTGATGATTCGCCGAAGGTTTGTTTCAATCCGTAACCGGTCGGTGAATGGCAAACCCGGGCACAGGTATCGACATTATTATTGCCAAAACCCGCGCGTATCAGTTTTTGCATGATGTAGACTTCTTCGTTGGTGCAACGAGAAGACGTGATGCCGCCGATGGAGTCTTTGCCGTATTTGGCCTGGATACGTTTTAATTCCGACGCGGCATGATTAATGGCTTCTTCCCAGCTGACTTCCTGCCAGGCATCTTTAATACTGGCGCGTATCATTGGTTTGGTGATGCGGTCTTTGTGCGTGGCATAACCAAACGCAAAACGGCCTTTGACGCAGGAATGGCCGTGATTGGCCTTGCCGTCTTTGGCGGGCACCATGCGGATGACTTGTTCGCCTTTCATTTCCGCCCTGAACGAGCAGCCGACGCCGCAATAAGCGCAGGTGGTCACGATTGCATGTTCCGGCTGGCCGTTGTCGATGACCGATTTTTCCATCAGGGTTGCGGTCGGACAGGCTTGTACGCAAGCGCCGCAGGACACGCATTCCGAATCCATGAAAGCTTGATTCTGGCTTGGCGATACTTTGGAGTCGAAGCCGCGGCCGTCGATGGTTAACGCAAACGTGCCTTGGGTTTCTTCACAAGCCCTGACGCAGCGCGAACACACGATGCATTTGCTGGGATCGAAGCTGAAGTAAGGGTTACTTTCGTCCTTTATGGCGTTTAGATGCGTTTCAATTGGGTTGTAACGGACTTCGCGCAAACCTACCGCGCCGGCCATGTCTTGCAATTCGCAATCGCCATTGGCCGAGCAGGTCAAACAATCCAGCGGGTGATCGGAAATATACAGTTCCATGATGCCGCGACGCACATCGGCCAGTTTTTTATTCTGGGTGACGATTTTTAAACCTTCCGCGACCGGCGTGGTGCAGGAGGCCGGCATACCACGACCGCCTTCGATTTGCACTACGCAAAGCCGGCAGGAACCGAACGGTTCGATGCTGTCGGTTGCGCATAATTTGGGGATTTCAATGCCGATGCTTGCCGCCGCGCGCATGACCGAGGTTCCTACCGGAGCCGTTACCTGAAAACCATCAATTTCCAGCGTAACTAAATTTTCGCTGGTGCTGGCTGGTGTACCAAAATCTTTTTCTTTATTGATGCTCATGATGGTTTCCTCGTGTCACAGGCTTATATCTGGTTGTTGTTGTCGCTTAAGAAGCGGAACACAAAATTTATGCTGCCATTGCTGGTCTTGGTTTCGATGCTGGTTCTGGCGGCTCTTGTCCCATTGCTGTCCATGCTTGCAGCCACGCACTTATCGCGTCGTTTATTTCTTGTATCGCCTCAATCGGAGTATCTCCAAAGGCGTTGCAACCCGGCAAATCAGGAGCGATAGAGATGTAACCATCGTCTTCATCACTCCAAAAAACTTCAATTAAGTATTTATTGCTTGCCATATTTTTTTACCATGTCTCGTAACTGTCGAAGTTGAATAGGGCTTGATAGTGCCATTACGATTCTGGAAATTAAGTAGCTTGAGTTCATCATCCCTTCCATAAACAGCGTGAGAACCTTGCCCGCCTTTTTGAGAAAAACCAATCAAATCGGCTACTTTGCAAGCATCTTCAAATCTTATCGAAACAGTGGCATTAAAAACTGACTGCAACAACTTGTCGTGTTTTGTCATTTAACAATGCCATATTACGCATTTACCCCGAAATCTTCAGGAAAATGATTTAAAGCGCTCAGTACAGGGTAGGGCGTCATGCCGCCTAATGCACAGAGGGAGCCGTTGAGCAAGGTGTCGCAAAGATCACGTAACAAAGGGATATTTTTATCGAGGTTGCGACCATTGATAATGTCGTCCATGACTTCTACGCCACGGGTGGAGCCAATGCGGCAAGGCGTGCATTTGCCGCAGGATTCGATTTTGCAAAATTCCATGCTGTAGCGCGCCATTTCAGCCATATTGACTGTATCGTCGAAGACGACGATGCCACCATGTCCGACGACCGCCCAGATGGCGGCAAAGGCTTCATAATCCAAGGGGGTATCAAATTGCGCTTCGGGCAAATAAGCGCCGAGCGGGCCGCCGACTTGCACTGCCTTAATTGGCCTGCCGGAAGCCGAGCCGCCGCCAAAATCGTAAAGCAATTCGCGCAAGGTCAAGCCAAAGCCCAATTCGACCAAGCCGGGGCGCTTGATATTGCCGGCCAATTGCACCGGCAGGGTGCCGCGCGAGCGTCCCATGCCGAAATCGCGGTAATAATCGCCGCCTTTATCCAGAATGACCGGCACTGACGCCAGCGAAATAACGTTGTTGACGACGGTGGGCTGGCCGAACAAGCCGCTGATGGCAGGCAAGGGCGGTTTAAAGCGCACCAGTCCGCGTTTGCCTTCCAGGCTTTCCATTAATGATGTTTCTTCGCCGCAAACATAGGCGCCAGCGCCCAGTCTGACTTCCAGATTAAAAGTTTTATCACTGCCTTGTATATTGTCGCCCAGGTAACCTTCCTGGTAAGCGGTTGCAATCGCGGCATTGAGTATTTCTAATGCGTGAGGATATTCGACGCGCAGGTAGATATAGCCTTGTGTCGCATCGACAGCCAAACCTGCAATGGTCATGCCTTCGATCAATACGAACGGGTCACCTTCCATGACCATGCGGTCGGAAAAAGTACCGGAATCGCCTTCATCGGCATTGCAGATAATGTATTTTTGCAGCGATGCGGTGTTGAGCACCGTTTTCCATTTAATGCCGGTTGGAAAGGCGGCGCCCCCGCGTCCGCGTAAACCGGAATCGGTTACCGCCTGGACGATTTGCTCCTGGGTCATGTCCAGTGCATTTTTCAAGCCGCGATAGCCGTCATTTTCAATGTAGTCAGTTAAGCTGACAGGATCGGTTTTGCCAATGCGGGCAAAGGTCAGGCGTTGTTGTTTTTTGAAATAATCGAGTTCTTCAGTCAGGCCCAAACCTAAAGTATGCGTGCCGCCTTCCGTAAAACTTGCATCGAACAAGCCGGGCACGTCGCCGGGTTGAACAGGGCCGTAGGCGACGTGTCCTGTACCTGTTGTCACTTCAACCAGCGGTTCCAGCCAGTACATGCCTCTTGAACCGTTACGGATCAGATTAATATCAATACCGCGTTTTGCGGCTTCCTGAACGATAGCGTTAGCGACGCGATCTGCACCCAATGAAACAGCGCTGGAATCGCAAGGAACATGAATAGTGATGCTCATGCTGATGCCTCTGTATTAGTGATAATGGCGTCAAAACTGTCCGCTGTTACGCGACCGTAAATGTCCTTGCCGATTTGCATGGCCGGTGAACAGGCGCAATTGCCCAGGCAGTAAACCGGCTCAAGGGAGAATTTTCCGTTTGCGGTGGTTTCGTGAAAATTAATGCCGAGTTTGCTTTTAACATGTTCTTCTAGCTGTTTTCCGCCCATCGCTTGACAGGATTCCGCACGACAAAGGTGGATGGTTTGCTGGCCCGGAGGTGTATCCCTGAAATAATGGTAAAAGCTGATAACACCATGCACTTCGGCGCGGGAAAGGCTGAGCGCCGTTGCGATATCCGGCACGCTGTTAGCCGGAATATAGCCCAAGGCATCTTGTATGCCATGTAGAATAGGTAAAAGTGCGCCGGGCTTGTCTTTAAGATCGGCGATTATTTCTTGCACGGTTGCTTGCATAGTCCCTGATTCTGTCATGATCGTCTCAACTAAGGTGAATCCATTCAGATTAAAACAACAGTTGCTCCTAACCGTTGCCTATTTGAGTGTGCCCACTAGGATAGCACAAGATATTTTGGCTGTAAAAATGACTAAAATGAATTAGAAAATGTAAGCTTTTTAGTCGATGCCGGTTATGTTCCTATTTATTAATGAATATTTTCTAAATGCTACGCCTTAAAATAACTTATCTGCTTTCGCGTAATAGACTGTTTACGAATATATCATGACGTTTTCAGGCACATTTCGCCGGAAGTTAAGTTAGCAGGTTGCCATTAATAACAAGAATAGCAAGTGATGTGGCGATTTATTGATTACGAAGATTTTTTTCGCTCTGATATGTAGTGGCACTTGTAGTTCCTGTAGCTTCTTCAGAATTTTCGTAAAATATTCAATTTGTTATTTTTGCTGTAATGCCTTATTTGTAAGGTCTGCAGTGTTTCTGTTTAAGCGTTAATCATGCGCACAAATATAAATTGAGTTGCCAGCTTTTAATGAAATACGTATGATACGGGGTTCTCTAATAAGTATGTGGCCCGTTGTGGGCAATGTGAAGTGATATGAAACCAGAAATTCATCCAGAATATAAGCAAATTACCGTGACTTGCGGTTGTGGCAATAAATTTGAAACCGGTTCTGTATTGAGTAAGGATTTGCAAATTGAGGTTTGTTCTTCATGCCATCCTTTTTATACAGGAAAACAACGTGTTGTTGATACGGCCGGGCGTGTTGATAAGTTCCGTAAAAAATATGGTAAATAATTTTTTGTGGTTTTTTTGCTTAGAAATATGTTGAAAATATAAAAAAGTTATAGCCTGTTTCGTTGTGTAGACATCATAAAAAAGCCAGTGCAACTTTGTTGTACTGGCTTTTTTTGCGCTCACGAATTGTCGTTGTGTTTACGGCGGGTCGGTGTGCAAGTTTTTGTGTTGGCGTTGCGGCAGGATATTTAAAGTGAATCTAAACCCGATAGTCCTTCAATTGACCAGTTGGCAGGATCAAGGATGCCTTCTTGGTCATCGCCATTTTTATAATTAATGCGGCAGGCGTATTTTTTTGTCGACGTGACTGTTGTTGCGTTGGTGAGCTCAATTTCGGCATTGATTACATATTGGTAGTTTCCTAAACTCCATGCGTTAATGGGTTTTTCAGGGAAGCTGGCAGACGTGTCGGAGTCGAGCTTAGATTTAATGTAGCTATTACAATGGTTAAAGGCTAGTGCTGTTAGCGGGGTGGAGATGGAGTCTTGGCCGCCTTGGTCGTTGCTGTCAACGAGGAATAAATCTGATTGAATTATTTTGTAAACGAAAGGCATGACAACTTCTTTTTGGACTAAAAGTAGTGTTGTCAGTGCGACGATAAAAATTAGGATGGAATATTTTTTCATGGAGTCAAGATAGCTGAAGTTAAAAAATAATTAAGACTGAAATTAATTCTAGCAGGAATCAATATTTTAAGTGTGACGAATTAATGGGCAAAAAAGTCTCCTCACAAGGAAATGTATTTGATGCTTGTTTTTGACTTGACAAGGTTAATTGAACTGGTAGACTGACAGCTCACTAAATTGACTTGGTGTCACTTGAGTTCTTGGAATTATTTTAAGTACGGGTGAGAAAAAGGAGTTGTAACTATAGCCCCTAGCCATAACAAGCTGGGGATTTGATAATTTTTGGAGGTAGAAATGGCAGCTACAACTGAATCAGTGAGAGCTGATGCTGCGGAAGCACCGCTGTTAAATAAAAGAAATATGATCCTTGGAGCGCTGCTTTATGTAGTGTTTTATGCTTGGGTTCGTTGGTATGAAGGTGTCTACGGCTGGTCAGCTGGTCTAGATTCATTCGCACCTGAATTCGAAACATACTGGATGAACTTTCTTTATATTGAGTTCGTTTTAGAAGTAGCAACTGCAGGTATCCTGTGGGGTTACATCTGGAAAAGTCGTGATCGTAAAGTGATGTCAATCACCCCAAGAGAAGAGTTGAGAAGACACTTTACTCATTGGACTTGGTTGGTAATGTATGGCTTCGCTATTTATTACGGCGCTAGCTACTTCACAGAGCAAGATGGAACATGGCATCAAACTATCGTTCGTGATACTGACTTTACACCAAGTCACATCATCGAATTTTACTTGAGCTATCCTATCTATATTATTACTGGCGGCGCTGCTTTCTTATATGCAAAAACCAGACTTCCTACTTATCAACAAGGTCTGCACCTTCAGTATATGGTAGCAGTTGTTGGTCCTTTCATGATTCTGCCAAATGTTGGTTTGAATGAATGGGGTCATACTTTCTGGTTCATGGAAGAGTTGTTTGTTGCTCCTTTGCACTACGGCTTCGTATTCTTCGGATGGGCAGCTTTAGGTGTAATGGGTGTTGTGAACACAGAAGTTATAGCTATTGCTAAGCTTCTGAAGAAAGACTTGGCTTAAATAATAAGTCTTTGGTTGTAATTACTATCTCCTTGCTGTTTCGCTTTTTTTCAGGGCGAAACGGCTAAGGTCAAGATGGTTAATTAATAAAAATAATTTAAATCCTTTAGGAGGTAAGCTAATGAGCGCATCTCAATCAGCTGTACGTTCACGCGCAGAAGCCGTTAAAGTTTCTCGCACGTTCGACTGGCTAATTCTATTTGTATTGTTCTTTGTTGTACTTGGTGGTTATCACATTCACTACATGTTAACTGGTGGTGACTGGGATTTCTGGACTGACTGGAAAGATCGTCGTCTATGGGTAACCGTAGCACCAATCGTTTCAATCACTTTTCCTGCAGCTGTGCAAGCAGTTTTGTGGTGGAGATACCGTCTGCCTTTTGGTGCAGTAGTTTGCATCTTGGGTCTGTTGTTAGGTGAGTGGGTCAACAGATATTTGAACTTCTGGGGATGGACTTATTTCCCAGTAAACTTCTGCTTCCCTTCAAACTTAATGCCAGGCGCTATCGTTCTTGACGTTATCTTGATGCTGTCAGGCAGCATGACACTGACTGCTGTTCTTGGTGGTTTGGCGTGGGGTCTGTTGTTCTATCCAGGTAACTGGCCAATCATTGCTCCATTACATGTTCCTGTTGAATACAACGGCATGATGATGACACTTGCTGATTTACAAGGTTACCACTACGTAAGAACTGGTACTCCTGAGTACATCAGAATGGTTGAAAAAGGTACATTAAGAACATTCGGTAAAGACGTTGCTCCAGTATCAGCGTTCTTCTCTGGTTTCGTGAGTATCTTGATTTACTTCTTGTGGCATTTCTTCGGTAAATGGTTCGGTGGTACTTCATTCACCCAAAGCGTTTAATCGCGATTGGTTGTAAGAAAAACACACAAAAAGACTGATGTTAGCAATAAAAATATAATGTTGACATCAGATACTCTGAAAACTATAGATTCTCTATTATAGAGGAGGATATATGAAATTAATAAAAGACAAGGTTGCTAAATTATCCTTTGTCGCACTGCTGGTAACTGTTACAGCAGCGATGTTTTACACACCAACTGCATCTGCTCATGGTGAAAAGTCGCAAGCCGCTTTCATGCGTATGCGTACAATTCATTGGTTTGACCTGAACTGGTCAAAAGACACTGTTGCTGTTAATGATACAATGACAATTTCTGGTAAATTCCACGTTTTCGCTGGATGGCCTGAAACTGTTGATAAACCAGAAGTATCTTTCTTGAACATTGGTATTCCAGGCCCTGTATTTATTCGTCAAGGTTCATGGATCGGTGGTCAATTAGTTCCTCGTTCAGTTAGTTTGGAACTGGGTGAAACTTATGAGTTTAAAGTATTGTTGAAAGCACGTCGTCCAGGTGACTGGCACGTACACACAATGATGAACGTTCAAGGCGGTGGTCCAATCATCGGTCCAGGTAAATGGGTAACTGTTACTGGTTCTATGGGATCATTTGTTAACCCTGTAACTACATTGTTGGGCGATACTATTGACTTAGAAACATATAACCTGAGTAACACTTACTTCTGGCATGCTTTCTGGTATGGCTTAGGTTTGGTTTGGTTGGGATATTGGGTTCGTAAACCAATATTCGTTCCACGTTACCTGGCTATTGAAGCAGGAAAAGCAGACTCTTTGATCACTGCTACTGACAGAAAAGTTGCAATGGGCTTTGCAGCAGGTACTCTTGCGATAGTTGCTTTCACTATGAGCAGCACAAACGCAGCATATCCTGTTACAACACCACTGCAAGCTGGTTTGTTACGCGGCATGAAAACATTTGAAATGCCTGCTAAGTCTGTTACTGTTAAAGTCGAAGATGCAACTTACCGTGTGCCAGGTCGTGCTATGCAAATGACACTGACTATCACTAATAACGGTGATTCTGCAGTACGTTTGGGTGAGTTCAACACTGCTGGTGTTCGTTTCTTAGATCCTGCTGTACATGAAGATGAAACAGGCTATCCAGATGACTTGTTGGCTGAAGAAGGTTTGACTGTTAGCGATAACAGCCCAATCGCTCCAGGTACTACAAGAACTGTACAAGTTACTGCTTCTGACGCAGCTTGGGAAGTTTACCGTTTAGCTGACTTGATCTATGATCCAGACAGCCGTTTTGCTGGTTTGTTATTCTTCTTTAATGAAGCTGGCGACCGTCAAATGGTTATGGTTGACGCTCCATTAATTCCATCTTTCATTTAATGAAATAATCAATCGATAACCTTAGGGTTATTAGTTGAGGAATTGAAACCCTCGTTACCTAGTGGTAGCGAGGGTTTTTTTATGGGACTTCGTTTATAATTCATCACTGAAATAGATAATTTGCGTATATCTCTAAGTACGCGTTATTGTTAAGTTTCAATGTTAATTCTGGTCGAGTATCAATACTTAAGGCTGTGTTGTCTTATCTGGTTTTTGATGAACTCACAAAATATATCAGAGTAGATTACTAACTCTATCTGTCAAAATACTGCAATTTTCGCTTAAGTAATTTCCTGGTTGGCCTTTATTTCTGTTGGAAATATGTTTGTTTGACGCTATGGCTAAAATATTATTCCTGTTTTTCGGCGTGTAAGGCACGCAGCATAATAATTACATCATCAGTGCTCTCTACAATAAAAAATAATTTCGGTTCCGAATTAAATTCACATTTGCCTTCGTGTGAGTTGATCAACGGTGGTTTGCGCGCCAAAAATATTTATAAGCGTTCGCTGCCGGGTAAGCCTTTAATTTCGATTATTACTGTGGTGTTTAATGGCGCAGAAACTTTGCAGGACACCATAGTGAGTGTCATGAGGCAAAGTTATACCAATATTGAGTACATTGTTATTGATGGTGGTTCTAGCGATGCAACGGTTGATATTTTGAGGCAGTATGATCAGACCATTGATTATTGGCTTAGTGAAAAAGATGGTGGTATTTATGATGCGATGAATAAAGGTATAGCCGTTTGCACAGGTGATTATGTGGGCATGTTAAATTCAGATGATATGCTTTCTGGTGAGTATGTCGTGCAGGATATAGTTGATAGGTTTTGTCAAACGCAAGTCGATGCCGTTTTTTCATATCTGAATATTGTCGATAAAAATAATATCAAAAAAATACGACGGAAATATCGGGTTTCTAAATTCAGTCTGGCATTATTGCGGATGGGTGTGATGCCCGCTCATCCTACTTTTTATTGTAAAAAATCATGTTATGAGCAGGCTGGGGAATATAAAACAGATTATAAAATTGCTGCCGATTTTGAAATGTTGACTCGGTTGCTGGTCAGACAAAAAATAGCATGGTCATTTATTGATAGAGTGACAGTAATAATGCGTTCAGGTGGATTGAGTGATAGTGGGTTAATGAGTCGTATTAAATTGAATTGTGAGATTGTCCGTGCGTGTAAGGAGAATGGTTTGTACACGAATTGGTTATTTTTGGTACTAAAGCTCCCTATCCGATTGTTTGAGTTAATGCGTTGAATTAATTGCGTATTTTCAAGCTGTCAATTCAAGTATAAAAAATTCATGATTGTGCCGGATTATGGGGGCTGTCGAAAAACGGAAATCAATAGATTCTCTAGCCAATTGTCGTGATATGAAAATCTGGGTGCGATTAAAAGTGAGGGGAATGTGTAAAATACCGCAGGGCTACCGCATTTGACTTTTAAATATATTGTTTAATCAATATGTTGAAATATTTGATGCTGCTTTTAGACATTTTTTCTGTTTATAGGATATTGATTCTAAATAATTTTTATTTTAATGCGTTTGCCCTGGAGAAGTTACTGATAAGTGTCAAATATGGGGTGGGCAAACTCGAACATTAGGATCAAGCAAGCCCCAACACATCCTGCATATCGTACAAACCGCTATCTTTATCGGCCAACCAGACTGCCGCCCTGACCGCGCCATTGGCGAAAGTCATGCGGCTGCTGGCTTTGTGGGTGATTTCGACGCGCTCGCCGTCGTCGGCAAACATGACGGTGTGCTCGCCGACAATATCGCCAGCTCTGATGGTTGAAAAGCCGATGGTTTTTCTGTCGCGCTCGCCGGTATTGCCTTCCCTGCCGTAAATCGCGCAGTCTTTTAAATCCCGGCCCAAGGCACCGGCAATCACTTCTCCCATACGCAATGCGGTGCCGGAGGGCGCATCGACTTTATGGCGGTGATGGGCTTCAATCACTTCAATGTCGGTGTAATCGCCCATGACTTTGGCGGTCATCTCCAGCAGTTTAAGCGACAGGTTGACGCCGACGCTCATGTTCGGCGCCATCACGATGGCGACTTCTTTGGCTGCTTCGTTAATTTGGGCTTTTTGCGCATCGCTGTAGCCGGTGGTGCCGATAACCAGCTTTTTGCCAGCGGCGCGGCAAATCTCAATAAAAGCCATCGACGCATCAGGACGGGTAAAATCAATTAACACGTCGAAGCGGTCGACGACAGCAGCTAAATCATCACCGACTTGCACGCCGACTACGCTAATGCCTGCGAGTTCTCCGGCATCACGGCCAATGGCAAGGCTATCAGGACGGGACACGGCAACGGCCAATTCGGCATTTTTCGCCAGTGCCGCGGCTTTAATCAGACACAGTCCCATGCGCCCCGAAGCGCCTACTACAGCAATACGCAGCATAATTTATCCTGTTAGTTTGTCGAAAAAGCTTTTTACGCCGTCAGTCCATGAGGACTCTTGCGGGCTATGATGTTTGCCGCCGCCGGACAAAGATTCATTGAGTTCTTCGACCAGCGCCTTTTGTTCTTTGGTCAAATGCACCGGCGTTTCCACCTGTACCTTGCACAATAAATCGCCGGCAGCGCCACCTCTAACCGGCTTGACGCCTTTGCCGCGCAAGCGGAACAATTTTCCGGTTTGCGTTTCGGCAGGAATTTTCAACAGCACTTTGCCGTTTAAGGTCGGCACTTCCAGTTCGCCGCCCAAACACGCGGTAGGAAAGCTGATAGGCACTTCGCAATATAAATTTGCGCCATCGCGGGTAAAAATCTCATGATCTTTGACTTGCACCTGGACGTATAAATCGCCTGCCGGGCCGCCGTGTTCGCCGGCTTCACCTTCTCCAGCCAAACGAATGCGGTCTCCGGTATCGACGCCTGCCGGGATTTTTGCCGACAAGGTTTTATTTTCTTGAACCCTGCCCTGACCATGACACGAACCGCAAGGGTCTTTTATCTGTTTGCCGGCGCCGCGACAAGTCGGACAGGTTTGCTGGACTGAAAAAAAGCCCTGCTGCATCCTGACTTGGCCGTGACCGTGGCAGGTTGAGCAAATGACTGGGCTGGTGCCTTTTTTAGCGCCCGAACCGCTACACACGCCGCAAGTCACTAACACCGGCACACGGATTTTAGCGTCGGTACCGAACACCGCTTCTTCGAGTGTCAATTCCAGGTTGTAACGCAAATCTGAGCCGCGTTGGACATTGCTGCGTTGTTGTCTTCCCCCGCCACCGCCACCAAAAATGTCGCCAAAAATGTCGCTGAAACTTTCACCGGCACCAAAACCGCCAAAGCCGCCCGCACCACGGCCGCCACCCATAGAAGGATCTATTCCGGCATGGCCGAACTGGTCGTAAGCAGAACGTTTTTTAGGATCGGATAAGACCTCGTAAGCTTCTTTGATCAGCTTAAACTTGGCCTCAGCTTCGACCGGATTATCTTTATTTCGGTCAGGATGAAATTTCATCGCCTTACTGCGATAGCTTTTCTTAATCTCTGCGTCACTGGCGTTTCTGTCTACACCGAGAAGCTTGTAAAAATCTTCTTTTGCCATGGTTCAATAGTCTATTGTTGGATTTTGGTGATTATCATCGTCTAATTTTTTTCGGGACACCCCGTAATTCAGGATAAGAGACGGTTACGTTGCTGCGGCAATGTGGCTCCACATAGGTATCAAAAAGTCAGTTTGCTCAATTAATAATCGATGTTTATTAAACCGCAAAAGAACGCGAAGGGACACGAAGTTTTTTCTTCGCGAGCTTCGTGTTCTTCGTAGTTTTATGTCTTAAGTTAATGACTCTGGGGGGTAAAGTACGCCCCCAGTCTACATTTTAGTTTTTATCGTCGTCTTTAACTTCCTCAAACTCGGCATCGACAACACCGTCATCGGCCGCGTGTTCAGAAGCGCCGTGAGCACCTGAAGAGGCTTCGCCTTCAGATCCTGATTTTTGTGCATAAACACGTTCTGCCAGTTTACCGGACAACTCGGTCAAATCATTGGTTTTAGATTCAATTTCCGCTTTATCATCGCCTTTAACCGCTGTTTTCAGCGCTTCAATTGCGTGTTCAATGCTGGTTTTTTCTTCACTGCCGACTTGATCGCCCAGTTCTTTCAGTGATTTTTCAGTGGCATGAATCATACCGTCTGCGTGATTGCGCGCATGAACCAGCTCGGTCAATTTACGGTCTTCGTCGGCATGGGCTTCGGCATCCTTAATCATACGTTCAACTTCGTCATCCGACAAACCACTGGATGCTTTGATGACAATAGATTGTTTTTTGCCGGTCGCCTTGTCTTTGGCCGACACGTTTAAAATACCGTTGGCATCAATGTCGAAAGCCACTTCAATTTGTGGCACACCGCGCGACGCAGGCGGAATATCGGCCAGATCAAAGCGCCCCAGCGATTTATTGGCCGCCGCTTTTTCACGCTCACCTTGCAGCACATGCACGGTTACAGCGGTTTGGTTGTCATCCGCCGTAGAGAACACTTGCGAAGCATTAGTTGGAATCGTGGTATTTTTCTCGATCAGCTTGGTCATGATGCCGCCCATCGTTTCAATACCCAGCGATAACGGAATCACATCCAGCAACAACACATCTTTAACGTCGCCCGCCAAAACGCCAGCCTGAATAGCCGCACCCAAAGCTACCGCTTCATCAGGGTTAACGTCTTTGCGCGGTTCTTTGCCGAAGATGGCTTTTACCATTTCCTGCACTTTCGGCATACGGGTTTGACCGCCGACTAAAATCACGTCATCAATATCCGATGCTTTTAACTTCGCATCTTTCAGCGCCATTTCGCAAGGGCCTTTAGTGCGGGTAATCAGTTCATCAACCAGCGATTCCAATTTGGCGCGGGTCAATTTGACGTTTAAATGCTTAGGGCCTGATGCATCGGCAGTAATGTACGGCAAATTCACATCAGTTTGCTGGCTTGAAGACAGCTCAATTTTGGCTTTTTCCGCTGCTTCTTTTAAACGTTGCAGAGCCAATGGATCATTATGAACATCAACACCGCTTTCTTTTTTAAATTCTGACGCAAGAAACTCTATCACTCTTGAGTCAAAATCTTCACCGCCCAAAAAGGTATCGCCGTTAGTTGATAACACTTCAAATTGATGCTCGCCTTCAATCTCGGCAATTTCGATAATGGAAACGTCAAAAGTACCGCCGCCTAAGTCATACACCGCAATTTTGGTATCGCCTTTAGGCTTATCCATACCGAAAGCCAATGCAGAAGCGGTCGGCTCGTTGATAATACGCTTAACTTCAAGACCGGCAATACGACCGGCATCTTTAGTCGCTTGGCGTTGCGAATCGTTGAAATAAGCCGGTACGGTAATCACCGCTTCGGTGACTTCTTCGCCTAAATAAGCTTCGGCGTCTTTTTTCAGCTTCATCAAAATACGTGCTGAAATTTCGGGAGACGCCATTTTTTTGCCGTGAACTTCAACCCACGCATCGCCATTTTCGGCTTCGACGATTTTATAAGGCACCATTTTGATGTCTTTTTGCACGACATCATCTTTAAAGCGACGGCCGATCAAACGTTTGATCGCAAATACGGTATTTTTTGGATTGGTGACGGCTTGGCGTTTTGCCGATTGCCCTACCAACACTTCATCATCATTGGTAAACGCAATAATAGAAGGTGTGGTACGCGCGCCTTCGCTGTTTTCAATCACTCTAGCGACGCCATTTTCCAGCACCGCAACGCACGAGTTTGTTGTTCCTAAATCTATGCCAATTATTTTAGCCATTGAGTTGTTCTCCAGACTTGAATTTATTAAAAAAGTAAAAGTTGTTACAAATATAAGGCTGCTTTATTTGATTTCAAGCCTGCTCATCAATACTTGGACTATCTGTCGGTTTTTGTTCGGCGGCTTTAGCGACCAAAACCATCGCAGGACGCAATAAACGTCCGTTCAACACATAACCTTTTTGAAACACATTAACCACAGTATTCGGCGCGGCGCCTTCTACAGCCTGCATGGCCATGGCTTGATGCAGTTCAGCGTTAAACGGCTGGCCGAGCGGATCTATCATTTCAATGTTGAATTTTCCGAACACCGATTCGAATTGTTTAATGGTCAATTCGCTGCCTTCGCGAAATTTTTTCACCTCATCGCTGTCACCGGTCGCCGCCTGCAAACCTAAGACAAGACTATCTAAAACCGGCAATAGTTCTTTGGCAAAACCGGTTAAGGCAAATTTGTGCGCATCTTCCAGATCCTTTTGCGTCCGTCGTTTCAGATTTTCCATTTCCGCCTGTACCCGAACCGCTTTATCCCAGTTCTCCTGGGCTTTTTGCTCGGCTTCAACCAATGCCTGTTGTAATTCCTCAGGCGTCAACTCATGCCCAGCTAATTCGGTATGCGCCTCGCCAACGCTTTCGCTTTCAGTTTTAACCTGAGAGCTAGGCGCTTCCTGATCAGTACTCATTATTTATAACTCCTTAACATTTAAAATTAATAGCCATGCCAGACGGCTGAAAAAGACATTATTCATAGTGGGGTCGTTGATTTTGGATTCAAGGCGGCACCTAATAATTTTGCCGTGACATCGACAAACGGAATGATTTTCTCGTAGGCCATGCGCGTCGGCCCGATCACGCCGAGTACCCCGACCACTTCGTCACTGACCGAATAAGATGAAGTCACCAGACTGCAATGGTCGAAGGCGCGGTAGCCCGATTCTTCGCCGATAAAAATTTGCACGCCGTCGGCTTTCATACATTGATCGAGCAAATGAATAACGCCTTGTTTTTGGCTGAAGGCTTCAAACAGGCTTTTTAGCCGTTCCATATTCGACAACTCGGAAAAGCCCATTAAATTGGTTTCGCCGGTCAGCACATAGTCGTCTTTTTCACGATCCTGTTGAAAAGCCAATTGTGCCATTTTGACAGCATCCAACATACCCTTATTCATCTCGGGCTTTCCTGCTCGCGCCTTTTCAGCCAAATGCACATCTGTTGCCGACAGATTTGTCATGCGTTCCTGATCGTCTTGCAACTCTTTCAGCACGGCTTTGCGCACCGCATCGAGACTGCGACCGGAATAAATTGAATTTAAATAATTGGCCGCCTGCTGCAACTCGGCGGCACTGAACACCCGTGAGGTGTGAATGATTTTGTTATGAACTTCCTGCTCATTGGTGACAAAAATGACCAACACGCGGTTATGGGATAAGGATAAAAACTCGATATGGCGCAAACACACCAATTCTCTTTTCGGCAGCGTCACCACCCCGGCCATTTGCGTTAATTCCGACAACAGCCGCGAGGCGACACCGATCGCATCATGCGCATCTTCGCTCAATGACAAGCCCTGATGCAACAAGGTTAAATCTTTGGATTCCAGCGGCTTGACCGTTAGCAAGCTGTCAACAAACAAACGATAACCGCTGACTGTAGGCACCCGTCCCGCCGACGTATGCGGCGAATGCACCAGACCCAAATCTTCCAGGTCGGCCATCACATTACGAATGGTGGCCGGACTTAAATTCAAGTCCGAATCTTTGGCTAAAGCCCGCGAACCGACGGGTTGACCATCACTGATATATCGCTCTATCAGCGTTTTTAACAGCTGTAGCGACCGCCCATTTAAAACTTGCGTATTACTCACACCAACCTCTGCACCTGAATTTAGCACTCCATTAGATCGAGTGCCAGAGCGGCAAAGTATCAGCTCATTCGGTTGTTGTCAATAAACGGCTGATGGCATTTGAGGATGGATAATAGAAAAAATAAAGTCCACGAAAGGCGCGAAAAAAACCAGTAAAAATAATAGCATTGCTTTCTCATGTAATGAATGGACAATTTTTTAGGGGAATGCATTAGGTTATTTCCGAGAAAGAATATCCCCCCTGATGATCTTGGGTTGTAGAAAAACAGAGTCCACGAAAATCACGAAAATCACGAAAGCCACGAAAATTTCGTGATTTTCGTGGACTCTTCTTATCAGGAAATAGCCTTATTTGAACAAATGCCTAACCTCGTCCCTTTCTTCTTTTAATTCATCTTCGCTAAGACGCATTTTTTGCCGACTGAACTCGTTAATATCCAGTCCCCGGACAATACTCACCTCGCCCTCGACAACGGTGACCGGAAACGAGTAAATCAGACCGGACTCAATACCATAACTGCCGTCCGACAATATCGCCATACTCACCCAATCGCCCGCTTCGGTGCCGAAAATCCAGCTTTTCATCTGACCTATCGCAGCGTTTGCCGCCGATGCGGCACTGGACTGCCCTCTGGCTTTAATAACTTCTGCGCCCCGTTGCTGAACGAGGGGAATCAATTCATTGACATACCAGTCATTATCAACCAGCGACAAGGCGTTTTGCCCTTTGACTTTGGCGTGATGAATATCGGGATATTGCGTGGTCGAATGATTACCCCAAATCGTCATATTTTTCACATCGGCGGGCAACACACCGCATTTTTCTGCCAATTGGCTTAACGCACGGTTGTGATCCAACCGCGTCATTGCCGAAAAATTTTCTGACCTTAAATCAGGCGCATTGTTCAAGGCAATCAGCGCATTGGTATTGGCCGGGTTGCCGGTTACCAAAATTTTAACAGTCCGGCTAGCCACATCATTCAACGCCTTGCCCTGGACTGCAAAAATCTCCGCATTGACGGCCAACAAATCCTTGCGCTCCATACCCGGGCCGCGTGGCCGCGCACCAACCAAAAAGACATAATCGACATTTTTGAATGCGGCTCTAGGATCGTCGGTGACTTCAACACGATGCAGCAACGGGAAGGCGCAATCTTTCAGCTCCATCAGCACGCCTTGCAAGGCGCTCATGGCCGGTGTTATTTCAAGCAGATGCAGGACGATAGGTTGGTCTGGGCCAAGCAACGCACCGGCCGCTAAGCGAAATAATAACGAATAGCTGATTTGCCCTGCGGCGCCGGTTACAGCAATGTGAACGGGTGTTTTCATTTATTTGTCCTTTAATTTTTTATATTTTTGTCTGCTTATTTGCAATAAGCCACCAAGCTAATCGGAAAATATGACGGCGTCCCCATTCCCGACCCATAAGCAGTATGCTGGCGATTCCTAACACCCCTGCCGTAAATCTATCCTTCGCAGATAATAGCGAAGATAAGCCCTCATATCAAAAAAACACGCCAATGCTAACAAGCCGCGCCTAAACAGGAAGCGGGGGCAATTGTTTATCGAGTATAATAAATCGGTTTGATGCCCGTATTTACTAGCAAACTAATCCATCACGAGTAAGTTAATGAAAAAACTGTTGTTCCAATTTGATACCGACACGCACCCCTCAGTTTTCGATACCGTTGTCGCCTATGATGGCGGCGCCGATCATGTCATCGGGCATGGCGGATTAACACCGGAAAATATTACCGCTTTGGTAGAAGGCACCATATTTACCCGTGCGCCCAAGGATAAAAAAAATACCGCCATTTTTGTCGGCGGCAGTGATATGGTGGCAGGGCAAGCCTTATTTATTGCGGTGCAAAAACATTTTTTCCCCGGCTTTCAAGTATCGGTGATGCTCGACAGCAACGGCAGCAACACCACCGCCGCTGCCGCTGTTGCCAAAATGGCCTCCAGCAGCACTTTGGCCGGTAAAACCGCCGTCGTACTCGCCGGCACCGGCCCGGTCGGACAACGCGCCGCCGCCATGCTGGCGATGGAAGGCGCAGAAGTATCCATTACCGGGCGCAAAATAGAGCGCGTCATTCATGCCTGCAACAATATGAAAGCACGTTTTGGCGTAGAACTGACCCCGGTTGAAGCGGTCGATAATGCGGCGCGCGCCAAAGCCATTGAACACGCCCACATCGTTTTCGCCACCGGCGCGGCCGGCATAGAATTGCTCAGCGCCGAACAATGGCAACACAACAGCCACATTGAAATGATGGCCGACGCCAATGCCACGCCGCCTCTCGGCATCGGCGGCACCGACGTGATGGACAAAGGCAATTTGCGCAGCGGCAAAATTATCTGGGGCGCTATCGGTTTCGGCTCGTTAAAATTGGCCTTGCACCGCGCCTGTATCGCCAAATTGTTTGAAGATAACAAACAGGTTTTTGATGCCGAAAACATCTTTGCGTTGGCCAAGGACATGGCCTGAACCGCCGCAACATTGGGCTATTGGAGCCTTGATGAGACAAGACGCCCTCAGCATTTTTCAGGCAGGCATAGCGGCTGCCGACCCGTATCGGGCAGTTAAGCGCCATCTTGAGCCAGCGCTGTTCGACGGTTATGCAAAAGTTCACCTGATCGCATTCGGCAAAGCCGCTTGTGCCATGGCACAAGCGGCGCAAGACATAATTCCGGCCGGCAAGCTGGCGGGCAAAGGCATAGCGGTCACCAATTATGAAAATGTAAGCAACGTCGATAATGTTGATGTCATCGGCGCAGGGCATCCCTTGCCCGATGCTGCCGGATTGGAAGCGGCGCAACGGATTGCCGAACGGGTGCAACTGGCACAACAAAATGAACTGGTTTTAGTGTTGGTCAGTGGCGGCGGTTCGGCGCTCATTCCCTATCCTGCTGGCCAAATCAGCCTGCAGGAAAAAATAGCCACCACCGATTTGCTGCTGGCCTCAGGCGCGACCATTAACCAGATTAACTGTGTGCGCAAACATTTATCGCACCTCAAAGGCGGTGGTTTGGCTAAGCTTGCGGCTCCCGCCCATTTACACGCGTTCATTTTATCCGATGTGTTAGGCGACGATTTAAGCGCCATTGCCAGCGGCCCGACTGTAGCTGATGATACGACTTACGCCGATGCAATTGGCGTTTTACAAGCCAAAGGCATTTGGCAGCAAGTGCCTGACACCGCCAGGCAACACCTGCAACAAGGCCAGCTGGGCGCTATCGCCGAAACGCCCAAGCCCGGCGACGACATTTTTAAAGCCACAGGACATACCTTGGTCGGCAGCAACACCATCAGCGTCAACGCAATGCTGGAAGCCGCCCGAAAATTGGGTTACGAAACAAATTTGTACAGCGAGCATTTAACCGGCGAGGCCAAAGCAGAAGCCGAAAAATGGCTTAGTTACGCCAAAGCATTGCCCGTCAATAAGCCGCTAGCTTTACTGGCAGGCGGCGAAACCACGGTAACCTTAAACGGCAACGGGCGCGGCGGACGCAACCAGGAAATGGCGCTGGCGTTTGCGATTGCCGCTGAACAACAGGGCTTAAGCGGTGACTGGGTATTTCTAAGCGGCGGCACCGATGGCCGCGACGGCCCCACCGATGCGGCTGGCGGCATCGTTGATCCAAATACGCTAAAACGCATGAAGCAAGCGGGTATCAATCCAACTGAACTACTTGAAAATAACGATTCTTACAGCGCGTTAAAAACATCCGGCGACTTGGTAATGACCGGCGCAACCGGCACCAATGTTGCCGATTTGCAAATCTTGTTGATTCGGCCTTTTTTGAATAAAAAGGGACACGGATGACACGGATTTAACTGATAGGTACGGATAAAGCGGATTATTTTAGAATCTGCAACCCAAAAAATCCGTGTAAATCCGTCTAATCTGTACCATCTGTATTCTATTTAGATCGACCAAATACTATTAATCCAGGAGTAAACACTATGTTTAAAAAATCAATGACTATCAAAGGCTTCGACGATGAATTGTTTCAGGCGCTTGAACAAGAACGCCAACGTCAGGAAGACCACATCGAACTGATCGCTTCCGAAAACTATTGCAGCCCACGCGTTATGGAAGCGCAAGGCTCGCAATTGACCAACAAATACGCCGAAGGCTACCCCGGCAAGCGTTATTACGGCGGCTGTGAATTTGTCGACAAAGCCGAGCAATTGGCCATCGACCGCGCCAAAGCATTGTTCGGCGCGGATTACGCCAACGTGCAACCGCATTCCGGCTCGCAAGCCAACATGGCGGTGTTCATGGCCCTGATTCAACCGGGCGACACCATCCTGGGTTTGAGCCTTGCCGATGGCGGCCATTTAACCCACGGCGCAAAACCCAACTTCTCCGGCAAAATCTATCACGCCGTTCAATACGGCTTGCACCCTGAAACCGGTGAAATCGATTATGCGCAAGTTGAAGCGCTGGCACTGGAACACAAGCCTAAAGTGATCGTTGCCGGTTTTTCCGCCTATTCACGTATCTGGGATTGGCAACGCTTCCGCGACATCGCAGACCTTGTGGGCGCTTATTTGTTTGTCGACATGGCGCATGTTGCAGGTCTTGTTGCCGCTGGTTTGTACCCCAATCCCGTGCCGATTGCGGACGTAGTCACCAGCACCACGCACAAATCCCTGCGCGGCCCGCGCGGCGGCCTGATCTTGTGCAAAAGCAACCCGGAACTGGAGAAAAAATTCGACTCCAACATCTTCCCCGGCATTCAGGGCGGCCCCTTGATGCATGTGATTGCGGCCAAAGCCGTCGCCTTTAAAGAAGCGATGCAGCCTGAATTCCGCGTTTATCAGCAACAAGTGATTCTTAACGCCCAAGCCATGGCCGCCGTATTTATGAAGCGCGGTTTCGACGTCGTTTCCGGCGGTACCGACGATCATTTGATGCTGGTATCCTTGATCGCCAAAGGCATCACCGGCAAAGCGGCCGATGCAGCGCTGAGCAAAGCGCATATCACCGTCAACAAAAACGCCGTACCGAACGACCCGCAATCGCCATTTGTTACCAGCGGCATTCGTGTCGGCACGCCGGCGCCCACCACGCGCGGTTTTAAGGAAGCGGAAATGATCGAAATCGCCAATATGATGTGCGACGTGATGGAGAATATGGAAGACGAAAACGTAATTGCAGCGGTACGCGAGAAAGTCAGCAATCTTTGCGCGCGGTTTCCGGTTTATAGTTAATGGGTAGGTCGGGCAACTGCTTTTCGTTGCCCGACATTTTGGATTTGTCCTCAATGCATTTATAAACTTTATGACTAAAAAAGATAAAAAAACGCTTCTTCTTATGTACATAATGTTTGGTATTGCTTTAGTTGGCGGGGGATTTGCTATATGGTTTTATAGGCACACATTTTGTGAACCTAATATTGATTGTCATGCGCTGGTAGATATAGCGAAATGGGGACAAACAGGGGATTTTTTCGGCGGAATCTTAAATCCTTTTTTTACTTTTTGTGGCTTATTTTTTGTCATCATAACTATCAATCAAAACCAAAAAGCATTGAGACAAAATGACATAGAATTAAAGAAATCTAGCATGGCTCTACAATCTCAAATTACTACCGCTAAAAAACAGCAATTTGAAGCGTCATTTTTTCAGTTACTTTCCATGTTTAATGGAGTGGTAAAGGAGCATTTAGTCTTTAACGAAAAAATTCAAGGAACTGAATGTCCAAAGATGCTGTATGCGTATTTACTTGAAAAACTCCAATACAACGGAGGCGTATCCGACATTAAAGGCATTAATAGAGTGTATGCTGAATTCCATGAGATATGTCTTTATAGGCTAACTGGTTATATTGGCACTCTCTACAGCATCATAAAATTTGTTGATGATTGCGACGAGCTATCTGATGAGAACAAAAAATTTTACACCAATTTGGTTCGTAGCCAACTCTCTAAATACGAATTGGGCCTGCTGCTTTACATCTGCCTACTTACATCTGATTACGGACAAGGTAAATTTTTACCGCTGGTTAAAAAATACGACCTTTTAAAATATTTAGATAAGGCTACATTAGCTGATCAAGCCCACTGGAAACTTCTGACGGATGCATTTGCTGATTCCGAAGCTAATGCTGTAGGTTGGGCTGAATGCAATGAAGCTCAACAGAAATAGACAAAAAACGTTGGGCTTCGCGCCTCAGTCCAAGCTACAAGCTGGGAACAATTTAATGACACATTCTATTGAAGAAATAACGGCAAAAGTCAGCGCGCTTCCTGAGCCTATGCAGCAAGAAGTGTTCGATTTTGTTGAGTTTATGCAGGCTAAGGTTTCTCGCCAAAAATTGTCGTCAAGCCATGAAGCAGCCTTGTTAAGCGAACAAGCATTAGCTACCGACTGGAATCGATCTGAAGAGGATGAGGCATGGATGACTATCGATGATACTGAGTTAAAGCCAGCTAACAAACGTCGCACTCCTCCACAGCAATTTGCAGGACAAGTAAAGGAATTAGATGATGTAATGACCTTTATTCCAGCAGTTGATAAGGGACTGAATTAGATGAACACTTGCTCGTCCATAATTAGTCGTTAAACAAATACCAAAATTCAACCAACTTTTTAAAAATCAAACATGTCAGACATAGAAATCGCCCAACAAGCCAACATGAAACCGATTATCGGTTTGGCGAAAGAACACTACGGCATCGACGCCGAACACTTAGACCCACACGGCCACTACAAAGCCAAATTGTCGCTGGAATACATTAATAGCCTATCCGACAAACAAGACGGCAAGCTGATTCTAGTGACTGCGATCAGCCCGACCCCGGCCGGCGAAGGAAAAACCACCACCACAGTGGGCCTCGGCGATGCGATGAACCGCATCGGCAAACTTACCATCATGTGCCTGCGCGAACCGTCATTAGGCCCGTGCTTCGGCATGAAAGGCGGCGCGGCGGGCGGCGGTTACTCGCAAGTGGTGCCGATGGAAGACATCAACCTGCATTTTACCGGCGATTTTCATGCCATCGGCGTCGCGCACAACCTGCTGTCGGCGTTGATCGACAACCATATCAATCACGGCAACGAGCTGGACATCGACCCACGGCGCATACAATGGAAACGCGTGGTTGACATGAACGACCGCGCCCTGCGCAACATCGTGGTCGGCATGGGTGGCGCGGCCAACGGTTATTTGCGCGAAGACGGTTACGACATTGTGGTCGCATCCGAAGTCATGGCAATTTTATGTCTGGCGACCAGCCGGGCAGACCTTAAAGAACGGCTGGGGCGTATCGTCATCGGCTATAAAACCGATAGAATCACGCCGGTTTATGCCCGCGACCTGAACGCGCAAGGCTCGATGGCAGCACTGTTAAAAGATGCGATAAACCCTAATCTGGTGCAAACACTGGAAAACAATATCGCGATTATTCACGGCGGCCCCTTCGCCAATATCGCCCACGGCTGTAACACCGTAACCGCCACCAAAACCGCGCTGAAACTGGCCGATTATGTGGTCACCGAAGCGGGTTTCGGCGCCGACTTGGGCGCGGAAAAATTTATTGACATCAAATGCCGCATGGCGGGACTTAAACCCTCCGCCGTGGTGTTGGTGGCGACAGTCAGGGCGCTCAAATTCCACGGCGGCGTGGCCAAAGAAGCCTTAAACCAGGAAAATCTGGCGGCTCTGGAACAAGGCTTTGTCAATTTGGAACGGCATTACCACAACATTACTGAGCATTACGGCCTGCCGTGCGTGGTCTGCGTCAACCATTTCACCCTCGATACCGAAGCCGAGATTGCCTTGATCGAACAAAAATGCGCCGCGTTGGGCGCGACGTGCATCGTTTCCAAACATTGGGCAAAAGGCGGTGCAGGTGCTGAAACATTGGCCCATGCGGTCAGCGGCATTGTTGACCAGCGCGAACCCACATTTAACTACGTCTACGATGAAAACCTGAGCCTTTGGGGGAAAATCGAAGCCATTGCGACCAAGCTATACGGCGCCGGCAGCGTCACAGCCAGCGCCAAAATCAAAGCGCAATTGGCGACATGGGATGCCGATTACGGCACCTTTCCGATTTGCATGGCAAAAACTCAAATGTCGTTTTCGACCAACCCAAATGCCAGAGGCGCACCTTCCGGCCATGTTGTCGAAATCAGCGATGTTAAATTGGCAAACGGCGCCGGCTTTATTGTCGCGATTGCCGGTGATATGATGACCATGCCGGGCTTACCTAAAGTGCCTGCTGCGGAAAGAATTGATATTGATAATGACGGCAAAATCACCGGATTATTTTAACCATAATAGGGTTCAACTTATTAGCCCTTGCTTTTATCCAAGGTAACAACATGACAAAGCAAAAATTTCGACTCGTGACTCGCAGTGATTTTGACGGCTTAATCTGCGCGGTTTTATTAAAAGAACTGGACTTGATTGACGACATTAAATTCGTCCATCCAAAAGATATGCAAGACGGCATTATCGAAATCAACGACCACGACATCACCACGAATTTGCCTTATGTCAAAGGCGTGCATCTGGCGTTCGACCATCATTTGAGCGAAACCATTCGCAACGAAAAAGCCGAAAACCATATTATAGACCCGGACGCGCCTTCCGCCGCCCGCGTGGTTTATGATTATTACGGCGGTGCAACCCGCTTTCCGGCCGACTGGAACGAAATGATGGCGGCGGTCGATAAAGGCGATGCGGCACAATTCAACCGCGAAGAAATCTTGAATCCCGATGGCTGGGTACTGATGAATTTCCTGATGGATGCGCGTACCGGTTTGGGGCGGTTCCGCGACTTTACCGTGTCCAATTATCAGTTAATGATGAACCTGATTGATTACTGCAAAAATCATAGCATTGATGACATCCTGCAACTACCCGACGTTCAGGAACGGGTCAAGCTGTTTAAGGAACACGAAGCGGCGGCCAAAGAACAAATCCAACGCTGCTCAACCGTACACAAGAATCTGGTGGTCTTGGATTTACGCAAGGAAGAAACCATCTACGCAGTCAATCGCTTCATGATTTACGCCTTGTATCCCGACTGCAATATTTCCATCCATGTGATGTGGGGCGTCAAGCAGCAAAATACCGTGTTCGCAATCGGCAAATCCATTTTAAACCGCAGTTCCAACACCAATGTCGGCGAACTCTGCCTAAGCTATAACGGCGGCGGACATCTGAACGCAGGCACCTGCCAAGTTGCCAACCAGGACAGCGAACTGCATTTAAAAGCGATTATTGCAAAAATCAACCAAGACGGTTGATTGCTATCTGTAGTCATTTAGCGCTCTCGCCAAGGTGTATTCATATGCCTTGGCGTAGCGCTATCAACCAATGTTAAAGCGTAACTACTCAGCTCTATGCTAAATAATGATTAAATGGAACACGGATAGGACGGATTTACACAGATTTTTTAAAAATCTGTTGTGCTTTTAATCAGTTATTATCCTTTTCATCAGTGCCATCCGCGTCCTAAAAATATAGCATTCAATTTAGCTCAGGCACTCCCATTGAAATGATTGCCAAAGTAACCAGCTTATCAGCATCAGACATTAAACAGCTTCTACAAGAATCGATTAAGCAGTAATTTTTCGATAGATTATAGGGAACGCAACGCCCATTAATAAATAGCCGACAAACAAATTACCACCACGAAAAATGAAACTTCGCCCTTTCGTGGTGAAAAAATGTTTTCAATAACCCCTGTTAAATAAGCAATCCTTAAAAAACACCTTCATCTCAAGCAATCAACTATGAAAGCGATTATTCTTGCCGGCGGATTAGGCTCACGGCTCAGTGAAGAAACGTCAATCCGGCCTAAACCGATGATTGAAATTGGCGGCAAGCCGATACTCTGGCATATTATGAAAACCTACTCAGCCCACGGTATCCATGACTTTGTCATTTGCTGCGGCTATAAAGGCTATGTCATTAAGGAATATTTCGCCAATTACTTTTTGCACATGTCCGATGTGACCTTCGACATGCGCCATAACAAGATGGAAGTGCATCAACAACATGCGGAACCCTGGCGCGTGACCTTGGTTGATACCGGCGACGATACCATGACCGGCGGGCGCATTAAGCGTGTTGCCGACTATGTAAAAGGCGAGGATTTTTGCTGCACTTACGGCGATGGCATCGGCGATGTCAATATCACCCAACTCATTGAATTTCATAAGCAACAAGGCAAATTAGCGACCTTAACCGCAACGCAGCCGCCGGGGCGCTTTGGCGCGCTTAACCTGAACGGGAACAATGTCGTTAGCTTTCAGGAAAAACCCCAAGGCGATGGCGGTTGGGTTAACGGCGGTTTTTTTGTGCTCTCGCCCAAGGTGCTTGATTATATTGATAATGACCACACCGTTTGGGAGCGCGAACCGATGGAACAATTGGCCAGAGACGGGCAAATGTCCGCTTATTTCCATGCCGGTTTTTGGCAGCCTATGGATACCTTGCGCGATAAAATTCACCTCGAAACATTATGGGCTGACGGCAAAGCGCCGTGGAATGTATGGTAACGCCATCGTTCTGGGCCGATAAAACCGTCTTGCTAACCGGCCACACCGGTTTTAAAGGCAGCTGGCTGTCTTTATGGCTACAAACGCTGGGCGCCAACGTCATCGGCTACGCACTGGCCGCGCCCACCCATCCGAGTTTGTTTGCCGCCGCTCATGTCGCTGAAGGCATGGTCAGCATCGAATCGGACATCCGCGATTTTGCCGCGCTGGCAGCCGTATTTAAAAAATATCAACCCGAAATCGTCATCCATATGGCCGCCCAGCCATTGGTGCGCTATTCCTACGCCAACCCGATAGAAACCTATTCCACCAACGTCATGGGCACGGTGCATCTGCTGGAAGCGGCAAGGCTAACCGGCAGCGTGCGCGCTATCGTCAATGTCACCAGCGACAAATGCTACGAGAACCGCGAATGGGCCTGGGGTTACCGCGAAAACGAAGCAATGGGCGGCTATGACCCTTACAGCAACAGCAAAGGTTGCGCTGAACTGGTGGCATCGGCTTACCGCAGTTCCTATTTTAATCCCGATAACTTCAACGACCACGGCGTGGCGCTGGCTTCAGCCCGGGCCGGTAACGTCATCGGCGGTGGCGATTGGGCGGAAGACCGGCTGATTCCCGACATCATGCGCGCCATCATACAAGGCACAGCGGTCACTATCCGTAACCCGCACGCCATTAGACCTTGGCAACACGTGCTGGAACCACTGTCCGGTTATTTGTTGTTAGCTCAAAAACTTTATCAACAAGGCGCAGTTTATGGCGAAGGCTGGAATTTCGGCCCGAACGATGAAGATGCCAAACCGGTAGCGTGGATAGTCGACCGTTTAACCCAAAGCTGGGGCGAAGGTGCCAGCTGGATACAGGATGACGGCGACCATCCCCATGAAGCGCATTATTTGAAACTCGATTGTTCAAAAGCCAAAATGCGTTTAAATTGGCGCCCGCGCTGGCCTCTTGATGAAACACTGGCACTGATTGTCGACTGGCACCGCGCCCACCAACGGGGTGAAAATATGCGTGATGTTTCGTTGGCTCAGATTCAGCGTTATGTGCTCGCCATGAACGGCGCCGAACAATCAGCAGTTAATTCATTGCTACCCGAACAGTCAAAATTGGAGATTTAACATGCAGGCAATTACTCGCATAGAAACAGTTGACGAGAGTGGGCATATACACCTGCAACTCGAAAAATTGGCCGGTGCCAAGGTGCGGATTACCATCGAAAATCTCGATACCGGTCATGCTCAGACAGCGATACCCGCTGAAAGCCTGGCTTTAGCCAAAATGCAGGAACAAACCGGGTTCGCCACACATATTTTAGGAGCGGCAGCCGAGGACGTGTGGAATGACGTGTGAAATTAAAGCGGGCAACATCTACAAAATACCGTTCCCCTTTACCGACCTTAGAGAAACCAAAGTACGTCCGGCCTTGGCCTTGACCGATAGCGACGCCCAAGGCGATGCACGCTTTCTTTTTATTACGGTTACGCCGCCAAGTGCGGCTGAACAAGCCATAACACTCGATGAGACTGATTTTTCCGGCACACCGTTACCGTTGCAAAGCCACATCCGTCTGGATAAATCCGTGCTTCTCCATAAATTATTGGTCATCAAACCGTGGGCACAACTCACCGATGCGGCCATGGCGCGGGTATACCGCGCCGTCATAGCGGATGAAGTGACAGGATTCGACAGATTCGGCAATACAGCGCAAAGCTTCGTCGCCGGTCAAAGCGCCATCCCCCCTTCCGGCAAGGTCATCGGTGTAACAGAGCGGCAGCTGATGGTCGAAGCCTCGCTCGATGGCTGGTTGACCACCGGGCGTTTTAATAAGGCCTTTGAACAGCGTTTTGCCGAATTTGTCGGCGTACCTTACGCCTTGACCACGACCTCAGGCTCGGCGGCCAACCTGCTGGCGTTGACCGCATTGACCTCGCCCAAACTCGGCGAGCGTGCATTAAAGCCGGGCGATGAAGTCATTACCGTAGCCGCCGGGTTCCCTACCACCGTCAACCCCATTTTGCAGAACGGCATGGTGCCGGTGTTTGTCGATGTCGACATACCGACTTACAACATTGACCCACAAAAAATCGAAGCGGCGGTCAGCGAGCGCACCCGCGCCATCATGATTGCCCACACCCTGGGCAACCCATTCGATCTGGCTGCGGTAATAGCTATCGCGCAAAAATACAACTTGTGGGTCATTGAAGATTGCTGCGACGCGCTCGGCTCACTTTATAAAGGCCGGCATGTCGGCACTTTCGGCCACATCGCCACCTGCAGTTTTTATCCGGCGCACCATATCACCATGGGCGAAGGCGGCATGGTTTTCACCCAAGACCGCAAGCTGAAAAAAATCGTCGAATCTTTCCGCGATTGGGGCCGCGATTGCTACTGCGCGCCCGGCTGCGACGACACCTGCCGCAAACGTTTCGGCTGGCAGCTTGGCAGCCTGCCCCAAGGCTACGACCACAAATACACCTACTCGCATTTGGGCTACAACCTCAATATCAGCGACATGCAGGCCGCTTGCGCCTTGGCGCAAATGGATCGCTTGCCGGACTTTATCGCAGCGCGCAAACGCAACTTTGCCTTTCTTAAAGAACGGCTGAAGTCTTGCGAACAACAGCTGATTCTTCCCGAAGCCACAGCGGATAGCGACCCATCCTGGTTCGGTTTTCCCATTACGCTACGTGAATCCGCAGGCATCAAGCGGGTCGAGCTGCTGAAATATCTGGATCAATATAAAATAGGCACACGCATGTTGTTTGCCGGAAACCTCACGCGCCAGCCTTATTTTGTCGGCAGGGATTACCGCATCAGCGGGGAACTGACCCGCACCGATGACATCATGAACAACACGCTCTGGATTGGCGTTTACCCCGGCTTGAATGAGCCGATGCTGGATTATGTCTGCGAGCGGCTTGAAGCGTTTTTGGGCATTAATGTCTAATGAACTTAATTAAATCAGCAGAGTTAGACCTGCCCCGCGTTAAGCCAATAAGCACCATGATAAATAGGGAATTGATTAGCCATGCGAATCACAACGCAACAAGCTGAGACCGTCAGGCTGTTTGCGCACCGGCACTTCGGCGAAGATGCCGTCGTGTGGCTGTTTGGTTCGCGGGCAAACGATGCAAAAAAAGGGGGCGACTACGATTTCCTTGTCGAAACCTCGCTTGATCAACCTGACAGTATTATCGAGCATAAAATAACCATGATCGCAGAGCTTCAATCGACTGCATCTTTTGAGGATGAGAAAATCGACCTGATTGTGAAACGGCGAAATTCCAGCTTTGACATGCCGATTTACCGTGTCGCCAAGCAAGAAGGGATAAAACTATGACGCCTGAGCAGTTAATGCGGATTTATCTCGACGAATGCAGCCTGCACGTCAAGGTATTGGCAGAAGCATTAGAAGAAGCACAGCCATGGCTGCCGCTGACTACCCAGACCGTGCAGCAAATCACCAAGGAGCAGCTGCGCATTCTGGATCAAATCGCATACCGTTTTAGCAAACTGCAGGACACCATGGGGCAAAAAATATTGCCCACCCTTCTCGAACTGGCAGAAGAACCGATTGCGCCCGATGCAACTTTTGCAGAAAAACTGAACTGGCTGGAGCGAATGGGCGCATTACCGTCAGCAGAAGAATGGAAAAAACTTCGTGTTGCGCGCAATGCGATTGCGCATGAATACCCTGATGACAAAGAGCTACAATCAAGCGCTATTAACCGTTTCTTTAATGGCGCCGTACAACTGAATGCGCTTTATGAATTTGTCAGCCAATATTTACTCGCTCACTTCCCCAACGTGAAAACCCCATTAAAATGAATGCAGATACTCAGTACCTGAAACGTGTCGCTGGAATAATTAGCCCTTTGTCAGCTAAGCCTTACCTTAGTTTGAACCGTTAACGTGCAATGCAAACCTTATTAGTCACCGGCGCTACCGGCTATCTCGGCAGTCATTTGGTTCGTGCGCTATTAGCAGCCGGACATCGGGTTGCGATATTAAAACGCGCCGCATCAAACCTTGCCCGGCTTGACGACTGCCTGCCGCAGCTTGCTGTCTTCACTATCGAAGACGGCCTGGATCTGCCGTTTAAGTCGTTGGGGCAGTTCAATGCCGTGATACACACCGCAACCTGCTATGGACGGAACGGGGAAAAGACGCCCGAAATATTCGCCGCCAATACCGCCTTTCCCTTGCAATTACTGGAAATCGCTGCGGGCTTTAATACCGAAAACTTCTTTAATACCGACACCATCCTTTACAAATATCTCAATGCGTATTCACTGTCAAAACAGCACTTTGCAGAATGGGGCAAGTATTTTTCCGATAGCGGCCGGATCAACTTCATTAATATCAAACTTGAACACCTGTATGGCGTGGGCGATGACGCCAGCAAATTCGCAACCTATGTTATTCGCAGTTGCCTGAACAATATTGATAACTTAAAGCTGACACAGGGCGAACAACAGCGCGATTTCATCCATATAGATGATGTGCTTGGCGCTTATCTCTGCTTACTCGAAAACACCGGCAACATAGGGCAAGGGTTTACCGAGTTTGCTGTCGGCTCAGGACACGCGGTGAGCATCCATGATTTTGTCACTACCGTTCACCGGTTGACCGCTTCGCAAACCCGGCTTGATTTTGGCGTCTACCCTTATCGCGAACATGAACTCATGCATTCAGAGGCCGATGTGTCCGGCTTATCGGCGCTGGGCTGGCGCTGCCGTTATGGCCTTGAAACCGGATTAAAACAAGTCATCGAACTGGAAAGAAAACACTTATGAAACTTCTTATTACAGGCGGCTGCGGCTTCCTCGGCAGCAATCTGGCTGAAGACGCATTGTCGAATGGCGATGAATTGGCGCTATTCGACAACCTTTACCGTAATGGCTCGCGGGACAATTTGGCCTGGTTACAAAGCCAAGGCGATTTCCATTTTGAACACGGCGATATTCGTAACCAGAATGACATCACCCGAATAATCCAGTCGTTTCAGCCGGAGGTCATTTTTCACCTAGCCGGGCAAGTGGCGATGACCACCTCGATCGCGAACCCGCGCATGGACTTTGAAGTCAACGCAATCGGCACCCATAACTTACTCGAAGCGGTGCGTTTGTACGCGCCTGCTGCAACCGTGGTTTATTCATCGACGAATAAAGTGTACGGCGATTTGGAGCAATACGCTTATCAAGAAACCGACACCCGCTATCAATGCATCGACAAGCCGAACGGTTTTGACGAAACAACGCCGCTTGAATTCCATTCGCCTTACGGCTGTTCCAAAGGCGCGGCTGACCAATACATGCTTGATTATGCGCGCATGTTCGGCCTGAACACCGTGGTGTTCAGGCATTCCTCGATGTACGGAGGCCGCCAATTTGCCACATACGACCAAGGCTGGGTCGGCTGGTTTTGCCAGAAAGCGCTTGAAGCAAAACAAGCCGTTGCCAACCAAGCTTTCACTATTTCGGGGACAGGCAAACAAGTGCGCGATGTGCTGCACGCGGACGACATGAAACGCCTCTACAGGGCGGCTATCGGCAATATCGGCCAAGCCAAAGGCCAGGTTTTCAATGTCGGCGGCGGCATCGAAAACAGCCTATCGCTGTTGGAGCTGTTCTCCTTGCTCGAAAAAATAGCCGACGTGAAACTGGACTACATCCATCTGCCGGTGCGTGAAAGCGACCAACGGGTATTTGTTGCCGACATTGCTAAAGCCCAACGCCTGCTTGATTGGCAGCCAAGGGTGTCCGCGCAACAAGGCGTCGAACGGATGCTTCACTGGGTGAGCCAAATAGAATGAGTGAGGCCGTCTCAAAAGAACGAAGCCATAACTATCTGCGCCAGATAAAAGGCGCGGTTGCTTATAAAGCCGTTGCCATGGCCGCCTCATTCCTCGCCATCCCGTTGATGATACGTTATCTCGGACAAGAACAGTTTGGCGTATGGTCAACGCTGCTGACGGTGATGTCGTGGATCGTATTCTTTGATTTAGGCGTCGGCAATGGTTTGCGCAACAAAGTGGCCGAAGCCTTGGCGAAAAACGATAAAGCGGAAGCCGCAAACTACATTGCTTCGGGTTATAGCCTGATTGGCCTGATCGCGCTTTTGCTGTGGGCAGCGATTACGGCGGCTTCATTTTTTGTACCTTGGCAAAGCGTGTTCAATACCCACGCGATTGCAGAAACGACCTTGCGCCTGACGGTGCAGATTGCTACCTTCTTCGTGGCGCTCAATTTCTGGATTGGCTTGATTGCTGCGCTACTCGGGGCGCTGCAAAAAACCTCGCTGACGGCGCTGGGCCAATTGATTTCAAACGTCCTGGCCTTGATGCTGGTTTTTGTGCTGACCCAAACAACTGCGGCTTCAATCACTAAGCTGGCCTTTGTTTACGGCATTTCGCTGGTGACCGCCAACATTCTGCTGAGCCTGCATTTATACCAACGCAATCCAGAGTTACGACCCAAGCCTTATCTGGACAAACAACATGCAAGCCCGCTGCTATCGGTCGGCCTGCAATTTTTTATCATCCAGCTTGCCGTACTGGTCATTTTTACCACCGACAAGATGCTGATCACCCAGTTATTTGGCCCGCAACACGTCACCCAATACGAGGTTGTCTTCAAGCTTTTTAGTGTCATTTCATTCGCACATACCCTAATCACTGCGCCGCTTTGGTCGGCTTATACCGATGCCTATCACAGAACAGACATCGCTTGGATTAAACAAATGTTACGCAAGCAGTTGGCTGTTTATTGCGGCGTTATACTTGCCGTTATCCTGACCGGTCTATTGGCGAAACCCATCATTGCCGTGTGGGTCGGCCATGAACTGGACGTGACGTCACCGTTAGTCGCAACAATCGGGCTGTTCGTATTAGTTTCTATCTGGAATAACATCTATGCCACATTCGTCAATGGCATAGGCAGAATCAAGGCGCAGCTTTGCACCGCAGTGATTGCAATGCTGCTGAATATTCCTTTAGCCTTGCTGTTTACCCAATATTTTGGCTTCGGTTTAAGCGGCATTGTGCTGGCGACTTGCGTAAGCCTGCTGATTGCCGCCGTGGTTCTTCCTATACAAGTTTACGGTATAGTCCGTGACGGAACGAGAGGCATTTTTGAATGACAAAAATCCAAGCAAAACCGCCCAAAGTCAGCATCCTGATCCCGGTTTACAACCGCAAAGACTACATCGCCGAATGCATACAGTCTGCATTGAATCAAACATGCACCGATTTTGAAGTTGTGGTCGTGGATAACGCCAGCAACGACGGCACCTGGGAGATTTGCAGGCAGATTGCCGCAAGCGATCATCGGGTGCGAATATTCCAAAACAGCACCAACATTGGCCCGGTACGTAACTGGCTGGCCTGTGTGGACAAGGCGCAAGGCGTATTTGGTAAAATACTGTTTAGCGATGACTTGATGTTCCCACAATTTCTTGAATACACACTCCCGTATCTTGAATGCCCGGACGTGGGTTTTGTGTCTACTGCGGCACTGATTGGAACAGGCGTCGAAAATGGGACACTTCATTATTCACTGGCAAACGCTACGGAACGCCTACACAGCGAGCGCTATTTCGAGTTATTACTGACCGCCAGTGCCCCTTTTTCGCCGGGAGCAGCCATCTTCCGCATGGCGGATATACGCGCCAATTTAAGGCTTTCATTTCCTACCTGTATCCCCCGTGATTTCACCAAAAACGGGGCGGGGCCGGATGTGTTGCTGTATGCCTTAACCGCATTAAATTATAAAGCTGTCGTTATGCTGCCTATGGCTGAGGTATTTTTTCGGGTACATACCGATTCATTCACAATAGCCAATGACGATAACGAAGTCACAAAAGGTTATCTGGCTGCGCTGGCATGGTTTTTTAAAACTCAATTAACCCAAAACCATTGGGCAAGCTATATTGCCCGTACCTGGTTGTCCAAGGTAAGAAGCGCGGGGCGATTGTCCTCCCTGACAAAATACTGCGCCGAATATGAAGGCAAAGGCAGCCTTATTGAAGCCGCAATCGTGCTAATCGCAGCAGCGCGCATTGCTATAGCTGAATTACTGAATCGCGCAAACAAGGCTATTTGCCAACGATGAAACGCCGCACAAACTCGGCATAACTAGGCTACCGGAATATGTTTGGGGAATTGTGTAGGGATTGTTAATCAACTTCGGTGGTTATCCAAAAGAAACAGCAGAATAAGTTGTATTATGATATTTTCGTGTGTTTCGTGGAAAGAATTAAAACAGGGTAATAAACAATGCCAACCATATCTATTTTCTACGGCATCCAAATCAAATCATGATGTATTTTTATGATAATGGAAAACACAACATGCCACATATCCATGCTGAATATCAGGATAACGAGGCTGTGTTTTCAATTTTGGACGCTGAGGTGATTTCGGGGAGTTTGCCACGCAAACAAACGCGCTTAGTACAAGCCTGGATTGAGTTATATCAAGAATCTTTAATGATCGATTGGAAATTAGCCGTATCAGGTCAAGAACCACTGCGCATTGAACCATTAAGATAATCGGAGCTATCTATGAAATTGATTAAAGTAGAACCTAAAGATAATTATATTCTGCGTATCTCTTTAGATGATGATTCGATAATTGATTTTGATGTAAAAGCGGAATTAGATCGTATTCCTTGTTACAAAGCACTTTATGATTTGACCTTGTTTAACAAGGTCAAATTTAAAAACAAACGTATTTACTGGAGTGATCAGTTTGATTTTCATTTGGATCAAATTTTGGAACGCGGACAGTTTTTAAAGCGATGAATATCTGGCGCGATGACATGCAGCAGGTTAGCGTTATAGATTGAGTAACCGACGATTAGAAAAAGGTTGCTGGAAAACAAAATAATCGAGACTAAAAAGGGACATTTACCTATCACTCAGTCATTGAGGTGGGCTACCCACTTTAGACGAGACAAAACACAGTTAAAACCACCCAAATAATCACTTTAGTATAACCATGACCCATCAACCGCCCCCTTTAATCACCATTATCATTGCTGTTTATAATGGCGCCAAAACCTTGCAGCAATGTATCGATAGTGTCGCGCAACAAACTTATGCCAACAAAGAATTAATCATTATCGATGGCGGTTCTAAAGACGGCACTGTTGAATTGCTGAAGGCGAATGATCAACTTGTCAGCTACTGGATTTCCGAACCCGATCACGGCATTTATAACGCCTGGAATAAAGGATTGGCACAAGCACAAGGTGAATGGATTTGTTTTTTAGGCGCGGATGATTTTTTTTGGGATACGCAGGTGCTCGAAAAAATCAGTAAGCCTTTGGCCACATTACCCGCGACTATTCGCGTGGCTTATGGGCAAATCATGCTGCTTAATTCTAAAGATGAAGACGTGTATTTATCAGGCGAACCTTGGCAGAACGTTAAAAAACGATTTAAGCAAATCATGAGCATTCCGCATCCCGGCACGCTGCATCGGCGCAGTTTGTTTGAACAGCATGGCCGCTTTGATGAATCATTTCGTATCGTGGGCGATTATGAATTGTTATTGCGCGAGCTAAAAACCGCCGATGCTGCGTTTATTCCTGATGTAATTACCGTGGCCATGCGTCAAGGCGGCATTAGCAGCGATCCTGCTAATGTATTGGTGGTTATGTGGGAATGCAGGCGCGCCTCATTAAAGCACGGGCAGCGTATACCGACAGCCAGCTGGCTAATGGCCATGGCAAGGGTGTATATCCGCTTGTTGTTATGGCAATTTCTAGGCGAACAAGTGGCTAGAAAAGCCTTGGATTGGGGGCGACGTATGTTGGGCTTACCGGCATTTTGGACGCGAACCTAATGGCGCAACCACAAAAAGCAGTCCGCCTGCATCTTACCAACATTGCCGGGCTTGGCGCAGTGCAGCTGCTCCAATCCTTGCTGCCGAATTTTGAGCGGCTGCAAGATTACAAATTGGAAACCGTTTACCTGCCGTCTCAAGGGGAACTTGCCCATTACCAAACTACTTGCCCTGAAACCAAACTGATACGCTACCAACGCTATTTGCCCAATTCACTTTCAAGGCTGCTGGAATGTACGCTGTTGGGCAACAGGTTTGATGGCGCTACGCCGCTATTGGTGCTGGGCGACATACCGCTCAGGAGTAAAACGAGGCAAACCGTCTTCGTCCAAACCACCCTGCTGACGCAGGGTGCAAGTACCGGCAGGCAGCTTGGCGCGGTCAAGTATTGGATAGCGAGGTGCTTATTCCGGCTCAATCTGGGCTATGTTTCCGCTTTTATTGTGCAGACAGAAGCGATGAAAGCGGCTCTGATTAAAACCTATCCTGCAATAAACGGGCGAGTGCATGTCATTGCACAACCAGCGCCAAATTGGCTGCTCGACTCCCAACTTAAACGCACGCAACCGAAAATTCGGGCAGATTCGGGGCTGCGGCTTTTTTATCCGGCGGCGAATTACCCGCACAAAAACCATCAACTCTTGGGCAAAATCCAAGCCGATCAAGTAAAAACATGGCCGGTTGCTGAATTGTTGCTGACTCTTCCTAAAAATTTGCATCCAAACCCTGCCATAACGTGGATACACTGTGTGGACAGGCTGGCGCCGGATGCGGTTGTCAATGCCTATACGCAGACCGATGCGCTGTTATTTCTCTCGCTGTCCGAAAGCTTTGGCTTTCCACTGGTCGAGGCGATGTGGATAGGCTTGCCGATCATTTGCCCCGACCTGCCTTACGCTCACGCGCTGTGCGGGCATCAGGCGATTTATTTTGATCCGGAGGATATAAATTCACTGCAGGCGGCGGTCGCCGAGTTAAGCGAGCGCCTTGAGGCTGGATGGTGGCCGGAGTGGTCGGAAAACCTTAAAGCCATACCGCAAAGCTGGCAAGAAGTTGCGGCGGCGATGTTGAGTCTTGCCACTGATGAAACTGAACAGCCAATCAGTTAAGGAGAGCGAAGGACGCTCTCCCAAGACATCTACAATCGAACACCCAAACAAAGATCCCGTATCATCACTTCTTCATCCGCCGGGATAACCAGCACGGGTTTGTGACCGGGGCGGCTGATGGCAGCCATGCCCGACTCGTTGGCAGCCTGATCCAAGGCAAAGCCCAAAAAATCCAGCGGCGCACAGATTTTTTCACGCACTACGGCGGAATGCTCACCAATACCACCGGTAAACACCAGCGCATCGATGCCGCCCGCTTTAGCGGCAAAACCGCCGATTGCCGCCCTCACTTGCCGACAGAAATAATCGACAGCGAAGGCGGCGTTGTCGCTCACACTGGCGGTGAGCTCACTCATTTCCGAACTTTCACCGGCCGACAAGGCCAACAAGCCCATTTGGTGGAACACCACTTTGCTCAATTGCTCAGGCGTGTAGCGTTTCGCCAATTCCAACATCACGCCGGGGTCAAGATCGCCGCTTCGGGTGCCCATAGGAATGCCGCCTGCCGGGGTGTAGCCCATGCTGGTGTCCACCGATTTCAGGTTCTCCAGCAAACACAGGCTGGCGCCGCTGCCCAAATGGGCGACGACGACTTTTTGATACGCCGCTTCGCCCAAAACGCTTTCAAGCCTGCTTGCGATATAGGCGTAATTGAGGCCATGGAAACCGAAACGGCGCAAACCCAATGCGTTCGGAATCGGCAGGCGTTTGGCCAATTCCGGCAAGGTGGCATGAAACGCGGTGTCGAAACAGACGATTTGCGGCGCATCGAAGCGTTGCAGACACAAATCCAACCCCAGCAAATTACCCGGCAAATGCAGCGGCGCCAGATGAATCAGCGCCTCCAGCCGGGCACGCTCGGCCGCATCGACCCGCCTTGCCGGTTCGGTTATTTCGCCGCCATGCACAAAACGATGACCGACCAGCGTCGGCAATTCACCGGCCAAATCGTGCAGCAGCTGGTCGAAAGCCTGCTGCTGATCGCGCACATGCTCATAACGGAAATTGCGCCGCGCACCGTCAGCACTAAACAGGCTCGCTTTTAGCGACGACGAGCCGCTGTTGATGGTTAAAACCGAGTGCATCAATACGGCCACACCCAATTGTCAACTTCTGGCAAATCGGTGCCGTGTTCGTAAGCATAATTGCGGCATTCGATCTGCATATCGCGCATTTTTTCTTTGACATGCGCACCGGCTACGCGCAATGACGGAATCCGGTTAATCGCGTCAATCACCAGACTGAAACGGTCGATTTCGTTTTGAATGGCCAATTCCAGCGGCGTGTTGATGCTGCCTTTTTCCTTGTAACCGCGCACATGCAGGTTCTTGTGGTTATTGCGGCGATAAGCCAAGCGGTGAATCAACCAAGGATAACCGTGGAAGTTGAACAATATTGGTTTGTCCAGCGTGAACAGGCTGTCGAAATCCTTATCCGACAAGCCGTGCGGATGTTCCGCTGCAGGCGTCAGTTTGTACAAATCCACCACGTTGATAAAACGTACTTTAAGTTCGGGGAAATTCTCGCGCAGCAATACCACGGCGGCCAGCGCTTCTTTGGTCGGAATGTCGCCGGCACTGGCGATGACCAAATCCGGCTCGAAACCTTGGTCATTACAAGCCCAGTCCCAGATGCCGATGCCCTTAGTGCAATGTTTAATCGCTGCATCCATGTCCAAAAATTGCAGATGCTTTTGTTTGTCGCAAACGATGACATTAATATAATCGGTGCTTTTTAAACAATGATCGGCCACCGACAACAGGCAGTTGACATCGGGCGGCAAATAAATACGCGTGACTTCCGGGCTTTTATTGACCACCACGTCCAAAAAGCCGGGGTCTTGATGGGTAAAGCCGTTATGGTCTTGACGCCAAACGGTCGACGTAATCAGCAGGTTCAACGACGACACCGGCGCACGCCACGGCACATCCTTGGACATCGCCAGCCATTTGGCATGTTGATTGAACATCGAATCAATCACATGGACGAAGGCTTCGTAAGTGGAGAAAAAACCGTGACGACCGGTCAGCAAATAGCCTTCCAGCCAGCCTTCGAGCGTATGCTCAGACAGCATTTCCATCACTCGTCCGTCCGCCGACAGTTCGCCGCCGCCGGCATCTTCCGGCAAATAGTCGGCCAGCCAGGTTTTTTTGCTGACTTCATAAACGTCATCGAGCTTGTTCGAGCTGTTCTCATCGGGGCCGAACACGCGGAAATTGTGCATGTTCAGGCGCATGATGTCGCGCAGGAACTTGCCCAAAGGCCGCGTATTTTCAGCGACTGTGGTTCCGGGTTTACTCACTTCAGCAGCGTATTCGCGGCAATCCGGCATCAGCAGGGCTTTACGCAATAAGCCGCCATTAGCATGAGGATTGGCGCTCATACGCCGTGTGCCTTTAGGCGCCAGCGCTTTGAGTTCAGGCAACAAAGCGCCATTCTGATCAAACAATTCTTCTGGTTTGTAGCTGCGTAGCCAGTCTTCCAGCTGCTTAAAATGTGCCGGTGTATCGCGCACATTACTCAGCGGCACTTGATGGGCGCGCCAAAAACCTTCGACCTTTTTGCCGTCCACTTCTTTCGGCCCCGTCCAGCCTTTAGGCGAGCGCAACACAATCATCGGCCAACGCGGACGAACCGGTTTGCCGCTGCTGCGCGCTTCCTGCTGTATGCGGCGAATTTCCAATACGCATTGTTCCAGCGTCTCGGCCATGGCTTGGTGCATGGTTTCGGGGTCGCTGCCTTCAACAAAATAAGGCGTCCAGCCGTAGCCTTTGAACAGGTTTTCCAATTCCTCGTGCGAAATGCGCGACAGGATAGTCGGATTGTTAATCTTGTAGCCGTTCAAATGCAGAATCGGCAACACTGCACCATCGCGGATAGGATTCAGGAACTTGTTGGAATGCCAAGACGTCGCCAGCGGCGCGGTTTCCGATTCGCCATCGCCGACCATCACCGCAACAATTAAATCGGGATTATCGTAAGCCGCGCCGAACGCGTGGCTTACGCTGTAACCGAGTTCGCCGCCTTCATGGATTGAACCCGGCGTTTCCGGTGTGCAATGGCTGCCGATGCCACCGGGAAAGGAAAACTCTTTGAAGAACTGGCGCAGTCCGTGTTCGTCTTCGCTTTTATTCGGGTAAATTTCGCTGTAAGCGCCTTCCAGATACACAGGACCAAGCACACCGGGCGCGCCGTGACCGGGGCCTGCGAGAAAGATGGCGTCCAAATCGTACTTATTAATTAGCCGATTAAGGTGGATATAAGCAAAAGAAAGGCCGGGGCTAGAACCCCAATGCCCCAGCAAACGGTTCTTCACATGCTCCAGTTTCAGCGGTTCGCGCAGCAGCGGATTATCGCGCAGATAAATCATACCGGCAGCAAGGTAGTTGCAGGCGCGCCAATAGGCGTTAATGTTGTCAATTTCTTGTTGGGTTAATGTATTCATAAGCTATAAATTTAAGGTTAAGTTTTTTGCTGGCAATATTAAAGCGTCTTATTGTGACACCGGCGTGACAACCGGTTGATGTTAGGTAGCCTATTTCTTTTAACATTTACGTTGGAGTCCAATAGCTTTAGCTATTGGCCGAATAGTGCGGATAGTCAGTATAGCCCTTTTCATCGCCGCCATAAAAGGTCGCCTGATCGGGCGTATTCAGCGGCAGGTTTTTTGCAAACCGTTCCGGCAAATCGGGATTAGCAATAAACAATTTACCAAACGCCACCATATCGGCCTGCTGCTGTGCGATAGCGCTATTGCCGCTGTCCAAGTCGTAGCCGTTATTGGCCATATAAAAACCGCTAAAGCAATTTCTTAATGCCGCATAATCGACCCGTCGCTCGCCGGTCAGCATGTCGCCTTCCAGCACATGCAGATACGCCAGCGGATAGTCGGACAATTTTTGTGCGACGGCGTTAAACGTTTGTTGCGGCTGGCTGTCGTTCATATCGTTAAAACTGTTTTCCGGCGACAGCCGCACCCCGACGCGATGGCTGCCCCAAACTGCAATCATGGCGTCAACCACCTCCAGCAACAGACGCATCCGATTGCCAATATCGCCGCCGTAATTATCGGTACGCTGATTGCTGCCGTCGCGTAAAAATTGATCGAGCAAATAACCGTTGGCGGCATGAATCTCGACGCCATCGAAACCGGCGGCTTTGGCATTTTTCGCCGCCGTTACATACTCAGCGACAATCCCCGGCAATTCATCGATAGCCAGTTTATGCGGCGTTTCAAAATCCTGAAACCCTTGATAAGTCATGACTTTACCCGCCGCTTTTAACGTAGATGGCGCGACCGGCAAAATTCCGCCCGGTTGCAATGAAGAATGGGAGATTCGGCCGGTATGCCAAAGTTGAATAAAAATCCGCCCGTCTTCTTTATGCACCGCATCGGTGACTTGCCGCCAGCCGTCAATTTGCGCAGCGGAATAAATGCCCGGCGTGTGCGGATAACCAATGCCAGACGCTGATATTTGGCTGCCTTCGCTGATAATCAAACCAGCGCCGGCGCGTTGCCGGTAGTATTCCACATTCATTGCTTGCGGCGCATCGCCTTCGCCGGCGCGGTTACGCGTTAATGGCGCCATAATGATGCGGTTGCTCAACGTTAAGTCGCCTAAGTGTATCGGCGAAAACAAAGTGTTTGCTGAAGTCATAATTAAGCTCCTAAATTAGAATGAATGGAATGAGCGCTGTATTACATCATCAAACGTCAGCGCTTGCAGCAATAAGCCCTTTTTTAACAGACAGACAGTTTGTTTGTCTTTCCGCCCACGCTTTTAGGCCTAACCCAGCTGGATAATCTGATTTAGCCGGTCACATACCTGCACAAATAGACTATCCTGCAACGATTTAAGCGGGTGTGCTTTGGCTTTGCGCAAACGCCAGTCGAATGATTTGGGTTGATGACAGAGTACATAACTGATCTGTTCGGCCTTGCGACCGGAAGCCTTGCCGACTGCCACCGCGAATGGGTTGTCGGCATTGTATTCTGCTGTCGTCATGGGTAAGCCAATGACTAGCGAGGTTTTTTCGTTAAAAATACGCGGCGAAAGCACCAAAAACGGATGGACATCACGCATTTCTTGCCCGACTTGCGGGTTGCAGTCAATCCAGATAATGTCTTGGCGATCCGGCACCCAAGTACCCAGTTTTTTGGGCGTTAGCAACGCTCCGCTCCAATAATTTGACGGGTGATCATCACTTCTCCACCATGACGCGCAGGATCAAAACCAGCCAATCGCTGTTCCAATGAAGGAGGCGCATCGTCAATAGGCGTAATCACCACCTGATTGTCTTCGACAGAAATACGAACACGCTGATCGACATGTAAATGTGCTGCCTGGGCAATTGCGGCAGGTAATCGGACACCCAAATTATTACCCCACCGTTTGATGTCAAGAATTATTTCAGTCATCATAGCCTCCTAAAATTGTTTAAACTTGAGTATAAACACGACTGGCTAATTGGTCAATTTGATGGGGGGACAGGAGATACTTATGCATCGAGGACAGGTCTGCGCTATTTTTGAAAGCAGCGTTGCCTTTGCCAACGAACATTGGAAAAAATTAAGCAAACACTGAGCTAAAACCCAAAACCAGTATTTTTTAGGCGCGGCTAAATAATCCGCATATTTTACCAAATTGCAAATCAGCGCTCTTTTGGAGGATAATGCCAGGCTACGCATAGCCTGGCTATGCTTTTGATTGACCTTGTAACCACGCCATTCGCTCATTATCGAGCCACTATGCACGCTTTGGAATACGCTATGAAAAAGACTATGTACGAAAAAATCTGGGACAGCCACCTGGTCGTTGATGTGGCCGGACAGGCACCTTTGCTTTATGTTGACCGGCATTTGATGCATGAAGTCACCAGTCCGCAGGCTTTTGAAGGTCTGCGTTTATCCAGCCGCAAAGTACGCAATCCGCACAGCATTCTTGCTACCATGGATCATTGCGTGCCCACCAAAAACCGCGATTTGCCGATTGCAGATCCGATTGCTAAAAAGCAAATCGAAACCATGGCAGACAACTGCCGCGAAAACGGCTTGAATCTGTATGACATGAAAAACCCCAATAACGGCGTGATTCATGTGGTCGTGCCTGAGCATGGCTTCGTCCATCCGGGCATGGTCGTGGTCTGCGGCGATAGCCATACCGCAACCCACGGCGCATTCGGCGCGCTGGCTTTCGGCATCGGCACTTCCGAGGTCGAGCACGTCATGGCGACGCAAACCTTGCCGCAAAAGAAATCCAAAACCATGCAAATCATCGTCAATGGTGAGCTGTCCAAATACGCCTCAGCCAAAGATATTGCCCTGGCGATTACCGGCAAAATCGGCACCGCAGGCGGCACCGGCTACGTGATTGAATACACCGGTTCGGCGATTCGGGAACTGTCGATGGAAGGCCGCATGACGCTGTGCAACATGGCGATTGAAGCGGGCGCCAGAGCCGGCTTGATTGCCCCCGACGAAAAAACCTACGACTACCTGAAAGGCCGCGAATTTGCGCCATCCGGTCAATATTGGGAGCAGGCTTTAGCGTATTGGAAAAGTCTGCCCAGCGATGACGGCGCGGTATTCGATGCCACTGTCACCTTAGACGCAGCCGACATTGCGCCGCAAGTATCGTGGGGTACCTCGCCCGAACAAGTGACCGGCGTTGATGGCGTAGTGCCCGCACCGGAAAGTTTCAGCGACGAGATCAAACGCCAAGCCTGCGAAAACGCCCTGGCTTATATGGGCTTAACGCCGAACACCAAAATCACCGATATTGCCATTGATTACGTGTTTATCGGCTCATGCACCAACGGCCGCATCGAAGATTTCCGCATTGCCGCCGAAGTGGCCAAAGGCACTAAAGTTGCCCCCGGCGTTACCGCGATTGCCGTGCCCGGCTCCTATCACGTCAAACAACAAGCCGAACAAGAAGGCCTGGATAAAATCTTTACCGATGCCGGTTGGGAATGGCGCGAACCCGGATGCTCCATGTGTCTGGCGATGAATGGCGACGAACTGACCAAAGGCCAACGCAGCGCCTCGACCTCAAACCGCAATTTTGAAGGCCGTCAAGGTAAAGGCGGACGCACCCATTTGGTATCGCCCGCCATGGCAGCGGCCGCCGCAGCGGCAGGCCATTTTGTCGATATTCGTACACTATAAATACGCGGCAAAAGTTCATTTCATTAGATAATAGAACACAGATGACACGGATTTTACTGATAAACACGGATAAAAAAATCCGTCTTATCAGTGACATCCGTGTCCTGTTTTTCTAACGGCCAACTCACAGCAAAATTTTAAAAATCGGAAAGAATTATGGAACCGTACAAAAAACACGAAAGCATTGCCGCCTTAATGAACCGCAGCAATGTCGATACCGACCAGATTATCCCCAAGCAATTCCTGAAAAAAGTGGAACGCAGCGGCTTTGGTCAACACCTGTTTCACGACTGGCGTTTTAACGATGACGGCAGCGACAACGCCGAATTCGAATTGAACAAACCGGCGTTCAAAGGCGCCAAAATCCTGGTCGCCGGCGACAATTTCGGTTGCGGCTCATCGCGCGAACACGCGCCCTGGGCGATTGCCGATTATGGTTTTAACACCATTATTTCCACCAGCTATGCCGATATTTTCTACAACAACTGTTTTAAAAACGGCATCTTGGCGATTAAAGTCGATAAAGTGCAGCTGGATAAATTGATGGCCGAAATTGCCGCCAACGAAGGCGTGCGTTTTGTCGTTGATCTGGAAAACCAGCAAGTCACCACGCCCGGCGGCAATGGTTTCAGCTTTGAAATCGACCCGTTCCGCAAAGGCAATTTATTGAGCGGCCTGGATGATATTGGCTTGACCTTGAAGCATGTCGATAAGATTACCGAGTACGAACAACAGCATAAGCAAAATTTTCCTTGGCTTTGGGCTTAGTTTTGTAAATACGCTGTGCGTACCTTTCGGTATTTGATGGTATGCGCAGCGCGCCCTACATAACTATTTCAATGAAAAACTACAATTTATCATTTATCAGCGATGTCGATTTATTCAATCATGTTAAAGAAACGGTTGAGAAATATCGTTTTACCGTTTGATGCAAAGATTTACCGAAAAACAATTCAACAGGTCGTGGAAAAAGCCTATTTTCATATTGCGACACTTAATTTCGGGTAAAAATAAATGACTTTTCATGACGGACTCTATGATGAAGTTTTGTCAAATGCACTGTGGGAGCAGCTATCTAAATCAACCAGCGAAACAGATCGTAGCCTAGAAATAATTTCACCAGAGGACGCAACTGAACGATTAGCCGATGCATTGGCTCGTCAATTCACTCGGATGCTTGATGAACTAGAGGGTGATGGGCATGAAAAAGTCCACCAACAATTGGAGCTGGTCAATTCCGTCTTAACCGATGTACGCCATCGGCTAGGTAAAAATAATAATCAGGACAATACCTTGTTGGCGCCGTTGCAACTGCTAAATGCTGTTCACCGGCATAGTCAACCATTAACAGCGCCCGAAACCGGATTGGCAGTGCCTTGGCTTTTTACGGCTGGCAAGGGAACACCTTCGCTTCTTTCTGAACTGCGTCGAGAGCTTGCTGCCTGCGACCAAGTTGATATTTTGGTCAGCTTCATCACCCATTCTGGCGTGCGTAAATTACTCGACATACTGCAGTTAATGACAGCAGTTGGTGCCAATGGCGAGCCACGAACGCGTTTGCGTGTTTTAACCACCACCTATACTGGCGCAACTGAAATTAATGCTCTGGATGAATTAGCCAGTTTGCCTGGATGCGAAATTAAAGTTTCATTAGATGGCCGTCGCACACGGTTACACGCCAAAGCCTGGATATTTCAGCGTAAAACTGGATTTGGTTCCGCCTATGTGGGTAGCGCTAATCTTTCTGGGGCAGCGTTAATGGGCGGACTTGAATGGACAGTAAAATTTACTGAACGTGGTCAGCTTGCTTTATTCGAGCGTGCAAAAGCGCATTTCGAGACGCTCTGGGAAGACAATGAATTTCAGTTGTATGACCCAACAAATGCCAGTCATCGAACGGCATTGAATCAAGCTCTAAAGAGAGAGTCGGGCGATGATTTGGTTGCTCGTCCGACCTTCTTTGATCTTGAGCCTAAAAGTTATCAACAGGATATGCTCGATCAACTAATTAACGAGCGTGAGCATGGCCGCTATCGTAATCTGATTGTCGCTGCGACCGGAACGGGAAAGACCGTTGTGGCTGCGTTTGACTACCGAATGACATGCAAATTAGAGGGCGGGCAACCGCGCTTGCTATTTGTAGCCCATCGGGAAGAGATTTTGAAACAGGCATTGCGTACTTATCGAGAAGTGCTTCGAGATCATTCTTTCGGGGAGTTGTTGGTAGGAGGCGTTGAGATTGATCGATTTGATCATGTATTCGCTACTATCGATAGCCTTGTGTCTCGTGATCTACTGAATCGACTCGGCATTGACTATTGGCATACCGTCGTCGTCGACGAGTGTCATCGATTGGCCGCTGACCGTTTTCATAATTTTGTCATATCAGTCCAACCTCATTGCCTTGTAGGTTTAACCGCGACACCTGAACGTAGTGATGGCAAACCGATTATCGGGTATTTTGATAATCGTCCAGACGGCTCTCCTGCTGTTGAACTCAGGTTATGGCATGCGCTCGACCAACAGTTACTCAGCCCATTTGAATACTACGCTTGTGACGACGACACTGATTTTTCTCAGGTGCCGTGGCAACAACCAGGCGAGCTGGCTGCTATTGATAACCTAGTAACAGGCAATGATGTCCGTGCACGCCTTGTTATAAATGAGTGGCGAAGATTAGCCGGAGACCCCAATCAATGCCGCGCGCTGGTATTTTGTGTTTCCGTTGCTCATGCGGAATACATGACCGAGAAATTAAATCAATCGGGTATCAAAGCGCTTTGTGTCATCGGTAAAACACCCCAAGACGAGAGACGGCGAGCGCCAGAACAACTCGCTCGTGGCGAGGTTGTGGCCTTGGTTACATGCGATCTTTACAACGAGGGAATAGATTTACCTCAAGTTGATACACTGTTATTGCTCCGTCCCACACAAAGTCCTGTCTTGTTTCAGCAGCAGCTCGGTCGTGGCTTACGTTTATATAAAGGCAAAGAAAGCTGTTTAGTGCTTGATTTTGTCGGGCGGCATCGACAAGATTTTCGATTTGATCGTTTGCTTTCATCCATCACAGGCCTTTCTCGTAAGCAACTGATTGATGCAGTCAACAAAGGGTTTGGCTCACTTCCCCCCGGATGCCACATCAATTTACAACGTCAGGCTCGAAATCAAATATTGAGTAGCCTAAGACGATTGATTCAGCATAACTGGCGACGGCTACGAATAGAGCTACAAACCTACGTGGCACTCAAAGGGCGCAATAATATCCGTTTAGCGGATTTTTTACGAGACCAGGCCATTGAATTGGAAGATATTTATCGTAATAATGGCCGATCTGGATGGACTAATTTGAAGCGAGATGCTGGGTTATTGAATACACCAGCTGGGTCGGAAGATGATTATTTTGGGCGAAGGTTTGGTGGCCTATTACATTTTGATGACACGGCGAGAATTGACTTGCTACTCAAGATGAATGAAACGCATGCGTCATATCATTTAGATCATGAGTCCAGACTTTTACAAATGCTGGCTTATCAAATAGACGGCCAACATCATCAAACCGGAACCGGAACCGATTTTTTGCAACGATTAAGCGAGCAGAGCTCTCTGAAAAATGAGCTTGCAGAAATTGGGGAAGTTTTACAGGCAAGATGTACGCAACGACATCAGGCGATTCCTGGATTAGAAGATACGCCGCTCCGCTTGCACGCTGCTTATCAAATACGTGAAATTTTAACAGCATTAAATTGGTTGACCGCTGAGCGACGTACACCATTTCAAGCGGGAGTCCTTGCATTGACCGATAGAAAAACGGAATTACTTTTCGTGACTTTGGACAAACGGGAAGGCTATCACGAACGTATCACTTATCACGATTATGCAATTAGTCGCGAACGTTTTCATTGGCAATCTCAAAATAGTGCAGGCCCCGACACGCCATCTGGTAAGCGATATATAGAAAGCCATATTAACGGTTGGAATTTTCAGCTTTTTGTGCGATGCGCAAAAGGTAAGCCATACAGAGCTTGTGGCCCCGTGATGTTTGAACGTACAGAAGGAGCAAAACCAATGACGATTTATTGGAAGCTGGCTATTTCTTTACCGATTCGCCTTTTTCAAGAGTTCAGCATATTGCGAGATGCGTAATTTTCATCTTTGGCAAATCCAAATTCATTCGTTGTATGAAAAAGTAACAATTATTATAGAGTAGCTTAAAACCATGAAATCGTATGATGAAAACGAAGTTATTTATTATTTAACAATGGCTGATTTACAAAGAGTTGCAGAAGATTCGTTAAATAGAAAACTCACTGAATACGAAATAGAAAAAGTTATCGACAAACTACCTGATTATATAAGTTGGTACGAGTCAATAAATTATACTATCGAAGAAATATTTGCTAAATAATTAGCCTGGTGGGCACATGCTGTTCGTGCCCACGCGGAACGATGCGATGATATTAAACGGTGGGCAAAAAAACCCTGCCCACCCTACCCGGCTACACTATTAGAGGAAAAAATCATGGAACTACGAACGCGCGACGGGGTATGTACCCCGTTGCAACGTTTTGATGCGAACATAAAACGTTTCGGACGGGGCAACATGCCCCGTCCGGCCTTGTACACTCTCAAACCCGCCGCGTTTGAACGCATCCACGGCGAAATTTGCATAAAATTAGGTTGTTCATCTTGTAGCCCCGTAGAGATCGGGTTAGCGTAGCGTAACCCGACATTTTTGCGTGAATAAGTCGGGTTACGGCTAACGCCTAACCCGACCTACCTGGCTTTTTTAACGTCCGTCGATTTGAAATCATCGTCTTCCAGGTATTTTTTCAACTTGGCGAAACCGGGAATAGTTTTAGGATTGAGTTCGTTATCAGTCAGGACTTTCATGGTATGTCAGGGTAGTTAATGATGTGGTGGAAGCTGTAAAAGAGTTTCAACTGTACAGCTAACGTCCATTGCGATAAATTCGCAAAACATTGCTTATTTTAACTGCCAAGGGCCGCGAATGTCTTCGATAACGGAGCAATTATTTACTGTACTGCACAATGTCCAGCGTTCCGGGCAATTTTATACCACCGGAACTCTGGAGATTTTTCCGCCTCAGCTTGCTATCAGCGTCGAGTCGATCAATGCCAGCATGATTTGGCTATGCTGGCGCGTTTAGCCGTCGAATAGGGCAAGGGGTGCAAGTGGTCTGCATAGTGCGCGCCTTTACCGAAATTGACTGTAGAATGAGGGCGATACACTTATATAACTTGATGTTATTATTCCGCCATGTATGCACTAAATTTGTAATTTTTCATTAATGACAGGTAAAAAAATTATCACTATGCAGGACACGAAGTTTCATTCTTCGTGCCCTCCGTGGTCTTCGCTATGAATAAAACCAAACCCATCACTACACACCAGCGGCTTAAGGCTTGCTAGAAAATTGGCGCGCGTCTATCGCGTTGAACTGGATAAAGTAATGTCTAAAAATATATCTGCTTCACCCCTTGCTAAGCTGGCCGCAGATGCCACTGATGGCGGCACAGAAATGTGTTGTCAAGAGGCACTGATTAAAGCCGATGCGTTACAGAACGCGATTTTTAACAGCGCCAATTTTTCCAGTATTGCCACTGACGCCAAAGGCGTTATTCAAATATTCAATGTGGGTGCGGAACGGATGTTGGGCTATGCCGCCGCCGACGTGATGAATAAGATTACCCCCGCTGAAATTTCCGATCCGCGCGAAGTGATTGCACGGGCTGAGGAATTGAGCGTCGAACTCGGTACGCCGATTACGCCCGGCTTTGAGGCCTTGGTATTCAAAGCTTCTCGCGGCATTGAAGATATTTATGAGCTGACTTACATCCGCAAAGATGGCAGCCGTTTTCCGGCTGTGGTATCGGTTACGGCATTGCGTGATGATCAGGATGCCATTATCGGCTATTTGTTAATCGGCACCGACAATACTGCACGCAAGCAGGCTGAAGAGGCGTTGTTGAAAGCGGATGCGTTGCAGAGCGCGATTTTTAACAGCGCCAATTTTTCCAGTATCGCCACAGATGCCAAGGGCGTCATTCAAATATTCAATGTCGGTGCGGAACGGATGTTGGGCTATGCCGCTGCCGACGTGATGAACAAGATTACCCCCGCTGAAATTTCCGATCCGCGCGAAGTGATTGCACGGGCTGAAAAGTTGAGTGTCGAACTCGGTACGCCGATTACGCCCGGTTTTGAAGCTTTGGTATTCAAGGCTTCTCGCGGTATTGAAGATATTTATGAGCTGACTTACATCCGCAAAGATGGCAGCCGTTTTCCGGCGGTGGTGTCGGTTACGGCGTTGCGCGATGCCCAGGACTCCATTATCGGCTATTTGCTAATCGGCACCGACAACACCGAGCGCAAAAAGGCGGAGGCGTCTATTCAGGCTGCCGCTCAATATGCCCGGAGTTTAATTGAAGCGAGTCTGGACCCGCTGATGATGATTAGTGCGCAAGGCAAGATTACTGACGTGAATGCCGCGACCGAACTGGTATCGGGCATGCCTCGTGCGCAGTTGATTGGCAGCGATTTCCCCGATTATTTTACCGATCCGGAAAAAGCGCGCGAAGGTTATCAACAGGTTTTTTTGCAAGGTGAAGTGACCGATTACCCCTTGGCGATTCGCCATGTGTCGGGCAAAGTCACCGAAGTGTTGTACAACTCCAGTCTATACCGCGATAGCCATGGCAATGTGCTCGGTGTGTTTGCGGCTGCGCGTGACATTACCGAGCGTAAACGCGCCGAGGAAACCGCGCAGGCCGCTTTACTCGCCAAGTCGCAATTTTTGGCCAATATGAGCCACGAGATCCGTACCCCGATGAATGCCATTTTAGGCTTGACGCGCATGGTGATGGAATCGGAGCTGAAACCGGAACAGCGTGAGCAACTCGATAAGGTGCGCCGCTCAGGTCGGGCTTTGGTGCGCATTATCGATGACATTTTGGATTTTTCCAGAATTGAAGCCGGACGTCTGGCGATTGAGCGCATTCCGATGCGGGTGGAGGCGGTGCTGCTTGAAGTCGCTGAGTTACTGAGTTTGCAGGCCGAAGAGAAGGGCTTGGAATTGTTTCTGGATATTGATCAGGACATGCCGTTGTTGGTCATGGGCGATCCGTTTCGTCTGGTGCAGATACTGAATAATCTGGTCGGTAACGCCATCAAGTTTACCGATCATGGCGAGATTCATATCAGTGTGCGGGTCGAGCATCAGGGCGAAAAGACCAACACATTGCGTTTTAATGTGCGCGATACCGGCATTGGTATCGCGCCGGATCAATTGGATAAGCTGTTTCAACCGTTCTCCCAGGCCGATTCCAGCACCACGCGTAAATTCGGCGGTAGCGGGCTGGGCTTGGCTATCGTCAAAAAATTAGTCGAGTTATTGGGTGGTCAGATTGCACTGGACAGTACGGTCGGCGAGGGTACCACTGTTTCTTTCACTGTCGAGGTGGGCATAGCCTCGGAAGATATGCGCAACGTGGCGCAAATAGGCGCCAACTCGCTGCAAATGTGCGGCAAACGGGTGCTGGTGGCTGATGATCAGGCGACCTCGCGGCAGATATTGTGCTTGTTACTGAAAGCCTGGGGCATGGAAGCGGTTGAGGCCGAAGATGGCGAGCAAGCGCTGGCCAAAGTGGCGGAAGCTAACAATCTGGGGCAGCCTTTTCATGCGCTGTTGCTGGATTGGCGGATGCCCGGCATGAGCGGTTTGGACGTGGCGGTCGAGTTGAGGGAGCAAGAACAACTCAAGGGGCTGAATATGCCGTTGCCGATATTGATGGTCACGGCTTATAACAAACAAACGCTGCTGCAACAACCTGGCGCGACCTGTATTAATGGGGTGTTGACTAAGCCGGTGATACCTTCGCGTCTGTTTAATGCCTTGTTGCACGGCAAAATTTGTAGCTTGCCAGCCATGGAAGAACCGCACCCTCAGCGCTTTGATAATGTCCGGGTATTGCTGGTCGAAGACAATGAGCTTAATCAGGAAGTGGCGGCCAGTATCATTAGAAAACGCGGTGCAATTTTGACCATTGCCTGGAATGGCGAAGAAGCGGTGGAACTGGTCCGGCGGCAAGCGTTCGATTTGGTGCTGATGGATTTGCACATGCCGGTCATGGGCGGTATTGAAGCGGCGCGCCAGATTCGTGAATTGGCGCAGGGGAAAAATCTGCCTATTGTCGCCATGACCGCTGCTGTGATGGCTGAAGACCGGGAGCGCTGCTTGGCGATTGGCATGGTTGATTTCATCCCCAAGCCGGTCGAGCCGGAAGACATTGTCCGGGTGCTGCGTAGTTATACGCAGTTGGGCACAGAAGTCCCCGCAGCGGCATTGTCTGTACCTGTAGTCCGGCGTACCGAACCGATGTTTGATTGGGTGAAAGGATTGGAACGATTGGACGGCGATAAGGCGCTGCAACAACGTCTGTTGCTCAGTTTTATCGAATGTTATCACGATTTAAGTCAACGTCTGGACGGTCTGCTGGCCGCTAACAATATCAGCGCAGCCATCGAGCTGATACACGCGGTCAAAGGCGTTGCTGCCAACCTGAGCGCGGTTGCTTTGACCGAAGCCAGCCGTCAATTGCTTGAGGAATTGAGGACGCACGCGCCACTGGCCAGCCGCGCCGCCTTCGAGGCCGTTTTGCTGGAGACGCTCGAACAGATGCGCCAATATATCGGTGATTATCAGAAACCGAGTCGAATCACAGCGGGAGGGACTTCATCGCTTTTACTCAAGTCTATTTTGCTGGCGCTGGAGCCCTATATCATCGGTCAGGAAATAATACCTGACTTATTGCTGGATTCTTTGCGACAATTTGTCGATGCGGATTTGCCTTATTCCCCCTTGTTGCGGGAATTGCAGCGGCAGATTAATAATTTCGAACACCCGGAAGCCCTGACGACCTTGAATCTATTGAAAGCCCAGCACTTGGAGCCCTAATGAATGAGTCTGATTTGATGCCCTACGAAAAGCCGTTGATTTTGCTGGTTGATGATCTGCCGACTAATCTGCATGTGTTGGTATCGATGCTTAAAGCGGACTTTCGTCTTAAAACCGCGACCAGCGGTGCATCGACTTTAGCGTTGCTGAAAAATCAGCCGGAATTGCCGAAACTGGTGATATTGGATGTCAAAATGCCCGGTATGGACGGCATCGAAGTGTTGCGCCAAATGCGCGATGAAGTCGGCACCTGCAATATCCCGGTGATTCTGGTCAGCGCTGATGTTTCGGAACAAAACGAATTGGCCGGGCTGAATCTGGGCGCTGATGAATATTTGATCAAACCCATTTCCAAAGACACTCTGATTATTCGGGTGCGCAATCTGATTCGCCGCAATGCGGAACGCAGCAAACTACGGCTGGCCGCTTATGTTTTTAATTACAGCGGTGAGGCCATCGTCATCACCGACCACAACAACGCTATTGTCGATGTCAATACCGCTTTTATTAAGTTGACCGGCTATGAAAAAGCCGAGGTGATTGGCCGTAATCCTAAATTGCTGTCTTCGGGGCGGACGACTAAGGATGAATATCGGGCTATGTGGGAAGCTATCCTGAAAAACGGTTTTTGGCAGGGGGAAATGTGGGATAGACGCAAGGATGGCACGGTTTATCCCAAAATGATGACGATTTCGGTGGTGCGTGACCGAAGCCGGGATATTGAGTTTTATCTGGCCAATTTCGTCGACATCAGCCGTTTTAAAGAGTCAGAAGAGCGCATTGAACATCTGGCCCATCATGACAGCCTGACCGGCTTGCCAAACCGCCTACATTTGTCGATCTTCCTGGAGCAATCGATGTTGATTGCCACGCGCATGTCGGAACAATTGGCGGTGATGTTTTTGGATCTCGATCGTTTTAAAAATGTTAACGATACGCTGGGTCATTCGGTCGGCGATGAGCTGTTGGTGCAAGTGGCGGCACGCTTGAAATCCAGTGTCCGCGATTATGATACGGTGGCGAGGTTGGGCGGCGATGAGTTTGTGGTGGTGTTGCGCGGCCATGATATTGCCTTGGATGCGGCCATCGTCGCCAAAAAAATCAACCTGCACTTGAGCCAGCCGTTTGTGCTGGGTGCCAGTACCTTGCGCACCTCGACCAGCATTGGCATTGCCCTTTATCCTGATAATGCCGAACACATTGATGATTTGATGAAAAATGCCGACACGGCGATGTATTTCGCCAAAGCAGAGGGCGGTAATACCTTTTGCTTCTTTTCACCGGTGATGAATTTGCACGCGCATGAAAAGCTGAAAATGGAAAATCAATTATATGAGGCGATTGAAAAGCAGGAATTGCAGCTGTATTACCAAATTCAGGTCGACCATTTGTATCGGCCTTTGGGTGCGGAAGCTCTAATCCGCTGGCTGCATCCTGAGCGCGGCATGGTGTCGCCGTTGCAGTTCATTCCGCTGGCGGAACAATCCGGGCTTATTTTGTCCATCGGCTATTGGGTGTTGGATAGCGCCTGCGCCCAACTCAAAGCGTGGCAAGCTTGTGCGGCGACCGGTCATCTAGTGCTGGCGGTGAATGTCAGTCCCAGGCAATTTCGCCAGGATGATTTTGTCGAGCGGGTGCTGGAAATTGTACAACGCCACGGCATTGATCCGACGTTGCTTAAGCTGGAGATTACGGAGAGCCTGCTGTTGAAGAATGTTGAAGCCGTTATCGCCACCATGAATACCTTGAAGGCACTCGGCGTGCGCTTTTCACTGGATGACTTCGGCACCGGCTATTCGTGTCTGCAATACCTGAAACGGCTGCCGCTCAACCAGTTAAAAATCGACCAGTCATTCGTGCGCGATATTGCGACCGATAATAGCGATAGAGCTATTGTGCGCACCATTATTGCGATGGCGAAGAACTTGGAACTCAATGTGATTGCCGAAGGGGTCGAGACCGAAGAACAGCGTGAGCTGTTGGTTAATGAAGGTTGCACCCATTTTCAGGGTTATTTATTTAGCAAGCCTGTGCCGATTGAGCAGTTTGAGGCGCTGTTTAATTTGAAAACCAGGGTGTAGGTGATTTCTAATAAAAAATGTCTCTGATAATCGAAAGCTGTAGAAAAACAGAGTCCACGAAAGCCACGAAAAAAAGCAGTAAGAATGATAGCTTTGCTGGCAATCACTTAAGCCGGGACAATCGACAAATAACCGGGAACGCCGAGCCCTAGCTCGGCAGTATCGATCATTGAGGGTGGGGCTTGGCGTTCCCAGTCATTCGCTTAAAACTGTCCCGGATTAAGTGGGTAGCCGCTTTGCTTATTTTCATGTCGCCTAGAGATGCCTACTTTTGGCTTTTCGTGTTTTTCGTGGACAATTATTTAGGGCTGTTTTTTTCAGGAAATCATCTAAGTATCTTCCCTACGTTCATAGGGCTTGCCGGTCTGGGCTTTTTGCTTGCGTCCGTAACAGTGCAACAAATTTCTCCGCTGGCAAGGGTTTGCTTTTGTAATAACCCTGATAGGCATCACAGCCTTTGTCTTGCAAAAACGCCAGCTGCTCGGCGGTTTCTACGCCTTCTGCCAATACTTTAAAGCCCAGCATGTGGCCCATTGCGATAATGGTCGCGGCAATTTCCATATCGTCCGGCTGATGGGGAATGTCATCGATAAAGCTTTTGTCTATTTTTAATAAATCCAGCGGGAAATGTTTGAGGTAAGCCAGCGACGAATAACCGGTGCCAAAATCATCAATGGCGAAACGCACACCCAAGGCGCGCAAATGATTGACCAGTTCCATGACTTTTTTCTGATTTTCCATTAACCCGGTTTCGGTCATTTCCAGTTCCAGTTGTGTTGCCGGAAAGCCGGTTTCGTTCAGCACCGTGGTCACCAGTTCGCCAACATCAGAACGGCGGAATTGGTGGGCCGAGACGTTGACCGCCAGCAATAACGGTGGCAAACCGGCATCCAGCCACTGCTTGCCCTGGCGACAGGTTTCCCGTAACACCCAGGCGCCAATTTCCAGAATAAGGCCGGTTTCTTCGGCAAGGGGAATAAAATGAATCGGCAAAATCAGCCCTTCAAGCGGGTCTTGCCAGCGCACTAAGGCTTCCGCGCCGATAATGCGGCCGCTGACAATATCGACCTGCGGTTGGTAAAAAACCCGCAGTTCCTGCTGCTCAATGGCTTTGCGTAAGCGGGTTTCTAGGGCAATGCGACTACGGGCGGCCAGGGTCAGGTCTTCGGAATAGTAGGCAAAACAACCGCGTCCTTCGGCTTTCGCTTTATTCAATGCGGCATCGGCATAACTGATCAGGGTTTCGGGTCTGTCGCCGTGCTGGGGATACAAGCTGATGCCGATACAGGCGCTAATGCATATTTCGTCGCCCTGGCTTAATCGGAAGGGCTTGCCTAACAGCGCGATAATTTGCTCGGCTACCCGCGCGGCATCTTCGGCTAAGGTGATGTCTTCGAGTAGCATGATGAACTCATCGCCGCCCAAGCGCGCCAGCAAGTCTACTTTTCGAATACGGGCAACCAAGTCCACTTTACGCAAGCGAGTGGCTATTCGGCGGGCGACTTGTTGCAACAGCTCGTCGCCGGCCTGATAGCCCAGGCTTTCATTGATGGTCTTGAGGCGATCGATGTCCAGCATCATCAGTGCCAGTTGTTTGCCTTCGCGCCGCTCCACTTCGATGCTGTGTTTCAACCGTTCCAGCAATAGGCGGCGGTTGGGCAGTTTGGTCAGTGAGTCGTAAAAAACCAGGTCGTAAATGGTTTCTTCAGTCTTTTTTTCTTTAGAAATATCGTCAAAGGTGGCGACGTAATTGACGATTTCTCCTTCGGCATTCGGCACGGCGGTAATGGTAATGCGTTCGGGATAGACATCGCCGGACTTGCGTCGGTTCCAGATTTCGGATTGCCAATAACCATCATGGTTTAGGTCTTCCCACATGGCCTGATAAAACTGCTTGTCCTGATAACCGGATTTGAGTAAGGCGGGCGTTTGTCCAATGACTTCTTCGGCGCTGTAACCGGTGATTCGGGTAAAGGCTTGGTTGACTCTGAGGATAACCTGATGAGAGTCGGTGATCATCATCGCTTCGCGTGCTTCAAAAGCGATAGCCGCGACACGCTGGTCGACCTCGATTTGTTTGCGCGTGCTAATATCGCGAATAATGCCGGTAACGAAGCAGCCGTCAGGCGTTTCCCACTTGGCTAGCGAGAGTTCTAGCGGGAATTCGCGACCGTCTTTGTGGAGCCCCATCACTTCAATAGTAGCGCCGTTGAGACGCGATGTGCCGCCGGATAATACGCGTTTTATGCCGGCGATATGCGAGTCGCGGTGTCGAGCCGGCATCAGTAAGGTCAAGGATTGGCCGTAAACTTCGGCTTCCGGATAACCGAATAGGGTCTCGGCGCTCCGGTTCCATCCGGCAATATTACCGTTGCGATCGCTGGTAATGATAGCGTCGTTGGCGGATTGAGTCAGTGCGTGGTAACGTGCCTCGCGTTCTTGTAGTGCCGCAATGATGGCGCGTAGTCTGGTTTCGCTGGGCTGATCTTCAAGGTTTGTCAACAGCGGCGCGGTAAAATGCTCGGTCATTTCATGGGTGCTGTTGGCAGTTTGTCTCGGTTGGTTGCAGGTTTTGAGGCTGATGGGATTGGGCGCATTGTTACAGAGTCGCGACTTCAGACCTAACCAGATGAACTTTCGGGTGTAATCTAGACGGTTCATCAGGGCGATAGCGGAAAAAAACAGCTTATTCATTGTTTTTTATGTCCTTATATTAGGGAACCTGAACATCATCGGCCCCGGCGAAAAGTCGGGCCCATTATTGAACATGGATACTGGGAGACCGGCTTGCTGAATCAATAATCCCGCTACGGTGGATAATTGATTCTAACCCAAATAATGAGTGTCTTCCAGTATGGATAATTCGTTCAGTGTATTCACATTATTGAGTATTTCCGGCTCGTCGCTAAAATCGACCTGTAGCGGATTGTGTTGCGCCAGCCAAGTGCCGACTTTGCGTTGGCCGCTGGACAAATAAGCTTGCAGACTGTCTTGCAATGACCTTTTTATCGCTAAAAAAACCGGATGCGATCTTGCGCCATCAAAGGCGACAGCGGCATCGGCATTATTTGCTGTGTAGGCCGCTAACAATTTTTGCACATGTCGGGTCTGAATTAACGGCGAATCGCACGGCAACACCAGCAAAATATCGGCGTCGCTATGCACCATTGCCGCTAATATCCCTGCTAGCGGGCCATCAAAACTGTCGGTCTGGTCGCTGATAACCGGATAGCCCAATTGCCGGTAGTGCTCAAGATTCCGGTTGGCATTGATAAAAACGCTATCGACCACCGGTGCTAGCGCGGCAATGGCGTAACTGACCATTGCCTGGCCTTTAAAGCGTACTAAGCCTTTATCCTGGTTGTTCATGCGCCGGGCGCGACCGCCGGCAAGAATCACGCCTGCAACTTTTGTTTGACTGTTCATAATGGTAAGCTTTGTTAATAAATTGTAGGAGTAAAACCGCTTTAGCTGATTTATCGCTAATAGCTAAAGTTATTAGACTCCAGCGAGAAATAAACCTACTTACCACGTTGAATGCGAAGAATATTATTTTTTTGTGGTAAATAGTTTTTTCAGTGTGGGTTGCCGCTGCGCTTATACCGATAGCCAACCTATTATTGCTCTGTTGAATGAGCACGTTTTTTCATTATCTGACTTATGGGAATAAAAATCTTCATGAATATTAAATACAGCGTTTCTGTTTTTAGCCTTGCCTTAACCGCACTTATTTCAGGTTGCGCTACCGCGCCGGAACAACCCTCCGAACCTGCGCCAATTGTCAGCGACTACCCGACCCGTGACCGCGTTGAATATGTTTTAAATTGTGTCGCCCAGCATGGCGGTCTGTCGTATATCAGTCAATACGCCTGCGGCTGTAAGATCGATAAAATCGCAGAAAAATTGACTTTCGCTGAATACGAAGCGGCGAAAACGTTTACTTATTTAAGCAAGGGGCAAGCAGGTGATGCCGGTTCTGCGATGCGCGACCCAGCGCAATCGAAAGATTTAAGAAAACGCCTGAAAGAAGCGGAAGAATATGCTGAGAAAAATTGTTTCGTGAAATAAAAAGAGCCGCTTTGGTCGTTTTTTTGTTGGCTATCCGTCATGCAATAGTTTTAACCTGTTATTCATCAGAAATTAATCTATGTTTTTTGCCGAATATTTAATTAGGAAGTGCCCATGAAATTAAGAACCCAAATTTCTCTTGGCTTTGGAAGCATATTGATTCTATTGTTAATTACGGCGGGATTAAGTATTAATAGCCTTTCAGCCTTATTGGCTGATTCCGGTCATGTGGTAACGGCGGATAATTTACGCACGGCATTGGTAGAGCGTGAGGTTGATCATTTGAATTGGACGGCAAGGCTCAATGCTTTCGTTTTTGACGAACATGTGCATGAGCTCGACTTACAGCTGGATCATACCCAGTGTGCCTTTGGCCGTTGGTATTACGGTGATGAACGGCATCAGGCCGAGACGCAATTTCCCGCGTTAAAAGCCCCATTGCTTAATATTGAGGAGCCGCACCGTAAGTTACACGAGTCAGCCAAGCGTATCAAAGCAGCGCGTAGTGAGGCCGCGCAGTCAAGCAGCGATAAAGATCAGCAACATACAATTTCACTTTATAGGGAAGAAACACTGCCCAATTTGCGCGAAACACAAACAAATCTGGCGGCAATGCGGCAACGAATTTATGAGTCAGCGGTCGCACTGCAAAAAAGTATGGAAAATGACGGCGCCCAATCCCAGACTTTTGTGATTGCGGTGACGATAATCGCCATGTTGATCGGCGTTATTGTCTCTGTCATGATCGTGCGCACTATTTTGCGGCAGTTAGGCGGCGAGCCGGGGACTCTGGCTGATGTCGCCGAACAAATAGCGGCCGGTGACTTGTCGATTAAAATCAATACGGGAGGGCAACCATTGACCGGGGTTTTGGCCGGTATGAAAAACATGGCGGACGACTTAAAGCAAGTGGTGGGGCAGGTCAGAAGCGCGGCGGATAACCTCGCCAGCGCTTCCAAACAAGTCAGTGCCACAGCGCAATCGATGAGCCAGATGGCTACTGAGCAAGCTGCCGGCGTTGAAGAAACCACATCGTCGATTGAACATCTTAATGCATCGGTGCAACAAAATACCGAAAATGCACATATCACTGAACAAATGGCCAGCCGCTCGGCCGGCGAAGCCCAAGATGGGGGTAATGCGGTTAATGGGACAGTCTCCGCAATGAAGAATATTGCCGAAAAGATTGATCAAATTGAAGATATTGCTTATAAGACCAATTTGTTGTCGTTAAACGCCGCGATTGAAGCGGCGTCTGCAGGCGAACATGGTAAAGGCTTTGCGGTCGTGGCCGCCGAGGTGCGCAAGCTTGCGGAAAGCAGCCGGATTAGCGCCAAGGAAATCAGCGAGCTGGCCACCAGTAGTGTGGCCATAGCCGAAAAAGCGGGAAACTTGATTGCCAGTGTAGTGCCCAATATCGTCAAAACCGCCGATTTGGTGCAAGAGATCAATGCGGCTTCGATAGCGCAATCCAGTGGCATTAACCAGATTAACGATGCCATGCGGCAATTGGATAAGGCAACTCAGCAAAATGCGGCAAGTGCAGAACAATTGGCGGCAACTTCCGAGGAATTAAGCAGCCAAGCTATGCAGCTGCAAAATGCGGTCGCCTTCTTTAAACTTGATGAAAGCGACGGTCGGTTGCTTTAATCAGTAAGGCGCGCCAGCGTTAGAGGCATTCACCACGAAGGGCACGAAGAAAATTAATATCCTTCGGCCTCTCCGTGGTGGGCAAACATAATTACTGTTGTCGTGAGCAATACAAGGCTTCAACCTGTGCCCTTGCCCAGGGCGTTTTTCTTAAGAATTTCAAACTCGATTGTATGCTGGGGTCGTTGTTAAAACATCTGATGTTGATCTGTCTGCCCATTTCATCCCAGCCGTAATGTGCCACCAATTCAGTGAGCATCCTTTCCAGGGTGACGCCATGCAGCGGATTGTCCGGTTGTTTATCGTTCATAAGTCTACCTGAGTGGTGCGGGTGTTAATCTTCGTGTTCATAACGCCTGCGTATCGCATCATCGCGGGCATCATTGATTTCCCGCATGATGCTGCCCACATCCGCCTGTTTATTGCTGGCCTGAAAGCGGCCGGTCAAGGTCACATCAGGCTTCAGTTCGCCGCTCTCGAAAAGCTTCCATATTTCCTTGCCATACTGGGTGCTGAGCAGTTCGGGCGCAAAACGGCCAAAATAATCGGCCAGATTATCGACATCGCGTTCCAGCATTCGGGAGGCGTTGTTGTTTGCCGCCGCATCAACGGCTTGGGGCAGGTCGATAATGACTGGGCCGTCGGCATCAATCAGGATGTTGTATTCCGACAGGTCGCCATGCACTAGGCCTGCGCACAGCATTCTGACCACTTCCCTAATCAGCAAGGTGTGGTATTCAAGTGCTTGTTCATGGCTTAGCTCAAGGTCATTGAGCCGGGGCGCGGCGTTGCCATGACCATCGGTAACCAGTTCCATCAGCAACACGCCTTCGACGAAATTATAGGGCTGCGGCACGCGCACACCCGCTGCGGCAAGGCGGTACAAGGCATCGACTTCGGCATTTTGCCAGACATCTTCCTGCTGTTTGCGTCCAAACCGGGTGTTCTTTTCCATGGCGCGCGCCTGGCGGGTGTTCCGCACTTTACGCCCTTCCTGATACTGCGCCTGTTTGTGGAAGCCGCGTTTGTTAATATCTTTATAGACTTTGGCGCAACGTATTTCGCCTTCAGAAGATACGACGTAAACAGCCGCTTCCTTGCCGCTTTTTAGCGGCCGGATTACCTCATCAACAAGGCCATCGCGCACCAGTGGTTCAATACTTTTTGGAGTTTTCATGGCCGCCCTTAGTCGTTGCCTTTAGGTAAAAGTTAAAAATTAGCGGCTTTTTCGATAAATATATTTGATCCGGTAACCGGGGCTATTTTACTTTATTTGCGCTGGCTCAAGCCAGTCTATGAAATGTGGGCTCGCTTAATTAAGGCCATTTCCGAGAAATAACATCCCTTGATGATCATGAACTGTAAAAAATAAAGTCCACGAAAAGCACGAAAAACACGAAAAATTTCGTGGCTTTCGTGCTTTTCGTGGACAATTTTTGGTATGTCTTTTTCAGGAAATGGCCTAAAGTCATTCCATTTCATTCACCACGAAGATCACGAAGAATCAAACTTCGTGCCCTTCGTGGTGATAATTTTTGTAGGAATTCGCCTTAAGTAACGACGTCAGGCTCGGTTCTGCCGGTGCGTTTTTTAATTTCACAGAACTGTTCGGCAAGCTTGATCAAGTCCGCCAACGCCACTTGGGCATCTTGATTATGCTTGGCGGCGTCGGCTTCAAAACGTTCCAGGTAAATCCGTAAGGTTGCGCCGACGGTGCCGGTGCCCGATAAACGGAAAATGATGCGCGAGCCGTTGTCAAAGCCGATGCGTATGCCTTGGTTGTTGCTAATGCTTTGATCTATTGAATCTTCGTAGCTGAATTCATCGGCATATTTTACTGTATATTCGCCGAATGTTTGTCCTGCTAATGCGGGCAGTTGGTTTCTTAAATGTTCGACAATGCCGTTGGCAATATCCATGGCGACGGCTTCATAATCATGGCGGCAATAAATGTCGCGGCCGAATTTTTGCCAGTGTTCATGCACGATGTCGGCAACCGATTGGCGTTTTTTGGCAATTAAATTAAGCCAAAACAATACTGCCCATAAGCCGTCTTTTTCGCGGACATGGTCGGAGCCGGTGCCGAAACTTTCTTCACCGCACAAGGTGATTTTGCCGGCATCGAGCAGGTTGCCGAAAAATTTCCAGCCGGTCGGGGTTTCGTAGCAGGGGATGTTGTAACAGGCGGCAACGCGGTCAACCGCCTGGCTGGTCGGCATGGAACGCGCCACGCCGCGCAAGCCTTGCGCATAAGCCGGTATTAAGTGCGCGTTGGCCGCCATAATGGCGAGGCTGTCGCTGGGCGTGACGAAAATATGGCTGCCGGTAATCATGTTGCGGTCGCCATCGCCATCCGATGCCGCGCCGAAAACCGGGGCTGCCGCGCTGAACATGCGCTCGGCCAATTCTTGGGCATGCGCCAAATTAGGGTCAGGATGATGGCCGCCAAAATCTTCCAGCGGTTCCGCGTTAATGACTGAATCCGGCGTTGCACCCAAAATGTCGACCAGTATCCGTTTGGCATAAGGCCCGGTAATTGCGCTCATGGCATCGAACAGCAGTGTGATATAGCCGGAACTGAGACTTTGTTTGAGCAAGTTGAAATCGAAAATAGACTGCATCAGTTCGGCATAATCAGTGACCGGGTCGATGACGGTGATGCTCAAATTTCCCCGTTGCTGGGTGCCGATGCAATCAAGGTCGATGTCGTCGAGTTGGGCTATTTTATAGCTGTCTAAGTTTAAGCTGCGCTGATAAAAGGCGTTGGTGTCTTTTTCCGGGGCAGGGCCGCCATTGCCGGCATTGTATTTGATGCCGAAATCTTCGTCGGGGCCGCCGGGGTTATGGCTGGCGGACAGGATCAAGCCGCCGAAGGCGTTATATTTTCTGATGATATGTGAAGCCGCCGGGGTAGACAGTAGCCCGCCTTGACCTATAATTAGATGGCCGAAACCATTAGCGGCCGCCATTTTAATGATGATTTGTATGGCCTGTCTGTTAAAATATCGGCCATCGCCACCCAGCACCAGTGTTTTACCGCTAAAGTCGGGTAACGAGTCAAAAATGGATTGGACAAAATTTTCCAAGTATCCGGGCTGCTGAAATACCTTAACTTTCTTTCTGAGTCCCGATGTCCCTGGATTTTGATCGTTGTAAGGCTGTGTTGTGATAGTTTCTATGTGCATAATTAAATCCTTAAATCAACAATTAAACCGGTGGCTAAAGTACACCAAAACTCTTATCTTAGTGTAGAACATTTATGTTACGAATTTATTTATTGCTCTGTTGCAGTTTTTTTTCTTTTTCTGTTAGGGCTAATGATGATGTTTGGTTGTTAGTGGATACCAAAGCGCTGACTATCGAAGTCAAAAAAGGTCAGCAAACGCTCGAAACTCTTAGTGATATCGCGATTGGTCGCGGCGGCGCCGGATTGAAGCGGCATCAAGGCGACAATATCACGCCTTTCGGCAGCTATAGGATAGGCTGGGTTGGTCAGCAAAGTTCTTTTAGAAAGTTTTTTGGCTTAACCTATCCATCCGCAGAAGATGCGCAAGATGCGTTGGAAAAAGGGGTTATTAATTTGAGTCACTATAACAGCATTATAAGTGCTCATCGGGCTCATCAAATCCCCCCGCAAAATACACCTTTAGGTGGGCGTATTGGTATTCATGGTTTGGGTCGTGCCGACGAAAAGATACATAAATCAATGAATTGGACTCATGGTTGTATTGCTCTGACGAATGGCCAAATTGATCATTTAAGCCAATGGCTGGATAAAGGAATGGTCGTCAAAATAAAATAAAACTGGAAATTTGTGTAAAAAAAATGCAAAATGACAGTTGGTAGGCGTTTTTTTTGTAGTAATAACTTTAAAAGGAAAATAAGATGAAAAAAGTAATAAAATTATCAATGATTGCTCTGGTTGCTAGCTTAGTTGTTGGTTGCGCAAGCACTTCAGATATCGAAAACTTACAGTCACAAATTGATGGTTTGAAATCTTCAGTTGCACAAGCATCTGCTGATGCTGCTAGCGCAAGAAGCGCTGCTGATTCTGCTTCTTCACAAGCAGCGTCTGCAGAAGCAGCAGCTAACCGTGCAGCACAATATGCTCAAGATACAAACAGCAAACTGGATAGCATGTTCAAAAAATCAATGATGAAATAAATCATCGCTGATTTTAAGAATTAAGAAGCCCGGTGGGATTCCACCGGGCTTTTTTTTTGAGCAGATGTTTTAGTTATGATGATTTGAATCCAAGCCCGCTGTAGCCATGATAAAATAAAGTTTTTTGAATTCATTATATTCATGCGTTTAATTAGAGGATTATCTCATTTAGAGCCGTCAAAAAAAGGTTGCGTACTAACGATTGGCAATTTTGACGGCTTGCATTTAGGTCATCGGGCGGTGATAAAAAAGTTGGCTGAGCGGGGTGAAAAACTCGCGCTTCCTGTTGTGGTCATGACCTTTGAACCGCAGCCATTGGAGTATTTTCTGGGCGAAAATGCACCGTCGCGGTTGATGCGCTTGCGGGAGAAAGTCATTCCTTTTGCTAAATTGCCCGTTGATGATTTGGTGATATTGCGATTTAATCAGCATTTAGCCAATTATGATGCCGAGCAGTTTATTGCTGATGTGTTAGTCAAACAGCTGAACGTGAAGCATTTAGTGGTCGGTGATGATTTTCATTTTGGCAAGGCGCGGCGCGGAAATTTCGCCATGCTTAAAGATAAAGGCGCGCTCTTCGGTTTTGATGTGGAAGACACCGGGTCTTATCAAATCGATGGGCTTCGCGTTAGCAGCACCTTGATCAGAGATGCACTAGGTGATGGCAATTTGGCGCTGGCTGAAAAACTGCTCGGTTGTTGTTATTCTGTGTGTGGACGGGTCGCGCATGGCGACAAACGTGGTAGAACCATTGGCTATCCCACCGCCAATATACAAATGTTTAGAAAAAACACTCCCGTTAACGGCGTATTTGCGGTGACACTGACCGGTATTGATGACCGTGAGTTTGATGGCGTTGCCAATGTCGGCACGAGACCTACGGTTGATGGTGGCGACAAAGTGATACTGGAAGTGTATTTGTTCGATTTTGATAGAGAAATTTACGGGCATTATGTGGAAGTGCATTTCAAACAAAAGATTAGGGATGAAATGCGTTTTCAGTCGCTGGACGAACTTAAAGCGCAAATTGTAAAAGACGTGGCTGAAGCCAAAGCTGCATTAGCCAATAAACACCATTCCAGCTGATAAATATTTTTTGCCGAGATTAATTGTTATGACAATGGATTATAAAAAAACACTGAATTTACCTAACACGGCGTTTCCGATGAAAGGCAATCTGGCTCAGCGCGAGCCGGAGCGGCTGAAAAAATGGAATGACGCTGATTTGTATCACAAAATCAGGCAGGAGTTTGCTGGGCGACCAAAGTTCGTTTTGCATGACGGCCCTCCTTATGCCAACGGCGAAATCCATATCGGTCACGCAGTCAATAAGGTGTTGAAAGACATCATTATTAAGTCGAAAGCATTAAGCGGTTTCGATGCGCCTTATGTGCCGGGCTGGGATTGTCACGGCTTGCCGATTGAATTGCAGGTCGAGAAGAAAATCGGCAAAGCTGGGGTTAAGGTTTCGCCTGCGGTGTTCCGCAAAGCCTGCCGCGAATATGCCGGCAAACAGGTCAATATACAGAAAGAAGCCTTTATCCGCCTGGGTATTTTGGGCGATTGGGAAAATCCGTATTTGACGATGGATTTTGCATTTGAAGCCGACATCGTGCGCGCCTTGGGCAAAATCAGTCAAAACGGTCACATCGCCAAAGGCGCGAAACCGGTGCATTGGTGTACCGATTGCGGTTCGGCGCTGGCTGAAGCGGAAGTCGAATACGAAGACAAACATTCGCCTGCGGTTGACGTGCGTTTTCAGGTGGTTGATGAAGCCGGATTTTTGGCTCAGTGCCACCATGTGCCTGAGCATGAGGGCAGGGGAGCGTTATCGGTGGTCATCTGGACAACGACGCCGTGGACATTGCCTGCCAATCAGGGCGTGGCGTTAAACCCCGAACTGGAATATGCAGTGGTGCAATGCGAAAAAGACGGAAATGTAGAACGTCTGGTTGTTGCCGAAGCGCTGTTGAAAGACGCCATGCTGCGCTACGACATCGAAAATTACCATGTCATCGCTTACTGCAAAGGCGTAGTGTTAGAGCATCAATTATTGCAACATCCTTTCTATGACCGGCAAGTACCTATTGTTTTAGGCGACCATGTCACCACCGAAGCCGGTACCGGCGCGGTGCATACCGCGCCCGGACACGGTCAGGACGATTATGTGGTCGGCTTGAAATACGGTTTGCCGGTTGATAACCCGGTCGGCAACGACGGCGTATTTCTGCCCAATACCGAACTTTTTGCCGGTGAGCATGTATTCAACGCCAATGCTCACGTCATCGAAGTGTTAGAACAGCGCGGCAAATTGGTGCATCACATCGCCATTTTGCACAGCTACCCGCATTGCTGGCGGCACAAAACCCCGATTATTTTCCGCGCCACGCCGCAATGGTTCATTTCGATGAACAAAAACAAACTGCGCGAACAGGCGCTGGCTGAAGTCAAACGCGTGGCCTGGATTCCCGAATGGGGCCAAGCGCGGATTGAAAGCATGATGGAAGGCCGACCGGACTGGTGCATTTCTCGCCAACGCACTTGGGGCGTGCCGATTACTTTTTTTGTTCATAAAGAAAGCGGCGAACTGCATCCGCGCACCGCTGAATTGGTTGAGCAGGTGGCGCAACGCATCGAACAACAAGGCATAGAGGCCTGGTTTGAACTGGATGCCGCTGAACTGCTAGGCGATGAAGCCGCAGACTACGACAAAATGACCGACACGCTGGATGTTTGGTTCGATTCCGGCGTCACTCATGCTGCGGTTTTGGCGCGGCGCGAACAGCTGCATTTTCCGGCTGATTTATATTTGGAAGGCTCCGACCAGCATCGCGGCTGGTTCCAGTCGTCACTCTTGGCTTCGGTCGCGATGAACGCGGTTGCGCCTTATAAAGCGGTATTGACGCATGGTTTCACCGTCGATAAAAACGGCGAAAAAATGTCCAAATCGAAAGGCAATGTGGTGCCGCCGCAATCGGTGATGAAAAATCTGGGTGCCGATGTGTTGCGTTTATGGATTGCGGCAACCGATTATCGCGGCGAAATGCGCGTGTCTGATGAGATTTTGGAGCGCACCTCCGATGGTTACCGGCGATTAAGAAATACCGCGCGTTTTTTGCTGTCCAATTTGAATGATTTTGATCCGGCACAGGATGTGGTCGAAACCAAAGACTTGCTGGCGCTGGATCGCTGGATAGTTGACCGGGCATTTCTGTTGCAGGAAGAAGTCAAAGCGGCTTACGAGACTTACCAATTCCAGCTTATTTATCAGAAAGTACATCATTTTTGCGTGATCGATTTGGGCGGTTTTTATCTGGACATCATCAAAGATCGTCAATATACCGCCAAAGCCGACGGGCTGGCGCGGCGTTCGGCGCAAACTGCGATGTATCACGTACTGGAAGCCTTGACCCGCTGGCTGGCGCCGATTATTAGTTACACTGCCGATGAAATTTGGCAGTATTTGCCGGGCGAACGTAGCGAATCGGTGTTTTTGGAAACCTGGTATCAGGGGCTGGCTGAGCTCGATGATGACGTTTTAAACCGTGAATTCTGGCAAAAAGTCATGACTGTGCGCGCCTCTGTCGGCAAAGAGCTGGAAAAGAGCCGCGCCAAAGGTGACATCGGATCGTCGTTGAATGCCGACATCGAATTGTATTGCAACGTCGAGTTTGTTGATGATTTAAAGCGCTTGTCGGATGAGTTGCGTTTTATTTTCATTACCTCCAATGCCACGGTGATGGCAGAAGGCGATGCGCCTGAAGATGCGATTCAGACCGAAATCGACGGGGTTAAATTAAGAGTTATCGTGTCCGGGCATGAAAAATGCGTGCGCTGCTGGCATCAACGGCCTGATGTCGGTAAACATTCAGAACATCCCGAATTGTGCGGTCGTTGCGTGGAAAACGTAGCGGGCGAAGGCGAGCGTAGGCTTTATGCGTAATGCGGTGATGGTGAAATGGTTATGGCTATCGCTGCTGGCGATTATTCTTGATCAAGTCAGCAAGCTGGCCGTTGCCGGTTCGATGCAACTGTATGAATCGATTGAGCTCATGCCGTTTTTTAAACTGACTTATGTGCATAATACCGGTGCGGCATTTAGTTTTTTAAGCGAGGCCGGGGGTTGGCAACGCTGGTTTTTTGCTGGTTTGGCGTTGGTGATCAGCACGGTGATAGCGGTTTGGTTAACCCGCTTGAAACAGCACGAAACCTTGCTGGCGGTGGCGTTGGCGCTGATTTTAGGCGGCGCCATCGGCAACTTAATTGACCGGCTGGCTTACGGTTATGTAATCGACTTTCTCGACGTTTATTACGGTACTTGGCATTGGCCCGCCTTTAATATCGCCGATTCCGCGATTACCCTGGGCGTGGCGCTGATGCTGGCGGAATCATTCGGTTTGGGGCGCTCACAACAGCCGGATACTTTGTGAGGGCGGGTTGGTAGTAAAAAGTGTCCACGAAAAGCACGAAAGCCACGAAAAAAGATTATCACCACAAAGGCCAAAAATAGGCACTTTAGGCGGCACGAAGATTCAAACTTCGTGCCCTTCGTGGTGAATGGTTTTTCATTGGTCACTATTCAGCCACAGGGCGACATCTTTGGCGTAATAGGTCAAAATGGCATCGCTACCGGCGCGTTTGAACGCTAATAACGATTCCAACACCACTTGTTTTTCATCCAGCCAGCCGTTTAGCGCGGCGGCTTTGAGCATCGCGTATTCGCCGCTGACCTGATAGGCAAAGGTCGGTACGCCGTATTGGTCTTTGACCCGGCGGATGATGTCCAGATAAGGCATTCCCGGCTTGACCATCACCATATCCGCACCTTCCTGCAAATCCAGTTGTATTTCACGCAACGCTTCATCCGAGTTCGCAGGGTCCATTTGGTAACTGTATTTGTTGCCTTTGCCCAGCATCCCGGCGGAACCGACTGCATCGCGGAACGGGCCGTAAAAGCTGGACGCGTATTTGGCGGAATAGGCCAATATCAGCGTGTTGATATGGTTGTGTGCTTCCAGCGCCTGCCTGATTGCGCCGATACGTCCATCCATCATGTCCGACGGCGCGACAATATCGGCTCCGGCTTCGGCATGGGACAGCGCTTGTTTAACCAATACTTCGATGGTTTCATCATTCATCACATAGCCGTCAGCATTGACTAGGCCATCTTGTCCGTGCGTGGTAAACGGGTCTAGCGCGACATCGGTAATAATGCCCAACTCGGGAACGGCTTGTTTTAACGCCCTGACGCTACGCTGAATCAGCCCGTCCGGGTTGTAGGCTTCAGCTGCCTGCTCTGATTTTTTATCGGCAGATGTGACCGGGAACAAGGCAATAGCTGGAATGCCCAGTTGAACAAGTTGCTGCGCTTCGGCCACTAATAAATCCAGCGACAGCCTTTCCACGCCCGGCATCGATGAGATGGCTTCGCGCTGATTGCTGCCTTCGGTGACAAACATCGGGTAAATCAGGTCGTCGACAGACAGGCGGTTTTCGCGCATTAAGCGACGGGAAAAGTCGTGGTAACGCATTCTTCTCATGCGTGTTTGGGGGAAAGTGATGTTATTATATGTCATCTTGTGCTTGGCTCTAAGGGGTTGGAAAAATCTGGAATCTCTACTTTAAGCAGAGAGGTCTGAGTACAAAAAACATTGTATCAGGGAACCTAACTAGCCCTGATATGCGCAGATAAAAAGCATGCATCGGTTCAATTTTAGAGGTTTTTATGAAAGCTAAACAAGTCACTCTACTGGGTTTATGGGTTGTATTACTCGGTTTAATGTCGGTTACTCAGGTTATTGCGGCCGACTTATTGCCACCGCAACAGCCGATTCACGCGGCTTCGGTGACATTGCAGGAAAGGCTGCAAGACAAATCGTTCACTAAAGATTTTGCCAAGATTGCCAAATTTGTAAATGAAGTTATTTATCCACATACTGATTTTGACCGTATTTCGGCATTGGTCTTGGGTGGTTTATGGAAAACGGCAACTAACGATGAGCGCGAGCGTTTTAAAAATGAATTTCAAACCTTGTTAGTCAGAACCTATTCCCGCGCCTTTGTTGAGTTCAAAGATTGGTCGGTGCGCTTTTTACCGCTGGAGATGGAGCCGGGCGCTACTAAGGTCGTGGTTCGGACTGAAGTATTGCAACCCGGCATACAGCCCATTGGCGTTAATTACCGGATGTTGCTGAGCAATGGCGAATGGAAAGCTTACGATATTATGATTGAAGGCGTCAGTTTAGTGACCAACTACCGCACCACCTTCGCCAGTGAAGTGCAAAACAAAGGCTCATTAAACGCAGTGATCGAAGGGCTGGTTAAGCGCAATGCCGAAGCCTTAGCGGCCAAAGCTTCAGCGCGTTCTTAAGGTAAAAAATTGATTTTGCCAAAGGGCGACTGCCGGTCGCCCTTTTTTTGTTTACAACAGCCGTCTCAGCTAGCGGATCGGTAGCGGTAAAAAGCCTCATGTTTTTTTCGTGCTTTTCGTGGACAATATTTCCCCTTGGACGTTTATTTTCCAACTGATGAATTTCCCCCAAAGATTCCCTGTAGGCCAGCCTAGTGCCCACTTACAATGCCATTATTTCCATGAGTATTGCATGAAATGATCGACTACCAGCCTTTATATGACGCATTGATTGAGGCCAAAGCCGACACCTGGGCGGCGCTGTTGCCGCAGCAGCTGGAACAGGGCTTTGATACCGGCAAACACGGCGATTTGTTGCGCTGGCAAGCATTGGTCGACAGCGTGCCGCAATGGCCTACCACACAACGGCGATTGGATGCCGATGCGGTGCAAATTGGCAATTCGGATGATCTGACCGCTGCCGAAAAACAGCAGTGTGAAAGTCAGTCAAAAACGCTGCATCCCTGGCGCAAAGGCCCGTATAACCTGTTTGGCATACACATCGACACCGAATGGCGCTCGGACTGGAAATGGAACCGGCTGAAAAATCATATCGCGCCTTTGCAACACCGGCTGGTATTGGATGTCGGTTGCGGCAACGGCTACCATTGCTGGCGGATGCTCGGTGCCGGTGCCAAAACCGTGGTCGGCATTGACCCCATGCTGCTCAATGTCATGCAGTTCCAGTTGATCAGAAAATTGCACGGAGAAGCGCCGATTTATGTGTTGCCGTTGGGCATAGAAGACCTGCCTTATGGCTTGAAAGCCTTTGACACGGTGTTTTCTATGGGCGTGCTTTATCATCGCCGTTCGCCGATTGATCATCTGATGGAACTGAGGGATTGCCTTAAACCCGGCGGCGAATTGGTGCTGGAAACCTTGGTTATCGACGGCGGTTTAGGCGCAGTGTTGTTGCCGGAAGACCGTTACGCCAGAATGCGTAACGTCTGGTTTTTGCCCAGTTGCGACACCTTAGTCAGCTGGCTAAAACGTTGCGGTTTTAAAAATATCCGTCTGGTTGATGTCACCGTAACCCGCGTTGAAGAACAGCGCAGCACTGAATGGATGACTTTTCACTCGCTGCAAGATTTTTTGGCTGCAGATAACTCGCAATTGACTTGCGAAGGTTTGCCGGCGCCAAAGCGGGCGATTGTACTTGCCAATGCGGCTTGAGAAGAGAGTAATGACTTATGATGTTTCCTGATGATCGTAGGCTGTAGAAAAATAGAGTCCACGAAAATCACGAAAATCACGAAAATCACGAAAATCACGAAAATCACGAAAATCACGAAAATCACGAAAATCACGAAAATCACGAAAATCACGAAAATCACGAAAATCACGAAAATCACGAA
>JAUYMY010000084.1 GCA_030699385.1 Methylobacter sp.
CACCCGGCCGCGAACAGCACATGACAGTTCGCGGCCGGGTGGCCGCTCCCACAACTTGTTGTGTATAACGTTCTACATGATTAAAAACCATTAACAGGAGTCTATTCATGGGCTTAAAAACAAGAATGCAGGGTTTCAGCCTGAGCAAAGCAGTAGCGGATGGCGATGATTTTGCAGCTAAAACCATCACGCCGAGTGAACAACAGGCCGACGCCTTCGCGCCGCTGCTGCTTAAAATTTTATCTCAGGTAGAACTGGAATTTAAAGAAAACATCCATTCCAGGCTGCTTGATATTCTTGATTTGTCGCTGATCAGCGGCATAGAGGAAAAAGAAGCCAGAAAGCAGATTCGGGCGGTCGCGCAAAAATTAATCGATGAAGATTCCATTCCGTTAAACACCCAAACCCGGCATCAAATCATCAAGGAAATCGAGGATGATGTCCTCGGTCTAGGGCCGTTAGAAGCCTTGTTATACGACCCGACTATTGCCGATATTCTGGTCAACGGCTACAAAAAAATCTATGTCGAACGTTTCGGCAAATTGGAGTTAACGCCGGTCAGGTTTAACGACGACAATCACCTGATGAAAATTATCGACCGCATTGTGTCGAAAATCGGCCGCCGGATTGATGAATCGTCACCAATGGTCGATGCCCGATTACAGGACGGTTCACGGGTCAATGCCATTATCCCGCCGTTGGCGCTGGACGGCCCATCCTTGTCGATAAGGCGCTTTGCCGTCGATAAAATGGCACTGGATGATTTGGTCGCCAAGGATGCACTCACCGATTACATGGCCGATTTTCTCAAAAATGCGGCCAGGTCGAAGTTGAATATATTGATTTCAGGCGGTACGGGTTCCGGTAAAACCACGATGTTGAACGCCATTTCAAATTTCATCCCCAACAATGAACGCGTCATCACGCTGGAAGATTCGGCCGAACTGCAACTGCAGTTGCCGCATGTGTTACGCCTGGAAACCCGGCCGGCCAATGTGGAAGGCAAAGGCGAAATCACTCTGCGCGATTTGGTGCGCAACAGCCTGAGAATGCGGCCGGATCGCATCGTCATTGGCGAAGTCAGGAGCGGCGAGGCTTTCGACATGCTGCAGGCGATGAATACCGGCCACGAAGGCTCGTTAACCACCGTCCACGCCAACAATCCACGGGATGCACTGGCGCGTCTGGAAAATATGGTGTCGATGGCGGGACTGGAGATGCCGGTCAATGCGATCAGAAAACAGATCGTATCGGCCATCCACATCATCATCCAGCTGGGTCGGCTCGAAGACGGCAGCCGACGGGTCATCAGCATCCAGGAAGTCGAAGGCATGGAAGGCGACGTGATTACCCTGTCCGAAATCTTTAAATACCAGCGGCGCGGCATCAATGAAAACGGCATTGTCCAGGGTCAATACTGCTCAACCGGGCTCATTCCCAAATGCATGGCCACGTTCAAACAACGCGGCCTTGCCGCAGAGCTGGGCATTTTTACCCATCACCTCAAGCAATAACAGGAGCGCGCCATGACCAGTGATATGACGCTATTATTTGTCGCTTTGGTTTTTTTAACGGTGTTTATGGCCTCGCAAATTCTGGTGTTGCCGACCTTAGGCACCCGCCAGGCAGACAGCCGCAAACTAAAACAGCGCTTGGACGATGTGATTCTGGCGCATGGCGATGCTGAAACCTCGATTATCAAAGCCAAATACCTTAAGCGCCTGGGGCCGATTGAACGCAGCCTTGAGCGCCTGCCCGGTATGCCGGGCTTAAAAACTTTATTGGAACAAGCCGGTAAGCCGCATATCGCCTACCGTTTTGCCCTGGCCACCTTGTTTTTTTCCGCCGTCAGCGCATTAATCGCCTGGCTCTACTTTCATCATCCTGTCATCAGCGCGGCTGCCTTCATTTTCACCGCCGCCTTACCGATTATTTGGCTGAAAAAACAAAGAACCAAGCGTCTGGACACCTTCGAAGAGCAACTGCCTGAAGCCTTGCAAATGATGGGCAGGGCCTTGCGCACCGGCTATCCATTTGCCGAATGCATGAAAATCGTATCCACCGAAATGAACGAACCGATCAGCCAGGAATTCGGCATGACTTACGAGGAAATCAATTACGGCCGCGATATTGAAGTGGCCTTTGCCTTGATGATAGAGCGCGTACCCAGCCTGAGTTTAATCGCCATGAGCACCGCGATTATTATCCAGCGCGAAACCGGCGGCAATCTGGCCGAAGTGCTGTTAAAAATCAGCGCCGTACTCAGCGGACGCTTTAAATTGCAACGGCGCATCAAAACACTGTCGGCAGACGGCATATTCTCGGCCTGGATATTATTGTTATTGCCGCTGGCATTATTTGCGCTGTTGAATATATTAGGCCCCGATTACTTTAAACCGGTTTATGAATCACCCTACAGAATGACTATTTTAGCTGTTTTTATGAGCCTCGAATTTGTCGCGGCCTTATGGATACGGCTGATTATTACTATTGATGCATGAGGTGAAGTAGATGGATTTTTTAATGCAATTATTAACCGGACTCTTATCAACAAGCCAGTGGAGCCTTGTTTTAACCCTATCCGCCGCCGTGTTTATTTTTACCTTAGCGCTGTTATTATTGGCTGATGATTTATTTAATCCGGTGCGTTCCCGTTTTAAACGGGAAATATCTAGCGATGCTATTTCACTCATCGACCCCAATGGTTTGTCAGAAAAACTGCGTAAACATAACAGCCTATTTACGCCGTCCGATAAATCATTATTACAAAGAACCGCAACGCGCCTTCATTATGGCGGTTTTCATGGCCGGAACAGTTTGTTGCATTATTACGCAACACGTATGTTATTAATGGTTTCATTGCCTTTATTGGCATTAATGGCAACCTCCTTTATTCCCGGCATAAAAAGCATGGTTATCGTTCAAGCGCTATTAGTGTCTATTGCCATAGGTTATATGGCGCCTAGTTTTATCTTGGATAAATTAATTTCCACCCGGCAAAAAACTATTCGCAGGGCTTTTCCTGATGCGCTTGATTTATTGGTGGTTTGTTCGGAAGCGGGTTTAAGCCTGGATGCGGCGATACAAAAAGTAACCTCAGAGCTCAGTATCAGCCAACCCATATTGGCCGATGAGCTGGATATTGTAATTGCCGAAACCCGAGCCGGTATTGACCGGCATAAAGCATTACAAAAACTGGTTGAAAGGACTGGCGTGGACGATATTAAAGGCTTGGTTGCCGCGCTGTCGCAAAGTATGCGTTTTGGCACCAGCATCGTCGAGACACTCAAAGTCTATTCTGAAGAACTCAGGGATAAAAGGACACAAGCCGCCGAAGCGGTGGCGGCAAAAATCGGCACAAAACTTATTTTTCCCTTGGCGATGTGTTTGTTACCGGCATTTTTAATCGTGGTTATGGCGCCGGCAATTATCATATTTAAAAATATGTGAGAAATGTAATTTCTAATAAAAAGTGCCCCTGATAATCGAAAGCTGCAGAAAAACAGAGTCCACAAAAATCAGGAAAGCCACGAAAAAAAGCAGCAAAAATAATAGTTTTGCTTATTTTCATATTGCCTGGAGATGCCTACTTTTGGCTTTTCGTGGACAATTATTTGGGGCTGTTTTTTTTCAGAAAATCACCTAAGGTGGAAATGTGAGACAAGGCCGCTAAAAAATTAATAACGTGAGAGTAATAACAATGAAAACACTAATAAAACTAACCAGAGCCATATGTTTGGCTATTTCAAGTCTTATATTATTGACTGCGTGTAATCCCGGCAATATTAAAGAATCAGAAAACACAAGCACTGAAGAAACCGAAGATATTTTACAAAGCACCGGTTTGAATGCGGACTCGGTGGAGGAGGCATTAGCAAAAGCAGAAAAAGCGCTACAAAACGGCAAAATAGAGTTGGCACAACTCTATTACATAAAAGCCCACAACCTGGAGCCTAATAATACTCAAGTATTACAAAAAATGGCTGATTTATATATTAATATCAATAAATATGATTTAGCAGAAGTCAGTTTTGATTTAATCTTAAAACAGCAGCCGGATAATTTAAAAACCTTGGAACAATACGGGCTGTTATTAATCAATATGAGAAACTACCCGAAAGCGGAAGAGTATCTTAATAAAGTTATTACTAAGCAGAAAAATTGGCGCGCTTATAATGGCTTGGGCATTATTGCCAATTTACAGGGCAATGCCTTGAAGGCGGAAGCTTTATTTAAAAAAGCCAATAGCCTGTTGCCGAATTCTCCTGACTTGCTTAATAATATTGGCTTTGCGCTCTATTCCGCTAATAAACTCGATGAAGCGGCGAGTTATTATCTTAAAGCTTTGCAAATTAATCCGGGGTTTAAAAAAGCAATCTATAACTACGGTTTAGTGCAGGCGCGTTTAAGTCGTTATGATCAAGCTTATAGCGCTTTTACTAAAATAGCATCACCGGCCGAAGCCAATAATAATATCGGCTATATTGCCATGATGAACGGCGATTACACCGAGGCGAATAATTATCTGCAAGAAGCGATACAATCGGCGCCTGAATTTTACAAAAAAGCCAACGACAATTTAATGCGTCTGGATGTACTGCAAAAACAGTAAGTCTGATTACTCCAAAAATCATTTAAGCAATGTATCCAGTAAGGCTAATAACTTGGGAATATCCAGCGGCTTGGTTAAATAATCGGTAAATCCGGCAGCTAGGCCTTTTTTTATATCCCGCTCCATCGCGTTAGCCGAAATGGCAATCACCGGAATATCACAGGTGATAGGGTCCTCATGTAAATGGCGCAACACGTCAAAGCCGTTCATGCCCGGCAGGTTGATGTCGAGCATAATAAGATCGGGATGGTGCGCGATTGCCAGTTTTAACCCTTCCTCGCCGGTACGGGCATCAAGCAACGCCAACTGGGTATGAGTGGAAATTATTTTTTGCACTAGGCGCAAATTGGCCGGATTGTCTTCGATATAAAGCAATGTCCTCGCGGTCGCATAAGTGCTCTGCGCGACCGTATCACTATCAGCATCTGCCGGCGGATACTCTTCCGCTTCGGCCGCATTCAGTTCAATCCAAAACGTGCTGCCGGTACCGACTATGCTTTCGACGCCAATACTGCCACCCATTGCTTCAATTAAGCGCTTGGATAACGCCAAACCGATTCCGGTTCCTTCTATACCGTCATAAGCCGATTCTATGCGCTCAAAAGGCTTGAACAGACGCGGCAAGGCCTCGGCGGCAATACCACGACCGCTGTCGTGTAGCGCAATCCTGACTTTACCTGCTCCGACCACCCGACAGCTAATCAGCACACGGCCTTTGTTGCAGTTATATTTGATGGCATTAGACAACAAATTAAGCAGAATTTGGCGCAGGCGTAACCGGTCGGCTTGCACGGTGCTGACACCGTCTTTGTCCAGCGTCAATTCAATGCCGCGCTCAAGCGTCAACGGCTGCAGCAGCCCCATGCACTCGGTAATCAGCAACGGCACTTCAACCGGTTCCATCGACAACGCGAGGCGACCGGTTTCGATGCGCGCCAAATCCAATATCTCGTTAATCAATTCCAGCAAATGCCGCCCGGCATGGCGGATCTCGCGGACGTTATCGGCCTGATCTAGCGTCAGCGGGGTTTCGTCATCGGTCTCCAGCAATTGTGCAAAGCCCATGATGGCGTTCATCGGAGTGCGCAGTTCGTGACTCATCCGCGACAAAAATTCGGATTTGGCACTATTAGCCCTATCCGCCTCTTCCTTCGCCTGAAATAATAGCTCGGTGCGTTGCTGTACGCGCTCTTCAAGCTCATCATTTAGCTGTTTCAGCGCCATTTCGGTTTGCTTCAGTACGGTCACATCCTGCACCGTGCCTACCGAGCGAATGGGCTCACCCGCTGCATTAAAATACGATACGCCGCGTTCAGTCACATATTTAATGCGGCCGTCCGGCATTAACAATCTATGGGTAATCTCGTAAGCTTGCTGCGTCTGCAAAGATCGCCGGTAGGCATCATTAACCGCATCACGGTCATCAGGGTGTATCGCCTTGAGAAAAGCCTCGTAGGATGCGCCAAACTGCTCTTTGTCAAGTTCAAACAAATGGTAGATTTCATCCGTCCAAATCAGTACGCCGTTAATCAAATCCAGCTCCCAACTGCCAACCTGGGCGATATACTGCGCATCATTGAGCTGTTTCATCGCCAGACTGATCTCGGCGGTACGCTGTTCAACTTGGCGCTCAAGATTTTGATACTGAAACTGTAACTGCTCGGTCATCGTATTAAAAGCAACCGCCAATTGTTGGAACTCACTGCATCCGGCCAACGGCGCACGACGATTCAACTCGCCTGCGGCAATCTGCCGGGTCGCCGCCATCAACTGCCGGATAGGCGATACCAGCGCACGACCCATCAACAATGCCGCGATACCGGCAAGCAGCAGCAACATAATCAGTGTCACCCAGGTGATTTTTTGCAGTTGATAAAGAGGTGCGAGCGCTTCAGCACTATCTATTTTGACCACCATTCCCCAACGTAAAGCCGGCAAATAGCGCCAGGCACCGATGACCTCTTGCCCGACATAATCATGGGTCATACCTTTGCCGTGCCCGCCAAGTAGAGCCGACAACATCGGCTTGGCCACCTTATCGCCCAGTGGCACACGATAATGGAAAGCCGCCTCCGGGATACGCCGCAAAGGGCCGACATAAAGCACTTCATTGCCGTCAATTTGTGCCAACACGGTTTCGCCGGTACTGCCCAAACCGGTGGTGTCGCTGGTCACGGCAGCCAGCCTGTCCAAATCCATCTGCAGCGCCAACGAGCCGATAACCTTGCCGTCCTTAAACATCGGCGCCACCACGAAAATAGCAGGCTTTCCGGCGGATGGCGCATAAGCTTGCGCCTGGGTAATTTGCGTATCGAGCAGGGCAATAGATTCCCGATATGCCTTGGCCAAAACAGTGTCTCGATAAGGGCCGGTATTCAGGTTAGTGCCTAAATCCGCTTCGTGCAGAATGGAAAACACCACATTGCCATCAGCGTCGATCAACAATAAATCGTAGTAGCCTACGGTCTCAAGCAAGGCATGGAAATAATCGCGATAATCTTGTCTTTGGGCTGGGTCAGCTTGCTTATTGGCGTGTGCCTGCAAGACGTTGATCGCGACAAGTGATTTTGCCAACAAGCGACCATCCATCAGGCGTTCGTTAACGTAGGTATTGATTTGATCCGCCCTTTTATCGGCGAAAGAGGACAGGTTTTCGAGCTCTAACTGCTGCAGCGTATTTTCAAAAGCCTGTAAATAAAGCCAGGAAAGGCCAGCCAACGGCAACGGCGACAGCAACAAAAAGCCCAGCATCAGGCGCGGTATGATTTTGCTTAAATTCATGGCTGCCCCCTTTCCAGTAGCGTTTGCCATGCCCCTCGATTGCGGTAAGTCGGCCAGGGCTGTGGCCGTAGCGCTGAATTGGAGGCAAACACCTGCTTAAATTGTCCATCAGGGCGCACCTTGCCCACCCGCATCATTTTCCATAAATGCCGGGTGTCGGGATCAACAGACGCTATGCCGGAAGGACTTTTGATGCTCTGCCGCAACAGTGTTGAATTGACCCGGCCCGGTTCAGTCGAGTTGGCATCCTGAACCGCCTGCGCCCACAATTTCACCCCCACATAGGCGGCTTCTACCGGATCACTGATGACCCGGTCAGTACCAAAGCGAGTCTGATAAGCCGCGACAAAACGCTGATTCTCTTCACCCGGCAACGATTGAAAATAACTCCAGACTCCGTAATGCCGGGTCAGTTGCCCGCCTTTCCAGGCCGACATGCCGTTTTCTTCAACACTGAAAGACACTAGCGGCTGATCGTTCAATCCAGCCTTGATCAATGCGAAAAAAAACGCGGCATTACTGTCACCGTTAAGCGTATTGAGTACCACGTCGGGCTTTTTTTGGATAATGTCTTCAATAACGGCTTGCATATCGCTACTGCCCAAAGGCAAATAACGCTCGCCGACAATTTCGCCCCCGGACGCGTTCAGCAAATCGGCTATGATGAGGTTGGCGGTGCGCGGAAACACATAATCCGAGCCGAGCAGATAAACCCGCCGCCCGAATGTCTGCATCGCCCAACGAGCCCCCGGCACGACCTGTTGATTAGGGGCAGAGCCGGTGTATAAAATATGAGGCGATTGCTCCATGCCTTCATACTGCACCGGGTAAAACAACAGGTGCCGGTGTTTTTCGACCACGGGTTTCACCTTCTTGCGGCAGTCTGATGTCCAACAACCAAACAGAGCGCTAACCCGTTCTTGTTCAATCAGCCGTTCAGCTTCCTTAGCAAACACGGTCGAATCTGACTGGCCATCGGCTACGACTATTTCCACGCGTTGGCCCAGCAAACCGCCCTGACTATTGATTTCTTCAACCGCCAAATGAACCGCATCCACCAGCGGTTTTTCACTGACCGCCATGGTGCCGGTCAGCGAATGTAATACGCCGATTTTAATGGGCGGCACGGGAATGGCGTAATACCGGCAGAACATAAACACAGCTATCAGTACAACGCCCATTAACGCCAGTGCGGTGATCAGTTTAAAATTTTTCTTCACCTATTACGCCTTTTTCAATTGTTTGATACTGAGTGTTCATCGTTATACACAAATTGTGGGAGCGGCCACCGGGCCGCGAACGATCGTGTGCTGTTCGCGGCCCAGTGGCCGCTCCCACAGCTATGCCTAACCCTTAACCAACAACCGGTCTATCGTCTCAAGCAAATGCGCCATATCAATGGGCTTGGTGATGTACTCGTCAAAACCTGCCGCCCTGCCCCGTTCAATATCGCTGGGCATGGCGTTGGCACTCACCGCAATCACCGGCGTATTTTTTACCGTAGACAACGAGCGCAACACGCTTAGCAACTGATAACCATCCATTTCCGGCAAATTAATATCGAGCAAAATGAGCTCAGGACGACACGCCGAAGCCAACTCCAAACCCAGTTCCGCAGTCGGCGCAGTAATCAGCTGCAACAACGGGTTACGACCCAGAATCTGAGCAACCAACCTAAGATTAGCCGGATTGTCCTCAATATAAAGCACGGTATAGCGATAGGTAGTCTCTGCCACTTCATCCGCCAAGGTCGGCGCTGCGTCATTACTGACATCAATCTGCCCCGCAACCACTTCCGGCAGCTCAAGCCAAAAAGTGCTGCCTTTGCCTTCTTCACTTTCAACATTGATGATGCCGCCCATCATTTCTATCAATCGACGACTGATAGTCAAACCGATACCGGTACCTTCAATATCACTGTCTTCGGCGCCTAGCCGCGAAAATGGCTGGAACAGTTCCTGCTGCCGCGCCGCCGGAATGCCGTAGCCGGTGTCAGACACCGACAAGCGCACCAGTCCTTGCTGTGCAGCAATCTGCACCAATACGTTGCCCTGCGGACGGTTATATTTAATAGCATTCGACAGCAAATTAATCAGCACCTGTTTTAACCGGGTACGATCAGCGCGCACCACATAATCGCCCATGACCATCTCATTAATGGAAATGTCCTGCGCCTGAGCCAGCGGCCTGACCAGCGCCAAACATTCGTTAATCAGTTCAAGGCAAGGTAAGGGCTCGATTGACAGATTGATCTTGCCCGACTCAATCTTGGACAAATCCAGCACCTCGTTAATCAATTCCAGCAAATGGCGGCCGGCCTTCAATATTTCGTCAACATAATCGGCCTGTTCCTCCGTTATGTTGTCGTCTATTTCCAGCAACTGACCAAAGCCCAAAATGGCGTTCATCGGGGTGCGCAATTCATGCGACATGCTGGACAAAAATTCGGACTTGGCATTATTGGCGCGCTGGGCCTCATCACGGGAATTAATCAGCGCCCGTTCGGTCTGTTTGCGCTCACTAATATCGCGCAGGATGCCGATGAAATGTTTAGTATGGTCGATTTCCATTGCTGTAACTGCCAGCTCTAACGGAAAAATACTGCCATCTTTACGTTGCCCGGCCAATTCAACTTGCCTACCAATGATATCCGCCGTCGATTGTCCAATACTGTAGCGTGCAAGATACTGGTCATGCTGGCTACGATAAGGTTCCGGCATTAACAAATTGATATTACGGTTAATAATTTCAGCGGCATCGTAGCCGAAAAGCTTTTCTGCAGCGGGATTAAAAGAGCTGATAGTACCTGCCGCATCGATCGTGATCACCGCATCGGCAACATTGTCGATGATGTGGTTGAAAATAACCAACCTATCCTGCTTTTCCAAAATCCTGTATTCGATCAGCTTGCGCTCAGTGATGTCCTGCACCACGCCCAACATATTCAGCGGCTTACCGTCAGCGTCGCGCACCACATCACCGCGCTCTTGCAACCAGCGCACCGTACCGTTCGGCCAGATACAGCGAAACTCAATATTGAAGTCGACATTGTTTTGCAGACAGGCATCAATCGCATTGTTGACCCGCAGCCTATCCTCTGGGTGTACGCCCCGAAAGAACTGCTGGTAAGACTGCTTTGAGCTTATTTCACGGTAGCCAAATAACGCGCAGACGCGTTCGGAACAAATCAGCTCGCCCGTTTTTATGTCCCAATCCCAAGTGCCTATATTGGCATACTGCTGACTACGACGCAGCCGCTCTTCGCTCTTCGCCAAGGCATCACTGGCTTCGCGGTACTCGGTGACATCATCGGAAATGCCGATGATATGGGTAATGCGCCCGTGTTCGTCATGCACCGGTGCAATGCGCAACTCATTCCAGAAGGCGCTGCCATCCTTGCGGTAATTACGCAGCAAAGACCTGCCTCCCCGCCCCTCGCGCAAGGCGGCACGAATTGCAGCCAATCCCGGTTGGTCAGTTTCCTTACCTTGCAATAGTCGGCAATTACGGCCTATCACTTCATCGCGCCGATAGCCGGTGATGTGCTCAAATGCAGGATTAACGTAAATCAGCGGAAAATCGGGCTTTTCGGCATCGGCCATGCTGATACTGCTGGAACTGGCCTCGACCGCCCGCTCCAGTAACCGCAGACGCAACTCGGCTTGCTTGATATGGGTGATGTCGGTACGGATGGAAATAAAATGATAAGGCTTCCCGCTACTATCCAGAAAAGGCACAATGCTGGTTTCCACCCAATACAAGTGCCCGTCCTTGCTGCGGTTGCACACCTCGCCCCGCCAGATATTGCCGCCCGCAACGGTGCGCCACATTTCCGCATAAAATGCCGGCGAATGTTCGGCTGATTTAACAATACGGTGAGTTTTCCCTAACAGTTCGTTGGGGCTGTAACCGCTGATCTCGCAAAAGCGGTCATTGACATAAGTGATGATGCCCCGTGCATCGGCCTCACTGACAATAGCATGGGCATCCAGCGCCTGTTGGCGGCGTTCCCGCTCATACAAGGTAGCGCGTAGCGCCTCTGCCTGTTCCCGTGTCTGACGAAAACGCCGCGCATGCAAAGCCACTGTTGCGGCCAAATGGCGTGGCTCAATCGGCTTGGTCAGGAAATGGTCACCGGCACAATTAAGTGCCAGCAATTGCTTGGACAGACAGGTCTCTGCCGACAAGTAGATAATCGGCGTCTGCGCATAGAGCTCATCATCGCGCAATATGGTCGCCAGCTCCATGCCCGAACATTCCGGCATGTACATATCCAGCACCAGTGCTTCGGCAGCAAAGCTTTTCAGCCTGTCGGGAACCTCTAGCGGATTGCCCACGGCCAGCACCGTCATTCCCGCCTGCTGCAACACCAGACTGTGAGCGGCCAGCTGGTCGCTGTCATCATCGACCAGCAACACCCGAAAAGGGTCTTCCGGCATTAAGGCTACCGCATCGGAAACCACCCGCAACAAGGCATCAACCGCTACCGGTTTGGTCAGATAACAGGTAGCCCCCGCCCGATAAGCAGCAAGCTTTGCCTGTATATCCCGGCGCGAAGACATAAAAATCACCGGAAAACTGGTCAGGCTCTTATCTTTCAGCTCGGCAATAACCCGGGCGCCGGCATCATCGCCTTCGGGAAACATCATATCCATAATGACAGCAGCGGGCGTTTCAGCGGTTAAGCAAGCAGCGGCAAAAGCGCTCAGCTGATGAAACACATCAACCCGATAACCCGCTTGTTCAAGCAGCGAACTTAGCCAACCGGCCTGCTCCTGATCATCATCCACGACCATGATGTAGGGCACTTTGCTCCGTCCTGATTCAATCTGCGGCACAAAAATGTAGCTTGGATTAATGGCCTGCGCTTCCAGTTTCGACAGTGCGCACCTTATGCTCTGCAATTGATGTTCGTCCAATCGATCATCAACCGGCATGGCCGCGACCCGCTGCTCCAGATCACGCGCCGCCTCGGCAACTCGCATTAAACGGTGAATGCCAGCCGCTCCAACTAGGCTATGCGCGGCGCGGTGCAAGGTCTGCAGCGCCTGGTGCTGGCCGTTTTCAAGCTCAGTCAGCAGCGTTTTGAGCTGTGCTACTCGTTCCGGCAGACCAATAATGAAAGTTTCCCGCAACTGGGAAAGCGTAGCTTGAATATCATTTTCCATAACTGTTTTTGCCAGCATTTGAAAAGATTTTTTTACCACGAAGGAGGCGAAGAGCACAAAGGAAAATAATGACTTTCGTGCTCTTCGTGGTGAATAAAATGCTTCAGCATTGAGTTGATTTAAGTGCTCTGATGTAGACCTTCCAGGTTTTAAAAACCTGGAAGATCTAACTTAATTTAACCGTCCCGCATTAAGCCGGCAGCGCTTTTTCCTGATCTAATTCAAAGGCAGCATGTAATGCCCTGACCGCCAGCTCTAAATATTTTTCATCAACCACAACCGATATTTTAATCTCGGAGGTTGAGATCATTCTGATATTGATACCTTCATCAGCTAAGGTTTTAAACATAGTGCTGGCAATGCCTGCATGGGAGCGCATACCGACACCGACAATCGATACTTTAACGATGCTGTTATCGCCGGTAACGTTTCTAGCGCCAAGTTCGGCGCAGGTTTGCTCCAGCAAGGTTTTTGCGCGCTGATAATCATTACGATGCACAGTAAAGGTAAAATCGGTGGTTTTATCGTCGGCGATATTCTGAATAATCATATCGATTTCGATATTGGCATCAGCGATAGGACCCAAAATTTTAAACGCGACACCCGGCAAATCAGGTACGCCGTTAATGGTTAATTTTGCCTCATCCCGATTGAATGCGATTCCTGAAATTAAAGCACTTTCCACTTGTGATTCCTCATAGGTAATGAGCGTGCCCTTACCTTCTGTAAATGATGATAATACGCGTAACGCAACGTTATATTTGCCGGCAAATTCTACCGACCTGATCTGCAACACTTTTGAACCCAGACTGGCCATTTCCAGCATTTCCTCAAAAGTGATTTTATCCAGCCGTCGGGCTTTCGGCTCGACTCTGGGATCGGTGGTATAAACGCCGTCGACATCGGTATAAATATGGCATTCGTCGGCTTTTAAGGCGGCCGCCAATGCCACCGCCGTGGTATCCGAACCGCCGCGCCCCAAGGTAGTGATATTGCCATGCTCGTCCACACCCTGAAAGCCTGCGACCACCACCACCTTGCCGTCGTTAAGATTAGCCCGAATGCGCGCGTCGTCAATCTTGCGGATACGCGCCTTGGTGTGGCTGCTGTCGGTCAGAATTTTGACCTGGCCGCCGGTATAAGAACAGGCATCGCAGCCCAGTTCATGCAAAGCCATGCTTAATAGCGCCACCGTAACCTGCTCGCCGGTGGACAACAACACGTCCATTTCCCGCTCGTTAGGGTAAGGCTGAGTGTCTTTTGCCAAGCCAATCAGCCGATTGGTTTCACCGCTCATTGCCGAAACCACGACCACAATTTGATCGCCCAAATCGTGGGCTTGCTTAACCTTTTCGGCGACTGCTTTAATGCGCTCGACGTTTCCTACCGAGGTGCCGCCGAATTTATATACGTATAATGCCATTTAATAAAGCCTTGTATTTTAAATATAAGATTCCATCGTTCATGCAAAAGCCTTGAATTGGGGATTCAACATTGCTCGTTTAACTCATCTCTTAGATTCTGAATGTGCGTATCTACATTATCGATTTCACTAAAGCTTGAAAAGTCACCTTGTATTACTTTTTTTAGGTTGTTCAAACACAAAGATTTATCTATTTCGAAATCTTCTTGAGCCGATTGTTTTACCATTTCGTTGTTAAATACCACCCTAAAAACAACAAATAATGTCGTAAACGCCTTTATTCATAGTTCCGTATAAAGTGCTATAGGATCAATTATTACTTCGTTGCTTAAGCGACCTATAAACGTTTCCTCAAGATTTGTTAATTGAGTAATCACACTCATTAAAGCTTCTTTTATGGATGGAGTGCTACTTGGCTCTTTAATGCCGTCCAATTTATCCCTCTTATATTGAGTGATAATTCCAAACATAACAAAGCGGCATTCCGTCTGCCTTGAATATTTTTTAATAATCAATTCTTCACTTTCCCTTAAGCAGTCCCTCTTCAAATTCGCAGATACCATAAAGTCAATTAATTGCATTTGTATATCTAGTTGATCTTGAAAGCCATAATCAAGAAGTAATGCAAGATTATCAAGAAATGCTTGATTTAATTGTAGACCCTGATCTTTTGCACGCTTTTCAATTGCCTTCATAACAACTTTATCTTGAGAAGCTACCTTGCTTTGTTGATTGCGATCCTTAGCATGTAATTTAGCTTTTTCTAATTGAGCATTAACTTCATTAATTTCAGTTACATTTGTAACATGCGCTAAAGCTAAACCAATGCTATTAAAGTTTTTCAATGTTCCTTTTATTAACTTCATATCATTAAAAACAACTTTTGCCGTCACCTTGATAAAAGATATAGATTCGGCTTTATTGCGCAACCCTTCAATTAGAAAACTCTCATCAACCTCTATGACTTTATCGTCATCTAACAACTTTTTCTCAAAAAGCGTATAAGAAAAATCACTCAAAATTTTTTTTTCAGTCTTTTTATCGGCTTGACGAAGAATATCACCGAGTATCCTGCCACTACTAACAGGTCCTTTTTGAGATTCGGTGTTTTCTGATTCACTCGATTTTTCGTTAAGAACATACTCCGTGACCCCTTCAAAAATTTGAGAAGAAAGGGAATACATCTTTTCCTCATCTAAATAAATAAAATTTTTAATCATGTCCCTTTCTGGATAAATAATCGTTATAGTATTTATGTCTAGTATCGACAATAGACCAAATAACAACGCTTATACCAACGATACACAGCAGTACAGTCATCGCGATTATAAAATTTGTCATGTCTCGTCTCCCGAAATATAAACAGGTATTTTTGATATTCGATCAAAAACGGAGTAGCTAATAGCAAATGACAATGCAGCAAGAGCAATAGTGCATTTTGTCATAGCCGATATATCTACAAGTTTGTCACCAAGCAAAGTAAACGTGAATAAAACACCATAGGCGGCTATGAAAGCAATCGACACGCCATTTTGTATGGTTTTCCAATCCCGCTCCTCATCAGAAATATGTTCCATTTCATTTATAATGGAAATATGAAGCACCAGACCAAGCGCCACAAAATCCGAGGACGCTAAGAACTCTATTGTGCCACTTTTGGTAACTAGCCATGCAATACCTCGACATAGTATTGGAATTAATCCAACTAAAACAGTGTAAGCCAACCATTTGGCTTTTTTATTATTCATTTATGCCTGCTTTTAGTTTGCCAGTGAACTCTATACAATAAAACAAATAAAGACAATTAAAGTCACCTCTATGTCAACTGCCCTCTAACCCACTCCGGTACTTGCTGCAAAGCAACCGCCAAGCCGGACGGATCATTACCCCCAGCCTGAGCCATATCGGGCCTGCCGCCGCCTTTTCCGCCGACTTGCGTGGCGACAAAGTTGACCAAATCACCGGCTTTTATCCGCCCCATAAAGTCTTTGGTCACACCGGCAATCAGACTGACTTTGTCGCCGTCAACCACGGCCAACACAATCGCGGCGCTGCCCAGTTTGTTTTTCAACTGATCGACCATATCTTTTAAGGATTTTGCATCAACGCCTTCGAGTTTGACCGCCAATACTTTGATGCCATTGACATCAACCGCCTGAGCGCCCAGCTCGTTACCGACAGAGCTGGCTAATTTGGCCTGCAAGCGTTCCAGCTGCTTTTCCAACAAGCGGTTTTTCTCTATTAACTGCTCGACTTTTTCCGGCGCTTTTTCCGGTGCGCTTTTGACCAAACCGGCAATACTAGCCAGCGCATGGTCGCGACCGGCGATAAACTCAAAACACGCGCCGCCGGTTACTGCTTCTATGCGTCGGACACCCGCCGCAACACCGGTTTCGTTAATGATTTTAAAGCAGCCAATGTCCCCTGCCCTTTCGACATGGGTACCGCCGCACAGTTCGGTTGAAAATTCGCCGATTTTTAATACCCTGACTTCATCGCCGTATTTTTCGCCAAACAAGGCCATTGCCCCGGCTTTAACTGCGTCATCTTTGGCCATGACTTTTGAAACAACCGGATTATTCGCCCGAATCTGTTCATTAACGATGCTCTCAACCGTGCTGATTTCAAACGCCGTGACCGGCTCAAAATGGGAAAAGTCAAAACGCAAGCGTTCAGGATTAACCAGCGAGCCTTTTTGCGCGACATGATCGCCCAACACCTGCCGCAAGGCGGCATGGAGTAGATGCGTCGCCGAATGGTTAAGCTCGGTCGCGGTTCTTTCTGCCGCACTGACCCGCGCCGCGCACAACTGGCCGTTAGTCAGCGTACCGCTCAGTAATTTTCCTTTATGCAAGAACAGGTTACCGCCCTGTTTTTGCGTGTCGCTGACTTCAAACACCGCGCCATCGGCTTCGATTTTGCCGCAATCGCCGGTTTGTCCGCCGGACTCGGCATAGAACGGCGTTTTGTCCAATACCACCACGCCCTCTTCGCCATCTTGCAAGCTGTCTACCGGCTGGCCTTTTTTGAACAAGCCGATGATATGCACTTGGTCGTCAAGCTGTTCGTAGCCGGTAAATTCGGTCTGCGCATCAAGCTTGATGTCCTGATCGTAATCGGCGCCAAAACTGCTGGCAGAGCGCGCCCGGTCGCGCTGCGCGGTCATCGCCATTTCAAAGCCGGCATGATCGACAGTCAGATGATGTTCGCGAGCAAAATCGGCGGTCAAATCGACAGGGAAACCGTAAGTGTCGTAAAGCTGAAACACGGTATCGCCGGGGATAACCGAGCCTTCCATCTTGGCGACACAGGCTTCCAGAATTTTCATGCCTTGTTCCAGCGTTTCGGCAAAACGCTCCTCTTCTTTTTTCAACACCCGTTCAACTTGAGCTTGCGCGGCTTTAAGTTCAGGGAAAGCCTCGCCCATTTCTTCAGTCAAGGGCGCGACCAGTTTATAAAAGAATACATCGCGGATGCCCAAACGGTAGCCGTGCCGGATTGCGCGGCGAATAATGCGGCGCACCACATAACCGCGCCCTTCGTTGGACGGCATTACGCCATCGGCAATCAGGAAAGCGCAAGAGCGGATATGGTCGGCAATCACCCGTAATGAGCTTTTAGTTAAATCGTCAGTACCCGCCAATCCGGCGGCGGCTTTTAATAATTTTTGGAACAGATCGATTTCGTAATTGCTGTGTACGCCTTGCAACACCGCCGCAATGCGCTCCAAGCCCATGCCGGTATCAACCGAAGGTTTCGGCAGCGGCGTCAACGAGCCGTCGGCGGAACGGTCGTATTGCATGAACACCAGATTCCAGATTTCGATATAGCGGTCGCCATCTTCATCCGGCGACCCCGGCGGGCCGCCGGCAATGTCGGCACCATGATCGTAGAATATTTCGGTACACGGCCCGCAAGGCCCTACATCGCCCATTGACCAGAAATTATCCTTGGCACCAATTCTTGAGAAGCGGTCAGGCGAAACGCCAACATCATCCAACCAGATTTTTTCGGCCTCGGAATCTTCGTCAAACACAGTGACCCATAATTTTTCCGCCGGTATACCCAATTCCTTGGTCAAAAAATCCCAAGCGAAATGGATAGCATCTTTTTTGAAATAATCGCCAAAGCTGAAATTGCCCAGCATTTCAAAAAAAGTATGGTGCCGCGCGGTATAGCCGACGTTTTCCAGGTCGTTATGTTTGCCGCCCGCACGCACGCAGCGTTGGCTGGTTGCGGCTTTGTTGTAGTCGCGATGGTCGCGGCCTAAAAACACATCCTTGAACTGCACCATACCGGCATTGGTGAACAATAAGGTCGGATCATTGCCCGGAATCAGCGAGCTTGAAGGCTGAACGGAATGTCCGCGCTCGCGAAAGAATTCCAGAAAGGCGGTGCGCAACTCGGCGCTAGTCATCTTTTTCATAATAAATAAATGCTTTTAAAAAAACCGGGTTGCGCTAAGCCTAGCGTTTGAGGGAAGCGCGCCCTACTTGACCGATTGGTTAGGTTATGGATTTTGTTGACGAACAAATTCAAAAACTTCATTTGGTGGATGAACCACAAAACCATCCGCATTACCAACAGTCTTGTCGGCTGCAATACTTCGAACGGCCTTGAGTAGATTTACCGACACAGCAAATATGTCTCGACCTCTCAGTACCTCGTTGACATCAAGAATCTCGGTGAGAACCTGCTCCGCATCATTTTTGCTTAAAAAAAAGTGAATGGGGTCTCGTCCAGGATAGTTGGGATGAGGAATGGTCACATATTTCTTCGATTTTGTATCTTGAAGTACCCAAGCTTCAGCGCTATCGCTAAACTCTGCAACAATCGTTTCAAGTGATAAAGGATCGGTCATTTTTACTCCTTGGTAATTTAGTATGCACATGATGCAAGTAATCTAACTACAAACTTAGAAAAATCTAATATTCAATTCATCAAATAACGCACTGATCATTGCGCCGGAAAAGCCGCGATGCAATAAAAAACGGCTGCGTTTTGCCCATTCATTGCGCTCTAGCACGACTTCATCGGTGTATTTTTTACGGTAAACGTGCTCTATTAACGCCATCCAGCTACCGGCTTCTTCCTGCACAATGGCGTCAAGATCGAACGCTGCGATGCCGTTTTGCTTCAGCTCATAGCTCACCCGAATCGGCCCATAACCTTTCTGTATGCGGAAACGGGCATAGCTTTCGGCGTATCTTAAATCGTCTTGCCAACCTTGCCGCGCCAGTTCATCAAGCACCGGTTGTACATCAGCCCGATCAAAGCCTCTTAACGCCAATTTATCCAGCAATTCTTTTTGGCTATGCTCTCTTCGGGACAATAGCCGCAGGCAAATTTCTTCAATGTCTTTGGCGACGCCGGACGGCGCCTCGTCCTCTTGTTCAATCAAAAAACTACTCGTCTTCTTCGATAACGACTGATTCTTCAATTAACGGCGCGCCTTTTTTAGCAAAAGCCTCTGCCCTGATTTTCGCTTCAATTTCTTTCGCTTTTTCAGGATGTTCCCTTAAAAAAGCCTTCACATTATCTTTGCCCTGACCGATTTTTTCATCGCCATAACTGTACCAGGAACCCGATTTTTGGATAAAACCGTAACTGACGCCCAAATCCACGATTTCGCCCAGAAAGGAAATGCCTTCGCCGTATAAAATCTCAAATTCAGCCTGTCTAAACGGCGGTGCGACTTTGTTTTTAACCACTTTGACCCGGGTTTCATTGCCGATCACTTCATCGCCTTTTTTAATGGAGCCGATGCGACGAATATCCAAGCGCACCGAGGCGTAAAATTTCAGCGCATTACCGCCGGTGGTGGTTTCAGGGCTGCCGAACATCACGCCGATTTTCATCCGAATCTGGTTGATAAAAATAACCAGCGTGTTGGAGCGTTTGATATTTCCGGTCAATTTGCGCAATGCTTGCGACATCAAACGCGCCTGCAAACCCATGTGCGAATCGCCCATATCGCCTTCAATCTCGGCTTTCGGCGTCAACGCCGCCACCGAATCAATCACCACCACATCCACCGCGCCGGAACGCACCAGCATGTCGGTAATTTCCAGTGCCTGTTCGCCGGTATCGGGCTGGGACACCAGCAAATCTTCGACATTAACGCCGATTTTTTGCGCATAACCCGGATCTAAAGCGTGTTCGGCATCGACAAATGCCGCCGTGCCGCCGAGCTTTTGCATTTCGGCAATGACTTGCAACGTCAACGTGGTCTTGCCGGATGATTCAGGGCCGTAAATTTCAATGACACGGCCGCGCGGCAAACCGCCACAGCCCAGCGCAATATCCAAACCTAACGAGCCGGTAGACACTACGTCAATGTCACGCGCCGCAGCGACATCGCCCATGCGCATCACAGAACCTTTGCCGAACTGCTTTTCTATCTGCATCAGCGCAGCACCTAACGCCTTCTTTTTATTCTCATCCATTATGTATACCTTTTACGCCCTGCGGCTGTGTCAGTTAGAAAGAAATTTCGCCAAAATTAAGCCGTTTATTATCACATAGTGACAAAGGGTTCGGATAGTGTTGATTTGATGGAAAGTGTTAAAGCTAATTTGCTTTAGCATTACTGCAAAATAGCATACAGATGACTGATAACACGGCGATTCTGCACACCGTAACCGCGCAGACTATTTCAATAATCACGGGTTCACTGTATTCTATGGCCTAATTATTTATCATTACTGTGCGCCATTGTATGCAGCATCTACATCACAATTATTACGGTTTTTTTAATAACCGCACCCTAAACTAAAAGTTGGAATCATTAAATAATGACTAGCGAATCTGCCAGACCCTCTTGGCAAAGTTATCTTGAGTTATGCAAACCCAAAGTGGTTGCGCTGATCGTTTTTACCGCAATGGCGGGGATGTTATTGGCCGTACCCGGCGTGCCGCCTATCGGCCTGTTTATCTACAGCAGCTTAGGTATTGCCATGGCCGCCGCCTCCGCCGCCGCGATTAACCATTATATCGACCGCGAAGCCGATGCACTGATGGACCGCAACAAGCGCCGCCCCTTGCCTACCGGCGAGTTAAACTCGACCAATGTCATCGTTTTTGCCGCGTTGCTCGGCGTCATCTCAATGGCCTTGCTGATAATTTTAGTTAATGCTTTAACCGCGTTGCTGACTTTCTTGTCAGCGCTGGGTTACGCGATTATTTACACCGTTTACCTCAAACGCATGACCCCGCAAAATATCGTCATTGCCGGTGCCTTTGGCGCTACCCCGCCCATGCTGGGCTGGTGCGCAATGACCGGCGAACTGCATCCTTATTCGCTGCTGCTGTTTTTGATTATTTTCGTGTGGACGCCGCCGCATTTCTGGCCGCTGTCTATCGCCAAACGCAAAGAATTCGCCAAAGTCGGCATCCCGATGCTGCCGGTCACGCACGGAGTGGAATACACCCGCCTGCATATTTTGCTGTATTCGCTGCTGCTGTTCATCGTCACCCTATTGCCCTATTTGACCGGCATGAGCGGGCTGATTTATTTAGCGGCGGTGGTGCCGTTAGGTCTCGGCTTTATCTATTTTGCCCTGTTGATGATGCACCGGAAAGATGACAAAACTGCAATGCGCACTTTCTTTTATTCGCTAATGTATTTAACCGGCGTGTTTATCGCCTTGTTAATCGACCATTATTTTAAATTTACTTTGTGAAAATATGACACTCACTCACCACGAACAAACGCCGTCCCGGGAACATCCGTTTGCAGACATCATCCGCATTTTAGGCAAAGGCAAAAAAGGCTCACGCCCGTTAACCCAGGATGAAGCTTACCGCGCCATGCAGATGATATTCGCCGATCAGGTGTTGCCGGTACAATTGGGCGCATTCCTGATGCTGATGCGAGTCAAGGAAGAAACCCCGGAAGAATTGGCCGGATTCGCACAGGCCGCGCAAGAGTCGTTTGCCATTGCCGACGATGCCGTAAAGGTCGACTTGGACTGGTCATCTTATGCCGGAAAACGTCGGCATTTGCCCTGGTTTTTGCTGTCCGCTTTATTGCTGGCCGAAAACGGCACCACTGTTTTTATGCACGGCGCCAGCGGCCATACCGCAGGCCGGCTGTACACCGAAAACATGCTGACGTTTTTAGGGCTTAGCTGTGCAAATTCTATTGAGGAGGCCAAGCAACAGCTTGCACAACAGCATTTTAGTTATTTGTCGCTCGCCCATTTTTGCCCCAAACTGCATGATATTATCGAACTGCGTCCGATACTGGGCTTGCGCTCACCGGTTCACACGCTGGTGCGCTTGTTAAACCCGTTTCATGCGCAATACAGCATTCAAGGCATCTTCCATCCCGGTTATCGCCCTGTGCACCAACAAGCCGCTGCGCTGTTAAATCAGCCGCACATGGCGGTATTAAAAGGCGAAGGCGGCGAAACCGAACGCAATCCTGACATGGAATGTTTGGTGCAAAGCGTACACAACGGCGAACTGTCCGACGAAAACTGGCCCGCTTTGTTTACCCACCGCCACGTCAAACCCGAACTGCTTGAGCCTGAGCAATTGGCGTTAATCTGGCAAGGAAAGGCTGAAGACGAATTTGCCGAAGCGTCCATCATCGGCACGGCGGCGGTTGCACTCAAGTTGCTGGGCAAAGCGGAGTCGCAGGAACAGGCGCAGCAATTGGCGACTGATTATTGGTTGAATCGGGATAAGAAAAAATACGCCGGTCGCGCCGGCGTTTAAGCTGTAAACAAAGCCTGATAAGCCCGCGCCGCTTGTTCCGGCTGATGGTCAAAAAGGCCGCCGATGACGGCCAATAAATCGGCGCCAGCTGCAACTAACGGCGCGCCGTTTTCCGGCAGAATGCCGCCGATGGCAACAATCGGAATAGTCAGCACACGTTTTGCTTGTCGTAAGGTTTCAATCTCGGCTGGAGCGGCCAAGGGTTTTGACGAAGACGGAAAAAATCGCCCGAAAGCCACATAAGTAGCGCCTTCGGCCTCAGCCGCCATAGCGTGCTCGACCGCGTTATAACACGACACGCCAATAATCGCTGCACTACCCAAACGCTGCCTTGCTTGGGCTATCGCACCATCTTCCCTGCCCAAATGAACGCCGTCAGCACCCACCAACCCCGCCAGCTCAATATCATCATTAATCAATAACGGCACCTGATGTTGATGACAAATTTTAACCAGCTCACGGGCAAGAAAAGGCGCATCAAGCGGATTTTTGTCGCGGTATTGCACCACAACAGCACCGCCTCTTAACGCCGCTGCCACTTCGTTAATGACCGCATCAGCAGATTTGTCTTCGGTTTGGGTAATCGCATAAAGCCCGCGTGCAGGAAATTTCATCACTCGGCATCCATCCAAAAAAAACGGTTGGGGCTATGTTGGCCTTGGCCCGGCTGGTAAGCGGCATTTAATGAATTCCAGGTGTATTCCTGGGCTTCCATGACAGCCTGCAACGGCTCCAAACCGTGCGCCATCAAGGCGGCAATGCTGGCAGCCAAGGTGCAACCGGAACCGTGATAGCTGAACGGCAACCTGTCCCAGGTGTAAGTTTCCCAACTGCGCCGGTCATGGAACAGCTGATTGCTGACTGACGGCGTGTCCTCATGGCTGCCGGTAATCAGCACATAATCGCAACCTTTTTCCAGCAAGGCCAAGCCACACTCATTAAGGTCGCTCAATCCGGTCAATTTCCGCGCTTCTTCGCTGTTCGGTGTTAACACGCGGGTGCAGGGCAACAGCAAGTCAACAATCGTTGCAATAAGCCGGTCATTTGACAATTCGGCACCGCCGCCCGCCGCCAAAACCGGATCGAGAATCACCGGAATATGCGGATGCTGTTTTAATACAGCATGAATCGCGGCGGCGGTCTCGTGATGACCGATCAAACCGATTTTAAACGCCTTGACCGGCAGGTCGTCCAATAAAGTAGTAGCCTGACTGATAATGGCTTCAGGGGGTTGCGGAATGAGTTTTTTTACATTCCGGGTGTCCTGTTCGGTTAAGGCGGTGATGACGCTGGCGGCATGACAACGATGGCTAACTAAAGTCTCAATATCGGCCTGCACCCCAGCGCCTCCACTGGGGTCATGACCGGAAAATGACAGTACAACAGGACGGTTTACGTTCATGCAACAGTTCTATCGGGTGTAATTATAGGGCTGCTGCGGATAGGTTTGTTGCTGAGGATACTGCTGTTGCGGATAGCCTTGTTGCTGCTGTGGGTAGCCCTGTTGTTGAGGATAGCCCTGCTGTTGCGGGTATTGTTGCTGTTGAGGATAACCTTGCTGCTGCGGGTATTGTTGCTGTTGAGGATAGCCTTGCTGCTGCGGATAGCCTTGCTGTTGAGGATAGCCTTGTTGCTGTGGCTGTTGCGGAGCGCTCTGCTGCTGACTAGCTCCAGCATTGTTATTGGCGACAATAGCCAATTCCACCCGGCGATTTTGCGCCCGGTTCATCTCATTGACATTAGGCACTTTCGGCATTCTTTTGCCCATGCCCTGTTGCGATAATCGGGAATAATTGACGCCATGCTGACTCAAATAACCGGCAACACTGGCGGCTCGGCGTTCAGATAAAGCCTGATTATAACTTTCGCTACCCTTGTCATCAGTATGACCGGTGACATTGATAGTGGAATCCCGGTATTGATTAAGTACGTTCGCGACCGAATCCAATGCACCTTGCGCTTGCGGCGTCAAATCAGCCGAATCAAAGCCAAACGTCACATTGCTCGGCATGGTCAGGTTCAGCGTATTTTCCGCCGTTCTTTGCACTTCAATGCCGGTACCTTGCAATGACTGCTGCATTTCTTTTTCCTGGTGATCCATATAAGCACCCACCGCCGCACCAACAACGCCACCGGCTAATGCGCCCAAGCCGGCATTTTTAAGATCATTACCGCCAAACAGCGTACCTGCACCAGCGCCGACTACGGCGCCCGCACCACCGCCCATAGCCGCCTTACTTATACTGGATTGCCCTGTGTTCGGGTCGGTCACGCACGCTGTCAATAATGCTGAACTGATGCCGATAACTAATAATTTTTTTTTCATAAAGAATACCTTGCTGTGATGTGTATGAAACTTCTGATGAAGCCGGTTCGAACTTTGTTAAGCCTAAGTGAAAAATTGTAAAGTCCACTGGATAAATCCAAACTGAATAACTACTCAGCGAAAAAAGAATAGGAACACGGATGTCACAGATGGAACGGATTTACACAGATTTTTTTTAAACTACGCAGTGTTTTTAATCAGTGATTATCCGTCTAATTCAGTGCTATCCGTGTTCTATTTTTTTACTGAGTGCTTATAAATCATCATTTCCCGCGCGACTCAATAAAGCTGTACAACGCCATCCCGGCCAGCATGGCCGCAACAAACAGCCATGCTTTAGGCTGGCCTGCCGCTGCACTGACAATGGCAGGGCCAGGGCAAAACCCTGCAATACCCCAGCCGACGCCAAAAGCCAGACTGCCGAGCAGCAAACGTTTATCCAGTTGAGTCGCTTTAGGTAACTGCATCGGCGCACCCAACACACTGCGCTGGCGTTTTTTGGCCAGAGCAAAACCGGCAGACCCGACCACAATAGCACCGCCCATGACGAAAGCCAGCGTTGGATTCCAAGCCCCGGCCAAATCCAAAAAGCCGATAACCTTGGCCGGATCGGTCATGCCCGACAAAATGAGGCCGAAACCAAATAACAGGCCGACAAAAAATGCGCTAATAGACAACATGATTAAAGCCCCAAAACATGGCGAGTCAAATAAACGGTGATAAAACCCGCCGCCATAAACGTCAGCGTAGCCGCCAGCGAACGAATTGAGCCACGGGAAATGCCGCAAACGCCGTGGCCGCTGGTGCAACCGGAAGCATAGCGGGTGCCAAGACCCACCAAAAGCCCGGCAATAATCAGCTCTACCGTGCCGGCATCGATAGTCACAGCGGGCAAGCCAAAAGCAAATCGATAAATAAAAGGCGCTGTCAACAGGCCGAGCACAAATAGGGCGCGCCACATTTTATCGCCCTTCTCAGCCTGAAGCAGACCGCCTAAAATACCGCTAATACCGGCAATCCGGCCATTGAGCAATATCAGTAGTGCCGCCGCAGAACCAATCAACAAACCGCCGGCGAGGCCGGAGAGATAGTCACCAATAGGCATAACATCGGATGGATTCATAAAGTTACAGTTGTGAGTTAATGAACGTTAAAAATGCGGTCATCATGCGCGTATTTCAAGCCGCTGACTATTAAAACGGCTTAACAACGGCGAGAATAATAATGCCGACCAAAAACAAAACCGGCACTTCATTCATCCAGCGATAAAAAACATGGCTGCGCAGGTTAAGGTCCTGTTTAAAATCCCGCAGCCAGATCCAACAGAAATAGTGATAAATTAGCGTCAGTAATAAGAGCAACAATTTTGCGTGCAGCCAACCGGCACGGGCATAAACCGTCCAATCGTAAACAATCAGCATCCAAAAACCGAATAACAGGGTGGCAATCATGCCCGGCGTCATAATGCCAAAAAATAGCTTACGTTCCATCACTTTAAAGCGCTCGTTACTGATTTCATCAGTGCTCATGGCGTGATAAACATACAAGCGCGGCAGGTAAAACAGACCGGCAAACCAGGTGACCATAAAAATCAGGTGTAATGCTTTTAACCAGAGCATGAGTTATCCTTTTAGTAGTGATTCGATACTTTCTTTCATTTTAACGCGGTCGAAAAGGCCGATTTTCTTGTCCACAACCGAACCGTCCGGGGCAATCAAAAAGGTGCTGGGCGTAAACATAACGCCGCCGAACGCCTGCGCGTGTGCCGAATCCAAATCCAGCGCAACATGGTAGGGCAGTTGCTTGGCTTTAGTCATATCGACGACGTGATTGGGCGGATCGTAATACATCGCCACGGCAATCATCTCAAGGCCTGCGGCATGATATTGATTATAAAGGTCGATTAAATCGGGGATTTCTTCGATACAAGACCGGCAGTCAGTCGCCCAAAAAGTAACAATAACCGGCCGGCCGCGCAACTCGTTTAGCGCTATTTTTGCGCCGGTGATGGTGGTAAATGTCACCTCCGGCGCCGTCGTGATAGTTTGGCTGCAACCTATTAACATAAGCAACAACAAGAACAAACAGCATAAACGGCATTTTGTTTTCATAACACAAATAGGCTCTTTCGGAATTCGCGTGGCAACATCTTAACCGAGTAATTAACTAAAAATACGAAATCGTCATTGCAGGTATTTTATTCACAATGCTGCCTGCATCACTACCGGCGTATTAACCTCAGTCACCCGCCGACCGTAACGGATAGTGGGCGGCTGAAAGGGTTCACCTTTAATGCTGTGCAAGGCAATCTGCGCCAGATTGGCGCCGGATAAACAGGCCATGCCGAAACCGCCGGACGGGCGCGGGTTAATTTCCAGTAAACGCACGCCGTTGACGCCTTCCTTAAATTGGATATTGAACAAGCCGTTGAGCCGGTAATGTGCGGCTAGTCGTGCGGTCATGCCGGCAATGTCGGCATTGTTGTCAATCATTTGCCCGCCGCCTGCGAGTTGCGATTTTTTGCGCTGCACTGCGCACAGCAATTCGCCGTGTCGCCCCGCGCAATCGACGCTCCATTCGGGGCCGCCCAAATGCTCCATGACCAGCAACGTGGCAAATTCAGGCGTATTCATCATACCTTGCCGCAATTCTTGCAACGGAATCTGGTATTCAACGCCTTTCAATAGCTGGGTGATGCTGTCGCGCTGGGTATCTAACACCCGAAAACCCAAGCCGAATACCGATTCAGCGGGTTTAACGCACAATGTTTGATGTTTTATCGATAAATCGGCAACCGCACTGTCAAAGGCATCGCGGTCATTAACCGCAATAAAATCCATGGTCTGGGCAACATTTGCCGGCAATGCCGCATAAAAATCGGCTTTATTATGCAACAAGCTCAGCGTGTCAAAATCAGCCACCGACAACACCTGTACGCCGATTGCCTGAAAAAATTCATGATGTTTGCTGATAAAGGCCGCTTCTTTGCCCGGCCAAAATAACTGAATATTATGTTCCCGACAAAATACCACGCACCATTCCAGATAGTCCTGTTCGTTGAGATCGGCGGGTTCCAGATAGCTTTCATCCGCCGCCAAAAAGGCGGCGGCATGGGAGTTAGTGTGCGTACAAATCAGGGTGATTTCACCACTCGGCGTCGACTGGCGAAGATTTCTAAAAACGGCGTGTATGGTCGAAAATGTCTTGTTAAACCAAATTCTCATTGATGCCTACAGATGAATGATGATTTGCGGCAATAAAGCCTCAATGGTGCGGCCTGTGCCATTTTCACCAATCGCGTGCATTTTCCATTCGCCATTATGGCGATACAATTTCGCCATGATTTGCGCGGTGTGCGAGCCTTGCGAACTCAGCGTGTAACGCGCCACTTCGGCATTATTGCTGCTGTCGACAATACGGCAATAGGCATTTTCCACTTCGTCAAAAGTCTGACCGGAAAAAGAATTGACGGTAAAAACCAACGATTTAACGGTTTCCGGCACTTTGTCCAAATCGACCTTGATTTGCTCATCATCGCCGTCACCCGCGCCGGAACGGTTGTCGCCGGTATGCACAATGCTGCCGTCACGGCTTTTTAATTGGCCAAAATAAATGGTGTCAACCACTTTGTTTTGCTCGTTAAACATCACGCAAGACGCATCCAAATCAATGGAATCACTTTTACCGCCACCGCCGAACAAACCTTTGATCAGGCCGACTGACGCTTGTTTGGCGTCCCAACCCAAGCCCATGACGATTTTGCTCAATGTGCCGCCGGATTCTTTGGACAGGGAAATTTTTTGCCCTTTTTGTAAGTTTATAGCCATCTGTATTGCCTCGATAATAAACCGCGCTGTTCAACGCTGTTTTTTTTGCTATGTGAAATATGTTTGTTCTCTACGAAAAACAAGAAGGGCGTTATTTTCTTCGCATCCTTCGTGTTCTTCGTGGTTAATAATTTTTAAACATTGACCCCAAAAGAAGCCGCTAAAGGCCCAAGTCCACCGGCAAAACCTTGACCGATAGCTTTAAACTTCCATTCAGCGCCGACGCGGTAAATTTCACCGAAAATCATCGCGGTTTCAACCGAAGCATCTTCACTTAAATCGTAACGGGCAATTTCTGCGCCGCCTTCTTCGTTGCAGATACGGATATAAGCATGGCTGACCTGGCCAAAATTTTGTCTGCGCGCTTCGGCGTCATGGATAGTCACGGAAAATACGATTTTGTCCAGTTCAGCGGGAACCTTGGACAACTCAACCTTGACGGTTTCATCATCACCTTCACCCGCGCCGGTAGTGTTGTCGCCTTGATGCTGAACCGCGCCATCGCCGACTACTTTATTGTTATAAAAACAAAAATCGCTGTCTGAACGCACTTTGCCATCCATTTTGACCAGAAAAACGCTGGCATCTAAATCGAATGCCGCGCCGTCAGTTGCGCGGGCGTCCCAACCCAAACCGACTATGATTTTGTTCAAGCCGGGGGCTTCTTTACTCAGATTAACGTTGCCGCCTTTAGTTAATGATACTGCCATGATGCTCTCCTGATTTTTATTAAAATTGATAGTGGATGCCCACTGTTGTTGCTAAATATTAATACCGTATTGGCGCGCCAATGCCGCCAAACCACCGGCATAACCCTGACCGACCGCTTTAAATTTCCACTCGGCGCCATGTTTATAAATTTCACCGAAAATCATGGCGGTTTCAATCGACGCATCTTCGCTTAAATCGTAGCGGGCAACTTCGGCATTTGAATCTTTATTAACCACCCGGACATAAGCCTGCGATACCTGACCAAAATTTTGTTTCCGCACATCGGCATCGTGGATGGTGACGGTAAATACCACACGTTGAATATCGGCCGGTATTTTATCGAGCAGCACAATAACCGATTCGTCGTCGCCATCGCCCGCACCGGTACGATTATCGCCGGTATGTTCAACCGAACCGCACGTGGATTTAGTTTGGTTGTAGAAAATAAAATCGCTGTCGGAGCGAACCTTGCCGTCCTCTTTAACCATGAAGGCGCTGGCATCCAGGTCAAAATCGGTGCCATCGGTTGGCCTTGCATCCCAACCGAGACCGACAATCAGGTTTTTCAACGTAGGGTCAGTCTTAGACAGGCTGATGTTGCCGCCTTTAGTGAGTGAAACAGCCATAAATCAATCTCCTCATAAAGAATATAAAAATTTAATGAACACGCCTTTTAAGACTATTTTCTCTTACCTCAACATGATGCAGAAAAAATATTAAAAAGCTGTTACGCCATGACATACGGCACATTTTTAAAATGCGTTAACAGGCGCCGACGCCATGATAACCGCTAATAAACGCCTTGCATAGCGGGACATAAGCGTTCATAAACGCATTGACTGCACCGCAAGCCATGAAGAAAAACCGTGTAATGACAGCTACAATTAAAAAAAACTGTCACCGACGCACCATAATAAAGCCAAAAAGAATAGATAATGATAGTTTACGCACAGCTATGGTGCACAATAACAACTGAGTAATTTCCACAAAAGGCACAAAGCCCAAAAGCAGGCGCTTTAGGTGAAGCAAAGAGCGCGAGGTTTCATTCTTCGTGCTCGTGAGGACTTCGTGCTGATAGTCTTTTTACCTGTTATTTGATACGAAAATAAGCAGGCTATTGTTCTTACGGCTTCTTTTCATGGCTTGTCGCCTCTATTTTTCTATAGTTCACAATTACCGGCCTGCAAATTGCTAGAAAATGATATTCATACTTTAAACCCTATTAAAGCCAACATGTATAAACGCATCCTTGACCATCTGAACGGCGCCATCTTGTTATTCGACCGCAACCTCATCCTCAGTTATATCAATTCTGCCGGAGAAATCCTATTGGCCGACAGCTCGCGCCACTTGGTCGGACTGGGTGCGCATGAATTGTTCAAGTCTTCCGATTCCGCATTGCTGACCAATCTACAACAATGCCTAAGCATGGCCGAGCCGTTGGTCGACCGTGAGCTGATTTTAGATAGGATGACACATAGCGTTACCATCAATTTCAGCGCCACGCCCTTATTAAACAATGAACAGGTCAGTGAGATTCTGGTCGAATTGCAGCAAGTGGACAATCAACTGCGCATTTCCAAAGAAGAGCAGCTATTAACACAACAAAACACCGCCAGATTGCTGGTCAGGGGTTTGGCGCATGAAATCAAAAACCCCTTGGGCGGTTTGCGCGGCGCGGCACAATTACTGGATTTGGAATTGCACGACCCCGAGTTGAAAGAATACACCCAAATCATCATTGCCGAATCCGACCGCCTGCAAGGCTTGATGGATAAAATGCTAGGCCCCAACAAACTGCCCAATAAAAAAGCGCTTAATATTCACGAAGTGCTGGAACGGGTCAGGCAGTTGGTACAGGCCGAATCCAGCGGCAGCATGAGCATACAAACCGACTATGATCCCAGCATCCCGGAGATACTCGCGGATAAAGACCAGCTGATACAAGCCATTTTAAACATCACCAGAAACGCAGTCCAAGCACTTAACGGCCAAGGCCGTATCATCATCAAAACCCGGATACACCGGCAAATGACCATAGGCCGTAAAAGCTATAAATTGGCGGTCAAATGCGACATCATCGATAACGGCCAAGGTATCGACGCTGACATGATGAAACAAATATTTTATCCGATGATTACCGGACGCGCAGACGGCACAGGCTTAGGCTTATCCATCGCCCAAGCACTGATCAACCAACATAACGGCCTGATTGAATGCAGCAGCGAACCCGGCAACACCGTGTTTTCAATCTTCTTACCTATCATTAGCCAAGAGGAGAGCGGCAATGACTAAACCCGAAACTGTCTGGATCATTGATGACGATAAATCCATACGCTGGGTGGTGGAAAAAGCCCTGCAAAAAGCCGACATCATTACCCGCAGCTTTTCCGATGCCACCAATTTACTGGACGCATTGCACAACGACGCACCCGATGCGCTGATTACCGACATACGTATGCCCGGCATGGACGGACTGGAGTTGTTAAGCAAGATTCAATTAAACTACCCGAACCTGCCGGTCATTGTAATGACAGCGCATTCGGATTTGGAAAGCGCGGTTTCAGCATTCCACGGCGGCGCTTTTGAATACCTGCCCAAACCCTTTGATATTAAAGAGGTCGTTGAGCTTGCCCATAGAGCATGTATTCACAGCAGACAGCAGCAGGTTGAAACGACAACGTCAGAACTCGCACTGGAATCGACACCGGAAATTATCGGCGAAGCGCCGTCGATGCAAGAGGTATTCCGCGCCATAGGGCGCTTGGCAAGATCGCACATCACCGTACTGATTAACGGCGAATCGGGCACCGGCAAAGAATTGGTCGCCAAAGCCCTGCACCGGCACAGTCCCCGCGCCGCCAAGCCGTTCATCGCGCTGAACATGGCCGCCATTCCCAAAGACCTGATGGAATCTGAACTGTTCGGCCACGAAAAAGGCGCCTTTACCGGCGCACAAGCACGGCGCGCCGGACGTTTTGAACAAGCCGACGGCGGCACCCTGTTTCTGGATGAAATCGGCGACATGCCTGCCGAACTGCAAACCCGCTTATTACGGGTGCTGGCCGATGGCGAATTTTATCCGGTCGGCTCCTACACCTCGGTTAAAGTCGATGTGCGCATCATCGCCGCCACCCACCAGAACCTTGAAACGCTGGTAGATCAAGGCCGTTTTCGGGAAGATTTGTTCCATCGTTTAAATGTCATTCGCATTCATATTCCGCCCTTGCGTGAGCGCAAACAGGATATTCCTTTGCTGTTGCGCCATTTTTTAAATCAGGCCGCGATTGAACTGAATACCGAAATCAAAATTTTAAAACCCGAAGCAGAGGCTTTTTTAAGCACCTTGGACTGGCCGGGAAATGTGCGGCAACTGGAAAACTGCTGCCGCTGGTTGACGGTAATGGCCTCAGGGCGGGAGGTTCATCTGCACGACCTACCGCCCGAATTGCTGGGCTCAACATCAGAAAAAAGCACAACTGAAGCCGATTGGGAAACCTTGCTAAGAAACTGGATAGACCAACAGCTAATACTGCATTCACACGCTGGCCATGAAAACGAAGGCGAAATCGCCAAACATATCATTCCCGCCGTTGAAAGCATTTTGATTAAAGCCGCGTTAAACTTTACCCACGGCAAACGCCACGAAGCCGCTATTTTATTAGGCTACGGCAGAAATACGCTGACCCGAAAAATTCAGGAGTTAGGTTTATAAATAACCTACTAAGGAATGAGCATAGAATAACTTAGGCAACTGCTGAAATTGATGATTCAGGAATGGCAACATAATTCCATTGCCCCAGATACTTATCAAAAACAATTCGCATTGATTTTTTAAACCCCACCGCAACTTTTCTGCCCGTTTCATAAACCCTGTTAAAAATATAGACAAAGACTTTTAATCCCGCTTTTGTTGTTGTCTTTTCTATTAACTGGGTGTTGTTTTTTAATAATGTCAAAGATTAAAATGACACTATAATTTTTAGCAGGCATAGGCAAATCCAATGGCAGAAATGTCACTGCCATCGTGGTGAGCCTTAATGGCGCTTATGTACCTATGCGTGATGACGGCTATAGGGAAGCGATGGTGGGTAACATTTCACTGTACGATATGGAGGGCAAGCGCCACCCTACCCTTTATATCGGCGAAGCCCCAGAATCCGGCAAGGGGACTTTTTTTCCAACGGATGGAAAAGGAGATTGCCACCGTCAAAAAATACTATCCCACCACTCTCTACCTGAGCATTGCCGATGATGGTGCCAAAAATAACGGGTCGTTCCTGCAGGGTGAGCGCATATAAATAAATTCTATTTATAATCAATTGGTTGAAATGGTGTGAAATCTCATAAAAACCACGAAAAAAACTTAAGCAATTGATTTCAGTTTAAGTTTAAAAGTCAAATGCGGTAGCCCTGGTTCGGGTATGCGTTGGACAAACAAAGGCGCCAAAGTCATTTTATCGTTACGCGCCTTAGCGCAGTCCAAAGGACGATGGCAACAGTTTTGGCATAAGGTTGATCAATAGGATGCCGGCGTTTATGCTTAGTTGACATTATAAAAAAATCAGCACGCATTAACTAAAGCACGAGACTCTCAAGATATTAAATTAACCTGATTATTTTTCTTCGTATTCTTTGTGCCTTCGTGGTGAAAAATATTTCCACAGTCTAAATATCTTTACTCCGTCTTACCCTCAAACTCATTGAAGAATGGCGGTAATCAAAAACCTTATCTTTTGTAGAATAGCTAATTTCAACACCATCAGTGAGTTCCTTGCATTGAACTGAGGTAACCCATGTTTTACCAGAAAAAATCGAATATCGCGCTTTATAGCGCTGTTTTTTTACCGCTGCTGATCAACTGCACAAGTTGCATTGCGGATACCTACCCACTTTCGATTGGTGAAAAATCAATCAATCTGCTGGGTAAAAGCCAACAGGCGATTTTAGCCAATGGCACGCTACCGGCTCCAACGCTGCATTGGCATGAAGGTGAATTAGTCACCTTGCAGGTGACTAATCACTTAAAAGAACACACCTCGCTGCATTGGCATGGCATTATCCTGCCTTATCAGATGGACGGTGTGCCCGGCATTAGTTTTGACGGCATCGCGCCGGGCGAGACCTTCACTTATCAGTTTAAAGTGCAGCAACACGGCACTTACTGGTATCACGGTCATTCCGGGATGCAAGAACAAATGGGCTTGTACGGGGCGTTGATTATTGACCCGCCGCACGAGCATAATCCTGTTGAGCGCGATTATGTCATCCTCCTGTCCGACTGGCCGGAGGCCGACCCGCACCGCACCATGGCACGGTTAAAAAAACAAAGCGATTATTACAACTTCCAAAAAAGAACCCTGTTCGATGTTGTGCGAGACATTCGCCAGCTGGGTTTTGCCAACACCATGGCCGACCGTTTAGCATGGGGCGAAATGCGCATGGACCCTACTGATTTAGCCGATGTCACCGGCGCTAATTATCGTTTTCTCGTCAACGGCCACACCCCCGAAATGGACTGGACTGCGCTGTTTTCAGCAGGCGATAAAGTGCGCTTACGCTTTATCAATGCCTCTGCGATGACCCATTTCGACATCAGAATTCCGGGCTTAAAAATGCGCGTTACTGCAGCTGACGGTCAAGCGGTCAAGCCCGTCGAGGTGGATGAATTCCGGATTGCTGTCGCTGAAACCTATGATGTACTGGTCGAACCGCAATCGGATCAGGCTTATAGCATTTTCGCCGAAGCGATGGACAGAAGCGGTTATGCCAGCGCCACATTGACGCCGCGTAGCGGGTTAAAAGCCGCCATACCCGCTCTGCGCCCACTGACCTTGCTGACACTGAATGAGATGGGCGCTATGCACGGAACGCATGGTGCCCATGACTCTGCCGATAACACAGGGACAGCCCCCGAACAACACAGCGTAGATCATGCTGAGCATAACCCCGCCATGGCCGATAATCCCCATGCCGCGCATTTACATCAGATGCCCATGGCGGACATTGAATCTTACCCGACACTCAGTTACCACCAGCTAAGCGCCGCCGAGCCTAATACCGACTGGGCGCCGCCGGATCGGGAAATCACCTTGCGCCTGACCGGCAACATGAAGCGCTATATCTGGTCATTTGACGATATTAAATATGCCGACGCAGAACCGATTAAAGTCCGCTATGGCGAACATATCCGTTTCCATTATGTCAACGAAACCATGATGAATCACCCCATTCATCTTCACGGCTTGTGGCAATATCTGGATAACGGCAAAGGGCCGTCCAATCCTAAAAAACATGTCATCAATGTCAAACCGGGGGAAACCGTCACTGTTGATGTGTTCGCCGATGCCGAAGGCGAATGGGCATTCCATTGCCATTTGTTGTATCACATGGACACCGGCATGTTCCGTAAATTCGTCGTAGAAAAAACCGGGCGGCAGCCATGATTTCATTAGCCCGGTTGATGTTGTTCTTGCTCACGATTAACGTAGCCGTAGCCCAAGACGACCCGATGCTGTTCAATCATTTCAAAGCCGAGCGCCTGGAATATGAAGGTAATGGCAAGCTGCATTTATTCAAATGGGAGGTGCAGAACTGGGTCGGCAATGATGAGCATAAACTGTGGCTAAAAACCGAAGGCGACTATTCCGCTGACCAAGATATTTTTGGCCGAGCCGATTTGCAACTGCTTTACAGCCATAACATCAGCACCTTCTGGGACTTTCAAATCGGCGCACGCCGCGCCTTCGAGCCGGAACGCACCTTTGACGGCGTCATCGGTTTTCAGGGCTTAGCGCCTTATTTCATCGAAGTCGATAGCGCCCTTTTTATTACCGACAACGGCAATTTTTTAAGCCGCCTGAGTTTAAGCCGTGACCTGTTATTGACACAACGGCTTATTTTGCAGCCCCGACTGGAAGTCAACGCCGCTGCCCGTGATATTCAAAATCGCGGCATTAAAGCCGGCATCACTGAATTTGAAACCGGCGTCAGATTGCGTTACGAGCTTGAACGCGAATTTGCGCCTTACTTGGGCTTTGATTATGTCGAAGAAGAATCCTTACGTGAGCACCAGCACAGCCTGCGCTTTGTCTTGGGGGTGCGGGTTTGGTATTGAAAAAAGAAATAAAAGTTATTGATCATGGATTCCAAGTGACCGTTTCAAATCAGTTACAAGTCGTTTGAGTTCTTTTGGAGGCTGAAGTCCAACGTAAAACTAGCATCTAAAGCATTGCTACTTAATATGTTTTTGTTACAGAATTGGCTATCGATTATGCTTAAGGAATGAGCACGAAATAACTTAGGCAACTGCTGAAATTGACGATTCAGGAATGGCAACATAATTCCATTGCCCCAAATACTTATCAAAAACAATTCGCATTGATTCTTTAAACCCCGCCGCAACTTTTCTGCCCGTTTTATAAACCCTGTTAAAAATACAGACAAAGACTTTTAATCCTGCTTTTGTTGTTGTCTTTTCTATCTGGAGGAGTCCGCTGCCTCCGTAAGGAAGCTTTAAGCCTTCTACCCCTGCATATAAACGTCTATTTTTCTCTGGCAAACATCTATACAATTCTTTCATCTGCGCTTCAATATCTTTAGCGTAAGGTTTTATTATTTGTCAATTTTGAACTAAGGTTTCTTTCCCACAAAGTATAATCCCTGATCTGAACTTGCCTAAATTAATTTAGGCTCCTCTCAAAACGCTGCGACAATATGCCACATTCCATCACCTACGTATTTTCACTAACATAGTGACAACTCTTGAGATGCAAATTTCCTCCTCGAAATTCAGAGTTTATATCCTTCTCTATAATGCGGCCTAATCAGCCGCATTTTTTTTGCCTACAGTCCCAACCTTTGTGGCGATAAATCATTAATGGGAAGTTACGTTCACAATAACATTCATTGACCTAAAACCAGCCTTTGGTGCGCTTGCAAAAGCCCACCAAGACCAGCATCAGCGGCACTTCAATCAATACGCCAACTACAGTCGCTAAAGCCGCACCGGATGACAAGCCGAACAACATCACCGCTGTGGCAATGGCAACTTCAAAATGATTGGACGCGCCGATCAATGCCGACGGCGCGGCGTTTTCATAAGAAAAGCCCCAGAATTTGGCGGCCACATAGGTGATAGCAAAAATCAGTACGGTCTGTATCGCCAGCGGTATCGCAATCCATACAATGGTCAACGGATTGGCGGTAATCACGTCGCCCTTGAAGGAAAATAACAGCACCAAAGTCAGCAATAACGCGATGATTGTAATCGGGGTCAGCAGGTGCAAAAATTTTTGTTCAAACCAAAGCAGGCCTTTATGGGCGACGATCCATTTCCTGGAATAATAGCCTGCAAATAACGGCAACGCGACATAGATGCCAATGGATAATAACAAGGCTTCCCAGGGCACCGGCAACTGCCCGACGCCGAGCAAAAAGCCGCCGATCAGGCCATATAAAAACAACATTGCCAGTGAATTGATCGCGACCATGACCAGGGTATGTCCGGCATTGCCTTTGGCCAGATAGCCCCAGACCAGTACCATCGCGGTACACGGCGCGACGCCCAACAAAATACAACCAGCCAGATAGCTGCGCCATAACGGCACTTCCAGCATTTTGACGCCATCGTGCATGACGACCGTGCCTGAGCCATAGTCGCTGCCGAGCGGCAAATCCAGACCGAACGGCATCTTGACCAAATCAACCGCATCAGCGCCGATCAATTGCTGAAACAGCACGCCTAAAAAAAGATAAGCGATGCCGTACATGGTGAAAGGCTTGACCGCCCAATTGACAATCAAGGTCAGTGTCACCGGCTTGATGCTTTTACCGGCCTTGACCACTTCGGCAAAATCAATCTTCACCATGATCGGGTACATCATGAAAAACAGGCAGACCGCAATCGGAATCGACACCACCGGCGCGCCGTTGACATCGATGCTCATGCCGTCGAGCGTCCTGGCAAATTGCGGCGCGTAAACGCCGAGCAGAATGCCGATAACGATACACAAGCCCACCCACAGCGTCAGATAACGCTCAAAATAACCCATATCATGTTTATGTTCAGTCATGCTGTCCTCCGGATTTTAAGCCGTCAATTGGCCAATGGTGTTAAGTTCGGCAGTCAATGCGTCGGGCGACATCGTTTCCAAAGGCAGCGCCAGCATTTTGTTAACCCGCAAGGTTAGGATACGAAAAGTCTCTTCAAACGCGGCGATTTTTTCTTCCTCACTGCCTTCCACATGGCCGGGATCCGAGACGCCCCAATGCGCCCGAACCGCCTTGCTCAAATAAACCGGGCAGGTTTCACCGGCGGCGTTGTCACAGACGGTAATGACAATATCCATCGGCTGATGTTCAAAGTCATCCCAGGACCGGCTTTGATAGCCTTCGGTCGGCAAACCGTGGCGTTTTAAAGTCGCCAAGGCGCCCTGGTTGATTCGGCCAATCGGATGGCTGCCAGCTGAAAAAGCCTGGATACGGCCTTGACCGAGATGGTTGAATAAGGCCTCGCCCATCACACTGCGGCAGGAGTTGCCGGTACAAATTACAAATACATTTAACATCACGAGTTCCTTATTATTGAAGGTTTTTTAGTATCGTTTTGATTTCTTCCTGCGACGACGTTTTACCCGATAGCACTACGGTATCGTTAATGGCAAGCGCAGGCGTCATCATCACGCCCATGTCGGTTATTTGGCCAATATCGGTAATCTTCTCGATTTCGTAATCTATGCCCAGCTCTTTGGCAGCCGCTTCAGCGTTTTCCGCTAACAACACGCATTTTTTACAACCCGTGCCTAATATCTGTAATTTTTTCATTTTAATTTCCTACAATTGAGCCAAAAATCATGCCGGTGAACGTAGCCATCACGACCACCAGCAGTAAAAATACGACGGTTTTGGCATTACCCAGAATCGTCCGTATCACCAATAAATTAGGCAAGGACAGCGCGGGGCCTGCCAGCAACAAAGCCAAAGCCGGGCCTTTGCCCATACCGCTCCCCATTAAGCCTTGCAAAATGGGGACTTCGGTCAGGGTGGCAAAATACATGAAGGCACCGGCAAACGAGGCGAAAAAATTAGCAAAAAAGGAATTGCCGCCGACCATTTTTGTTATCCATTCGGCAGGAATCAACGCTTCGTGACCGGGGCGACCGAGCAGGAAACCTGCTATGACCACACCCATCAGCAATAACGGCAGAATCAGTTTGGCGAACTCCCAACTCGCCGAAAACCAATCGCCCGCTTCGTTCTGCGCTGCCGATGTCAGCAGCGTAAAACCGATTACGGCGACGGTAAACGCCGCTAAGGGTTGCTCAGGAAAGACAAACGCCACTACAGCAACGATGCTGGCGACCAGCGTAACCAGAACGGCTTTTAAGTTAAACCAGCGTACCAGCAGCCCCGCGAAAATGAGCCCGAAGAAAGCGGTTATCCACCATTTTCCGGCATAAAGGCCGTACCAAACTCCGCTCGACTCAATCGGTTTGCCCCAGTTGGCGAAAACCAAAATCGCAACCATGACAAAGAAAAACAAGGCATTTTGCCAAAGCGGCCGGTTTTCATCTTCATCAGGCATGATCAGATTCGCTGAGATGGCCGCTTTCGCCTGTTCTTCTTTGCGGAAAATAAAGCTCATCAATAGACCAATCACCACGCTGAATAACACTGCGCCGACAGCACGGCCGATACCCAACTCCGGCCCCAACACTTTAGCCGTCATGACAATCGCCAGCACATTGATTGCAGGCCCAGAATACAAAAAAGCAATGGCCGGCCCCAAGCCCGCGCCGCGTTTATAAATGCCTGCAAATAACGGCAGCACCGTACATGAACACACCGCGAGCAAAGTGCCGGACACCGAAGCGACGCCGTAAGCCATCACTTTATTGGCATTGACGCCAAGATATTTCATCACCGCGCCCTGGCTGATGAAGACCGAAATGGCGCCCGCGATAATAAAAGCCGGTATCAGGCAGAGCAGAACATGTTCCTGCGCATACCAGCGTACCAGATACAAAGCCTCCCAAAATGAATCAATTAGCCGTTGCGACTGCTGTAAATATTCCACCGGCAGATAAAAACAGATGATAAACACCGCTGTTATCAGACTGAGCGATTTCCATTCGGTTTGCCAAAATGTATTCATGTTTTTATCTTCCTGTACCGTAACTTGTTGGCGTGTTAGTTATCCGCAACACGATGAAGCGGAAGTTCCGGAAGGACGGCAGGCAAATGGATTTTCGCCGTCGGATGGCGCTTTTTTATCGTTAAAGGTAGGAACCTCAGCCAACGAATGAAACGACTCCCAGGCAATCCCCTGCGGATCGGTAATCCAGTATTTATCGGAACGCATATAGCAGCAAGCCGCGCCTTCCTGCGCTTCAATCGGCGCTTGTGTCGCATCCAATTGCTGTTTAATGGCTTGTAATTCCTGCTCGTCCTCAGCCTGAATACCGAGATGGTCAAGGCCCAGTTTGGTGCTGCGGTTGGAAATGGCAAAATTGACACGGGGATCGTCGAGCATCCATTTCGCGTAATCGTCATGCTGCACAGTAGGTTCACAACCGAACAGTGTGCTGTAAAAACGAATGTTCTGTTCGAGGTTTTCTACGGCCAGATGTATGTGTAATCTTTTCATTTTTGTACCTATAAATTGATATGCGGATAAGCAGATATATAACGTGTAAAAATCAACAGCCAGCTACCATTTCAGGCCGGCATTCCATGTTGTGCAAGCGCTCCATATCCTGATGAAACAGCGGATCATTTTCAACAGCGGCAAGCGCGTTCTGCAAAATCGGGAAAGCCCAGTCAGGTAGCTTTGGGTTGATCTGATAATAAACCCATTGGCCTTCGCGGCTATCTAATAACAGACCGCATTGACGCAAAGACGCCAAATGCCGGGAAATTTTGGGTTGGGACAAGTCCAGCGCTGCCGTTAATTCGCAGACACAGAGCTTGCCCTGTTTCTGCAACAACGTGACACAACGCAAACGCGTGTCATCGGACAAACATTTAAAAAATAAGGCTGGCGACATGAAGTTTAACTCGAACATTAATATACGCATAAGCATATATTTAAATGAGGAATAATTCAACCGATAATCACTTGGCTACTGAAGGTGGGAATATAGACAGGACACTGCGGGGGATTAGGGATTGTTTTAGATGGAAATAGTCATACGGGACGCGGAGCGTCTATGGATACGTCCACACGCTGGAGCGCTCATGTTTATACACAAGTATTCCGGTTCACAATTTTAGGCGTTTGGGAACGCGTGAAAATAGATGAAATTTGTGGGAGCGGCCACCCGGCCGCGAACAATCGAGCACTATTCGCGGCC
>JAUYMY010000002.1 GCA_030699385.1 Methylobacter sp.
CCCGGCCGCGAATAGTACGCGATTGTTCGCGGCCGGGTGGCCGCTCCCACAAATTTCATCTATTTTCACGCGTTCCCAAACGCCTAAAATTGTGAACCGGAATACTTGTGTATAACCATGAGGGCTGGTTCGGGGGAACGATGTAAAAGCTGGGCAAGGTCAACGAGTTCATAAGTCATTAATATTCAAAGGACGCGCTTTACCTTCAGCGATTTGCTGTTTTGCCAACTGTGCCTGCTGAACTAAAGAGGACTGATTTTTTGTAAAGGTAGCATCCCAACGCAACTCGTCTTGCAAGTCGGCAATATAGGCTTGCAAATGCTCTATCACTTGGTTCTGAGTCGCATCAGGCAACGTCCCCAACATTTTAACAACCGTGCTAATTGCTTCAGTGGGCATAATAATTCCCCCTACAGATTAGTTATACATAAGTTGTGGGAGCGGCCAGCCGGCCGCGAACAATCGTACTGTTCGCGGCCCGGTGGCCGCTCCCACAAAGCCCGGAATACCGCTCGGCAATCAGAAAAACAAGCCGTCTATCGGCGATGACGCTGAAGCAAAACGCTTGCGCGGCATACGTCCGGCCAAGAACGCTTCCCGACCGGCTTCGATGCCTTTGCGCATGGCCGACGCCATCAGTATAGGATTGTTAGCAGCGGCAATCGCGGTGTTCATCAATACCCCATCGCAGCCCAATTCCATCGCAATCGCGGCATCGGACGCCGTACCCACACCCGCATCGACCAAAATCGGCACCTTGGCATTTTCAACGATGGTCAAGATATTATAAGGATTGCGGATACCCAAACCGGAACCAATCGGCGCGGCCAGCGGCATGACCGCGACGCAGCCGATTTCTTCGAGGCGTTTGGCGGCAATCGGGTCGTCATTGGTGTAGACCATCACATCAAAGCCGTCCTTGACCAGCAATTCGGCGGCGATATAAGTTTCCGCCACATCGGGGAACAAGGTGATTTGATCGGCCAATACTTCGAGCTTGACCAAATTATGGCCGCCGAGTAATTCCCGCCCTAAGCGGCAGGTTCTAACCGCGTCTTCCGCCGTATAACAACCGGCGGTATTGGGCAGTATGGTGTATTTGTCCGGCGAAATGACATCCAGCAAATTAGGTTCGCCGGGATTCTGGCCGATATTGGTACGCCGTATCGCCACCGTCACAATCTGCGCGCCGCTGGCTTCGATAGCCAAACGGGTTTCTTCCATATCCTTATATTTGCCGGTGCCGACCAATAATCGTGAATGATATTTGACTCCGGCAAGCATGAAAGAATCATCCTGTCCGCCGCCAATTGCATGGACAATTTCCAGGCGATCCGCGGCTTGCAGCACTTGGCTATCGTATTGCTGAAACGGTAAAATTTCCTTATTCAATTCAATCGCAATTTTTTTACCGCTCAAGCCCAATTCGCTAACTACGTTGGCAACCGTGCTATTTTCGGCGCAGTCGCGGGTGTCGCCATTTACATAAATCATCATTTGCTTAAACTCCGGCTGGTATCCACGGTTCTGCGTTTTTGCACCGCTGCCGCCAGTTCTCTTAATAATGGCACGGTATCGTCCCAAGACAAACAGGCATCGGTAATGCTTTGACCGTAAACCAGCGGCTGTCCTTCAACCACTTTTTGGCTGCCGGCTTTCAGATGGCTTTCAATCATCACGCCCATAATCCGGTGGTCGCCATTGGCGATTTGCTGGGCGACATCATCGCCAACAATCAACTGCCGCTGGCACTGTTTCAGGCTATTGGCATGGCTCAAATCTATCATGATATTCGGCTTTAGCTCGGCATTGACCAAACCTTCTGCAACCTGTTCCACGCTGACTGCATCATAATTCGGGCGATCATTGCCGCCGCGTAAAATGATATGCACGTCTTCATTGCCGGTGGTCGAGAAAATAGCCGAATGACCGGCTTTGTTCAGCGAGATAAAATGGTGCGGACTCATTGCCGCGCCGATTGCATCGATGGCGATTTTTATGGTGCCGTCGGTGGAGTTTTTAAAGCCGATAGGGCAGGACACGCCGGACGCCAATTCACGATGGCCCTGGCTTTCGGTGGTTCTGGCACCGATGGCGCCCCAAGCGATTAAATCGGACACATATTGCGGCGTGATTAAATCCAAATATTCGGTAGCCGCCGGAACGCCCGCTTCATTGACATCTAACAACAGGCGCCGGGCGATGCGAAGTCCCTTGTTGATATTGAAACTGGAATCCAAATCGGGGTCGTTAATCAGACCTTTCCAGCCGACTGTGGTGCGCGGTTTCTCAAAATAGACGCGCATTACGATGACCAAATCATCGGCTAATTCGTCTTTCACGGCTTTCAACAATCGGGCATATTCATGCGCCGCAATCGGGTCATGAATCGAGCAAGGCCCGACCACCACGACCAAACGGTCATCTAAGCCTGCCAGTATTTTGTGTATCTCTTGCCGAGCCAGCAGCGTTGTTTGCGCCGCCGCCGCAGTAATCGGCATTTCGGTATGAACTTGAACCGGGGCTATGACTTCCTTAGTCCCGCAAATTCTCAAGTCATCAGTGTTATATTTTGTATGCATTACGCTTTCAACCCGTTACAGGATTATTGTCAGAATTTGCCATTTTAACCGATTTTAGGCTGCTATTGTTAGTTCTTGCCAGACATGTCGATATATCTGTTTACTGTGCCGGCGAGCACTGCCCGGCTTGTCGTTCAACAGGCTGACCGATAACATAATCAGCGACTTATCGCTTACCCCGGCAATATGCGCATGCCGTGCTTCAGTCGGTTGAGCGCTTGTGAACCTGACAAGTGGCTCACTAGGATTGGACGCGGCACAACATTAAGAAGGTAAAAACCTGCGCCATATAACTCAGTTTAATTAAGTAAAGCGCGGGATATGACACAGCTATCTTAGCAAGTAAATTATAATTTTCTTATATACTAAGAGGTTAGCTTGTTGGCCTATTTATTGCTTTTATTTAGACGTTAGAGAATTCTAATCTTAGTTTTTTCAATTTAAAATTTAGGTAAAAAAATGAAAAAATCTATTCAAAAAATGCACCGCGCAAATGCTATCAGCGGCTATTTGTGCTGCAGCAAAATGATTGCGCTGATACCTCTATGCTTTTCCCCAGCTGTTGTATTGGCCGCAGACAACAATATCAATCCATCCGCTTCGGCGATAACGCTCGAACCTATGACCATTACCCATCAACGTTCAATCGTCAATACGCTGAATGTAACGGAAATAGACGATAAAAAAATCCGTCACAAACAGGCTGCGGTCAGCGACACGGCAAAATTGCTTGAAGATACACCTGGCGTTAGTCTTTACGGATCTGGTGGCGTGTCGAGTCTTCCTGCTATTCATGGCTTAAGTGACGACCGAGTTAAGATTAACGTGAATGGCATGACGATTACTTCGGCATGTGCTAATCACATGAATCCGCCGCTGTCTTATATCGATCGCAGTAATATTGGCAAAATCACCATAATGTCCGGGGTGACACCGGTTAGCATGGGCGGCGACAGCATCGGCGGCACTATTACCGTTGAGTCGCTTGATCCGGTTTTTGCCGAACCCGGCAAGGATATTCTGCTCGACGGCAGCGCTTCGAGCTTTTATCGCAGCAATGGCGATGCTTTTGGGGGCAGTATTGCCGCCGGCATTGCCAATCAAAACGTGCGTCTGGACTATACCGGCTCGCATACCGAAAGCATGAATTATAACGATGCTAATGGCGACAATGTTCAGTCCAGTTCTTATCGAAACCAGAATCATGCAGCTTCCTTATCGTTCAAGACAGACGACCACTTGGTTGTCATTAAAGGCGGGCAACAGCACATCCCGTACCAGAACTTTCCTAATGCGCGTATGGACTTGACCAATAATGACAGCATTTTTGGCAATATCACGCACAAGGGGAAATTCGACTGGGGTTCGCTGGACAGCAATTTTTACTTCGAAAGTACTGAACACAGCATGGATATTGGCGAAGACAGGCATAATCGTTTTCTTGATGCGGCAGGCGGCGGAAGCTTTGCGCCGCCCAATGATTACATGCCAATGGAAACCCGTGGCAGGAACTTAGGGTATAAAATTCAGGCGGAAATGCCGGTCAACGAACGCGACACCTTTAGATTCGGTAACGAGTTTCACAGCAACCTGATCAATGATTATTGGCCGGCGGTTCATAACAATACCTCTATGCCTGCGAGCCAGCCGGCCAATGCGCGAGCGGCTTACTGGATGATGGCGCCGGAAAATTTCGTCAATCTCAACAATGCCGAGCGTGACCGGGTCGGCTTCTTCGGCGAATGGGAAGCTAGATGGTCTCCTGAGTGGAATACCATGTTGGGACTGCGTTACGATCATACCAACACCGATACCGGGGCTGTTCAACCTTATAATCCCGATCTGTTGGGCGGAGCGATGGCGGCAGGTTCAGGACTCGCACTGAGCGCCGCTAATGCTTTCAATGCAAAAGACCACGAACGTAACACCGATACCTTTGATGTCACCGCCTTGGTTCAATACGCGCCTAACAATATAAGCGATTACGAGCTTGGCTATGCCCGTAAAAACCGCGCCCCTAGCCTGTACGAGCGTTATACCTGGGGCGTCCGTAAAATGGATATGGCTATGATTGGTGCATTCGGCGACGGTAATGGCTATGTCGGTAATATGGATTTGACTGAGGAAACCGCCCATACCGTCAGTTTTACTGCTGAGTTTCATGAGCCGAAAAACAGCTTATGGGACGTCAAGGTGACCCCGTACTTTACTTATGTGAATAATTTTATCGATGCCGATCGTTGCTCTGGATCGACCAATGCGGCTAGCGGTTGTACCGCCGGCAACCAAACCGCAACTGAACAATTCGTTTATCTGCAATATGCTAACCACGATGCGCGTTTATGGGGTATGGATGTTTCCGGCCGCGCAGATTTATTCAGCGATAAAACCTATGGGGATTTCTCCACACACACCGTCATGAGTTATGTGCGCGGCGAACGGATGGATGGCGGCAATCTCTATCACATGATGCCGTTCAATATGAAACTGAGCTTGGATCACAAACGCGATGGCTGGGACAGTGCGGTGGAAATGCAGTTCGTTGACAGTAAGGACGATGTGCAGGCCATCAGAAATGAAACCACCACGCCGTCTTATATTTTGCTGAATGCCCGTACCGGTTACGAATGGAAAATGCTACGACTGGATGTCGGTCTGGACAACGTACTGGATAAGCAGTATTACCAACCATTGGCGGGTTCTTATCTGGGTGATCGCTATGGCATGAATCCAAGCGCCGATGCAAGCGTAACCGTGCCTTGGGGCAGAAACGTAGCCGGCATGGGGCGTTCGGCTTTCGTTGGCCTGACAGTCAAATATTAATCGCTCCCGGTTTGCTTTTGCCGCGCCGAAACAGAGTTTATCCGGCGCGGCAATCATCTTATTTTGCCTGAGTTAAGCAGATAGAACCGTTTTCTCAGGTAGCGTAAGAATGTTAGGAGCATCAAAGCAAACGATTGGTCGTGTATTTAATTAAACTGTGTCATTTAAAACATTAAATCTACGTCATATAACGCATTTTTATCACCACAAACGGCCAGTAAAAAACCAAGTGCTAGAACCAATAAGTCCTGTATCGATTGGCACTAAACGTGCTTATTTGTCCGAGGTTGGTTGTTGTTTATGCTGATATTTATCGGCAAGGCGGTAAGCGACAGTCATGCTGGGCGCCAATGCTGCCTGCCTTTTATCATTTAAATTCGGGTGCGTAAAAAATATGCCGCCGAATTACACTGTTTTTGGAGAAAAAATGAATATCGAAAAATGCTGGCCGGGTACACGCTACCTGATGATTTCAATGCTGTTGAGCCAGAGTGTGAGCTCCAATGCCTTTGCTCACGGCGGCGAAGTGCATCCTGAAGAGATTGCGCCAACCGTTGCAGCGCCCACTTGTCAGGTTTTGACTGCGGCTAGACTGTTTGACGGCATTAATTTCCCGCAAGAAAATAAGGCGGTATTGATTGAAGCAAACAAGGTGGCGCAAGTCGGCTCGCCTGAAGAATTAAGCAAACTGTGCAGCAATAGGCTGGATTTGGGCGATGCCACTATTATGCCCGGCTTTATCGAATCGCACGCCCACATCACTTTCCAAAATGTTCTAAAAAACAAAGTGCTGGAACACGGCATCACCACGGTTCAAGATACCGGTGGTCCGCTGATGGCGGCTGAAGGCGGGCAAGGTTCGCTGCGCTTATTAAGTACCGGTCCTATTATCCAAGCGGCCGGCGGTTATCCGCTTAATGTATTTGGCGGTGGCGACGGCGGTTATGACAAAATCGGCATTCCGGTTGCATCGGTCGCAGCCGCTGAAAAAGTAGTCGATGATCTGGTCAGCGGCGGCGCCACCGCAATTAAAATCGCGCTGGAACCGGGCGGCGAGCCGGGCGCGCCTTGGATGCAACCGCACGGCGATCAACCGGTGCCAGCCACGCCGTGGAACTTGCTGCCGCAAGAAATAGTCAATGCAATTGTCGTTAAAGCCCATGCCCACGGCAAACGGGTCATTGCGCATGTAGGCGAGAATGAGGGTTTTAAACGGGCGCTGGCTGGCAATGTTGATGAATTTGCGCATACACCGTGTGCGGCGATTGATGATGAATTATTGCAGCAGGCGGTGCAGCAGGGCGTTACTTTTGTAACGACCATTGATACGCTGGGCTCCTGCGTCGATAGCGGCACCCATCAGGGCATTCATTCCAATGTGATGAGCTTGGCCGGGAAAGGCGCCAAGTTTATTTACGGCTCTGAAATCGGCCATGACAATGTGCCTTGGGGCATTAACGGCGAAGAGTTCCACATGATGCTGCATTTGGGTAGCGGCGAATCGATTGATTTTACCGACGTGGTTAATGTGTTTAAAGCGGCGACTTCAAAGGCGGGCGAAAGACTCGGTATTGCCGGCTTAGGTACGTTAGCACCCAATGCGCCTGCCGATATAATTGCGGTGCGCGGCAATCCTTTTGAGCGCTTTAAAATACTCGAATACCCCGATTTGGTTATCTCCGGCGGCCGTGTTGTGATCAATAAATTCAACCATCATGACGATGCTGAATGTCTGTTTACTTGGGCAGAACAACATTATGCCGAGCTGTTTTCGCCGGCCGGGGCTTATAGTCAAGTTGCGGACGATAAAACCTACCGTCACTATGCGGCCACTCACGCCCATCTGTCGGTGTCCTCCGACCAGCACGTTTATTATCAAGGTGCTGACGGCACGGAGCAGAATGTAGGCGCGTTATCTTATTGGTTGCCGATTTCTGGCTGTCAATAATAGCGGTTGGGATACTGTCTTTATTCCGACACAAAGGCACAAAGAATTATTCAACATATTTTCTTCGTGCCTTCGTGGTGATAATTTTTTATCTGTCATTAATGAGAAGCTACAGCTTTTTTGGTAAATTTTCTTCAATCCGTTTTTTTTCAAAGGGAGGGAAGCCTGGTTCCAATGCCTTTTAAATAGAGGGGGGCGAACAATTACAGCCGGTTTTTATCTTAGTGCTGGGCCATATTCTGAACTACAATATTCGCAACTATACTGGGTTTGGAATTAAGCATGAAAAAAGCGCCATCAGACGATAAAAGCAAAACGTTTTCAGTTTTTCCGGCCGAACAGAAAACGACATTGGCCGGAGAACCTCGCTATATCGTCGGTATCGGTGCTTCCGCTGGCGGTTTGGAGGCGGTGACTCAGCTGGTCAGTCACCTTAATTCACAGATACCCTGCGCTTATGTGTTGTTGCAGCATTTGTCGCCCCGTCATCGCAGTTTGATGGTGGAAATTCTGGGCCGTGAAACCTCGGTCAAAGTCAAAGAAGCGGTGGACGGCGAGATTCCGCAGGTCGGCGTGATCATCGTGGTGCCCGCCAGTTTTAACGCGACCATGAGTGATGGGCGTCTGCGCTTGGTTACGGCAGGTCCCGAAGTGGTGCCCAAACCGTCAATCAATAAATTCTTTATTTCCCTTGCCGCCGAAGAAGGCGATGCCGCCGTTGGCGTGGTGTTGTCCGGCACCGGCTCGGATGGCACGGCGGGTTTGCGTGCGATCCAGTCGGCAGGCGGTTTCACCTTTGCGCAAAAACCGGAAACCGCCAAATTCGACGGGATGCCGCGTGCCGCGATTGATGCCGGTGTCGCCGACCGTATTTTGTCGCCGGAAGAGATTGCCGCCGATTTGGCTAAACTTGGCCAGCTGAAAAACGAGGCTATGCTTGATGAAGGCCAAGGCCGCGATCTGGTAAAAATCTTGTTGCGCCGCTTGCAGGAACACACGCAAATCGATTTTTCCGGCTACAAAATCGGTACGCTGATGCGCCGCATACAGCGCCGTCTAGTGGCTACCAATATGCCCGATGTGGCCGCCTATCTTGATTATTTGGACAGCCACCCGGACGAACTGGCGCGGTTGTCCAAAGATATATTGATTTCGGTCACTGCTTTCTTTCGTGACCGCGATGCGTTCAATGTGTTGGGTCAGGCGGTGCGTAATGTCTGTTCGCGCAAAACCCCGGGCAACGAGATTCGCGTTTGGGTGGCAGGTTGTGCGACCGGCGAGGAAGCTTATTCCATTGCTATGATGTTCGCCGATACGCTGGGCGAGCGTTTGTCGCAATTCAAGATCCAGATTTTTGCCACCGACATCGACGAAAATGCGCTGTCGTTTGCGCGGCGCGGCATGTATCCGGCCGCCGCGATGAGCGAAGTATCGCCGGATCAATTGCAGCGTTATTTTCATCCGCGCAATCAGGTTTATGAAGCCAGCAAACAGCTGCGCGACCTGATTGTGTTTGCGCGCAATAATCTGGTCTGCGATCCGCCGTTTATGCGTCTTGATCTGGTATCTTGTCGTAATGTGTTGATTTATTTTGAAGCAGCGTTACAGGCGCGGGTACTGAATACTTTTCAGTTCGGCCTGAATCCCGATGCTTATTTATTCCTTGGCCGTTCCGAAAGCATCGCCCATGCTGAAAATATGTTCCGTCCGGTGGATAGGCGTGAGCGTTTATTCTGCCGCAGCAATGCGCCGGTTTCCAGCGACATACTCTTGTTGCCCAATATTGAAGCGCCTGCGACACATCACACCGCCAGCTCGGCCAGTCGGCGCGAACGGCGTTTACTCGGCGATATGCTGCAAGGACTGGCTCATCATTATGGCGCCTTTGCGGTGATGATTGATGAAAACCAGACGATTATGCACAGCGCCGGTGATGCCTCGCGCTTTTTGAGCTTTCCCGCCGGTACACCCAAGCTCAGTTTGGTTGATGTGGTGTCGGAGCCTTTGCGCGGCGAATTACTGGCTTTATTGCATCGCGGCATTCGGCGTCGGGAAGCGCAGGTCGGCCGGGTGCGCCGCTTGGGCAACATCCGGTTGCGCATTTCTGTCAGTCCTATCGAGAAAAGTACCGATGGCTATTTTTTGGTGCTGTTCGATCCGGTGGTCACTGCGGAAAAAGTTATCGAATCTGCTGATGTGGCGGCGGTCGAAGCCAGTGAAAACATGGTGGAAGATGAGCTGATTTCGACCCGCGAACACTTGCAAACCCTGATTGAAGAAATGGCCACCTCCAACGAGGAAATGCAGGCGCTGAACGAAGAGGCGCAGGCGGGCTACGAAGAGCTGCAGGCCACTAATGAAGAAATGGAAGCGGCGAACGAAGAATTGCAGGCGTCCAACGAAGAGCTGATCAGCGTCAATGAAGAGCTGAACATTCGCACCGCAGAGCTGGCCAAATTTACCGCCGAATATGAGCATCTATATAACACCTTGGAATTTCCGGTGTTGGTGTTTGATACTCAAATGTCGCTGCACCGCTTTAATTCCGCCTCTGTCCGTTTGTATGGCCTCAAACCCAGCGCTACCGGCCAACCGCTGCACCGGCTTAGGTTACCGGCTTACCTGAGTCCGCTGGAGGACATGATAGGTAGTGCTTTGGCCAATGCCGACCGCGAAACCGCAGTCACCCATTATGAAGGGCGTGATTATCAGCTGATTATCACCCCCGGTCAGGATGTCAGAGGCGAAACTATCAGCCTGATTGCCAGCGTGATTGATGTCACCGAACTGTCGCGGGCACGGAAAGACTTGGAAGATGCGCGTCAGATGCAGACGATGCTGATGGAGCGTACTACGGTGATGTATGTGATGAAAGACGTGCGCGGCCAATACCTGTACAGCAACCCTCGTTTTTGCGAGTTTTTTAATTTGGATGTCCATGACATTATCGGCAAAAGCGATTTTGCGGTGTTCCCCAATAGCATAGCCGCCGATTTATGGGCTTACGACCTGCAAGCTTTGCGCGAAGGCAAGCCGGTTGTGGTCGAGCATTTGATTCAAGACGGCGAGAACAAACGCCATATTGAGGCCATCCATATCCCGATGCTGGATAAAGATGGCAATATCAGCGCCATCAGCATGGAGGCCACCGACATCACCTACCGCAAACATGCCGAAGAGCAGTTGCGTTTGGCGGCTCGTGTGTTCGACCGCGCCGGTGATGCCATTTTGGTCACCGATGCGGTAGGGCGTATTTCCACCGTCAATCCGGTGTTTGTTAAAATTACCGGTTATTCGTTAGAGGAAGCTATCGGCCAAACGCCAGGCGAACTGCTACGCTCGGGTAAACAATCAAAAACTTTTTACGACGATATGTGGCGCGCGCTGAAAGCCGATGGCAACTGGCACGGTGAGATATGGAACAAGCGCAAAAACGGTGAAGTCTATCCGGAATGGCTGACCATTAACCGGCTGGATGACGATAACGGCAAAGTCGAGCATTACATTGCGGTGTTTAGCGATCTGTCCGACATCAAGAACGCCCAGAGCCGCGCCGATTATTTGGCCACCCATGACCCCTTGACTACCTTGCCCAACCGCAACCTGTTCCATGACCGTTTGCGCCAATCCATTGCTTCGGCCCGGCGCGAAAAGTGCATGACTGCGTTATTGTTTATCGACCTGGATGAATTCAAGATGGTCAACGATTCTCTAGGCCATGATGCCGGCGATTCGCTGCTTAAAGTCGTGTCGGAGCGCTTGTTGACCTGTGTGCGCGATGTTGACACTATTGCGCGCCTAGGCGGCGATGAGTTCACCGCGATTTTGGATGATTGTCCACCCGCACAAGCCGAGCACATTGCGCGGCGGATGTTGGATGAATTATCGCGCTCGTTCGAGTTGAACGGGCAGCGCGTGTTTGTGTCGTGCAGCATCGGTATCGCCTTCTACCCGGATGATGGCGAAGACAGCACCACGCTGGTGCAAGCCGCCGACACCGCGATGTACCGCGCCAAAGAAGCGGGGCGTAACCGCTTTGAGTTTTTTCGCCCGGACATGCGCGTCGCCATCATGGAGCGCGCCACGCTGGAAACCGCCTTGCGCATCGCCATTCACCAAAAACGTCTGACCCTGGTTTATCAGCCGCGCATCTTGCTGGCCGACCATTCGCTGGCCGGTGCCGAAGCGTTGGCGCGTTGGTATGATCCGAATATCGGTCATATTGCCCCCGATCGCTTCATTCCCATTGCCGAACAAAGCGGTTTGATTGTCGAGCTGAGCCGTCTGCTGCTGAATCAATTGCTGGATCAGCTGGTCGAATGGCGCGATCTGGGTCTTAGATTGCTGCCGATTGCCTTTAATTTATCGGCGCGGGATTTTCGGGTGATAGATACGGCCGATTTCATTTTATCGGCATTGGAAATGCGCGGGCTGCCGGTCAATGTGTTGCAAATCGAGATTACCGAACGGGTGATGGTTGACGATCAGGCGATTGTCAAAAATAATATGCTGACCTTGCATGAAGCCGGCATCGAACTGTCCATTGACGATTTCGGCACCGGTTTTTCCTCGCTGGCTTACCTGAAACGGATGCCGCTGTCGGCATTAAAAATAGACCGCAGTTTTGTCGATGGCCTACCTAAAGACGAAGATGATGCCAGTATTGCCCGCGCCGTCATCGGGCTGGCGCAGGCGATGAACTTAGTTACGGTGGCCGAAGGCGTGGAAACCGAGCAGCAATTAACTTGGCTGATTGAGCATGGTTGCATTGAGGCGCAAGGTTATTATTTTTATAAGCCGTTGGATACGGCTACTTTTGAGGACTTGTTGGTACGCAAATGAAGGTTGAACACGATTGGCAGGCTCATTGCGAAGCCGAAGCGCTGGCCTATTCCGGCGCCATTCAGCCGCATGGCGCGCTGATTCGTCTGGATGCGAAGTTGTGTGTCAGCCACGTCAGTGCCCAGTTCGACGCTTATTCTCCTTATTCGGCCGCTGCCTTACTGGGTCGGCCCTTGCCAAAAGAGCTGGCCGACGTTCTCGCCCACAGTCTGGACAAGCTGTCTGCGGAACCGGGCAGCCGCTGCGAATTGGTGTCAGTGAGTCTGGCCGACGACAGTCGTGTCGATATCGTCATTATGCAAAGTAACGACGGTATTATTATTGAACTCATGCCGCATACCGATACCGTTATCAGCGCCCCTCAGTATTCGGTACAAATGAATACACCGCAAAATAGCGCTCAAGCATTGTTATTGCATCAGGAAACGGCTGTGCTGATACAGCAACTGACCGGTTTCAATCGGGTCATGATTTATGCCTTTCGCGACGATGGCGACGGCGATGTACTGGCAGAGGCGCGTGATGGCGAGGTTTATGGCAGCTATCTGGGTTTACGCTTTCCGGGTAGCGATATTCCCCGTATTGCCCGCGTCTTGTATTTGAAAAATCCGTGGCGCTTGATTCCCGATAGTCAGGCACAACCTGTGCCATTATTAGGTCAGCAACAGAGTCCGCCCGATCTGACCTGGTCTGATTTGCGCAGCGTGTCGCCGGTGCATCTAGCCTATCTTAACAACATGGGGGTGCGCGCCTCGCTGTCGTTGCCGATTGTGGTGGCGCACGAATTGTGGGGGCTGATAGCCTGCCATCACGCTGAGCCTCGAACCTTGTCGCTGCAAGTGTTGCGCGCGGCAAGCCGTAACGCAAGGCATTACAGTTTGGCGATTGCAGCTTGGCAAGCCGCGTCGCGGATGCGTTTCATGGACAGTCTGAGCAGCCGCTTTAAAGCCATGCGCATGATGTTGCTGCGTCACGGCTCCATTTTGACCGCAGCGGCCGAAATAGCGCCGATTCTGCTTGAGCAACTAAATGCCTGCGGTCTGGCGATACGCTTTGGCGATGATTGGGTGCATGTGGGCGACGTGCCGGCCTTTAACGTTTTGGAGATGCTGGATGACTGGTTTGAACGTGATTGCCCTGAGGTCATTTACAGCAGCGACAACTTAATACTCACACATCCCTATACCGGCCCGTTGACGGTAGCCGGTGCCCTGGCGTTGAAGTTACGCACCCGTAGCGGTGACTCTGTGCATGTGTGGCTCTACCGCAAAGAATTATGCAGTCAGGTCGAATGGGGCGGTAATCCCAACAAACCGGTTGAATACCAGGATGGCGCATTCAACATCGCACCGCGCCGCTCGTTTGACAAATGGGTGGATAATCGCAAAGGTTACAGCTTAGGCTGGCATAACGAAGATCGCATTGTGGCGCTTCATTTGCGCCACCTATTTATGGAAATTTATGCTTGATAACAGCTTCGATGCCTTGGCCGCCCTGCGTAGTGGCACACGCGATTTACATCAACGTCTGGAAGCGCAGCCGCTGTTTTCTTGTTTGCTGAGTGCAGAGGTCAGTCGCGATGACTATGTGAAAGCATTGTCTGCCTTGCACAGTCTCTATGCCGGGCTTGAAACTGAGCTGATGCGCGGTCTGCAACAACACGCGCCGGCTTATCCATACATTACCCGTTTACCGCTGTTACAGCGAGATTTGGCGTACTTGGGCAGCGCGCCCGTGTTAAATCCGGGATTGCAGCCAGCGGTTATGGATAGCATGGCGACTACGCTGGGGACGCTCTATGTCATTGAAGGCTCAATGCTGGGCGGAAAATTATTAAAGAGCCATTTGCACAGCCGCCTAGGCGATGCGGTGGCCGGCGCGCTGGCGTTTTATGGGCTTGATGGCAATATCGATAGTCATTGGGCCGTTACGCAAGCCTTGCTGCGTGATAACTTATCGACGCTGGATGCTATTGAGCAAGCCGTGGCCGCCGCGCGCCAGACTTTTTTATTGTTTCTCTGCGTATCCTAAGCGCAGTGACTCATCGTTATACATAAGTTGTGGGAGCGGCACCCGGCCGCGAACAGCGCACTACCGCTGTTAAAATTTAAGTAATGGATTGTTCTGCCGCTACACTGGTAAACAAACACAGGAGTCAGTACCGTGAACATTCCCTATTTAAAACCCGCCGCTGTCGGCTTAGTGATCAGTTTTTTAGTTGCAGGTTGTGCCACCGAAAAAGCGCCACCGCCAGCGTTATCGGAACTTGCGTTCCAGCCCCTGAAAACCCTGACAGCCATCGGCTATGGTACCGTTGAAAAAACGGATAGGTATTCGCGTTCGCAAATTAAATTAATGGCGATGCGGGCGTCGAAAATGGATGCTTACAGAAGTTTGGCCGAGCAGCTTAACGGTATTCAATTGCGCGGTCATACTAGCGTCGAGAATATGCAAGTGACCCATGACAGTTACAATGTCTTCCTGAATGCCTATTTGCGTGGGGCGCGGGTCAAAAAGACCTTAGCCATCGGTACCGACATTTATGCCGGTGATGATACTTTTGAAACGGTGGTGGAACTTGATTTAACACCGCGCTTCTACCAATGTATTAATGGCTCAGTCGAGCAGATTAATCAGTGCGCTCAACAAATACTGCCCAGCCCAGCCGCGAGCTTCAATCAGAACCCGCCTGCGGTATCAAGCATTGATTCAGGCTGTAACGCGATTGATTGTTACAGCTATCCTGCGACCAAAGGCTTCAGTCAACGATAGCCTGTTATTCTCACCATCAGCCACGTCACCGCCTTAAGTTAATGGCCGTGACGCGGCAGCCGACAAGTCGTACTTTGAAAATCCTCATAAATAGCCTATTGTTGTGGTTATTCACAACATAAGCGGCTAGCCAAATGGCAAAAATATCATTCAAATACTTATGCGTCGTCTGTTTATTAACTCAGGCGTGCAGCTCTGCACAACCCCCGGTTCAAGCCAAGGCCAACATCGTCGCGCTCACGGTTGAAGGCCAGGCGCCGATTAGCAAGGGCATGCCGCTGTTAGCTAAAAAACAGGCCTTGCAGGATGCCGTTCGTCAGGCTTCAATGCAATCGTCCGTTAATATCCGTAGCCGCACCTTGGTCAGCCAAAATAACGTTGCCATCGACACGCTTGCCATGCACACCGCAGCGGCAGTGAGCAACACTAAAATCATCAGGGAATGGAAGGCCGATAATATTTATCATGTGCTCGCCACGGTCGAGTTATCGTCCGATAGTTCCTGCGCCCCGCTGTATCGCAAACGCATTATCGCAACCGCTTTTCCGTTGGCCAAACAAGAGCAGGTGACCGGTTACGAAACACAGGATTTATACAGCGGCATTCCCCGCGAATTGAATAATATCCTGATGGAATCCGGCGAATTTATCGGCACTAATGCCACGCATATCAACTTATATCCAAGACCTGAGCTGGCGCCTGAATTACAAGATAGCACCGCCTACCGCCCGTCAAAAGTGATGCAAATGGCTTCAGCGAACGGCGCGCAATTTGTGCTGTCTGGGGTGATTAGGGATATGGAAGTTGAATCCAGCGAATACATGAGAGGCGCAGGGCCATTGGCGTTTGCCAGAAGTTTGGCGCGCGATGTGGTCGCCAGACGCGGTATCGGCATTGATGTGTTTGTGCATGACGGCTTTACCGGCGCATTGCTGTTTCAGCAGCGATACAGTGACAATGCCATTGGCGACGTGTGGATACCTGCCACCTATGCGGTCGGCAGCGAGCGTTTTAATGACACGTCCACCGGCGGAAAAATAGCCGGCATTATCAGCATGGCCAGCACCGATGTGCGTCGCGCCTTAAGTTGCTATCCGTTTGCAACGCGTATTATTGAAATCAAGGATGATAACGTGTTCATTGATGCCGGCGCCCAGGAGCGGATAGCCGTGGGCGATCAGCTGGTGGTTTACGGCACCTCGGGAGAGGATTTAAAGCTGGATGGCGGCCAGAGTTTCATCGGTAAAGACAAGCAGCCGGTCGGTGTTTTAACTATTCGCAGCATCACGCCGCGTTATGCCATCGGTCAGTTAGAAGTGCCCGCCCGTGAGCTGGGCATTAAAGTCGGCGACTGGGTTAGAGCTTATTAAGTTTGTGTGTTTTTTAGTCGTTGACCTGCAAGAACAATAACGCCCACGAAAATCATCAAAGACACGGAAAAAGCTGTAAAAATAATAGCTTGCTTATTTTCGTGCTTTTCGTGCCTTTCGTGGATGATTTTTGGCTACATCCTTGGCAGGAAGTTTCACCTTGATTGGATAATCGGATGGTTTTAACGGATAATGCGCATCTATTTATCCGATCTAACTTAAGCAGTGAAGCAATGAAAAAAACAATAGAGGCGTTGATACTTCAAGCCGTTGAAACACTTAAAACAAACGGTGTTCTAGCGCAGGAAATCACCCCGCATATCACGATTGAGCGCACCCGTGACCCGCAACACGGCGATTTTGCGTCCAATCTGGCCTTAATGCTGGCGAAACCCGCCAAGCTCAATCCGCGCCAATTGGCCGAACAACTGATGGCCGCGTTGCCCGAAGATGCTGCCATTAGTAAAGTTGAACTCGCGGGCCCCGGTTTTATCAATTTTTTTATCGATCCCGCCGCGCAATTTCAGATCATTCGTCAAATTCACGACCAGAGCCGCAATTTCGGCTTGAGCCAAGTCGGCGCCGGTAAACGTGTTCAGGTTGAATTCGTTTCCGCTAACCCGACCGGGCCGCTGCATGTCGGTCATGGCCGTGGCGCCGCGTATGGTTCGGTGGTTGCCGACTTATTGCAAGCGGTCGGTTTTGATGTGCATCGTGAATATTATGTTAATGATGCCGGTCGGCAGATGGACATACTCGCTACCAGTGTTTGGCTGAGATACCTCGAAGAATGCGGCGAACGGGTGCATTTTCCCAGTAATGCTTATCGGGGCGACTATGTGCGCGAAATTGCCGACGACATCCATAAAAACGCCAATAATGAATACCGCAGACCGGCTGAACTGGTGTTTGAAGACATTCCGCCCGATGAGCCTGCCGGCGGCGATAAAGAAGAACATATTGATGCATTGATAGCCCGCGCCAAGACCTTGCTCGGTGCGGCGCTGTATCAGGACTTTTTTCAAATAGGCTTAAATACTATTCTGGACGATATTAAAGTCGACTTGAGCGAATTTGGCGTCGACTATCAGGAATGGTTTTCAGAGCGTAAACTGATGGATGACGGCTCGGTCGAGCAAGCGCTGGAGCGCTTGCGTGCCGGCGGCCATTTGTATGAACAAGATGGTGCGACTTGGTTTGCCTGCGCCAAATTAGGCGATGAAAAAGACCGGGTGGTGGTGCGCGATAACGGCCAATCGACTTACTTTGCCTCCGATATTGCCTATCACATGAACAAACTGGATCGCGGCTTTGATCAAATTGTTAACATTTGGGGTGCCGATCATCACGGCTATATTCCCCGCGTTAGAGCGGCTATTACGGCTTTGGGCGCCGATGAATCCAAATTGAAAGTGCTGCTGGTGCAGTTTGCTTCCTTGTGGCGTGGCGAAGAAAAAGTGCAAATGTCGACTCGTTCCGGTGAATTCGTCACCTTGCGCCAATTGCGTAACGAGGTCGGCAAAGATGCGGCGCGCTTTTTTTACGTGATGCGCCGCTCAGAACAGCACATGGATTTCGACCTGAAACTGGCGACCTCCAAATCTAACGAAAACCCGGTGTTTTACGTGCAGTATGCTTATGCCAGAGTCTGCAGCGTGTTGCGGCAATTGGACGAAAAAAACTGGGAACGCGATTTATTGCTGGGTATGGACAATCTGACGCTGTTGACCGAAGAACATGAGGCTAATTTGTTGGCAACGCTGGCGCGCTATCCGGAAATGTTGGAACGCGCGGCCTTGCAATACGAGCCGCATCAATTGGTGCAATATCTGCGCGAACTGGCCAACGAGTTCCATACCTATTACAACGCGCATCAATTCCTGGTCGACGATGTCAACATGCGCAATGCCAGACTCAATCTGATTTGCGCGGTAAAGCAGGTATTGGCAAACGGTTTAGGTCTGCTCAATATCAACGCACCCGAAGCAATGTAATATGGCCAGAGACTACAAGCATAGAACGCAGAACAAGCAGACGGCGGCATCGTACCGGCAAAACTCAGGCGCGCAAAAAAGCCTCAGTTTATGGCGATGGATGTTGATTACGGCATTGATTATTGCGTTTGTAGTTTTTCTGGTTTATCTAAGTAGTCTCGGATCGAAACAAAAGCTACCTGAGCAAGCACCGGCAGCGACGCCGAATACCGCCCAAACCGAAGCGCCCAAACCGGAGAAAAAACCTGATTTGGAGCCGGTGTTACCGCAATTTGATTTTTATACCATTCTGCCTGAAAAAGAGGTCATTGTTCCTGACCACGAAATTAACACGCGCACTAGAGAAGAGCGGGTAGGGCAGGCGAAAGCCGCCAGTTATATTTTGCAGGCCGGATCGTTCAGAGAATTTAAAGATGCCGACAGCTTAAGGGCCAAGTTGGCGTTAATGGGGATAGAATCGAAAGTTGAGAAGGCCAAGGTCGGCAATGTCGTATGGAATCGCGTCAAAATGGGGCCTTATACCCAAATGGCCAGCGTTAGCACTATTCGATCCCGCTTAAGAGAAAACGGTATTGACGTACTGGTTATAGAAGTTGGCAATTAAATAATATTTTCAGCGCCTCCTCTTTTTTTTGTCATTATCTTTAGCCTGATATTTTGGGTTGAGTCGGTTGATTTAAAATCTAAATGAGGCTGAAAATATTGATTCTTTTACTCGATATCAATATGTTGAAAAATATTTTTATTTAGAAACTGCTCACTGGGTTTTCCGAAAATATATCCCTGCCCATAATTGACACCGATTTTCCTTAAAAGGTTAATCGTTTTTCGGCATTCAACAAACTCAGCTATGGTTTTTTTACCTAAATTAGTTGCAATTTGGTGCATTGAGCGCACCAATAGCTGGTCTGTTTCATCATTCACTAAATTCTGAATAAACTGACCATCGATTTTTACATAATCGACAGGAAATTTTTTTAAATAGTTAAAAGAACAAAAACCGGCGCCAAAATCATCCAAAGCAAAGTGGCAGCCTAATGCTCGAATTTGATGAATCATGGATCGGGTCTGTTTAAAATTATCGACTGCCGCTGTCTCGGTAATTTCAAAGGTAATACGTTCAGCTCTGATACCGGTCATTTCAAGTTTTTGTTTAATCGTCGGTAATAAATAATTATCTTGAAAAGCAACACTGGACAGATTAATTGCGAAGGAAATATGCGACCATTCAACGGGCAATGCAGCAAGATAATCAATGGCACTTTCAACTACCCATAAATCAATACTATGAATTAACCCCATTCTTTCAGCGGCTGGAATAAACTCACTCGGGCCAATCACTAACCCGTCGACCCCCCTTAATCGGATTAAGACTTCATAATGGGAGACATCACCATCAATGAGATTTACAACGGGTTGAAATACCAGAAAGAAACGTTTATTTAATAAGGCATCTCTGATGATGGGAACCCAATAAATATCACGGTGCCTTTCTCTAATCACTGTGTCTTCAGTATTATACGTCCAGACCATATTTCGTCCGTTTGTCTTGGCCATGCAACAAGCCTGATGTGCTTGTGCGATGAGTTCACGAGGATGCAGCGGTGATTTTGCAGAATTTAGCGAACTTAGACCGATAGATGCTGTTATGCTGTAAGCCATTGTTCCGATTATGAAGCGGAAGTTATCCAAAGATATCCTTATTTTTTCTGACCATATTTCTGCTTGAGAAACCGAGCAGTTCTCCAGATATAGACCAAATTTATCTGAGTCAATCCGGGCAAATAGCCCAATATTATTTAGCGCGATTCTTATCAAGCCAATAATTTCTATCAGCAGTCGGTCTCCAACATCAAAACTTTCCAGTTCATTAACTAAACTGAATCGATCAAGGTCAATGAACAATAACACGCTGTCCTGAAAAAATTTTCTATTGTTATTTCTGTTCAATGTCAGCTGAATATGCTGTTCTAAACTGTTTCTGTTAAGCAGGCCAGTCAGTTCATCATGCCTCACCAGATACTTCAACTTCGCATCTGCCAGTTTTCGTTCCGATAATTCTGCTAATAATCTTTTTTGTTGCTTGTGGCGCAAATATTTTTCGTTTTTTAAACAAATAAAAAAGCTGGCCGCTATTTGTAGCTCAACTGAACTGTAGCATTCCTGTAAATAGAAAATAAGATCTTGGCTATCAAGTTGCCACTCAGTACAAACTGGAGTCCGTTCTTTTTTTAGAACAATCAATGGAATAAATAGACCATCGTCAGCATGAGAAAAAGAAGAGTATAAATCTTTCAACTGACAATTAGGCAAATCATTACTGATAATAATCAGTCCGATCATTTCCGGGGTTTCGTAATATTCCCTGACAATGTTATAAATGTCAGCGCCATTGGCGGCAAACTTAAAATTACAAAATCCATTACCCTGTAATTCGTTGGTTATTTTTTCTGCCGACGACTCATCTGTCTCTGCAATAATAATAACGTCTTGTTTCCGTAAATTAATTAACACACAAAACCTCCATGCTGAATTATAAGGCGTAATAAAAAATCGTATAAAATCATTACTGCTGGTCAGTAAGTTTAGCAGTAATGAAGTTTTTAGCTAACTCGCAAAAAAAAACTGTTCTCTGATGCTTTAAGAGATTAAGTTGGTTAACTTGAAATACTAGTTCTGCTGCGGTTTGCCTGCGTTTGTAACTGTTCACATCCCTCTGTTTAAAACGAACTGGAATCAAGCTTCCTCCTTTGAAAAAGTTGGCTACCCACTTAAGCCGGGGCAAGATAGCCGCTGACTGAACTGCACCGAAGCTACGCACCTTGTTTGCTTCAGCGTAGCTCAGTGAACAGATGCTCCGGTTCCCTGGTTTAAGTGGATAGCCACTTATCTTATTGATTCTAAGTGTCACTATTGTTACATTTTTCTGTGTTTTTGCATAAAAAATACATCTAACTAATTGATAAGTTAAGTGTTATTCATTTAACGGTAGCAGTATTGCCCTAACCCCTCTTTTTTAAAGAGGGAAACTGATGATGAGCACTTACCTGAGCTTGAACAGCACGTAAGGAGCTTGCTCTTTTTGGTGTGAGGGGGTTACAGCTTCGGATAAAAAATGCAGTCTGTGCGGCTGTATTAAGAAGGAGGATGAAATTCATAACCTAAATAGGAGTACCTGCATCTTATTAAATTAAGCGGCTATTGAAAATGTGGCGGATTGCCGCATGGTGCTATCGCATTACCCACGTTACCTGATATTAAAATATTTTTCAGCGTAATCTGGACTAATAATTATTAATTTGAAAAATATAATTATAAATATCAAGTGCATAGGGTGGCGCAAGAGAATTTTGTATTTTTTTTATCTCAGTAAGTAATAATTAAATATTGCCTTCAAATTGAGAATTACTGAATCTGGATAGAGCCACAAGAATACCGATAGGGGTAAAATTTTATCGCTGCTTTAATAAAATTTTCTTGAATTCTTCTGATTACTTACTAAAATTTAGGGTAATAAATCATTATGTGAGTACAATCACTAAATTATAGACAATAATATTTAACCTTTTATGTTAACCGCCAGCTCATCTTTAAAAATTTCAGACCTGCTCCTTGGCGACTTAGAACTGACTTCGCCGCCTAATATTTATTTTGAATTGCAAAAAATCATTGCAAACCCTGATAAATCAATTGCGGATATTGGCTATATTATTGAGCAAGATCCTGCATTATCCATCCGACTACTAAAAATAGTTAACAGCGCTTTTTTTGGCTTTTCTGGGAAAATCGTATCAATTAAGCACGCCATAACCATTATCGGCGTAACCGAATTACAAAATTTGGTATTGGCTACGGTTATTATTGACAAATTTTCGTCATTGCCGGGAGGGCTTCTTTCTATGCAGGAATTCTGGGCCAGAAGTTTACTCTGTGCGCTGATTAGCAAGGAGCTTTGTCTATATCGAGGCAATAAGGATAGCCTTGAGTCAATGTTTATTTGCGGCTTGCTGCACGACATTGGTCAGTTGGTTTTCTATCGCAGAATTCCTGTTCTCGCCCGTCACATCGGTCTTTTAGTTGAGTCGAGCGATGTTGGCGAAACTCAAGTCGAAAATAATATATTGGGTTTTGATCACTATCAAACAGGGGCAGAGTTAATTCAGTTATGGAGGCTGCCTGAGATTATCATTGAAACTATTAAACAACACAACCATTCTAATTATGCAGGTATTTTTGCAGATACCGTATTAATTGTAAGAACCGCTAATTACCTGTGTAAAACTGATATAGCTAACACGCCACCAAACACTTTTTACAACGATATTTCTGTGGATGATTTAAGTTATATTATTGATAATGCACGCATTCAATTTGAAGTTGTTTTTAAACTCTTCTATCCAGCAGATTGCTAGTATTCAGCCCAATTACAGCGTTTTTAATTTAAATGAGTTACTAACCTATGTCGTCCTTGTTATTGTTTTGTATGCTTTAGTAATTAACTGAATTTGAAAACGCTGTATATATCACAGCACACAACACTGATTCCGCCCCTGCTCTTTCGCCTGATAAAGCGCCTGATCGGCGCGTTCAAATGCCGTTTCCTCGGTATCATTCGCTATAAACTCAGTAACGCCGCAGGAAATAGTAATCGCAACAGAGGTGCCGCTGGCATTAAAGCCTGTTTTTTCAATCGTTTGTCTCAGTTGATTGGCTAGGACTAATGCCGATTTTTTGTCGGTGTTCGGCAGTAGCATAGTAAATTCCTCGCCGCCAAAGCGGGAAATAAAATCGGTTGCGCGGGAATGGTCGGAGAGCTGTTTGGCGATGAGCAGCAACACTTTATCGCCAGCTTTATGTCCATAGTTGTCATTAATGTTTTTAAAATGATCAATATCCCAGACGATAATGCTTAACGGAGAATGGTAGCGTTTCCAGCGTGCCAGTTCGGTTTCCATGCGTTCGTTGTAAGCGTTGCGGTTGGGCAGGCCGGTAAGGGGATCGCGTAAGGCCTGATTGTTGGCAATTTTCAGCTTCGATTTAAGTTCGCAGGATTCCGACTCCATGTCTTTTATTTTATTAACCAAGTCATCGAGTTGTTGTTGGTTTTTTTTGCGCTGAACGGCTTCTTTTTGACCGTGTTGTTGGATTTCTTTAGCAATATTGGCCAAGCGACTGGTGATAATTTCTTTTAATGGTTCGAGTTTGGTGGCGTTAGTCGAACTCAGTTGTAGTTTTTCCATTTGTTCGGAAACAGATTGATCCAGTTTGCTTCTGTTTTCCGCCGATTCTTGTACAGCCGAGCTCGCACCCATTACGCTAATATCAAGCGCCGCTAATTGTTCGGTAATATGAGACAGGAATTTGTCTATATCTTGCTGTTCTGTTTGATTATGTTGTTTTATTTTAAGCAGCAGCTTAAACGACTTGTCCAGAATGGGCTCAAAATCTATTGTTGTTTGGCCAGGCGCCGCCAGTAATTGCTTTGCCACTTGCGCCTGCTTGTCGAAGAGACTGGGGATTTCGATGCCTTCCAATAATGCTAATAGCTGTTTGCTGACCGTTTCTATATTTATATGGCTGGCAATACCGCCTGTGCTGGATAAGTCAGCGTCGGAATCAATGGCTTCATAGATAGCGGTAAATAGTTGGCTCGTGGTTTCAAACTTTACGGTATCGGCTTTTTTCTTGAGCTGGTTGAGCGAGAGTTGTTGCTTTGGGCTGGTGTAGTGTCGAAGTAAAAAATCAAATAGCAAGCTGGGGTCTGCTACTCTATTTTGAGGTGGCGTATGTTTGATTTGAGCGACCGAAGTGGTAAATCTTTCGAGCTCATCTTTAAGCGCTTGGCTATTGATACCGTTTTTTAATTGATCACGAATGCTTAGCAGATGCGGATCTAAATGAGCGTCAAGCCCTGTGGTTGCAATGGTCAGGCGAATTATCGTTTTGCACAGCAGGTCTTCCTTTTCTTTGTAAGACTTCCCTGATTGCTCCTGTTCATCAAGTAAATCTAAATATTTTTCTTTCCATTGATCCGGAATGACTGTTTTATTAAAAAAACTCATGATTAACCTTGTTAATGCTTAATGAGATATAGCGCATTCGCGTAGTGATAACGCTGCAAACGGGTAAACGCTCGCAGCGTGAGCTGATACTTGAAACGATAAAAGCAAAAATTACTTGGCTTTGCTTTCCTGTTGAATCAGTTGATTGATGACTTCTATCATTTTTTCATGAGAACCGGCTAAGGGGCCGTTGGTTTTATATTTGCCGTTAATAATAACAGCAGGAACCCCGGTGATACCGTAGCGGCCAGCTGTAGTAGCGGCTTGGCGCATTTTTGCGTCGATTAAAAAAGAATTGTAGGTGTCATGGAAATCGGTTTTTTTGACCCCGTGAGCAACAAAGAACTCGGCTAATTGATCTTCCGTTTCCAGCTTTTGTTTTTTGTTTTGGATCGCATCGAAAAGGTCTGCATGGACTTTATCGACTACGCCCAGCGCCTCAGCGGTAAAATAAGCCTTGGCATGTTTGCCCCAGAGCTCGCTGAATACCGCAGGTTGACGGATAAATTCAACATTTTTCGGCAGAGTTTTTAGCCATTCGCCCATTAAAGGTTCAAGGCTGTAGCAATGCGGACAGCCGTACCAAAAGAATTCAATGACTTCGATTTTTTCTGGGTTGCTGGTAGGTTGTGCCGGCGACAAGGTTTCATAACCGACAGTTTCAGCTTTTAACGCCGTGGCGCAAAAAAACAAGGCAATCAGGATGCCGGCTTGGGTAATTCTTTTCAACAACATTGGGATAGTCCTCGTTAGGTTTTTGTTAGATTCTGTGCGACTATGTCGCTTATTTCATCATCGAAATGCGATAAGAAACCGCTTGTATTTCTTTGTCGGTCATCTTTTTGGCAATCATGTGCATCATGTTGTCGGGGTTATTGCTGCGGGCGCCGGTTTTGAAATCAGTGAGTGTTTTTATTAAATAATCGGCATGTTGCGATTTTAAGGCCGGGAATGAAGCCGGTTTGTTGCCTTCACCAAAAGGCCCGTGGCAGGCGATACACGCAGAAACTTCACGGGTCAAGTCGCCATTACGATACAGATCGCCGCCTTGGGCGATAAGTGCCTGTACTGCATCTTTGCCGTTTGTACCCGGTTTCGCCGCTTCATCGTCAGTTTCCAGTGCAGGCAGGGTGTTCTCGGAAATTTTTTGGGTTGCATAGTAGGCGGAAATATCCGCTATATCCTCATCGGATAGCGGTATTGCCATCGCTGACATCATAGGATCGTTGCGCTGTCCATCTTTAAAGGCGTGTAATTGCTGTTTCAGATAGGAAGGATGCTGCTGAGCAAGCTTAGGAAATGTCGATACCATGCTGTTACCGTTCTCGCCGTGACAACTGGCGCAGGACTCGGCTTTTTGTTTTCCTGCGTCAATATTGCCTTCTGCATGTAAAATACTGGTAGCGCTGGTCAACGCCAGAGAAATTGAAAGTATCTGTAATTTTTTCTTCATCAAATTCCCCTTCGGAATAGTTAAATTTATGGCAGTCTTCATCGTTGTTAGGCTGCTGCGCACAATCGAATTTTACTCTAAATAGTAATGCTAAGCGAGACAACCATGAATCCAGTTTACACCCAGGCAAAATTTATTAACAGCTCGCCGCATCTGCGTGATACGCCGCCGGATCAGGGCTTGGAAGTGGCTTTTGCCGGGCGCTCGAATGCGGGCAAATCCAGCGCGATCAACACCTTGACCCGGCAAAACGGGCTGGCGCGGATCAGCAAGACGCCGGGCAGGACGCAAATGCTTAATTTTTTTGAAATTAATGAACAGCGGCGCTTTGTCGATTTGCCCGGTTACGGCTACGCTAAAGTGCCGTTAGCCGTGAAGAAAAAGTGGCATGAACTGATGGAAACCTATTTGACCGGGCGCAAATCGTTGTGCGCGATTATTTTGGTGATGGATGTGCGCCATCCCTTGACCGAATTCGACTGGCAGATGGTTGAGTGGTGCGAACATACCGGTTTGCCGCTGCATATATTGCTGACCAAGGCGGACAAGTTGAATTACGGGGCGGCTAAAAATACCTTGTTGCAGGTACAAAATGAGTTAAAAGAGGCTAATTTTCCGTTAACGGTACAGCTGTTTTCAGCCTTGAAAAAAACCGGTATTGATGATGTCCATGCAGCGCTCGATCAGTTATTTAGTCTCAAGCGGCCGGAATAGTTACAGACATTCCGCTTGTTTAGGGCGATGCAGATTAGATCTTCCAGGTTTTAAAAACATGGAAGATCTGCGTTGTCGGCCTATTTTTTGGCTAACGCTAGAAATGACTTTATGGTTTTTTACCTGCATTAATAAACCGATCCAGCGCTTCCTGGTTTACTTCAGATTTTGCCGGTGCAATCAATTCCGCCCTCCAGGCATCTAACTCACGCTTGATATATTCATTTTCAAGTTCGCTGATAATAGCCGGCTTTACCGTATCAAAAGGTTTTAACTGGGCAGGCTTGTAGTTCACCAGTTGTATCACATGAACGCCGTAGGGCGTTTCTACTATATCGCTGAGTTGATTTGGTTTACGCAACTTAAAGGCAGCGGCTTCAAAAGTCGCCACCATCTGTCCGCGTTTAAATGCACCCAGATTGCCGCCTTTAGCTGCACTGCCTTTATCATCTGAATGTTGTTTAGCTAGCGCTTCAAATGACTCGCCTTGTTCAATCTTTTTAATCAATTGTGCCAGTTCTTCGTGCTTTTGTTTAAGGTCTGCACCCGTTGCCTTGAGTAAAATGTGTCGCGCCTCAATCATTTCGTCATCTTGATATTTTTCAGGATGGCCTTGATATTCAGTCAACGCAAGCGCACTCATGTCTGGGACAGTAATGCTGCTTTTTTTATTGTCGATCAGCGCTTGTGCCAAGGCCTTTCGGTACAGCGTAGTCAAATGTTGTTTAAACTGCGGCGTGTTATCTAAGCCTTGTTTTTTAGCTTGCGCTTCAAAGGCTTTTTCGCGATAAAAGCCATCAACATAGTCCCTGAGTTTATCTGGGCTATTTTTTACAGAGGCTGCCGTTTTTTCAGGCAAGCTATTCAATTCAGTTATCAAGTCTTGTTGGCTAATTGTAAAGTCAGGGTGCTTAATTAAAACATCGTCAGCGTAAGCTGTTGATGCTGCCAATATTAAAGGCAATGTGAAGAATAAATATTTTTTTGTAAACATAGGGGGCTAGCAAAGTTAAGCGCCCTGAATCTGAAAGGGCGCTTTATGGATAAGAAAGGATTTTTTGTTGCGTGATGCTGGAGAGAAGCTAAATAGCTTAGCGGCAGAGCTGTGCTTGTGGAGTTGGTACGGCATTAGTATATAGCGAAAACTGACAGCTTAGAGGTGAGCTGAGGCCGCATTGAGCGGTTTTATTACCTGATGGTTTAACGTTAATATAATACATCGTCCCAGGTGTTAATTTACAGGCGCGGCCTCTGACTGTCGCCCCAGCTTGGGCTATAGGCACGGAGACAGTGATGTTTGAAGTGCCTGTCCATTTGCAGTCGCTGTCAGCTGGGTTGAGGTCGCCTGCTGATGTTGAAATCGCCATATCTAGTGTACCGAAGTCTGCAAAATCCGCTGAGGCTACGTTCATAGCGTCATTGGTTGTGGCATAAATAAGTGCTCGAGTATTTTCCGTTCCTGCGCAATAACCTTGTTCTGTGGTCCAGCCTGTAAAATAAAAGCGCTGTGCATAGGTGTGCTGACCCACAATTGATGTCCTCCCGCGACATTCAGTAGGCTTAAATCCCGTTGTATTGCCAACGCAGCCAGGGTATTCAGATTGTTTGGATTGGTGTTCGTTGGCAATAGTCAAATCTGCACAAGGCTTAAGCGGGTTTTGTCCTGTTTGATCCTGAGCCCCGGCGCAAGAAGCGCTAGCGGTTGGACTTTCATCATTAGCAGTCGGAGTCGGAGTCGGAGTCGGAGTCGGAGTTGGCGCGGAATCATCCGTGCAACTTTTAAGTGCGATACCGGTAATTTCTTTGGCAGCATCCAAAAATTCGGCTGAAATTGCACAGGATAAGTTGAGCGCCCCGCCTTCAATTGACAAAATAAGCGAGTCTTCCTTTCGAGGAATTACAGCGCCGTCATCAGTAAAAAAAAGACCTTTTCTTATAGTTAACTGATTGTTTGATAATATAATTGAATCATCATTTTCTTGTGATCTGCAGTCCTCTATTTGCCAAGAGTTGCCTTGTTCGCCTGTTTTGTCGCATGACCAAGCTGTATGATTTAATCCGGGGTTTTCACTCATTTCCCCTAAGTAAATATTAAGTGGGCTGCTGTATGCAACAGGCATTGTTGCAATAATCAAGCTGGCGCCTAAAAGGCAGTGCTTGATGAGAGAATAGGGGGAGGGGGGGTGTTGTTCGAGCGCTTTCATGTCAATACCTTTTTAAATTAAATGGTCATACTAATATATCAGGTAATCTTACAATATATAGAAAATTTATGTGAGGGCATAGGCAAAAAAAAGCCGGAGATAACTCCGGCTTTTTTTGTTGAGCTAATTCTAAAAAACGAATTAAATCATACCATGCTTCTTATCTAACTGATTTTGTATAGCTATGTGCAGTAGAAATGCTAGACTCACTACCTTCGGTATAGTTAAAGCCAATAGCTGGCAGGCCGTCAAGAGTGACAGTAGCGCCTGATAATGGGTTTGAGTTGGTGAAATCAAGTTCTAACCAGCCTTTAGACACTCTATTATCTATAGACAAGTTAGTTGTCAAGCCAGAGCCTAGTAAGTTATTGCCGTTAAATGTTAAAACGTTAACTTCGTTAGGTAGGTTAATGGTAGGAATTGATTGGGCTGGAGAGAATTGAGTTCCAGCAGAAAATGCAATTTCTTCGTCATCAACATAAGATGGAGAGATTTCTACTAAGCCAGATACTGGGTATGGAGCAGAAAAAGGAGCTACAGCACCCGTGCCGTGAGCGCGCTTGGTCGGGAACGTAATAACCCAGCTGCTGTTGGTCACATCGAAGCTGTTGATTACAGTATCTTGCATCAACGCTGCAGTGATATCTTCATGGCCTGAGCCAGTAGCAAATGAATCGCTGGAAGCGATAGCGGTATCGCCTTCGAAAACGACAGCAAAGTCATCAGCTGTAGTTTCTAAAGATTCTTGATTAGGCACATTGATAATGTTGTTGCCGTAATTGCCAAGACCGTCAGTGCCTAATGGGTTGTTTACATTGGCCAGTACAGTAACAGGGATAGAGGTTGCCAAGCCATTCGCAGCATCAACCAAACTTGCAGATGCGGCCAATACATTCATTGGTTCTCTAAATTGACCTTGAATTGAATCAAACGCATTAGCATAGCCCCAATCGATAGCTCCACAGTCACGTGGTGCACCATTGACGTGTTTAGCCAGATAAGGTACTGAGTTTACAGTGTTGGTAGAGATGTCGCTGACACCTAAAACACGAACAACAACATAACCTTCGTTTGGTTTGCTTGCTATGCCGCCACGGTCAACGAAGTCGACTGAATAAGAGCCATTGTTATTTCTTACCCATTGGTTCTTATCAGGTGAAGTACAAGTGGTATCAGATGTAGTGATTTTTGCGCCCGTTGCGCCACTTGCTTGAATGGAACCAGACCATACATCATAAGGGCTCATGGTAACGTTAAAGTCACGCACTTCTAATGAAGATTTACCTTCGCGAAACATCACTTTAAGCGTGACAGTCTTGTCGCTGGTGTTAACCAATCTGAAATTAGTTTCTTGATTGCCTATAGTTGAATAGTAAGGGATATATACTAACTCACCAATACCTTCAGCCGTTACGTTAGCCGCTTGAACACCACCCGCCGCAAGACCTAAAGCTAAGGCTGCTGCTAAGTGAGATTTTTTAAAATTTTTCATAATTACCCCTTCGTTACATTTTAATGAATGACAAAATTGTTAAAACTTTACTTTCTATATTCGAGAGTATTGCATACTGACGCATATACTATATCAAAATTCCAAGAGAAAGCAATAAACCAATCCATAGGGACACAAGGAATCCCGCTACAAGCTCCAAAAAACATTATTTTTTCCTGATATGCCACCACTCTCCTTCTTGCTTAACCCAGCGTTCGACCAGCTGTTGCTGTCTATCGACAAGGCCTTCTCCCGGCATGGCAAATTTATAATCAAGGTCGACATAAATATCAGCGGTCGTTCCATCTGGCTGGATAACGACACGGTTAACTTTTGCAGATCGCCAAGTAACAGATGAGCCGTAGCGGCTACGAAACTGCTCTGCGCTGTACGCTGCACGGTAAGCAGGCGGCTCAAAGCCATAGGCACCATCCCATTGACCCGCTATTAGATAATGCCAGCGCTGGGTTGCGCGATCAGACAGCTTGACATCTTCTGAGAATAAGCCGGCGAAGCTACTGCCCTGCTGGCAGCCTGATAACATAATAAAAAGCATGGATAAAAAAATAATTCGCACTGCGGATGATGTATTCAGCATGGGTAACTTTAGCAAACAAATGGTTAAATTCAAGGTGATGACGCAGAATCTTAATGTCAATAATTATCTGGCGTATAATATTACTTGCATTTCAACAGTCTAGTGCGTTTTCTGGCAAATAATAAGCGGGGGCGTTACTTGTGTTGGTTTAATTGGCTAGGCTTTGATTCTTAAGGCTGCAAATAATATCATCAAGATTGCACATTTTAAAAGGAATTAATGCCGACAATGGCTGTTATTCTCAATCGATTGGCCAGAGATGCCTACTGTAAACAGTATAAGGTGATAGTCTTGGTAACAAAATAATTTGAGCAGACGGCGAATTAATCCAGGCAATTGCGTTATTATTGGCTGAGCGAAGCGGCGTTTACATTAATAGCTAATTACTGGAGAAAACAATGATTTTAGTCACTGGCGGAGCCGGATATATTGGTAGTCATACTTGCGTAGCCTTGCTGCAGGCGGGTTATGAGGTATTGGTGCTGGATAATTTTTGTAACAGTAAAGCCGAGTCTTTACTTAGGGTCGCGGCGATCACAGGCAAGACAGTGCCGCTGATACAGGGCGATGTGCGCGACCGCGAGGTGCTGCGGCAGATTTTTAGCCATCACGCCATTGACGGGGTGATTCATTTTGCCGGCTTGAAGGCGGTGGGCGAGTCGGTAGCAAAACCGCTGAGTTATTACGATAATAATGTTTCCGGTAGCGTGATTCTGGCCGAAGTGATGGCGGAATTCGGCATACAGATGCTGGTGTTTAGCTCGTCGGCGACGGTGTACGGCGATCCTGCCCGTCTGCCGATACGCGAAGATTTCCCTATTGGAGCGACTAATCCTTATGGTGGTTCCAAGTTGATGGTGGAGCAGATTTATACTGATTTGGTGCGTTCGGATAAATCATGGCGCATTGCGCTGCTGCGTTATTTCAATCCGGTAGGCGCTCACATCAGCGGCACTATAGGCGAAGATCCTAGCGGCATCCCCAATAATCTAATGCCTTATGTGAGTCAGGTTGCGGTCGGGCGGCGCGAGCAATTGACTGTGTTTGGCGATGATTACGCCACGGTCGATGGCACGGGTGTGCGCGATTATATTCATGTGATGGATTTGGCCGAGGGTCATGTGCGCGCCTTGGCTTGGTTGCAGCATCAAACCGGCGTCCATGTGTTTAACTTGGGTACCGGGCGCGGCTGTAGCGTGCTGGAAATGGTGGGGGCGTTTGAGCGGGCTTCCGGCTGCGCGGTGCCTTATTGCATTGCGCCCCGGCGGGCAGGCGATGTTGCCGAGGTTTATGCTGACCCGTCTAAGGCGGAACGGGAATTAAACTGGAAGGCGGTGCATGATATTGATGCCATGTGCCGGGATGCCTGGAACTGGCAAAAACAAAATCCCTTGGGTTATCCAGATTGAGCACAGCTAACCTCTGCTTAAAGAATAATATCAATGCCTTCCTGCGCGAGCAGTAATTCGCAGCCGGTATTGGGATTGTTTTGCAATACGTTTTGATAAATGGCATCAAGGCCGGCATCGGTGCGGGTCGGTTCGTGGTGGGTGAAAAACAGTTTTTTGGCTTGCGCCGCCATCGCCAGTTTTATCCCTGAATCATACGTGCCATGCCCCCAGCCTTGTTTAGAGGCATATTCTTCATTGGTGTAGGATGAATCGACAATCAAGGCATCGACACCGTGCATGGCCAGCACCACTTCATCCCATTTGGCATCGACAAAAGACTGGAATTCCGCATATTCCTCATCTTCCGGGGCATAGATATTGAGCTGCGGCTCGTAATCGCCGGTGAAAAAAATCGATTGTCCGTCGCAATCAATGCGATAACCGAAATTCAACACCGGATGGCTCAACACAATCGGCGTCACGGTGGCGCTGCCCACTTGAATGGGCAATCCGGGCTTAATGGTGTTGTAGTCAATCCGTGCATTGAGCTGTGCTTCGCGTATCGGAAAAAAACTGTATTGCAACTGCACCGATAGCGCACGATTAATGGTTTCATTGGTGACCGGGTCCATGCCGCCATAAATGGTAATCTGGTTGCCCGGAATAAAAATGGGGATAAAAAAAGGCAGGCCCTGTATGTGATCCCAATGCGTATGAGTGATGAAAATATGCGCATTCACCGGCAGTTCTCTAAGTAAATGCTGGGCAAGCGCGTGTATGCCGGTGCCGGCATCGAGAATGATCAAATCATTGTCATTCGTTCTGATTTCTATGCAGGTGGTATTGCCGCCGTATTTGACGGTATTAGCGCCCGGCGTCGGTATCGAGCCTCTAACGCCCCAGAATTTGAATTTCATGCGATCCCTGTTCTACATGTTAATAAAAGATTGGGCTTCTGTTTTAACAGTTTCTAAAGAGCCCAACTCAGTGCTTAAATCCGCAAGATTTAAGCCAAAACGAGCGACAAGCGTGTCCGGGAAATCTTCTATCAGCGGGTTGCCGCCATTACCAAACTGCCGCAATTTACTGATTTGATTGGCGGCAAAAACGCAATCTCTCAAACTATTTTCGCCGTGTTCTGGATGATGGTGATGGGCAATCGCATCGATTAATAATTCCGACAATTCCCATTTTTCCGCCAGCATTTTGCCGGCTTGGGCATGACTCAAACCGATAAATTCAAGCTCAGTTTGATGCAGTGGCAATTGCTGTTCTGCGCTTTTTTCCAGCGCGAGTTTAAATTCATCGGGCATGAATTCAGCAAACACCACCTTGCCAAAATCATGCAACAAGCCGGCAACAAAGCAATCGCCGCATTCTGTTGACGATAACCGGATGCGTTCTGCCAGCAATTTGCTGATGGCCGCCGTGGTCAACGAATGCAACAAAAAATCGGCGGTACTGAAATTGGCCTTATTACTGGGCTTTAACATGCCCATAGCGGCGACGCCCAAGGCCAGATTCTTGATGGTATTCAAGCCGATATGCACCACTGCACGTTGCACCGAGGTGATTTTTTGCGGCAGGCCATAAAAAGATGAATTGATTGCTTTCAGGATTTTAACCGTCATCACCGGATCGCACTCAATCACGCGGACAATGTCTTTGGCTGAGGCGTTAATGTCCGAGGTTAATTGCACCACTTGTTGCACGCTTTTCGGAAAAGCCGGCATTTTTTCAACCAGAACAATCAGTTTTTCGTTTGTTGAGTTAGACATTTAAATCTTCGGTAGCAATAAAATCGACTGTTAGTGTAGGTGGGCTTAAGGCTTTGCGCAACCTGCAGTTTAGTGCGCTTCATCCCAATTATTGCCGATACCGATGTCGACAATCAGCGGCACATCCAATTCGGCGGCGGCACACATCAGGTTTCTGATTGTCGCAATACAGCTGTCGAGCTGATCGCCTGCAATTTCAAACACTAGCTCGTCATGTACCTGCATGATCATTTTGGCATTCGGGTTTTGTCGTATCGGTTCCGAACCGATTGCGAGACTTCCGCCATCCTTGGCAGTCGCCCGATACAACCACTGGTCGGCGGCAAGCATCGCGCGTTTAATAATATCGGCGGCTGTGCCCTGCATCGGCGCGTTAATCGCGGTACGTTCGGCATATTGGCGGCGCGCCGCGTTGCGGGCGTTGATTTCCGGCAGATACAGCCGTCTGCCGAACAGCGTTTCCACATAACCTTGTGCGCGGGCCTGTTCCCTGATGTTATCCATATAGTTTTTAACGCCCGGATAACGGGCAAAATACAAGTCGATATAAGCCTGCGCCTGACTGCGCGACAAGCCCAGTTGTTGCGCCAGACCAAAGGCTGACATGCCGTAAATCAGGCCGAAATTAATGGCCTTGGCGGAACGGCGCAAATCGTTAGTGACCTGTTCCGGCGCGACGCCAAACACTTCTGCCGCTGTCGCCCGGTGTACGTCTTGGCCTTCGCTGAAGGCTTTTAACAAGCCTTCATCTGCCGACAAATGCGCCATGATGCGCAACTCAATTTGCGAATAATCAGCAGCGACTATTTTTTTGCCTTCGGGCGCGATAAAGGCTTGGCGGATTTTGCGGCCTTCTTCGCTGCGTATCGGGATGTTTTGCAGATTGGGATCGGAAGACGACAGCCTGCCGGTTGCCGCCACTGCCTGATGGTACGAGGTATGGGCACGGCCGGTGTGCCTGTCAACCTGTTGCGGTAGTTTGTCGGTGTAGGTCGATTTCAGTTTGCTTAAACTGCGGTGCTCCAAAATCAGTTTGGGCAACGGATAATCCAGCGCCAACTCCTGCAACACCGATTCTTCGGTTGACGGCTGGCCTTTTGGCGTTTTCTTTAACACCGGTAGTTTTTGTTGATCGTAGAGAATATCCTGAATCTGTTTCGGCGAACCCAGGTTAAACGTCTGCCCGGCCAAATCGTGCGCACGTTGTTCCAGCGAAATAATCTGGCTGGACAGTTCCAGACTTTGTTGCGCCAGCATCGCGGTGTCGATTAACACGCCATTGCTTTCAATGCGCGCCAGTACGCTAATCAGCGGGATTTCCAAGTCAGTATATAAGGCCAGCAGTTTCGGCTGCTGCGCCAATTTTGCCGACAACACCTGATGCAAGCGCAAAGTAATATCGGCATCTTCCGCTGCGTAAGGCGCTGCCTGCTCAACCGGCACCTCCTGAAAACCGATTTGCTTGGCGCCTTTACCGGCCACGTCTTCATAATGAATGGTCTCAACACCGAGATAGACTTTGGCCAAATCATCCATATTGTGTTTGGTCGCGGTACTGTTCAACACATAAGACTCGAGCATGGTGTCATGGGCAATACCGCGCAGGGTGATGCCGTGATTGGCCAACACGTGGCTGTCGTATTTCAGGTTTTGCCCCAGTTTAGCCTTGTTAGGGTTTTCCAATAAAGGCCGCAATTTTTCCAAGACTTCTGCACGATCCAACTGTGCCGGCGCGCCCGGATAATCATGCGCTAACGGCACATAGGCGGCTTTACCCGGCGTGACCGCAAACGACACGCCGACGATTTGCGCCTTACTGTAATCCAGGCTGGTGGTTTCGGTGTCGAAAGCAAACAACTCGGCTTGTTCCAGTTGAGTCAGCCAATCGTTAAACTGCGCTTCGCTTAGGATGGATTCATACGACGACTGCACGGGTGCAGGAGGTGGCGCAATACTTGGCGCCATTTCGGCGGGTTTGTCTTCGCTTTGTGCAGCTGCAACGGAGGCGGATTTTGGCGAGGTAGAGAGCGTATCCAGCGATTTTAACCATGACGAAAAACCCAGCTCAGCCAATAAATTCTTCAGCTCCGCTTTGTCCATCGGCTGCTGTTTCAAGTCTTCGATGCCGTAAGGCAAATTCAAATCGCATTTTATCGTCGTCAGTTGTTTCGATAGCGGCAATTGCGCCAAACTGGCGCGCAAGTAAGCGCCGATTTTGCCGCCTATGTCGTCAGCATGAGTGATTAAATTATCCAATGTTTGATACTGCGCCAGCCATTTTGCCGCTGTTTTCGGGCCGACTTTGGGCACGCCGGGAATGTTGTCAACCGTGTCGCCGATCAGCGCCAGATAATCGATAATCTGCTCCGGCTTGACGCCGAACTTGTCGATTACTCCCTGAATGTCCAGGCGCGTATTGGACATCGTATTTTCCAGAATAATATGCTCAGTGACCAGCTGCGCCATATCTTTGTCGCCGGTGGAAATAATCACCTGATAACCTTGCTGCTCGGCATGTTGCGCCAGCGCGCCCAACACATCGTCGGCTTCCACGCCTGATTCTATAATCAACGGCAAACCCATAGCGCGGATCAGCTTATGCAAAGGCTCAATTTGCACGCGCAAATCATCCGGCATCGGCGGCCGGTGCGCCTTGTACTGGTCGTAAAGGTCATTGCGAAACGTCTTGCCCGGCGCATCGAACACCACCGTGATGTAATCGCTGTGATAGTCGGCAATTAATTTACGCAACATATTGCTGACGCCGTAAATGGCATTAGTCGGTTCGCCATTGGCATTCGTCAGCGGCGGCACCGCATGGTAAGCGCGGAATAAAAAGGAGGAGCCGTCAACTAGAATAAGGCGTTTTAGGTTCAAGGTTGTGTCCAAGGTTGATTGTATATTGTCATGGTGATGGGATTTTCATGTATGACGGCTACGGGGCACAAAGGGTTGTAAATGTTCATGCGGCTCGGCCAGAGACGCTAACGACTCTGCCACAAAGCTAACCGGTAAATCAGGGTTATCAAGTGCCGCTCGGCCCACCCGCGCCCAAAACTCAATTTGACCAGCGATAGTGCGATGTTCTAACTCGGCATCCAGCTTGGCTTGCTCATAAAGATCTCGATTAATCCGTATTGAAGAAGTGACTGACATTTTAAAAACTCCCGCTAAAATAGCTAAATAAATCATCATTATAGGCAGTTGATTCGCATAAGAGAAACATCACTTGCTTATGTTTTTCGCTTAATGATCGCTAGGTTCGTCTTCATATTCACTTTCATCCTGCTCGTCGTCAAGCTGAAATAATTCTTTCAGCCGGCGATACAGCAGGCGCGAGGATTTGGGCGGTTTGCCGGCTTCGGCTTCTTTTTGGGCGTTGCGGATGAGTTGCCGTAATAGCTGCCGGTCGGCCTGGGGTTGTTCATCGAGTAAGTCCGCTAAGGCGTCATTGCCCTCGCTAATCAGCCGGTCGCGCCAGCGCTCGACAATATGATGCTCGCGGACGGCGTGGGCGCTTTGGTTTTTGATGCGGGCCAGTTTTTCTAAAATCGCCTCTAGGTCTATTTTATTCAGTTTTCCGGCAATAAACTTCAATAAGCGTTTTCTGGCGCTCTTATGCGGCATACCGGACACTTCGACCACAGCTTTATTGATGACCTCGGGAAGTTCAAGCGTTGCCAGTTGGCTTGATGAGAGTTCGGATAGCTCTTCGCTCAGGACAAAAAGCGCAGCCATGTCTTTTTTTATCTGGGTTTTATTGGGCCGGATTGCGTAATATTCTTCTGCCTCATCATCGTATTCGTATTCTTCACTCATTTTTGTATTGAACTCTTTAGAAAATAATCGGTGGACTAAATTAGATTTATGGCCGGGCATTTTACAGTAATTTTATGTCGGCTGTTTTTTTGCTCGGTAATGATTTGCTTGTGACAGCGGCCGCCATTGACCTATCATAAACGCTGATTTTTCGAATTATCATCTACGTTTGATGCAAAAAAACACTGAGCCGAATAAACAACTTTTTAGCGGATTTTCCGTTCCCGATACCGCGCAGATCAATCGGGCGTTGGCGATTGTCGCGCAAATTCCTGAAGATCCCCATTACTATCGCCCCAAAGGCGTTGAAGTTGCTGCCGTTTTGTTAAACCTAAATATTGACCTGGATACCATTCTGGCGGCGATATTAAGCGATCCTCGGCTGGCCCAGGTTACGCCAAAACCGGACATTAAAGCGCAGTTCGGCGACACAGTGACGACGCTGGTCGATGATGTGAACTGGTTGAATAAACTGACAGTTTATTCGCTGGAAATGACCGATCAACCCAATCAAACCGAAACCTTGCGCCGGATGCTGTTGTCGATGACGCGGGATGTGCGTGCGGTGTTGATAAAGCTGGCTTATCGGGTGCAACGGCTGAAGGTGTTGCCGCGCGAATCCTACGAGCTGCGGCGTTTTATCGCCCAGGAAACGCTGGATATTTATGCGCCGATTGCCAATCGCATGGGCATACATCAGTTGAAATGGGAACTGGAGGACATGGCGTTCCGTTATCTGGACCCGCAAGCCTATTTGTATATCGCCAAGTCGCTGACCGATAACCGGGTACAGCGGGAAAACTGTATCAATAATTTTATTGCCCTGCTGCAAGAAAAATTGGCCGAGGAGAGTATTGTTGCCGACATTTACGGCCGCCCCAAACATATTTACAGCATCTGGAAAAAAATGCGCCGCAAGCAACTGGACATTGACGAGCTGTATGATCTGCTGGCGGTGCGGGTGATTGTCGACAATTTGACCGCCTGTTATGCGACGCTGGGTATGGTGCATAGTCTCTGGCAAACAGTGCCTAAAGAATTTGACGATTACATTGCCAATCCGAAAGAAAACGGCTATCAGTCTTTGCATACGGTCATTATCGACGCCGACGGCAACCGCATTGAGGTACAAATCCGCACCCAGCAAATGCACGATTTTGCCGAGCTAGGGGTGGCCGCGCATTGGTCATATAAGGAAGGCGGCAAGCATGACACCGCAATTGAGAAAAATATTGCCTCATTGCGTAAATTGCTCGATGAAACCGGCCGCAAGGAGGATAGCGACGAAGTGCTGGCGGAAAATTTTCGCAGTGAATTGTTTAATGACCGGGTTTATGTGTTGACGCCGGCGGGCAAATTAATTGATCTGGTTAAAGGCTCGACACCGCTGGATTTTGCCTACGCGATTCATACTGAAGTCGGTCACCGCTGCCGTGGCGCAAAAATCAACGGCCGTATTGTGCCGTTGACTTACCCGTTAAAATCCGGCGAACAAGTGACCATTTTAACGGCAAAAGACGGCGGTCCGAACCATAATTGGATTGACCTCAATCTGGGCTATTTAAAAACTTCGGCAGCGATCAGTAAGGTTAAAAGTTGGTTTAAGAATCAACAGCAAGCGCAAAATATGGCGGCGGGAAAAGCCATTCTGGATAAAGAGACGCAGCGCATGGGCGTGAAGATGGTGGATTTGGCCGAATTGGCCAAGCATTATCATCAGCCGGATGCCGATCATTTGCTCGAAGCCATTGGCCGTAGCGATATTAGCAGTCGTCAGCTGGCGGCATTTTTTAAGATTCCCGAACTGGACACGCCGCCTGTTCCTGTTAAGCGCGAAAAGCCGCTGGCTAAATCGGTTATTACCGTCGATGGCGTGCATAACGTGTTGACGTCTATGGCTCAATGCTGTTCACCGATGCAGGGCAACGACATTATTGGCTATATTTCCCATAAAAAAGGCATCACCATTCACCGGAAAGACTGCGAAAATATCCTGCAGCTGAGCCCGGAAAAGCAAAATCAGCTGATTTCGGTGAGTTGGGGCGATAAAAAAGCCAGCTATGCGGTGCCTATCGTGATTCATGCGTTTAACACGCAAAATTTGCTCAATGATGTCAGCCAGATTTTGGCCCAGGCTAAGATTCATATTGCCAGCGCGGCGCTGGATACGCACCCGGATTTTTCTGCGCAACTCAATTTGACCATTCAGGTGGAAAATACCGATCAGTTGAGCCAGGTGCTAAATAAAATCAGCCAATTGCCTAATATTTTGGATGTTAAGCGGAAAACTTGATGGCTATTGTTTTTACACAGGGTTGCAAATAGTGTCCCGCTTGAGGCGGTTCTATGTCAGCTAATCGGGCGTTAAAAAAACTCCGCTTCGTCAGCGCCGACCTGCAGCCCGAATGGCTTGATTAACGAATCCTGCAATAAATTTTCGTAACAACAGACATTGTTGCGGCCATGTTCTTTGGCGTAATAAAGCGCTTGATCGGCTTGGCTAATAATTTCTGTTGAGCCGCTTTGATGGGCGATTTCCACAATAGCAATACTGACTATTACCGTGCCTACTCGTGGAAAATCATGTTGGGCAATCGTAGCGCTCAAACGATTAAACACTTTTTTGGCCTTCTCAATATCGATGGCTTGCAAGATGATGACAAAAGTAGGCGCTTTAGACGATGCAGGAGCAATTGCCGAGTTCTATTTCTATTTTTGCTGAGTAGTTACTTTTGCTGAATTCATTTGAACATCTATACCACTTGAATGCCGGCCATTTAAAGGTAGCGTGCAAAACTTGGCCGGAACATCGCCACAACATCGCCACATTAGAGGCGCCGTGATTTATAATTCATCCATTATCTGATTTAACTAAGGCAACGTTATTGTAATGATTATTTTATGGACTGACGCGCTGATCTTTATCCTGATGGCGATTATTGTGGTTTTGGCGTTTTATATGCGCGGTCAGGCGCATATAAAACGCCCACTGCAACAGATTGGCAGCAGCAGGATTGGCATGGTGTCGCTGGTGGTGTTGCTGGTTTTTGTGCTGATTGGTTTGCTGGATTCGCTGCATTTTAAAGCGGGTGATGAGCAAAAAAATGAAATCATCAGTTTATTGGATTACTGGGCGACGCCGCTGCGGGAGCGGGGCGAAAAAACCTATTCTGCGCCTTTTGCGACCACGCTTTACAGTAAGGAAATGATGACTTTGGCCGATGGCAGTCGGCAATGGGATTATCCGCGATTGGTGTTTGGCGGCAGGCATTTGGATGATCCTGAAACGCAGCGTAGCGCCGATATTGTGCAAAAAGGCTTGTACGGCTTTATGCAAGGCGCGGGCTTGGTGGCTTTTTGTATGTTGTTGTCATGGGGGATGTTGGCGGAGCAACATAAGCGCTTTATGCGCGGTTCAACGGCAAAGGCGGTTTGGGCTGCGGCGTTTGTGTTGGTCTCGGTCAGTTATGCGTTGATTCATTTGTCTGTTTATTATCATGTGCTGGGCACCGATAAAGTCGGCGAAGATGTGTTTTATCAGGCGGTAAAAAGCATACGTACCGGCTTGGTGATCGGCACCTTGACGACGCTGATTATGCTGCCGATGGCGATTATTTTCGGTATTTTGGCGGGATTTTTTCGCGGTTGGGTCGATGATGTTATTCAATATCTTTACACCACGCTGAATTCTATTCCTGGCGTGTTGCTGATTGCAGCGTCTATTTTAATGGTGCAGGTGTACATGGCGAATCATGAGGAAGCCTTTACCAGTGTGCTGGTGCGCGCCGATATGCGGCTGTTGTTTTTGTGTTTGATTCTGGGCGTGACCAGCTGGACGGGCTTATGCCGCTTGCTGCGCGCGGAAACGCTTAAACTCAGGGAAATGGAGTATGTTCAGGCGGCGCACGCGTTGGGCGTTAAACAAGGCGTGATTTTGTTACGCCATATTTTGCCGAATGTGATGCATATTGTGCTGATTTCGGTGGTGCTGGATTTTAGTTCGCTGGTGTTGGCTGAGGCGGTGTTGTCTTATATTAATATCGGTGTCGATCCGACCACTTACAGCTGGGGCAATATGATTAATGGCGCGCGTTTGGAAATGGCGCGCGAGCCCATTGTGTGGTGGTCGCTGTCGGCGGCTTTTGTGTTTATGTTCGCGTTGGTGCTGGCGGCGAATTTATTTGCCGATGTGGTGCAGGCAGCATTTGATCCAAGGCGGTCCGGCAATGAATAAGCCTTTATTAGCGGTCGAGCAGCTGAGCGTGAGTTTTAATCATCGGCAGACGGTAGTTGATGCTATTAGTTTTGTGATTTATCCGGGCGAAACTTTTGCGCTGGTGGGCGAATCGGGCTCGGGAAAATCCATCACGGCGCTGTCGGTGTTGCGTTTGTTGCCTAATAATGCGCGGCTGAGTGCCGGCGCGATTAATCTCAATGGCGATAACTTGTTAAAACGTTCGGAAGCGGAGTTGTGCAAGATTCGCGGCAATCGTATCGGTTTGATTTTTCAGGACCCCATGTCGTCGCTGAATCCGGTGATGACGATAGGCAGTCAGATTGAAGAAGTGATAGCCATTCATTTTTCTTTGCCCAAACAAGCCATCAAACAGCGGGTGTTGGAATTGTTGCAGCAGGTTGAAATTCCTGAGCCGCAACAGCGTATTAACGATTATCCGCATCAGTTGTCCGGCGGTCAGCGGCAGCGGGTGATGATTGCGATAGCGCTGGCGGGTAAGCCTGATTTATTGATTGCCGATGAGCCGACCACGTCGCTGGATGTGACCATACAGGCGCAAATATTGGCGTTGCTAAAAACCATTCAGCAGCAAACCGGCATGGCTTTATGGCTGATTAGCCATGATTTGGCGCTGGTGTCGACGATGGCCGACCGCGTTGCGGTGATGCAGCAGGGTAAAATTGTCGAAACCGGAAACACGGCGGATTTTTTTAGCAATCCCCAGCATCCTTATACGCGTAAGTTATTGAATGCGCTGCCGTCTATGGACAGTTGCCTGGCGCACGCTGTAGAAGAAAAGCCGCTGTTGCTTTGTGTCCGCAATTTTTCTTGTTATTACCCGATACGCCAAGGTATTTTTAAGCGCATTGTCGATTATGTCCGTGCCGTCGATGGCGTGAGTTTTGAGCTGCAACAGGGCAAAACACTGGCTTTAGTGGGCGAATCGGGCTGCGGCAAGACCACGCTGGGCAAGAGTTTGTTGAATTTAATACCGGCCAGCGGCGGCCAGGTCAAAATTAATGGCACTGATTTGAGCCAATTGACTGGCGAGCCATTAAGACAGCAGCGCGCCCATATTCAGATTGTATTTCAGGATCCTTTTTCGTCGATGAATCCACGGATGCTGGTTGGCGATATTATTGCTGAAGGCATTAGCGCGTTGCATTCTGCCATTAGTTTGGATCAGCGGAAGGAAAAAGTCCGGCAATTATTGCGGCAGGTTGATTTGCCGGAAGATTCGGCGCTACGCTATCCGCATGAGTTTTCCGGCGGCCAGCGTCAGCGTATTTGCATTGCCCGTGCGTTAGCGGTTGAGCCTAAATTGATTGTGTGCGACGAGCCGACCAGTGCGCTGGATGTGTCGGTGCAGGCGCAGATTATTCAATTATTGAAAACCTTGCAGCAGGAAAAAGGTGTGAGTTATTTGTTTATCACCCATGATCTGGCCGTAGTTGCGGAAATCGCCGATGAGGTTGCGGTGATGTATCAAGGTAAAATCATAGAGCAGGGTTCTGTGGCGCAGGTGCTGACCCGGCCTGAGCAGGCTTATACGAAAAAGTTGCTGGCGGCGGTGCCGGTGTTGAAAATTTAATCTCATTATTTTTAAAGAGGACAAGCTCATGCAATTGACTCCCGCATTATTACCCGGTTTGATTCGGGCCATTAACGCCGTGATTGAAACTAATGCCGACGAAGTGACGGCGTTGGATCAGGCGATTGGCGATGGCGATCATGTGACTAATGTACAACGCGGCTTGAAAGCATTGATGGCTCAAAGCGAGGAATTGGCCGGGCTGGATTGGGTGGCCGCATGGCAGAAAATCGGCATGACTGTGATGACGGCGGTGGGCGGCGCCTCGGGTTCTTTATACGGCACTTTATTTGTGGCGATGAGCAAGGCGGGGCGGGATAAGGCCTTGGATTTGGCGGCTTTTGCCGAGATATTTAGCAGCGGCGTAGAGGCGGTAAAGCAGCGTGGCAAAGCCGATGCCGGCGAGAAAACCATGCTCGATGTGTTGATTCCGGTCGCGGCTTATTTGCGGCAGGCGGCAAGCGATGGAGTTGCCTTGCCGGAGGTTTTGGATAATGCCGCTCGAACTGCAATAGTAGGCATGGAATCGACTAAGGATATGATTGCCACCAAAGGCCGCGCGTCTTTTTTGGAAGAGCGCAGCCGTGGTCATATCGACGCCGGCGCTAAAACCAGCCAGTTAATGATTTGCGCGTTGGTCGATGTGCTGGCAAAACAGCTAACAACCCCAGCGTAACGCGGCGGTATGCACGGGCGCGTCCCATAAGCGCAGCAGTTCGTCATCAAGCAGGCTCAGCGTGATTGAACAGCCGGCCATATCCAGCGAGGTGGTGTAATTGCCGACCAGCGAGCGGCTGATAATAATGCCGCGCTGCTCCCAAAATTGCGCGGCGAGTCCGTAAATCAAATGCAGTTCCATTAACGGCGTGGCGCCAAAGCCGTTGATATGCAATAACGCAGTTTGGCCTTTTTGCGGTTTCAAATCTTCATCGATAGCACTAGCCAGATAATCGACAATTTCGCTGGCGCTGCTCATGGCAATGCGCTCACGCCCACGTTCGCCATGAATGCCCACGCCCATTTCGATTTCATTATCACCAATGTCGAAGGTGGGTTTGCCCAAAGCCGGCACTGTGCAGCTGCTTAAGGCCACGCCCATGGAGGCGGTGACTTGGTTGACCCGTTCGCCTAAGGCTTTACAGCTGGCTAAATCGGCGCCATTTTCTGCTGCCGCGCCGACGATTTTTTCAACAATCAGTGTGCCGGCAACGCCGCGTCGTCCGGTGCTGTGGCTTTTGGGGAAAGACACGTCATCGCTAACCAGTAGGCTTTCGCAGGGGCAATCGAGCATTTCGGCCGCGATTTCAAAATTCATCACATCGCCGGCATAATTTTTGACGATGAATAAAACGCCGCCGCCGTTTTCTACCGCTTGCGCCGCTGCCAGCATTTGGTCTGGAGTCGGTGAGGTGAATACTTGTCCGGGGCAGGCGGCGTCTAACATGCCGGCGCCGACAAAGCCGCTGTGTAATGGTTCGTGTCCTGAGCCGCCGCCGGAAATGAGTGCAACTTTACCGGCTGCAGTCGGTTTTATGCGCTGGATAAAATGCGGTTGGGTATTGAATTGAATAATGTCGGCGTGAGCTTTGGTAAAACCGTTCAGGCTTTCGTCTAGTAAAGTATCAATGTTGTTAATGAGTTTTTTCATTGCGGCAACTCCGGTAGGTGGTGAATCAAATGACGGCAATACCTAGTTTAGTTCTTTTAGGGCTTCGGTTATCGCGCTAATATCGGGCATGACCCAGGTAGGTCGATAGTCAGTGCTTGCAAAATCTTCTTCGCTAGACACGCCGGTTAGCACCATCAGGCTGCGAATGCCGGTACGGACAGCGCCCAAAATGTCGGTTTCAAGCCGGTCGCCGATAGCGATGGTGTAAGCCGGATCAATCTTCAATAAGGCCAATGCTTGTTGGTAGATAATGGGTTCAGGTTTACCGATAATGATCGGTTTGACCTCGGTGGCAGCCTGTAAAGCCGCTAGGATGGCGCCGTTGCCGTGAGTGAGGCCGCGTTCGGTCGGTAGCGTAGTGTCGGCATTGGTGCCAACAAACTTAGCGCCGGCGCGAATATTCAGCGTCGCGGTGGCTAATTTATCCCAAGATAGGTGTTGATCCATGCCGCAGACGACAACATCGGCGCCTTTATTTGGATTCATAGGATCGTCATTTAATTCGTACAGTTCAGTCAGCGTAAAGCCGCAGTCAAGCAGCGGTTGTTTGGCGCCTTCTTCGCCGATGACATAAACGCGTGTGGTTGAAGGATCGTAGTGCTCAGTTAAGTACAGTGCGGTTGCCATGCTGGAGGTCAGGATTTCATCCAGGCTGACTTCTACGCCCATTTGCGCTAATTTGCTGACATATTGTTGCTGCGTCAGTCTGGCGTTATTAGTTGCTAGGATAAAAGGGAGCTGCAGCTGACGTAAGGTCGCAAAAAAATCAGTTAATCCAAGCATCGGTTGGTTGCCATGCCATAAGACGCCATCCATATCGATGATCAGTGCGCGTATATTATTAAAAGGTTCCATCAGCTTGATTCTCTCTAAGGTTTAAAGGCCTGATTATAATTTACATCGACGGTGAGACGAACATTCTGTTGGCATTTTTGCGCTGTTTAGTTTCCGATACGTAAATTAAGATGAGGCTAAGTGTATAAGCAAAAGATTATCAGGTTGTTGATTTATTTGTTTTTGGGTGAAAAACAGAGCAATCAGTTGCTATTCAAGTGCTGGCGCGGAACATTGGGCATTGACATCAGTCCCCTTTCTACTTTAAAGTTGCGTTCGCATAAAGAGTAAGTAACCAAAATTATAATTATTACTATAACCCATCGGAGCACGCATCATGGCAAAACCATTAATACAAATGGCATTAGATTCATTGGATTTCGACCAAACAGTCGCACTGGCTACTTTAGTAGCGCCGCATGTCGACATTTTTGAAATCGGAACTCCATGCATTAAACACAATGGCGTTAACCTGGTTAGAGAACTAAGAGCTCGTTTCCCAGATAAATTGCTGTTAGTCGATCTTAAAACAATGGACGCAGGTGAGTACGAAGCGACTCCTTTTTACGCAGCAGGCGCTGATATTTGTACAGTTCTGGGTGTATCTGGCCTGGCAACTTGTATCGGTGTTATCAAAGCAGCTAACGCACACGGTGCAGAAGCTCAAATCGATTTAATCAACGTTGAAAACAAAGTGGCTTGCGCTAGAGCAACTGCTGAAGCGGGCGCTCACATCATGGGTATCCACACAGGTCTTGACGCTCAAGCAGCCGGTCATACACCGTTTGCTGACTTAACTGACATTGCATCATTAGGCTTGCCAGTCAGAATTTCAGTAGCGGGCGGCATTAACGCATCAACCGTACAAGACGTAGTCAGAGCCGGTGCAAACATTATCGTCGTTGGCGCTGCCATTTACGGTGCGGCTTCACCTGCTGACGCAGCACGTGAAATTCGCGAATTGGTTGACGCGGTATAATCATGCATCAGCAACTTATCATAGAAAAGATTTCAGGTGTTCTTGAAGCTACAGATGATTCGTACGATGTAAAGTTGACCCAACTGCTTGATAACGCTAAACGTATATTTATCGCTGGCGCCGGGCGTTCCAAGTTAGTTGGTAATTTTTTTGCAATGCGGCTGGTTCACGGTGGCTACGATGTCAGCGTCGTAGGTGAAATTGTGACGCCGAGTATTAAAAGCGGTGACTTATTGGTCATTATTTCCGGTTCCGGAGAAACTGAGCAATTAATAGCATTCACTAAAAGTGCAAAAAAAATAGGTGCTAACATCGTTTTGATCTCTGCAAAAAGTAGCTCAACCATTGGCGACTTAGCGGATGCAGTATTTCAAATCGGTAGCGCTGAACAATATGGTAAGGTTCTAGGTATGCCTATGGGAACCGTATTTGAACTCTCTACCTTGTTATTTTTGGAAGCAACTATTTCTCATATTATTCATGAGAAAGGCATTCCTGAAGAAATAATGCGAGAAAGACACGCCAACCTAGAATAGCGGCACCGGAACGAGTGGCTATGCCCACTCGTTCTAATCCTTCCAGGACAAAACGCCGAAAGAACATTTCGTGACGAGTCGATCAGGCTGAAAAGTCACCCTTTAGTAATCTATATAATAATAAGGAGAACAATATGACTTCGCGTCGAGAATTAGCGAACGCCATACGCGCTTTGAGCATGGATGCCGTGCAGAAAGCAAACTCTGGGCATCCAGGCGCACCTATGGGCATGGCGGACATTGCCGAGGTGTTGTGGAATGATCACCTGAACCACAATCCGTCAAATCCGAAATGGTCAGATCGTGACCGCTTTGTTCTTTCTAACGGCCACGGCTCAATGCTGATTTATTCACTATTGCATTTGAGCGGCTATGATTTGCCTATGAGCGAATTAGCCTCATTCCGTCAATTACATTCAAAATGTGCAGGCCATCCTGAATACGGTTATGCGCCTGGCATTGAAACAACAACTGGCCCATTAGGTCAGGGTATTGCCAACGGTGTTGGTTTTGCAATGGCTGAAAAACTGCTTGCAGACCAATTTAACCGTCCAAATCATAAAATTGTTGATCATCATACTTACGTATTCATGGGTGACGGCTGCTTGATGGAAGGCATTTCTCACGAAGCATGCGCCTTAGCCGGTACTTGGGGCTTAGGCAAGTTAATTGCTTTTTGGGACGACAATGGTATCTCTATCGATGGGCATATTGAAGGCTGGTACACCGATGATACGGTAAAACGTTTTGAAGCTTATGGCTGGCACGTTTTATCAGTAGATGGACACAATGCTGATGAGATTAACAAAGCCATTAGTCTAGCTAAAGACATGACCAGTGCGCCCACTTTAATTTGCTGTAAAACCACGATTGGTTTTGGATCGCCAAATAAAGCAGGTACGCATGAATGTCATGGTGCCGCTTTAGGTGATGCTGAAATTAATTTGACTAAAGCAGCTTTAGGTTGGGATCACGAAGCCTTTATTATCCCAGAAAATGTTTACGCAGGTTGGGACGCTAAAGCAAAAGGCGCAAAAGCTGAATCGGCATGGGATGCTAAATTTGCAGCTTATGCAGCAGAATATCCAGCAGAAGCCGCAGAATTCAAACGCCGTATGGCGGGTGAATTGCCGGCTAACTGGAAGGCTGCAGCTGACGCATTAATCGCTGAAACCAACGCAAAAGCAGAAAATCTGGCGACACGTCAATCTTCACAAAAAGTGATTGGCGGATTAGCCCCTACATTGCCTGAGTTTTTAGGCGGGTCTGCCGATTTAACCGGTTCTAACTTAACCAGTTGCAGCAGCTTCAAACATGTTAGCGGTAAAGAGCCTGGAAATTACATTTCTTATGGTGTACGTGAGTTTGGTATGTACACTATCATGAATGGTATGGCGTTACATGGTGGCTTATTGCCTTTCGGCGGAACATTCCACATGTTCTCTGATTATGCAAAAAGCGCTTTGCGTATGTCTGCATTGATGAAAATTCGAACTATTGCTGTGTTGACGCATGACTCTATCGGTCAAGGCGAAGACGGTCCAACGCATCAGCCGGTTGAGAATACTTCAGCTATGCGCTACATCCCGAATATGGATGTTTGGCGTCCTGCCGATACCACAGAAACAGCTGTTTCTTGGGTGATGGCGGTTGAGCGTACAACTGGTCCTACTAGCTTGGTGTTAAGCCGTCAAGGCTTGCCGTTCATTGCGCGCACTGATGCTCAAATTGCAGCTATCCGTAAAGGTGCTTACGTTATTTCTGAATCAACGGGCAATGCTCAAGTTATTCTCATTGCAACTGGTTCGGAAGTTGATTTGGCGCTAAAGTCACAAGCGGCTTTAGCGGAAAAAGGCATTCAAGCACGCGTTGTTTCAATGCCATCAACTAATGTATTCGACCGTCAAGATCAAGCTTATAAGGACAGCGTATTAACACCTGGTATCAAACGTGTTGCGATTGAAGCCGGTATTACCGACTTTTGGCGTAAGTATGTTGGCTTGGAAGGCGCGGTTGTCGGTATTGATACTTTTGGCGAATCTGCACCTGGCGGCGTATTGATGACGCACTTCGGCTTTACTGTTGAAAACGTTGTCAAAAACGTAGAAGCGGTACTTTAATTTTAAAGGTCATATTTGTGTTAGTGGCATGATTAAAACTATTGGCTGAGTAGTTAAACTCGTTGATAAATTTAGTGCCGCTAACGCCGATATGGCTACTCTAAAAAACGCATAGAGGGGGATTCACACGTGAAAATAAATAATTTGACGAATGGTTTAGTTGCTACGCTGTTAATAGTAAGTCCCATAGTAGGGGCTGAAACAGAATATCCGGCAGCAGATTTTAAGCCAAAAGTAATTTATCAAGATATTGATAGCAGCCAAAGCAAGTCGGCACCTGCAGCAGTAAGCAAGAGTGAAAAATCGGTCGAAGTGGATTCAAATTATCCAGCGGCAAATTTTGAACCAAAAGTCTTATACAAAGATGCCGATTATAAACCGGGCAAGCTCACGGAATCTGCGTCAGCGTCTCAGCGTGCAACTAGCGCATCTGAAAACAATGAGGTAGCAGCAAGTGGAGCTGAAAACGCACCCGAAGAATCAATGCTAACCTACTTATTAGGCTTGGCTGTTTTTGCAGTTGCAGGTTTTATTTTCTTAGGTAAGCGAGGCACTCCAAAAGCTAAAGTTAGTGATGCCCCCGTATATTCTGGTCATGTTAGTGGGCTCTCAGGTGTGGCTCGGTACATGAGAAAGCACAATTTGGCTGCAGTCACCGGTGTCGGCAGATACTTGGAAACTCATGTTGCCGCTACAAAAACAGCAGCTCCCGTGAGTGGCGTTGAAAAATACCTTGAAAAACAGGCTGTATCTGAGCAAGAAAAAGCAGCACAAGCACGGACTGGAGTTGAAAAGTACATGCGTAACCGGGGGTGATAAGTGGATCAAAATCACTTGATCAATTTAATATCCGGACTGTTTGGATTCAAACAAGAAGCTAAAGTTCAAGCAAGTCCTCGTGTGTATGCCAGTGATTCTGCCGGTCTTACTGGCGTTGCCAAATATTTAAAAGGGCAGGAAGTTGCGCCGGTGTTAAGCGGTGTTGCGAAGTACTTGAAAAATTTGGAGGACTTGGTAGCAGCAAATGAAGTTGCTGATGATCTGCTAGAAGATTCTGTGGAAGAATTGGCAGTGGCTGAGCCGATTGATCAACTGGACGAGTCAATTGAAGAAATATCAGTTGAAGCCGATATTGACCGCAGCCCTGAAGGTCAGCAAGAACCCGTATTACAAATTAGCCGCGTAGCTAAATATCTGGAAAGATTGGATCATACTCCGGTAAGTAGTGTTGCTAAATATATGGCAAGACAGGCAATTTCCGCGAAGAATGCACCGAAAATAAGCGGTGTTGCTAAGTATATGGCAAAACATGCTGATGTTGTGGTGGTTAAAAAAGTACCCGCCGTTGTCAGCGGTGTTAGCAAGTACGTGGAAAAACAAGCGCAGTCACCTGTTGCCAGCGGTGTTTCCAAGTATTTAATTAAGCAGACAATATCGACTAGAAATACAGCAGCGGTAACCGGTGTTGCCAAATATCTTGAGGATGAGTCTATTGCCGAGAGAAAGGCAGCCGCAGCCGCTATTGTTGCTAGGTATTTAGAACAGCAGCAGCTATTTGTGAAAGAACAAGAACAAGAGAGAGAAAAGGCAGCGCAGTTGGCAATAGCCCGCGAAATAGAAAAGGCAGAGCAAAGAGCTATTGCTGCATCGGCGGCAACTGGAGTGGCTAGGTATTTGGAAGAGCAAGCCATTTTGGCGAAAGAAAAACCACCCGTCAGTGGCGTTACCAAGTATGTGGCAAGGCAAATTGTATCCAGAAAAGATGCTCCGGTTCTAAGCAGCGTTGAGAAATACATAGCAAAGCAATCTACACAGGTAAAACAAAAGCCGATTGTTAGTGGCGTGGCAAAGTACGTCGAAAGAGAAGCGGCGACTGCGAAAAAAACACCAAAAGCTAAAGTTAGCGGAGTTAGCAAATACATGGAAAAACAGGCAGTATTGCCAGCGGTTAGTGGTGTTTCTAAGTACGTGAGAAAGCAAATTGCTTCTGCAAGAGTAAATGCAGAAAAAGCGTGACCCTGTGATTAAACTTGTTAGATGCCTTTTCTGATTAAAATGTTGGCCAAGGAAAACAGTTTTTGATATGCGCTGAAAACACTATCATCGACTAAGTCCCAGAAAAATAAAGGCTTAGTACTATCGTTAATCAGTCTTCAAAACAGCTTTGAAGCTCTGCAAAAATAAGTCATTAAAAGCGGCCGCTTTTATCTCATTGGTAGGCATTGTATTGCTCTTGATGATTAACCAAGACTGATAATCCTATCTTTTCAATTATATTGGATGTCACGCGCTATATCTGAACGTATTTAGACATAGCGAGTGTATATCCTGATTTTTTAAAATTTTTAAAATAAAAAGGAGCCTCTAATGGCAAAGACTTTGCTCGAACAATTAAGAGAAATGACTGTAGTTGTAGCTGATACCGGCGATATTCAAGCTATTGAAACATTTAAACCACGCGATGCAACGACTAATCCTTCGTTGATTACTGCGGCCGCACAAATGCCGCAATATCAAGGTATTGTTGATGATACCTTGAAAGGCGCCAGAGAAACTTTAGGTAAAGAAGCATCGGCTGCACAGGTTGCTACCCTTGCTTTTGAACGCCTAGCTGTTTCTTTCGGACGTAAGATTCTTGACGTTATTCCAGGTCGGGTTTCTACTGAAGTTGATGCGCGTCTTTCATTTGATACCGACGCCAGCATCCGCGTAGGCCGTGAACTGATTGCGATGTACGAAGCGGAAGGCGTTTCGCGTGAACGTATTTTGATCAAAATCGCTGCGACTTGGGAAGGCATACAAGCGGCTGCCGTGCTTGAAAAAGAAGGCATTCATACTAACCTGACCTTGTTATTTGGCTTGCATCAAGCAATTGCTTGCGCCGAGAATGGAATTACTCTGATTTCACCTTTCGTTGGACGGATTCTGGATTGGTACAAAAAAGATACTGGTCGTGATTCTTATGAGCCTGCTGAAGATCCAGGCGTACTGTCGGTTACTGAAGTTTACAATTATTACAAAAAATTTGGTTATAAAACCGAAGTTATGGGCGCTAGCTTCCGTAATGTCGGTGAAATAGTTGAATTGGCCGGTTGCGATTTGTTGACTATTGCGCCATCTTTATTGGCTGAGCTTCAGTCTACCGAAGGTGAGTTGGTACGTAAACTGGACCCAGCAAAATCAGCCGATGCTGCTATTGAAAAAATAACTCTTGATAAGGCGACTTTTGATCGTATGCATGCGGAAAACCGCATGGCTTCTGAAAAACTTGCAGAAGGTATTGAGGGCTTTACCAAAGCGTTAGAATCGTTAGAAGAAATTCTTGCAGCGCGCTTGGCGACTCTGGAAGGATAAGACACATTTTACGCCACCGGGCAAATTGGCTGGGTGGCGTAGCATGTCTTAGTGCCCAATTCCACAGAACGCGTTAGTTTCGTAGAATCACCTCAATGCGAAAAATAACTAAATAACAAGTGAGGTGGATTTTGGAAACATATTATGAATAATCTTACAGCGCTTTCAGTCAGCATTGCCGTTCTTGCCGGACTTGCCACGTTTTTGGCAGTTGGCCCCCTTAGCGGACTCTTTTTTATATGGGCTGCAACCATTGCTTGGGCTGCCTTCTTTTTTCTCGGCGCTAGCCAGGAAGCTTTAAAAAATACCATTGTTTGTGGTATTTTCGGTGTTTTTATGGCCTGGTTAGCGGCTATTCAACTGACTAATATTCCCTCTACAGCGATTTTGGGTTTCCCTTTCTGGGCGGCAGTGACTGTGGTTTGTTCGGTGTTGGTAATGTGTCTTGCTGCCAATATTCCAGCGCTCGCGACTATACCGGCTAGCGTATTAGGTTACTCCTCTGTGTTTGCCTATTTGTTACAAACTCCCGATAAATTAACTAAAGATGTTTTGTTGAGTGTGTCTTTTGATAATCCATTGATTGTGATCTCGGTATCTATTGCTGTGGGTACTTACTTTGGTTTATGGTCGGCGCAGCTTAGCGCAAAACTGACAAAATAAACGTGTACCGATATAGGCTTGGCTGATAACGCCAAGTTTCTAATAGTGAAGGGCAAAGGTGGATTTTCCTCTTTGCCCTTTTCTTTGCCTAGCTGTTTTGTTTCATCTGCTCAGGTGCTTTCGAAAAAAAATCTCACCTGAGAGTCCAAGATTAAATACATTAATTTTGAGCAAAAAAAACTCCCAGTGCCAAGAAGCAAAGGGAGTCAGGTTGTACAGATACTTGGAGAGTTCTGAACTTTCATACTACGAGGAGGTACATGAAACTATTGAAAATCGGTTATCAAGTTTTGATCTCATGTACTGCAACTAAGCGTTAAAACATCGCCAGTAGGCGTCATCGCGATGATGACGGCTTAAATAAAATGAGTCATATTGAAAGTAGGCTATTATACGTATGTCATTATATGCTCACAATACGGTAAAAAATTAATAGATTGTTTCTTTTATATTGATAGTTGTTGGCGAATATTAGTAACTTATAGTGTTTTCAGATTGCATCGGTAAGATTAATATTGATAGAGGCGTACAAACTGAGGTTTGTACGCCATCTTTTAAAAAACCTTATTGCTTCTCTAATAGATAATCCAGCCAAAGGTTAGACAATTTTTCTTGTACTGTGTTTTGCCGCAACCGTGCATTCAAATGCGGGAAATCGACTTTATCCAAATCCTGATCCTGGTTGTAGCAAGAATAGACAAATACTTCTTTGCCGGTTTCCGCGTCGATATGTTTGCATAAGCATTGGGCGCAAATGCCTTTCATCATGCACTGCATCGGCGAGTTGATGGAGCCGATGGCATGATGCGCCTTGTTTAAATAAGGCTTCAACATATCGAAGCGCGCACTTTTTACCGCTGCCATCATGCGGTCTGAGCCGATGACAATCAGGTGGTCAATATCGCTCAGCAAAATAGGTTGCTCGCCTAACTCGCCTTTTGCGTAAGCCAGCATACATTCCAAAATATTGCCGACAAAAGTTTTATCCTGTGGGCGGGTCGGGACAATGGCGCTAACGCCTTCGCCTTTATCGACGGCCCAAATAATAATATCGGCAGCGGCTTCGACATCCTCGACTTTAAAGCGGTCTTGCGCGAATTTGTAACCGGCAAAATAAATCACTTTGTTGCCCGCCGCCCGTAACGCTTTGCCGATGGAAAATAGCACGGCATTACCCAAGCCGCCGCCGAGCAACAATACGGTTTGGCCGGCCGGAATTTCGGTCGGTGTGCCGGTCACGCCCATTAAGACCAGTGGATCGCCGACTTTCCAAGTGGCGCAAAGCCGTGAGGACGAGCCCATTTCCAACGCAATCAACGAAACCGTACCGTTTTCCTTATCGACTTCCGCGCCAGTCAATGCTAAACCTTCGGCGGCCAGTACCGTGCCTTCGACGATAGGCGCAAAGGCTTCGTAGTTTTGTACCCGGTAAAATTGTCCGGGCTGGAATTTTTCCGCCGCCATCGGTGCCTTGACCACGACTTCGATAATGGTTGGCGTCAGGCGGTTAATGGCTACGATGGTGGCTTTTAATGCGTCGTCGAGTTGGGCAAATAAGGTTTTTAATGCCGTATCGCGTTCTGCTTGCAGCGCAGGATTTAAGCCAGCCAGTTCCCGTTCAAACAACTTAACCACATGCGGGTAGCCGTTTTTGGCGCTGGCCATGGCTTTCACCACGTTGCCGGCGTAAACAGGATGGTTGTCGCCGTAAAAGCTGATGAATTTTCCGTCTTTTTGATACGAGGTCAGCGGCGCCGGTTTGCCCAGTTTGGGGAAGGCTTCGTCATGCATGGCCACCAATTCAACCGAATCGTTGTTCCATTCCGGTTGATAGCGTTGGAAAAACCATTTGTCCATCACAAAGGTGTCGGGGTATTCGCTTTGATAAATGGTGTTCGGCGAGGTACCGGCAGCAACGTATAAGCTGTGTAGCGGCACGTTAATTTTTTGTCCTGAGTTGTTCCAACGGCCGTCTTCCAACACCAGTTTTTCAAACTCGACCGCGTGTAAATGTCCGTATTCATCCGCTTCTGCGCCGAGTGGACTCATGCCTTCGGCCAAGGCTATGCCTTCTTCCAGCGCTTTGACAATTTCTTCGTGGTTTTGACGGTACGCCGGTGCGTCGTTTATGCCTTTGCGATAGAACAGCGTGACGCCGCCCCAGGCTTGAACCAGCGGTTGGAAATCAGGCAATTCACCTGCGGCTTCGGCGCGTTGGCGTTCGGCGACGATGGCTTTGCCGTGAGTCAAAAATTCATCAAGGATGAGGGTTTCTTCTTTGTCGTAGCGGCCGCGCACACTTGCTTCGCCAAACTGATTAACCAGTGTTTCATAGCGATGCAAGATTTTTTCGACCTGAACCGGATAATACGCCATCAGTTCGGTGGCGGTGTCCATCGCGGTCAAGCCGCCGCCGATCACGCCTGCGGGCAAACGCACTTGCAAATTAGCCAATGAAGACGCTTTGGCAGCACCGGTTAATTGCAGCGCCATCAAAAAATCCGATGCTTTGCGGATACCGCGCATCAGGTTGTTTTTCATGTCGATGACGGTCGGCTTGCCCGCACCGGAGGCGATACAGATATGGTCGAAGCCCATGCTCCACGCGTCTTCAATGGTGATGGTGCCGCCAAAACGGACGCCGCCGTAAGCGCGGAATGCGGCGCGCCGTTGCAGAGTCAGATAAATGACTTTCAGGAAGTTTTTGTCCCAACGCACGGTGATGCCGTATTCGGCCACGCCGCCGAAACCGGCCAGGATACGTTTGTCCAAATCTTCGTACAGGTCTTGGAAATGCTCAATCGGCGCGGGCAGGGTGTTGTGGTCGCCGGTCAAGGCTACTGGCAATGGCTCCAGTTTTAAGCCGTCGATGCCGGCGACGCCAAAGCCTTCATTCAGCAAATAATGGCTCATGGTGTAACCGGCGGGGCCAAGGCCCACCACCAGCGCGTTTTTGCCGTTGTAAGGCAGCATATACGGACGCTTGACGTTTAACGGATTCCAACGAGTCAGCAAGCTGTAAATTTCAAAGCCGTAGGGCATGAACAACACGTCGGTCAGCACATTGGTTTCAATTTGCGGAATATCGACCGGATCGGTTTTTTGGTAGATACAGCCTTTCATACACTCGTTGCAGATACGATGGCCGGTGCCGGGGCACATCGGATTGTCGATGACAATAATTGCCAGTGCGCCGATATTGTCGCCTTGGCGTTTGACCAGATGCATTTCCGAAATTTTTTCATCCAGTGGGCAGCCGATGGTGGTCACGCCTAATGGATCAACCTTAAACGTTTCGGTTTTCTTGTTGCGCATACCTTTAGAGCAGGAATCGGTGTCGCGCTCGTGGCAGTAGATGCAGTGATTGACTTCGGACAGCACTTGGCGTTCGTTATAGCGCAAGTCGGTCAGCTTGAAGCCGTCCCGACGGCGGCGATGTTCCTGCTCGCCCATCCACGCCTTGAATTCGCCGCGATCGACTAGTTCATGTTCAACTAAATAGTCGAAATCGCGTTTTTGCGGCAGTTTGAAACTCGGCCAGTTGGCAACCACGTCGTTATCTTGTTGGGCGACAAAACTCCAGCGCAGCACCACATCCATCAGCGCGTTGACAAATTCAGCAGGGTCTTGCTGGCTGATGATGTCATTGAATTCTGCCGCCGCTTCTGTGTGGGCGGCGAGTTTGGCGCGCAAAGTTTCGGTCACTAAATCGGCATTGTCGTAAGCACTGTCTTTGCCTTTAGCGAGCAGCTTGTAATGGCTGTACAACTGGCCGATTGCGGCGCCGACCCGTGCTACGCGGTGTTCGGCATCGTCATCCTGATTGGCTTCGGGAAAGCCTGCTTCAATCAGCAAATCAAAACGGTTCAGGACAGCGGGAATGGCCCAGTCGTTGGCATCCTGGCCTTTAAAGAAGAACGCCAGTTTATCGACCACTTCATTTTTATAGGTAAAAATGGTGTCGATTTCATCCTTGATTTTTGCGCCTTGCGCTTGGTGTTGCTCGGATACATTAAAAAGTGTGGCGACAAATTGGCCGACATAAGGTCCCATGCGCACCAGCAAATCGGAAATTGTCTCAGGTGACAAACCATTACCTTGGCTCTGGCGGTAAGCCTTGAATTCATTGTGCAGCGCTGCATCATGGCGCTCAACCGATGCATCAAACACCGCCAATAAATCTTGCAGACGCGCAGAATTGTATAAATCGGAATAGTTAAAGCCGGGGATGCCTAGAGTAAGATGTTGTGGTTCCATAGTTCTCGTGTTTGATTGATGGGTTCAATTGATGATACAGGGCGCATAAATTATGCTTTAGCTGTATAAAAGTTTAGCGAAGAGATAAAAATTAATGGTTTATTGTAAGTAGATATGGCCTTGTTTGCTACCGATAATCGTTAAACTTACTAAAACTAGATGGTTAAATTATTGCATCAGATGATGCGTTGTGACATTTAATCAGTGGCTCAAAAGTCTTTTAGCATTTTTATTCACCACGAAGGACACGAAGAGCACAAAGGTTATTATTATTTTCGTGCCTTTCGTGTTAAGCGTGGACAATTGCTTTTATTTCTCAGACAACGCTACAGTACAGGCGCTAAACCAGCGGCCATGTGTTTGATGTTTTCATCTTGCGCCTTTAATAATGCGCTAAAGTCTTCAGCCGGTAATGGTTTGCTGCTGAAATAACCTTGATAAGTATCGCAACCTTTATCCCGCAAAAAGTCTAATTGCTGCTGAGTTTCCACGCCTTCGGCTAGGACTTTAAAGCCCAAGGTATGACCCATTGCGATAATGGTCGCGGTAATTTCCATGTCGTCTTGCAAGTCTGGAATATCGTCGATAAAACTTTTATCAATCTTCAACACATCAACCGGAAAACGTTTTAGATAAGCCAGCGACGAATAGCCGGTGCCGAAGTCATCAATGGCCAGACGAATGCCTTGCGCGCGCAAGTTATTCAGCACCTCCACGGCTTTATCTTGACTGTCCATTAAGCCGGTTTCGGTCAGTTCCAATTCCAATTGCCCGGCGGGAAAGCCGGTTTCGGCCAGCACTTTCGCAACCAGCGCATTAAGATCGCAACGGCCAAACTGTTGTGGCGATACGTTGACTGCTAAGGTTAGCGGCAAAAATCCGGTTGTCAGCCAATGCTGGCCTTGCCGGCAGGTTTCGCGTAGTACCCATTCACCGATGGCGATAATCAAGCCGGTTTCTTCGGCAAGAGGAATGAAATGCAGCGGCGTAATCAGCCCTTCAGTCGGGCTTTGCCAGCGCACCAGCGCTTCGGCGCCGACAATCCGGTTACTGGCAATATCAATCTGCGGCTGATAAAACACGCGCAAGTCTTGTTGCTCAATTGCCCGACGCAGACGGTTTTCCAGATCGATACGTTTGCGAACGGCAATGGTCAGCTCTTCAGAAAAATAAGTGTAGCAATTGCGACCGGTCTGTTTGGCTTCATACATCGCAATATCGGCTTGTTCGAGCAACAATTCCGGGTTGTTGCCGTGTTGCGGATACAGGCTAATGCCGATGCTGACACCGATTTGTGCCTCTCGGCCTTGTTCGTCATTGTTGTAGAGTAATTGAAACGGCCGATTTAACTCGGCAACAATGCTTTCTGCTATCCGCACGACATCTTGTGGCTGAGTAATATCTTCCAGCAAGACGATAAATTCATCACCGCCCAAGCGCGCTACCGTATCTGCCGTGCGTAAAATCGATTTAATGCGCATGGCGACTTGTTTCAATAACTCATCCCCGGCCAGATGGCCTAAGCTGTCATTAACGGCTTTAAAACGATCCAGATCGAGCATCAACACGGCTAATTTTTTTTCGCTACGCTGCCTCATCTCGATACTGTGTTCCAGGCGCTGCAGTAGCAAGCGCCGATTAGGCAGTTGTGTGAGCATATCCTGGGTTGCCAATTGATTGACTTCGTTTTGCAATCGGCCATTGATTAAGGTGACGATAATTAGCAGGCGAGCCGTGCCCACAACAAACAGCGTTATAAAAATGCCGGCATCCGGTTGAAAAGACAACAAGGGGTAGCTGTGACTATCGCCGGCGGGTGTTAGCATGATGACAATGATGCGAACAGCATGGATAAGCGCTTCGGCTGCGGTAAATATAAATAGCAGGTTACATTCCAAAACTAGCGTCGAAGTACGCTGGCGCCAGATGTCGGCACTTGTGGCTAGGCATATCACGATGACAAATATCGACATGATCAGTTGTCTCGCCTGAAGTGAAGGCCAGATGACTAAGTAGACGCCGAGCAACACGGTGGCCGGCAGCACGAACACGGCAAACATGGCCCAATGCCAGCGCAGGCCAAAAAAACGGCGGATACCTATCCAGATCAAAACACCGCCGCTAAGAATCAGTGTATTGGCGATGATGACAGAAACAGTATCAGGGATAACACCGCGTAGGCCCAGTCCCAGAAATCCGAAAAATAAGACTATGCAAGAGGCAATCCACCAGCGTGGCCCGCCAAGGCTGGGCTGGCGTCGAACCGTTACGGCAAAAGCAATGGCGAAGACTATATCGACGATCAGATAAGCCATCAGGATGGTAAATATGTCGAGTTTCATGGTTTAGATTTAGTGTTCAATGGGCCCAATAGTCAGCTTGCTTAGAAGATAACTATCCGCTAAAAACCGGTGCGCAGCCCCACATACACCGCCGCGCCGTTAAAATTAAAGTCGCGAAGTTCTGGGGTGCGTTCATCGGTTATGTTTTCGCCGCGTAAATAGACGTCTGTCTTCGCTGTTAAGTGGTAGTTTAACAGGGCATTGACACGCGGCGCGCTCTGGGCTCTGACGGTATTGGCGACATCAAACCAGTAACCGCTATGAACGGTAAACTCGACCCGCAAGGTTAAAGGTTGCAGTAACTGGACTTCATTCCAGAATACGCTTTGATGTTCCGGTCTGGCTGGGATATGTAAGTGTGTCAGCGTATTTTCGGTGTTCATATAGCTGTAACTCAGGCCGCTCTGCCAGATGTTCGACCAGCGGTGTTGCGACTGCATTTCAATGCCCCAAACATCGGCTTCGGGTATGTTACCGGCTCGGCTGATGCCGGTTGTTGAATCCAGCTGCATCGTGATCATCTGCCGGTAATGCTGATAATAGCCGCTGATTTTGACTTCGCTTTCGGGCAATGGCTGCCAGCGCCAGCCGAGTTCGCCGCCGGCATTGTGTTCGCCTTGCAAGGCATTATTGCCGAACACCGGGTGTGTTAATTCACTGACGCCGGGTTGGCGATAACCGGTGCCGCCGTTGGCCCAGACGCTCATATTTTGCGGCAACGAGCGGTTTACACCCAGCGTAAATACCTCATGATTGCTATAAGTGTCGCCTTGATCGAAACGGCCTTCGGCACTCCATTGCCAGGCGCCAAGGCTTAATTCGCCGCGTACATTCGGGCTAATCACGGTTTGTTTGGCGGGTAAATTGAGTCCTTGCTGATGCTGTGTATTGATGCCCCAGACCAGCAGCGCCTGATTTTGATTGTCCTTGCTCAGCGGCAAGCGATGCGTATTTTTCCAGTCCAGCATGAATAATTGGCTGGTCAGCGTAAACGGCTTGATCGCGGTGCTTTGCATCTGTTGCCGGTCTTGAGTAAAGCCAAATTGCAATGAACTGTTCCAATATTTAGCCAAATCGTATTGGCCGCGCAATTGCGTCACCCAGGTCTCATCGGTAAATTGACCTTGTTTATCATCTATCCAGCCTATCGTGCGTCTGGGCAATTTTAAGCCGGGGCCGTCGATGTCTTCGCGGGTACGGACAAAATAAAATGAGGCTTCCAAGCCACCCCGGTTGAATTCCTTAAGCCAGTTGGCCGACGCATGGGTCATGCCAAAGTCATCGCGTTCAGCGCCGTCTTGCGCTTGGCTGATGCCGTTGAATACATCATTACGCCCGGCCACGGCGGAAAAATCCCCGGCGCGTGTCGACAAGCCGCCGCCGGCCGTGTTGCGCAGCGTGTCATAGCTGCCGCCTTCGCTATGAAAAAAGGCTTCTTTGTCGGCGATATGTCGGGTTTGTAAATGAATGGCGCCGCCGAGCGAACGACTGCCGTACCGTTCGCCGCCGGAACCCCGCGTCACAGTGACTTGATCTAAAGCATCCAGCGCATAGTGGTTTAATGAATAAAATCCGGCAAAATTGGCAAATAAAGGCACACCATCCAAAGTCAACAAGCCTTGGCCGCCACCGCCCGCGCCGCGCATACTCATACCGGTCACCATCTGGCTGCTGCCCTGATTGAGCATTAAGCCGCTCTGGCTTCTTAATGTGCCGTTAAGGTCGGTCATGCCGCTGGCCTGTAACGCCTCGCGGTCAATCTGGTTGCGCATACGCGGCGGTTCGATGAGGGCAGGGTAGGTCAAGTCATCGTAAATGGTCATCGGCGTCAGTGCTACTTGATCGCTAGCAGCTACGGCGCTAGTTGACAGGCCGAGTAACAATGCCGCAACTACCGGGCATTTTTTTTGACCTTGGAGACTTATTGAGTTCATCTGGTTTTTTCCGGCAACTGTCAACTTGTTATTGATTGGCAATGAAAAATTAAATAACCCTGAATTCAGGCTGGAAAGTTTGTTTGAAAAAATCATTATTGCTGCGGGCTGTTCACACTGTTGATGCCGTCCTGAAATCAATTCTTTCCACAGCATCAAGATTAACGGTTTGCCGGGCGCACCAAAGATCATAGTTATCCTGCATGGCTAGCCAGCTTTCTGGTGAACGCCCCAATGCTTTTGACAATCGAAGTGCCATTTCTGAACTGATGCCGCTATGACCTTTTAAAATTCGATTGAGTGTAGAAGGTGAAACATCCAGCTTTGCAGAAAGCTGTCTGCCACTTATTTCAAAGGGTTCAAGATAGACTTCTTGAATGAACTCGCCTGGGTGTGGTGGATTGTGCATTGTCATTAGTGGTAATCCTGATAATCAAGTACAAAAGCATGGCCGTCGTGAAATTCAAAAGTGACTCGCCAATTACCATTCACCCAAACTGACCATCTGTCTTTGTCCGGCCCAGTGAGTGGATGCAATTTAAAGCCTGGGATGTCCATATCATCAATACGGGTAGCCGTTTCTAAGGCCACAAGTTGCATACGTAAGCGTTTGGCATGTTGAGGCTGGATGCCGGCAGCGGAACCTGAGTCAAAAAACCTTTTGAGCCCTTTATGGCGGAATGACTTTATCACGCAAAAATCATAGCATGTTGCGCATTATGCAATAAAAAGATTACGTTTATCAGTTGAATGCCGCTGAAAAGGCAAAAGCACCCCGTCTACTTTTGTTGTTGCTTGGCTATCAACACACGCGCAACCCTACGCAACCCATCCGAGGAAATATCCAAACCGAACGGCGCGCCCAGTTTTTCAAGTTCATACATCACATCGGTGGCCGCGATAAAAGTGATATAGCGCAAACCTTGTATGCCGGGCTGTTCTTTGGCAATGGTTTTTAAGGTCGGGGTTAATCGCACCCAAGTGTCGGTAAAGAACACCCGCACCGGATCGGCGCCCCTGGCATCATGTTCTTTTAAGCCTGATGTGTCAACACTTTTCCGGACACAAAGTTAGGCAGATTTTAGCTGCAATTCGTAGTCCACTGGCGACACATAGTCATTGGCCGAGTGAAGTCGTTCACGGTTGTAAAACACCTCGATATATTCAAATATATCCTG
>JAUYMY010000034.1 GCA_030699385.1 Methylobacter sp.
GCTGGGAGAAGGCGAATATCCCGTATACGGTAAGAAAAAAGCGCCAGGAATTTTTTAAAAATGAAAGCCAAAAAGAGGGGAAATTAATAGCAGGTTAAATCAGTTTTTCGACAGGCTAGACTCGGCCTCATTGATGACGAGAGCGGCGTAGTAGTCCTCAGTTCCATCGTCGACATCACCGAGCGTAAGAGAGCCAGTGACAAGCTAAAACAGGCCCTTAACGAGAAAGAAATGCTGCTTAAGGAAGTCTATCACCGGGTAAAAAACAATCTTCAGGTCGTGTCGAGCCTGATCAACCTCCAGGCCAAAAATGTCAAACACGAAGAGACGGCGGCCCTGCTCAAGCAAAGCGCCGATCGCGTCAAAGCCATGGCTTTAATACATGAAAAACTCTACCAGTCGAAGGATTTGACCAGAATCGATTTCAACGAATATATTCGCAGCCTGGTCGACCATCTGCTGTTCGGCTACGGAGCTCCGCCCGGCAAGATCAATTTAAACATAAAAATCGACAACATATTTCTCGATGTCGATACCGCAATTCCTTGCGGACTCATCATTAATGAATTGCTGTCCAACGCCCTTAAACATGCGTTTCCAGATGATCGACACGGCGAAATCAGCATCAGCTTCACACAGGATCAGGGCGAGTTCATCCTGATAATCGCCGATAACGGTATCGGCTTTCCGCCCGGCCTGGATTTTAAAAACAGCAGTTCGCTGGGCCTGCAGCTGGTCGCCACATTGACCAATCAACTCATGGGACGCATGACTCTGGACCCGGCCGATGGGTCTGTATTTACCTTGCGTTTTGCCATTACCTCTTAACCGGGAAGAACATACTATGTTAGCCAGCAAAATTATGATCGTCGAAGACGAAGGCATTATTGCGATGGATATTCGCAGCCAATTGGAAGGTTTCGGCTATGAGGTGGTCGCGACCGCTTTTTCGGGCGGACAGGCCATTTCCCTGGCAAACCAGCATAAGCCCGAGCTGGTGATTATGGACATCGTGCTTAAAGGGGAAATGGACGGCATCAGCGCGGCTCAGGCGATAACGGAATCGTTGCATATTCCGATAATTTTTCTCACTGCTTACAGCGATCCCGCCACCTTGTTACGCGCGAAAGCCACAGGCGCTTACGGCTATTTAATCAAGCCATTTCGCCCGGATGAACTGCACGCCTCTATCGAAGTCGCGCTGTATAAGCACCAGCTGGAACGAAAGCTGAAGGACAGTGAGCAATGGTTTGCCCGAACGCTGCACTGCATCAGCGATGCGGTCATTGCAACCGATGCCGGGGGTAATATCCAGTTTATGAATCCGGTAGCGGAAGCTGCGACCGGCTGGCGGCAGGAAGAAGCCAAAGGCAGGCCCGTCAACGAATTGATGACGCTCCTGGCCGAGTCGGATCGTACGATTGTCGAAAACCCGATCCCGAAGGCATTAAAGAGTCACGCCGTTACCGGCATGGATTGCGCCGTATTACTGGTCTCCAAATCCGGCGAAGAACGCCCCATTGATGACGGCGCCGCGCCTATCCTTGATGAAGACGAGACCTTGCTGGGCGCGGTTTTGGTGTTTCGTGACATCACCGAGCGCCGCCAGATGGAAACCTCGCTTCGAAACAGCGAAGAACGCTTCCATAGCGCGTTCGACCTTGCCGCGATCGGCATGGCATTGGTAGCCGTTGACGGTGGTTTTTTACAGGTTAACAGCGTACTTTGCAACATACTCGGTTATCCGGAGGAAGAGTTATTGAAAGCCAATCTGCGCATGTTCACCAATGGCGACAAGCACAACAAAGTGCTTGACTGGCATATGCACCAATTATTGGCCGACGAGCTGCCCACGTTCCAAATCGAGGTGGATTGCAGTCATAAAATCGCAGGCAAACGGGTCTGGGTTCTGCTGAGCGCATCGTTGGTGCGCAACATGGCCAACCAACCGCTGTATTTCATTATCCAATTTCAGGATATTACCGACCGTAAGTTCGCCGAACAACAATTGGTCTACATCGCCAACCATGATCCGTTAACCGGACTTTTAAATCGCTCGCAATTCCATAACAGCTTCATCCAGACACTGGCTTCAGCCCAACGCTATGAAGCCAAACTGGCCCTGATGCTGCTCGATCTGGATCGCTTCAAATTGATCAACGATACCCTGGGGCACCGGCTGGGCGATATATTGTTGCAGGAAGTCAGTCTGCGTTTAAAAACCTCGGTTCGCACTCAGGATGTTCTGGCGCGACTGGGAGGGGATGAGTTTGTCGTGCTGCTAAGCGGCATCAATTCTATCGACGATATTGCCAGACTTGCGCAAAAAACCATCGACATGCTGATGCAACCGTTTACCATCGAAGGCAACGATATTGTGATCACTGCCAGTATCGGGATCAGTGTTTACCCTGATGACGGTGACAACAGCCAGCTCCTGCTGACGCATGCCGATACCGCCATGTATCTGGCCAAGGCGCGCGGCAAAAACAATTTTCAGTTTTATACAGCGGAAATGACGGCAAGCTCGCATGAGCGCATGATCATCGAGCGGGGTCTGCGTCATGCCATAATCAATAATGAACTCAGGCTCCACTATCAGCCCCAGGTCGATCCGGTCAGCGGTCTCGTAGTCAGTGTCGAAGCGCTGGTACGCTGGCAACATCCTGAATGGGGCCTCGTCAGTCCCGACCGTTTTATTACGGTGGCCGAAGAAACCGGGTTAATCGTCCCGATCGGAATTTGGGTGTTGCGCACTGCTTGCCTGCAAGCCAAGGCGTGGCAAGACAACGATGGCCCAACCACCGAGGTGGCGGTGAACTTGTCGCCGCGCCAATTTCTTGAAAAAGATCTATTTCAAATCATTAAACAGGTGCTGATCGAAACCGGCCTTAGTCCTTCTTCACTGGAACTTGAAATCACCGAGTCGGCTGTTATGCAGGACCCGGAGAAAACGCTTTTTGTTTTACAGCAGCTGCATGAGCTGGGGGTAAGGCTTAGCATTGATGATTTCGGAACGGGATATTCCAGTTTGACCTATCTTCGGCGATTCCCGGTACACAGCGTTAAAATTGACCGTTCTTTTGTCATGGATTTACCACACGACGAAGGCAGCAAGACGCTGGTGCTGGCGATCATCGCGCTGGCCCATGAACTTAAACTGTGTGTCGTTGCCGAAGGCGTGGAAACTGAAGATCAATTGGCCTTTCTTAAATCTCATCAATGCGATTTATTGCAGGGTTATATCTATAGTCGGCCTGTTACCGCAAAACAACTTGAAACAGAGAGTTGTTGACATCCTCCCACAGCACAGGCAGCTTAGAAACACAATAAAGTCAAATCCCCTCGCGATTGGTCTTATTCGACTTTCCATCGTTGGGTAAAACGTGGCGTGTATAACCCTGATTGGGTTATACATTAAAAAACCACTAGATTTTTTGGATATAAATTCGACAACAGGGTGGTTAAAAACGAACATAACCATGAACCGGGAGCAATAGTGCGTAAGCAAAGCCCTGCTTTTGTATAGGATTATGCGGGAATTTATTGTATTCAGCTCAACTCATGAGCCTGTTTTGATTGCTACAATCGTTTCTTTTGATGAGGTGGCTAAGATATGTCAGTAATGACTGCTAATGATTTAAAGCGTGGTGGTGTTTCAGGTATTAAAAAAACGGCAGAGAGTGATGAGCATGAAGTTTTAGTTGATGTTAGCGGAAAACAAAATATGTTGTTTTAGATGCAGAAGCATTTAATATTACAAGGAATATCAGTTAGAAAAAGCGCATCACGAAGCGAAGGGTGATTATCGTGTTATTGATGATGCAGATAACTTTACTAAGCAATTAAGGCGCGAAATTAACTATGACGTTTAATATTATTCGGCCTAAATCATCTATTAAACGAGAAATAAACTTTTTTGAAAGGTTGGTGGGCACATGCTGTTCGTGCCCACACGATGCGGCTTAATCTATTTTAAACTTCAAACTCAGAACGGTCATGGCCTGAGCTTAACAATTCCTGCATCCATTTTGGCATCATGCCGCGACCTTTCCAGGTTTTTTCAGGATCATCAGGGTGACGATATTTAATGGCAACCTCTGCACCTTTGCGGGTAACTTTCTTATTGCCTTCATGAATGTCTACAGTAGCGCCAATAGAAGCTGCTAACTCTTTAATTTGCGCTATAACTTCTCTATGTTTAGAAACCTGTTTGTTTTTTAATGCTTTTTGTGCATTTTCAATAACAACTTGTAACTCATCTTCAGATAGCCCATGAAACTCAGTCATTTTTAATCCTTATAATAAAAAAACAGTGCCGTAGTATATCACTAATATTTATACAATAAAATATTATTAGTTAATAACAGGCACACCTGTCCATTTTATTAACAAATTTTCTACATTTCTCTGTAGATATTTTGTAGCCATCATTGCGTAAACAGGTAAAACATACTCGTTCATTTTATGTAACTACTCGGCGAAAAGAAAAATAGAACATGGATGCCAACCGCAGGTTGCTTTAGGCTAAACTGATTAAAGTACAGCCTATTTTAAAAAATCTGTGTTCCATTTAATCATTTTTAGCCGTCTCCAAGCATTTACCGTTTTATTAGGCGTAAATACGTATCTAAAATACCCGAAGCCGCATAAGGATATGAAGAAACTAATGATCTGCTTATTTTTCGTAAGAAAACAAAAATATTATAATGGAACATATAAACACGCTATTTCTTGCTTGCGTTAACCAATCGACTCAAGGTCTTTACCCCGAATTTACTTACAAAACACAGCCACTCATTTAAACCAGTAATAGCCGGTATTTTTAACGGGTAAACACCGTCAAATTAATATAAAAACCTTGCAACAATGCGGTTAAGGATGTGGCCGGCCATGACTCCCGCAACTAAGCCAATCAATGCATATTTTAGTCAGCGAAACCGTTAAACCTTGGTAACATATTGTTCAAGAGCTCAACCAAGACAACATCCTTGCCGAATACACTGGACATTTATAATGAGTAAGCTGCTTAAAATTTTTCAAGATTCTTCCTCTCTCTATGGCAGCAACGCCAGCTTTATTGAAAATTTATACGAACGCTTCCTTGAAGACCCCGACTCGGTCGAACCCAGCTGGCAACAAAAATTCAACGAAATCCATCGCGGCGCCGATTTTGAAACGCCACACAGTCCGGTTATCGAGCGCTTTGCCCAACTCGGCCTTAAATCCCAAGGCAGGCTAGCCAAATTACAGGGCTTTACCGAAGAGAGCGTGAAAAAACAATCGGCAGTTGCCCGATTGATTAACCATTACCGGGTGCGCGGCCATCAGATTGCGGCCAATAATCCACTGGGCCAAAACCTGCCGCCACCGCCCGACATGGACCCTTCGTATTACGGACTGTCCGAGCCGGATATGGATACGCTGTTCGACACCGGCGCGCTGTACGGTAATGACCGGCTGCCTTTACGCGATATTATTGCCAATCTGCAAGAAATTTACTGCGGCAGTATCGGCTCGGAATATATGCACATTGTCGATACTCAAATCAGGCGCTGGATTATCAACCGACTGGAAAGCTCCAAATCCAACTTAAAACTGGAACCCGAACAAAAACACTGGCTGCTTAAATTACTGACCGCAGCTGAAGGCATAGAACACCATTTGCACAATCGCTTTGTCGGCCAAAAACGTTTTTCGCTGGAAGGCGGCGAATCGCTGATTCCAATTCTGGACGAATTAATCCAGGGCTTTGGCAGTAAAGGCGTTGCTGAAATTGTCATCGGCATGGCGCATCGCGGCCGCTTAAATGTGTTAATCAATACCTTAGGCAAAAGCCCGGCTAACCTGTTTAATGAATTTGCCGGCACTTCACCGCTGTCACCGGGCGTCAGTACCGGCGATGTCAAATATCACATGGGCTTTTCCTCTGATCTGAGCACACCCGGCGGCCCGGTGCATTTGACTTTAGCTTTTAACCCGTCGCATCTGGAAATTATTAATCCGGTGGTTGAAGGCTCGGTCAGGGCGCGCCAGGACAGGACAGAAAAAAACGGCAAAAACACCGTCATCCCGATACTGATACACGGCGATGCCGCCTTTTCCGGGCAAGGCATCATCATGGAAACGCTGAATATGTCGCAAACCCGCGCATTTTCGACCGGCGGAACCGTGCATATTGTGATCAACAACCAAATCGGCTTTACCACCAGCAACCCGCAGGATGCGCGCTCGACGCTGTATTGCACCGATGTTGCCAGCATGATTCAGGCGCCGGTTTTTCATGTCAATGGCGATGATCCTGAGGCGGTTATTTTTGTCACCAAATTGGCGCTGGACTATCGCATGACCTTTAATAAGGATGTGGTCATCGACCTTATTTGCTACCGCAGGCTGGGTCACAATGAAGCGGACGAACCGTCGACCACGCAGCCGTTGATGTATAAAAAGATTCGTAAGCTCAAGAGCACCCGAAAACTGTACGCGGAAAAACTCATTCAAGAAAAACTGCTCACCGAGGAACAGGCTGCCGCGCTGGAAGCGGATTACCAACAAAAACTGGATGCCGGCGAAGTGGTATCGCGGCCGATTCTGACCGATGGCCCTTATCCCTTTACCAATCAATGGAATCAGTTTCTCGATAGCGACTGGACTTCGCCCTGCAACACGGGGGTTTCAATAGATCGCCTGCGTTTTTGCAATGACAGAATGCAGCGCCTGCCGGTCGGTTTCGAGCTGCATCCGCGCGTCGCCAAAGTCATGGAAAACCGCCGTAAAATGGCGGCGGGCGGTATGCCGCTGGACTGGGGCTTTGCCGAAAACATGGCTTATGCCACGCTGCTGATGGAAAAATATCACGTTCGCCTAACCGGCCAGGATGTGGGACGCGGCACTTTTGTGCATCGCCATGCGGTATTTCATAATCAGCTCAACAACAAAACCTACCGGCCGCTTAAACATCTGGACAAAAACCAGGGCAAGGTGCAGATTTATGACTCCTTGCTGTCCGAAGCCGGGGTATTAGGTTTCGAGTACGGCTACAGCACCACCATGCCCAATACGTTGGTTATCTGGGAGGCGCAATTTGGCGATTTCGCCAATGGCGCGCAAGTGGTTATCGACCAATTTATCAGCTCCGGCGAAACCAAATGGGGGCGACTATGCAATCTGGTGATGCTGCTGCCGCACGGCTTTGAAGGCCAAGGGCCGGAACATTCCTCGGCACGGCTGGAGCGCTATCTGCAACTGTGCGCCGAACACAATATCCAAGTCTGCACACCGACTACGCCGGCACAAATATTCCACTTGTTGCGCCGTCAAATGCTGCGGCCTTACCGCAAGCCGTTGATTGTGATGAGCCCCAAAAGCCTGTTGCGCCATAAGCTGGCGGTATCGACGCTGGAAGATCTGACCGACGGCGAGTTTCTGTCCGTGATCGGCGAACAAGACGACATCAATCCGAAAAAAGTGACTCGTCTGGTTCTATGCGCCGGCAAAGTCTATTACGATCTGTTGGAAACGCGGCGCCAAGTCGACGACCTTAAACACGTCGCCATTGCGCGCATTGAGCAACTTTACCCGTTCCCCGACCAGTTGTTTAAAGCCGAAATCAGCCGATACCCGCAACTGAAAGAATTTGTCTGGTGCCAGGAAGAGCCGCAAAACCAAGGCGCTTGGTATCAATCCAAACATCATTTTAGCGACAACCTCGACCCTAACATCAGCATGACTTATGCCGGCCGCGAAGCCTCGGCAGCGCCCGCTGTCGGCAATTTTCGTGTCCATATAGAGCAACAAAAAGCCGTCGTTCACGCCGCCCTTTACGGCAAATCTTCAGGAAAATAACAATGAGCATTGAAGTCTTAGTTCCCAACTTACCCGAATCCGTTTCCGATGCCACTGTCATCACTTGGCATAAACAGCCCGGCGATAGCGTGATCAAAAACGAAAATCTGGTTGACCTTGAAACCGATAAAGTCGTGCTTGAAGTGCCCGCGCCGGAATCCGGTATTCTGGGCAACATATTAAAAGAAGATGGCGCCATTGTTATCGCCGGCGAAATACTGGCGCTGATGGAAGCAGGAGAAGTTAGCGCAAGCCCGAAAGCGGCCAGTGAAGAGCCGGATGAAGTCGAGGCGATACCGCTAAGTCCGTCAGTGCGCCGCTTAATCAGCGAAAATGCACTCGATCCTGCCGCTATTAACGGCTCAGGCAAAGATGGCAGACTCACCAAAACCGACGTGCTGGATTATCTGCACAAGAAAAATTTACAAGAAGCACAGCTGATAAAGCCAAACTCAGTCGTCAAAATCCAACCGCCACCGCCCAAAGAAATCCCCTCCGCGCCGGTGTCAAACCTGCGTCCTGAACAGCGCGTACCGATGACCAGGCTACGCGCCAAAGTGGCCGAGCGCTTATTGCAAGCACAGCAAAATGCCGCCATGCTGACCACTTTCAATGAAGTCAACATGCAAAATGTCATCGACCTGCGCAATCAGTACAAAGAACGTTTCGAGCAAAAACACCATGTCAAACTGGGTTTCATGTCGTTTTTTGTCAAAGCCTCTATCGAAGCCTTGAAACGCTTCCCAGCCATCAACGCCTCAATCGACGATAACGACATCATCTACCACGGCTATTACGACATCGGCATCGCCGTCAGCACCGAACGCGGCCTGATCGTGCCGGTGTTGCGCGACGCCGATCAACTCGATTTTGCCGGTATCGAACAAAGCATCGTCGATTTCGGCGCAAAAACCCGCTCCGGCAGCTTGACTTACGATGACCTGAAAGGCGGCACTTTCACCATTACCAACGGCGGCATTTTCGGCTCCATGCTGTCAACGCCGATACTCAACCCGCCGCAATGCGCGATTTTGGGTATGCATGCCATCAAGGAACGTGCCGTAGTTGAAAACGGCCAGATTGTGATACGGCCTATCATGTATTTGGCCTTATCCTACGATCATCGTCTGGTTGATGGCCGCGAAGCCGTACAATTTTTAGTCACCATCAAAGAATGCCTGGAAGCGCCCGCCCACCTCTTACTGAATATATAAAGCCATGACTCAAAAAACAACACAATCATTTGATGTTATCGTCATCGGTGCCGGCCCTGCCGGTTATTCCAGCGCGATCCGCTGCGCCGAACTCGGCTTAAAAACCGCCTGCATCGATAACTGGCGCGATCAGGAAGGCCAAAGCAGCCTTGGCGGCACTTATCTCAATGCAGGCTGTGTCGCCTCTCTGGCCTTATTGGAATCGGCAAAGATTTATCATGCGCTGAGCCACGATCTAAAACAGCACGGCATTCAGACCGGGGCCGTTTCCGTGGATGTTGCGCAAATGATGCAGCGCAAAAACCGCATTGTCGACAGCCTGAGTCGGCACATTGCCGACGCATTCGCTAGACACAATATCGAGCGCATCCAAGCGGAAGCCACTCTGCTCAATGAGCACGAAGTGGAAATTACCCCGCTCGCACCCGAATCACCTTACCGACTTAAAGCCCAGCATATTATTCTGGCGACCGGCTCCTCGCCGGTCGACCTAGCTTGCGCGCCGATTGACAATGAATTTATTATTGATTCCACTATTGCGCTCAATCTGGATGCCGTCCCCAAACGCCTCGCCATCATTGGCGCCGGCATTATCGGACTTGAATTAGCCGGCATCTGGAGCCGACTCGGTGCCGAAACCATTCTGCTGGAAGCGCAGGAAACCTTTTTAAGTCTTGCCGATCAGCAAATTTCCCGCGAAGCCTACCGCATCTACACCGATCAAGGTCTGGAACTGCGCTTGGGCGCGCGGGTTATTTCCAGCAAAAAAAGCGGTAAAGGCGTCACCGTAGAATATCAAGATCATGAGGGCAACCATACTCTGCGCGTCGACAAACTGATTGTAGCCTCGGGCCGGACGCCTAATACCGAACACCTGGCCGCCGCCGAAGCCAATTTGCTGCTTGATGAAAACGGCTATGTCCACGTCGACGAAAACTGCCGCACCAACCTGCCCGGCGTTTACGCCATCGGTGACTTGACCGTGCTCGGCCCGATGATTGCGCATAAAGGCATAGAAGAAGGCCTGTTTGTGGCCGAACAAATTGCCGGTCACCATAATCCGGTCAATTACCATCTGTTACCCAGCGTGGTGTTCACCGACCCTGAAATTGCCTGGGTCGGCCAAACCGAACAAGCGCTAAGAGCGATGGGCGAAGCCATTAAAGTGGGCGTATTTCCGTTAAACGCGACCGCCCGCGCCCAAGCCGTCGGCCAAACAGAAGGCCTAGTCAAAATCATTGCCCATGCCGATACCGACGCCCTGCTCGGCGTTCATATCATCGGCGCTCAAGCCTCAGAAATGATAGCCGAAGCCGTGCTGGCGATGGAGTTTTCCGCCAGCAGCGAAGATCTGGCCAGAACCATTCACGCCCATCCGACCATAGCCAAAGCCCTGCACGGCGCCGCGCTACTGCTGAAAAATCACACATAATGATCGCCCTAATGGCAAGTGATGATCGAAGGCTGTAGAAAAATAGCGTCCACGAAAAACACAAAAAACACGAAAATTTCGTATTTTTCGTGTTTTTCGTGGACAATTATTTGAGTGAGCTCTTTTCTCAGGAAATAGCCTCTGCGTGTTCCTTACGCCCTTGACTGGCTGATGTCTAACGCCAATGCCTCCGCGATCTTGATGCCATCGACAGCCGCTGACAATATTCCACCCGCATAACCGGCGCCCTCGCCTGCCGGATACAAGCCTTGGGTATTCAGGCTTTGATAATGTTCGTTGCGCTTGATGCGGATAGGCGATGAGGTGCGGGTTTCGACCCCGGTCAATACCGCATCGTGCATCGCAAAGCCTTTTATCTTTTTATCAAAGGCCGGAAGCGCTTCGCGTATTGCAGTAATCGCGTACTCCGGCAACGCTGGACTAAGGTCGCATAAATGCACGCCCGGCGTATACGAGGGCTGCACCGAACCCAGCACCGATGACGGCCGCTGGGCGAGAAAATCACCGACTAACTGCCCCGGCGCTGCGTAGGTTTCGCCGCCCAATTTAAAGGCCGCGGCCTCCAATTGACGCTGAAAGTCGATACCCGCCAACGGATGGCCGGGATAGTCGTCAGGGCTAATACCAACCACGATGCCGCTGTTGGCATTGCGCTCGTTACGCGAATATTGGCTCATGCCATTAGTGACCACATGCCCGGCTTCAGAAGTCGCGGCAACCACAGTGCCGCCGGGGCACATGCAAAAACTGTACACGGAACGGCCGTTGCGGCAGTGATGCACCAGTTTGTAATCGGCAGCCCCCAATAGCGGATGACCGGCATTGCTGCCCCAGCGACAGCTATCAATCAGCGACTGCGGATGCTCTATGCGAAAGCCGATAGAAAAAGGCTTGGCTTCAATATAAACGCCGCGCTCATACAGCATGTTGAACGTATCACGGGCGCTGTGACCAACCGCCAGCACGACATGGTTCGTGTCTAAAGTTTCGCCATTGGTCAGCACCACGCCGCGCACTTGACCATCGTCGATAATAATGTCGTCAACCCGGCTTTGGAAACGGATTTCGCCGCCTAAGGCCTCAATGCTTGCGCGCAAATTTTCCACCACAGTGACTAGCCTAAAAGTGCCGATATGGGGCTTGCTGACCTGGAGAATTTCTGCCGGCGCACCGGCCTTGACGAGCTCGGTAAGCACTTTGCGGCCATAATGGTTTGGGTCTTTGATTTGGGTATACAGCTTGCCGTCGGAAAAAGTACCGGCGCCGCCTTCACCGAATTGGACATTAGACTCAGGGTTAAACACACCTTTGCGCCAAAGCCCGAAGGTGTCTTTGGTGCGTTCGCGCACGGCCTTACCCCGCTCCAAAATAATCGGCCGAAAACCCATTTGTGCCAGAATCAAGCCGGCAAACAATCCACACGGCCCAGTGCCAATAATGACCGGACGCAAAGCCGAATCTTTAGGCGCTTGTGTGACAAAACGATAGCTGCTGTCCGGCGTTAAAGAAAGTTGCGGATCGGCTGCCAAACGGGCTAAAACAGCGGGCTCGTCAGCAACCTCCGCATCAACCGTGTAAACCCGCAAAATCGCATGGCGTTTACGCGCATCGAAGCCTTGCCTGAATATCGTGTAGCGATTGAGCTGTTCAGCGCCGATACCCAAGCGCTCGAGTATTGCGGTTTTAAGCTGGGTTTCCGGGTGATCAAGCGGGAGTTTAAGTTCAGTAATTCTCAACATAGTGTGTGTTCCGATAGGTTCCTGTGACAGATCCGATTATTTTATGGGCGACAAGCTGTAAATTTGTTATTTTACCTTAGTTGCAAAGCGCACAGGTGATTGTGCCGTGATGTTAAATGGGAGCTTATAATGACACTTGGAAAATTACTGCTGACGATAGGTGCTGTTTTAATGCTTATCGGACTTGTTGTCAGTTATGCGCCTTGGCTCATCAGCTGGTTCGGCAAATTACCCGGCGACATCCGTATTGAAGGTGAGCAGCATTTTGTTTTTATCCCGATTACGTCTATGCTGATTGTCAGCATTATCTTAACGCTCATCGTTAATCTGTTTTTGAGCAAACCCTGAGCCAGTTAACATTATTTTTATAATCTATTTGTCGGATACTATGAGTTCTTGTAGAATGCGTCAGTTAAGTGTTGCCGTGCTCATAACAAGTATTAAGTTGGAACAAGAATGGAAATATCACAAGAATTGCTACAGAAAAAAATCCTGATTGTCGATGACGCAGCTTCTATGCGGACACTCACCAAAGCCATTCTGCGCGAAGCCGGATTCACTCACGTTTTTGATGCTCCAGGTGGGCAAGAAGCGTTGCTGATGATGAGAAAGGTAAGAATTAATATCGTGGTATGCGACTGGAACATGCCCGGCATGAGCGGCCTTGATCTGTTTAAAGCCGTCAAAGACGACCCTAAATTGGACACGCCACCGTGGATTATGCTGACCTCTTCATCTGAAGGCGACAAGGTCAAGGAAGCCATTATGGCAGGCATAACCTCTTATATTGTAAAGCCTTTCAAACCAGATAATCTGGTTAAACAGGTCGTCAGCAAGCTGTCTTAATCGCCCGATCAAAAAAGCCGCCATTCGCACTCTGTTGTTGCGAATGGCGGCTTTTTTTATGCCTGCGTTCCGTCCACAGCAGGCTTGCTGCTGGGTACGCGCCTTTTACCGACATTCTTTTTGTCTCTAAGACGCACTTTAACTTTTTCCATAGCCGCTTTTTTAGGCTCTTCTTTCTTTTTACCGCCTGTCGCCTTGCCGGATGCCTTGAGTTTTTTCGGGCCTTTATACTTGCCTTCCAGTTCTTTGATCGCACGCTTTTTGAATTTCTGTTTCAAAAATCGCTCAATGCCGGACATTAGATTCCATTCGGTGTGCTTGACCAGCGCGATGGTCAGTCCCAATTCATCAACGCGCCCGGTTCGGCCAATGCGATGAATATAATTGATGCCGTTTCTGGGCACATCAAAATTAATCACCAGATTAATGCCCTTGATGTCTAGGCCGCGCGCCGCAAGGTCGGTCGCCAGCATGACCTTGACCTCGCCGCCACGGAACAATTCCATCATCCGGTTGCGGTCTTTTTGATCCATCTCGCCATGCAGCACACCGACACGCAGCTTTTGCCCACGCAATGGCCCGCGCAATGCATCTGCCTGCAGTCTGCTGTTGGTAAAAACCAGCGCCTTGTCATAGGTTTCATTTTGCAACAGCCAGGTCAACAGCTTTAGCTTATGGTCATTATCGTCGGCTAGTACAATTTGCTGTTCAATGTTGCGGTGCCCGTCATGCAGCGTATTTAACGCCACAATTTCATGATTATTCAGTACCTTGTCGGCCATTTTGATGACACCAAAATGGGTCAAGGTGGCAGAAAACAGCAGCGTTTGTCGCTGTGCATTACAACTATTGGCAATCGTCAATACATCTTCGCTAAAGCCCATATCCAACATACGGTCGGCTTCGTCCAAAACCAACACTTCCAGATTGCTAAAATCCGGGATGTCCTGATCCATCAATTCCAGCACTCGCCCCGGCGTTGCAATCACAATTTCGGTGTTTCTGCGCAACATATTTTGCTGCAATCTAAAATCATCGCCGCCGGTAATCAGGCCGGTTTTCAGCTCGGTAAATTCAGTTAATTGCTGGCATTGCTTAAACACTTGTTGCGCCAGTTCGCGCGTTGGCGTCAATACCAGGGCGCGGGTGCCGCGTGTTGTCGGCATAGTGAGCAAATGCTGCAGTATCGGCAGCAAGAAAGCGGCGGTTTTGCCGCTGCCGGTTTCGGCGCTAACCAGCAGATCTTTGCCCTCTAGCGCCAAAGGAATCGCCTGTAATTGCACCGGCGTCGGCTGTTCAAAATCCATTTTTTTGATCGCCAACAACAAGGATGGAGCTAGCGATAGGCCTGAAAATAAGGCCGGTTTGTCTATGGATTGATCTATTGAATTTGGTTGCATGAATCTTTAAAAGAGGCGTAGAACAAGAAAGATGAGAAGCGATGTGTGCCGGTATTATAGACTTTTTGCGCTCACGATTATGATTAAATAACTATTCATTGCAAATCGGTTTTTTAGCTTTTAAGCTAGATTGCAACATCCTCGTATCTACCTTGCCCAGGAATAACCATGATACCGATTAGAGATACCGCACCGTGCTATTCAAAGCCCCTCGTCACTTGGGGCATCATGGCCGTGTGCATTGCTGTTTTTGTAGTGATGCAATTACTGCCCGATGCCTTAAGTTTGCGCCTTATCAACCTTTACGGCATGGTGCCTGTCCGCTACACCAACCCGCATTACGGCCTGCCTTTCGATGGCTATTTATCCTTTTTGACCAGCCTGTTTCTGCACGGAAACTGGCTGCACCTGATTATGAATATGTGGTTTTTATGGATATTTGGCGATAATGTCGAAGACCGCATGGGGCGATTGCCTTTTTTGATGTTCTATTTAATCTGCGGGCTGTTGGCCACTTTTTTACAGTGGATTTTTGACCCTAACCTTGCCATCCCGGTTGTCGGCGCATCAGGCGCCATAGCCGGCATATTGGCGGCTTATTTTTTCCTTTATCCGCTCGAACGCGTGGTGGTTTGGATTCCAATATTATTCCTGCCTATCGTCATTCATGTTCCCGCCATTGCTTTTTTAGGCTTGTGGGTCATGGTTCAATTACACAGCGCGACCACATCGGTACTATTTGACGACGTTGCCGCCGCAGACGTCGCTTGGTGGGCGCATTTGGGCGGTTTTATTGCCGGTTCAATTTTATACCGGCTGTTTCTTCGCGAACAACCGACCGAAAAAAATGACTCATTTTAGCGCTGTTAAGGTATAATCCGCCGCTTCAAATAGCGGTGTGCTTGACAACGCATCGGGGTCAGGGACATTTTCCCGACAACACAGATTTCTTAAGCTCAATCAGGTTGTGAAAGTAATATGAAAAAAATTAACGTTGCGTTAGTCAGACTGCTTCAGTTTGTCGTTTTTGTGGTATCCATCTTCATGGTCATCGTCTATTTTGGCGCCATGGTTTTATTGCCTTTGGATGCCATTGTTTTGATGACAAAACTGATGGGCGTTGTCGGTATTAACAATTTTATCGGCGCCCTTATCGCCATTCCTGCCGTCGGTTACTTAGGCTTGATTGTTTACAAAACCCCAGGACTTTGCAAAATGATAGTCGACGCCGGCGTCGATATGATCAAAACAGGCAAAACCAGAGTTGAAGCATTCAATCAAATTGCCGATGCTGTAAAAGGTTAATTTTTTGCTCATCGTAAAAAGGGCGTGTCGATGTCGACACGCCCTTTTTTGTGCCTGCCGGTTTGATTAATTCAAGCCCGATAATACAGTCATTTAACAGGAATCAACGTGAACACCCGGTTTGAACGCGAACAATTAAAATCCGATCTTGTCTTGCCCTGGTTTATTGTCGGCATGATGGGGCTGATGCTGGCGGCTTATCTTATCGTTTGCCATAGTTTGGGCGCACAGCTGCAACAGCCATTGCCGGAAGCCCAGCGGGTGCTGCTCAGAACGGTATTTTATGTAATTGCCATTGTGACTTTCCCGCTGACCAACCTGATCCGCCATATACAACTGCGCTTGAATCAAACCATGCCACGCTCTCAAGCCGCGCCTGACAGAACTCAGGATAGCTATCGGCTGGATGCCAAAAAGCGCTATCTAGTGACTATCATCGTGTCACTGTCGTTGGTTGAAGTGATCGGTGCTTTCGGTCTGGTCATGTTTGTGCTGGGCGATGGCTTCAATACCTTATATATTTTCACCGGTCTGTCGGCGCTGGGGCTGTTTTTATATCGCCCAAAACTGGATGAATATGTCGACATCATTGATGCAATTGCGTCACAAAAAACATAAGTAACTGCTCAGCGGTTGTAAAAAATACCTAAAGGAACACGGATGGCACTGATAAAACGGATAATCGCTGATTAAAAGCAGATTTATTTTAAAAAATCCGTGTAAATCCGTCTGATCTGTAACATCCGTCGACTGCAGGGATGCAGGAGCAATTGCCGAGTTCTATTTCTTTTTTGGCTGAGTAGTTACAAACATGAATATCTTATTGGCTGACGCCGACCTGTGCGTTAAATGCGGCTTATGCCTGCCACACTGCCCTACTTACACGAAAACCCAAAACGAAAACGAATCCCCGCGCGGCCGCATTGCCTTAATTCAAGCCTGGGCCGGTGGGCATTTGGACACCTCAAAAAAGCTGATTGAGCATGTCGACAACTGCCTGCTGTGCCGTGCCTGCGAACGCGCCTGCCCCGCCGTGGTGCCTTATGGACGCTTGGTTAATAACTTTCGCGAACAGGTCAGCGCAAAACGCAGATCGACGCTGGCTGCCGCGCTGTTAAAAACCGTATCGCAGAATAAACAGGCTGCCGGTTTAGCGCAGTCCGGGCTGCGCTTTTATCAACGTAGCGGGCTGCAAAAAACCGCGCGCCTGCTCAAATTACCCAATTTATTAAAACTGGATAGAGTTGACCGACTGATGCCTGATTATCAGGAATCGCACGCGTTGGCACCGTTTTATCCGGCCACGACTGCGCCCAAGGGCACGGTCGGCCTCTTTGTCGGCTGCATGGGCGCGTTGCTGGATTATGAAACAGTTAATGCCGCCGTCACCGTACTCACGGCGGCGGGCTTTAATGTTGCGATACCGGCTCAGCAAGGCTGTTGCGGCGCATTGGCCTTGCATGACGGCGATGGTAAAACTTTTTCGCAACTGGCCGCGACTAATTGCAGCGCTTTTGCCGATGGCGACTTAGACGCAATAGTCACTATCGCCAGCGGTTGCGGCAGTCAGTTACAAGACTATCAACAGACTGAATTTGCCGGAAAAGTCATCGATATTAGCGAGTTTTTGATTCAGTCAGACTGTGATTTTAGCGCTCGATTGGCGCCATTGACGGCATCCGCCTGCCTGCATACGCCGTGCTCATTAAAAAACGTCATGCGCGAGGAGCAAGGGGCAGTCAAGTTGGCGCAACAAATTCCCGGCATTAAACTGACGCAATTGCCCGCGACAACACACTGCTGCGGCTCGGCCGGCAGTTATATGCTGGATCATCCTCAAATGGCGGAAGCGTTATTAGGCGATTTATTGGAAGTGGCTTTAGCAAAGCAGCCTGCATATCTGCTCAGCTCGAATATCGGCTGCGCCTTGCATATAACGGCGGGATTGCGGGAACGGGGCATAACGCTGGAAGTGCTGCATCCGATTGTATTAATCGCGCGGCAATTAAAATCATCATAACGAAAAAGGGCGACTAACAGCGACTCTTGCAGCTACTCAGTGAAAAAATAGAACACGGACACCAACAGTAGGCGCTTTAGGCGACACGGATAGTGCGGATTTACACGGTTTTTTAAAATATGTCGTGCTTTAATCAGCGATTATCCGTTTCATCAGTGTCATCCGTGTTCCATTTAATCATTGGCTGAGCAGTTACCCGCCTTTTTCAATTAAGACTTAACTTCCTCATAACGCTGACGGTAGTTGTGGCCGTAAAAAATCTCGGTCACTTCCTTATGCAGTTTGTTTTCTATTTCCGCTTTTTGTTCAGCGGTTAAATCACATTCTTTCTCGAAGAGATAATTTTCCAACTCGGTTTCTTTGAGCATCATTTTGGTGTGGAAAATATTTTCCTGATACACATTCACGTCAATCATCTGATAACTTTCTTGCGTATCCAGGGCAATATAATCTTGGATAGAGGTGATTTTATGATCGATATAATGCTTTCTACCGGAAATATCACGGGTAAAACCGCGCACTTTATAATCCATCGTCACCACATCGGATTCAAAGCTGTGAATCAGATAATTCAGCGCTTTCAACGGCGAAATGCGGCCGCAAGTAGACACATCAATATCGGCGCGAAAGGTGCTGATGCCGTTATCGGGATGGCTTTCAGGATAAGTATGCACAGTAATATGGCTTTTATCCAAATGCGCCAGCACCGTTTCCGGCAACGGGCCGGGCGACTGGCTGTTCATGCTCGGCGGCGGTGGCGCTTCGCCTTCTGAAATCAGCATGGTAACGCTGGCGCCTTGCGGCTCGTAATCCTGACGGGCAATATTAAGCACCTGCGCACCGATGATTTCAGCGACATCCTTAAGAATCTGAGTCAGTTTATCGGCATTGTAAGCTTCATCGATATACTCGATATAAGCCTGCTGCTGTTCAGCCGGCGCATAACAGATGTCATATATATTGAAACTGAGCGACTTTGTTAAATTGTTAAAGCCGTGTAATTGCAATTTATTCAAAATAGTTAAACCTCGATAACTTCAAAATCATGGGTGATTTCCACCGCTTTGCTTAGCATGATAGACGCAGAACAATATTTTTCTGCGGATAATTTCACCGCCCTTTCAACGGCAGCCGCCTTTAAATCATGGCCGGTGACGATAAAATGCAGATGAATTTTGCTGAATACGCTCGGAATGGCATCAACCCGTTCGGCGCTAACCTCTGCAACACATTTAACCAAGTCATTTCTGCCTTTTTGCAAAATTTGCACCACATCAAAAGATGAACAGCCGCCCACACCCAGCAATAGCATCTCCATCGGGCGCATGCCCATATTGCGGCCGCCGTGGTCAGGCGGCCCATCCATCACGACAGCATGACCGCTGCCGGTTTCGCCGACAAACATGACGCCATCAACCCATTTGACTGTTACTTGCATTGTTTTTCCCAGTTAAAAATGACGCATAGAGTAGCATAAAAACAGGTATTGCCAGAGTGGCAATGTTGATTTTTTTGCTAAAATGCGGCATTGTTAGCCCCTCCTAACACGGCACTGATGACAGATGAAAGACTGCTATGACGATTATCGCCCACGAAAACCCTTATAAAGACGCGCTGGAGCATTTCCTACGTTTTTGCCATATAAAAAAATACCCGGCCAAGACCACCATTATCCGTCCCGGCGATACCGGCGATCGACTGTATTTTATCGTCAGCGGCTCGGTCAGCGTGTGCGTGGAAGAAGCCAATGGCGGGCATGAGTTAATTCTTGCCTACTTAAATAAAAATGAATTTATCGGCGAAATCGGTATTTTCAAAGCTACTGAAACACGAAAAGTCAGCGTCAAAACACGTAGCGAATGCCATTTGGCCGAAATAAGTTATGATCGGTTCCGCCAGGTTTTGAGAAAAGAACTGCCCGAACATAGCGCTGATATATTCTTCATGATCGGCGAACAATTATCGTCACGACTATTAACCACCAGCCGTAACTTATGCGATCTGGCGTTTATGGATGTGGAAGGGCGCATTGCCCGCACCCTGATGGATTTATGCAAAAGCCCCGACGCGATAACCCACCCGGACGGTATGCAACTGCATATCTCCAGACAAGAAATAAGCCGTATGGTCAGCTGCTCAAGAGAAATGGCCGGACGCGTGTTAAAAGAGCTGGAAAACAAGAAGCTGATCACCGCACACGGCAAGACTATCGTGGTGTTTGGTACGCGTTAAGCGCTATTCTTTTTGATTAACCAAGCCTTCAAGTAATTGGCGCAATTTGTGTTGAATCAGGCGGGTGTTTTCAGGCCCCATGCGCAGCATCTGTTTATGTATCGGACTTGATGACTCCAATTGTTGATCAGCGAATTTATAATTAAGTCCGTGTTTAACCACGGCAATATCACCCTCGATAGTCGGCGCGGCCAGAATAAGCGCCGTCGACTTGCTGAAAATATCCTCTAAGTTGTACTCTTCCGGGTAACTAAACTCACTAAAAACCTGCAACAATAACGGCCTGAATTTTTTATAAATGTCCAATGCCGCGCGGGTATCCAGCGCATCAATTGCCGCCGCTAATTTATCATAACGCCGATAACTTTCACCTGCGATCACCAGCTTTTCATTAGCCTGAACGACTGCAAACGGCTGCTCCAGCTTAACAAAGCGCAAATGTTTTTCAAGGCGCAAATCCTGAGAAAAATCGTTAGCAATCAGCATATATTTTCTGATCAACTGGTCAGTATTCAACCAGTCGGCAAGTCCGGGCGCAAGCGCCGTTAGCTCATCGCGAAACAGCCCGTCACTGTGATCAAGCGCCGGCAACACAACCGAGGTCTGTTGCTGCTGAAGCTCGATAATCTCATCAACAATGACATCATCTTTCTCATCGAGCGCTTCGCTGAGCAATAAAGCATCAGTTGCCGCCTTATCTTTGGTTATTGCAGGCAACGCCAGCGTTTGTATTTCGGGAGCTATAACTACGCCAGCTTGCTGTTGCAGATAAAACCAAGCGCCTCCCGCTAAAGCCAGCACAATAAGCGCCTTAAACATAAAGCCAGAGCTTTTTTTATCGTTAGTTTTTTGATCGTATCGGCTCATAAAAAACCTCAAGACATAGCAATTTATAACAACTGCCGCGACGGGCAGGACTCATGTTAGATTCGTAACTACTCAGCGAAAAAAGAAATAGAACACGAATGGCACTGATCAAACGGATAATCACTGATTAAAAGCACAGCCTATTTTAAAAACCCGTGTAAATCCGTCTTATCCGTGCTGTCCGTGTTCCATTTAATTGTTTTTAGGGGAAGCTGAGTAGTTACTTAAATTCTAAGGAATGGACAGGTAGTGCGGTAAAAGATCGGGTTATAACTAACCCGATCTTTATAGGATTGACAGCTAAAGCTTAGTTCTTGGCCGCTCTTTTACGCTCATTTTCAGTCAAGAATTTCTTGCGTAAACGGATTGATTTTGGCGTGACTTCGACCAACTCATCTTCGGCAATAAACTCCAACGCCTGTTCCAGCGTCATTTTTTGGATTCTGGCCAGCACTAAACTTTCATCGGTACCGGATGCGCGCACGTTAGTCAGCGGTTTCGGTTTGGTCGGATTAACGGTCAAATCATTGGTACGCGAATGCAAACCCACCAACATGCCTTCATAAACTTCATCGCCATTGACCAGCAATAACTCGCCGCGCTCTTGTAAAGGATGCAACGAATAAGTCACCGCTTTACCGGCCACCATGGAAATCATCACGCCACGCGAACGGTTGCCCACTTCGCCGGGTTTCATCGGGCCGTAATGGTCGAACACATGATAGAGCAAACCGGAACCGGAAGTTGCTGTCATAAATTCAGTTTGAAAACCAATCAAACCGCGTGACGGCATCATGTATTCCAAACGAATACGACCTTTGCCGTCCGGCACCATATTGGTCAAATCGCCTTTGCGCTCGCCCAATTTTTCCATGATGGTACCTTGGTGGATTTCTTCCACTTCGATAGTCACCATTTCAAACGGCTCGCACTTTTTACCGTCGATTTCTTTCAGGATAACCTCAGGACGCGATACACCCATTTCAAAGCCTTCGCGACGCATGTTTTCAATCAATACCGACAAATGCAACTCGCCACGGCCTGATACTTTAAATTTATCTGGGTCTCCCGTATCTTCAACTTTCAGCGCGACGTTATGTTGCAATTCTTTGTCCAAGCGATCGCGAATCTGGCGGGTGGTAACAAACTTGCCTTCGCGGCCTGCAAACGGCGAGTTATTGACCTGAAAAGTCATCGTCACCGTCGGCTCATCAACCGTTAACGGCGTCATCACTTCGACCGCATCGGGATGGCAAATCGTATCTGAAATTTCCAGCTTTTCAATACCGGCAAAGGCAATGATGTCGCCAGCACGCGCTTCTTGCACTTCAACGCGGTCTAAACCGTGAAAACCGTAAACTTGCAGCATACGGCCTTTACGCTCAACGCCTTCGCGGTTGACGATGACCAGCGGTTGGTTAGGCTTAATGCTGCCGCGCTGAATCCGGCCAATACCGATTACGCCGGTATAGGTGTTGTAATCCAGGCTAGTCACCTGCATTTGGAAAGGGCCGTCCATATCAACCGGCGGCGGACTGACTTTAGAGACAATGGTTTCAAACAGCGGCGTCATATCACCACCGGTCACGGTGTGTTCCAGACCGGCATAGCCGTTGATGGCCGAGGCAAACACGATAGGAAAATCCAGCTGTTCGTCGGTGGCACCCAAACGATCGAACAAGTCGAAAGTTTGATCGACAACCCAGTCAGGACGTGCGCCGGGACGGTCGATTTTATTGATGACGACGATAGGCTTCAGACCCAAAGCAAAGGCTTTTTGGGTGACAAAACGGGTTTGCGGCATCGGGCCGTCAACCGCATCAACCAACAATAAGACCGAATCGACCATCGATAAAACCCGCTCCACTTCGCCGCCAAAGTCGGCATGGCCTGGGGTGTCAACGATATTGATATGGTAGCCGTTCCAGTCCAACGCGGTGTTTTTCGCCAAAATGGTGATACCGCGTTCTTTTTCAATATCGTTGGAATCCATGATGCGCTCAGTCACTTTCGTGTGAGCGGCAAAGGTGCCGGACTGTTGCAATAATTTGTCCACCAAGGTCGTTTTACCGTGGTCAACGTGGGCAATAATTGCAATATTTCTTAATTTTTCGATCACTTTATATGTACTCTAGGTTTAAATAAACAAATGTAGCCTGCGTTGTGCGCCGGCTTTTAAGCATGAGGCGTGCCGCTGCACGCTAATGGATTAACTGCGGGGGAAGAAAGGACGGCGTACCGTCATCACTGCTGTTTAGATTTTGTTGGACGCACCCTGCTTGGTCCAAGTTGAAAATGCCTTAACTCTGCTCCCAAGGCAAACCTTGAAAACGCCAGCCGCCCAAATTGCCGCGATGTTTGTGCGCATCCAGGGCGCCTTCAAAACCGTCGACAATATTGATTAACCATTGATAACCTGCAGCTTCCAATGCCTTTGCCGCATCCAGCGAACGTTGTCCGCTACGGCACAGCAATAAAACCGGCGCCGCAGGATTAGCTACAACGTGTTTGACGTTAGCAACAAAATGTGGATTAACCTGCCAATCGGGCGCTTCCTTCCAGGGAATCAATAGCGCGCCCGGAGGATGACCGACAAAAGCATATTCAACGCTGCTTCTTACATCCACCAATACCGCATCGGGATTATTTTGTAACAAATCCCACGCTTGCTGCGGATCTAAATTTTCTATCATGTTGTCATCTCTCTGTGCGCCTTAGGCGACATTTTATTGCCACGCCCAAAAGGCGGAAAAAACAGTTTTTGGTCAGCTATTATCGCATCCCCTAAGCCACGGTCAAGAAATCGACTCATGACAAGGTCATTAGACCGGTCTGCACGGACTTACCCAATCACAAAAAACCAAGCCGTTAGCGGCTAAACCCGATGTGCCAGCCATTCCTGCAAAAAATCCATGAAACCTCTGACCTTGGCGGATAAATATTTTCGATGCGGATAGACCGCATGGACATCCAGCGGCGGCGAGGTGTAATCTTCCAACACAACTTTCAGCCGGCCTTTTTCAATATCCCTACCGACAATATACAGCGGCAGCATCACCAATCCTAAGCCGCTAATGGCGGCGATGCGGATAGGATCGGCCGCATTGGCCTGCATCCGCCCTGAAACCATGATACCGGTATAACCCGCCTCCCCTTTAAACAGCCATTTATTCCTGGGTGCGATAGCCCAATTCACCAGACAACTGTGATTTTCCAAATCTTCCGGCGTCTCTGGAATGCCATGACGCGCAAAATAATCGGCCGACCCACAAACCACCAGCGACGAACTGGCCAGTTTCCGGGCAATCATGCTGGTGTCATCTAGCGCACCCAAGGAAATAGCAATATCAATGCCTTCATCAATCAAATCACCGGGACTGCTTTGCAAAATCATTTCAATGGTCAAATCGGGATGCAGTTTCAAAAACTCAGACACCGCATGAGAAATATGCGTGGCACCGATCACCGGCGGCGCGCTAATCCGTAAAACGCCTCTAGGCTCAGTCTGTAAATGAGTGACGGCGGCTTCCATTTCCTCAACTTCGAGCAACACCTGCTGACAGCGTTCCAAATAAGACGCGCCCACATCGGTCAGGCTTAAACTGCGCGTGGTGCGATTGAACAAGCGTGTCCCCAACACATTCTCAAGGTGCATAATATGTTTGGTAGTCATGGCTCTGGAAATATCCAAGTCACGCGCGCCGCCGGCAAAACTTCCGGCCTTGGCCACGCGGACAAAAACATTCATGCTGGTCAATTTATCCATTCTACAATCCGCCTATGGGCACAGTTTCAAGCTACATAATAGGGGAAATGGGCTGATTTCTCATTTATTTCACCCGGAAGCACACGAAGAGTGCTTATGAAAGTGCGCAACCGCTACTTTTCCACAACAAATCTTCAATACCGCACTGCGGCGAAAAACCCGCCACCGCATCGATTAAAACAGCCCTAACCTGCGTAAAATCATCGTCTTCAGTTGCCTTAGCCAAAATTGCCAACATCGGCTCCAGTTCCGCCCACGGAATGACATGCTCTTGCGCACGCATCACCCGTGCATGATCGGTTTTGCACACATTGTCGCCAATCAACAGCTCCTCGTACAGTTTTTCCCCTGGCCTTAAGCCGGTAAAACTAATCTCGATATCGCCGTCAGGATTCGCGGCATCCCTAATTTCCAGCCCGCTCAAATGAATCATGCGTTTGGCCAAATCGACAATGCGCACCGGTTCGCCCATATCCAATACAAAAACATCGCCGCCCTGTCCCATTGCCCCCGCCTGAATAACCAACTGCGCGGCTTCGGGAATGGTCATAAAATAGCGAATCACCCGTTCATCGGTCACCGTGACCGGCCCACCACGGGCAATCTGCTCTTTAAACAGCGGCACCACCGAACCGGAAGAGCCCAACACATTGCCGAACCGCACCATGGTGAAACGGGTTTTGGCACCGGCGCCCTGCTGCAAAGCCTGTTGTAAACTAAGCGCCTGTAAAATCAATTCGGCAAATCGCTTGGTTGCGCCCATGGTATTGGTTGGCCTGACTGCCTTATCGGTTGAAATCAACACAAAGGTTTCCACGCCGCTGTTAATCGCCGCCTGCGCCGCGTACAGCGTGCCAAAAATATTGTTCCAAACCGCCTCGCCGGGATTTTTTTCCACCATCGGCACATGCTTATAAGCCGCCGCATGATAAATCGTCTGCACCTTAAAAGCCTTGCACACTTTTTCAATACGCTGGGCATCGACCACCGAACCTAACAGCGGAACCAGCGTTATTGGCTGGGCATTATTGAGCTTGCTTAACAGATGCAGCAGGTCTTTTTCCAGCGCATACAATGCAAATTCACTTAACTCAAAAAGAATCAGCGACTTCGGCTGCAAGCGAACAATTTGCCGGCACAGCTCGGCGCCGATAGAGCCGCCTGCGCCGGTGACCATCACTACCTTATCGGCAATATTGGCATGCAGCAGCGATTGATCCGGCGGCACCGCATCACGTCCGAGCAAATCGGCCACATCAATTTCCTGCAGCGCATCGACGGTGACTTTGCCTTGGGCAATATCGGACAAGCCCGGCATCGACAACACATGAATCGCAAACGGTTCCAGCAAATGAATGATTTCACTTTTGCGCGCCCGAGTTGCCGAGGGCATTGCCAGCAGCACATCGCTCACCTGATGGCGTTCTATCAAATAGCGCAACGAGCTGAGCGGATAAATCCTAAGGCCATTCACCTTTTGCCGATGCAGCGATGCATCATCATCAAGAAAAGCGACCGGCCTGAATTCGCGGCCATGACTTAATGCCGAAGCCAGCTGTACGCCGGCGTTTCCGGCACCGTAAATCACCACATTTTTTTGACTGCGTCTTTTTAGCGCACGGGCGCCGCCCAGGTTTAAGTAAATTTCACCCAACCACCAACGCGCAAAAAAACGGCTGCCGCCGACCAGCACCATCATGTTCAGCCAATTTAACGGCAATACCGTCCGGGGCACGCCTTTAATGCCGGACTCGTACAACACAAAGGCAAATACCAACGCATAAAGCGTCGTCGCCTGAATAATAGTCCATAAGGCTCTGACTTCCATGTAACGGATAATGGCCCGGTACAAACCTAACTTAACAAAAATCGGCACCGCAATAATCGGCGCCGCTGCAAACAGATACCACTCTTCGCCTTTAGGGCTATACCATTCTCCCCAACGCAAAGAAAAAGCCGCCCACAACGCGAGCATGGCAAAAAACAGATCGGCACTGATGAGCATAAAGGCTTTCTTTCGTCGCGAAAGGCCGATAAACCAAGTGTGCGAAGACGTCCACATGAATGAGTCCTACTTTAATAAATCAATTTCAGAGCGCAAGGCCTGAGCCTGCCGGTCACCCGCTTGATAACGATAAGCCAGCCACACTAACGGCAAGTATGCGACGATGAATCCGACCAGTCCGTCTATTATCTCCAAGGTTACCAAGCCTGCGACCGGCGTTAACCACAACACATTAATCGCGCAAACGGCCAAGGTAACCGGGCGATGTGCGCCTAAACAACGGGAGGCATACTGATAAGCATGATTACGATGCGCCTGATAAAACTTTTCGCCGCGCACAACACGGCGGCACAAGGTAACGCTGGCATCCACAATAAACACAGCCAGCAAAATCAGCCACACCCACAATAATCGCGGTGCCAGCCATGCGGATTGCAACGAAAGCAGTGCCAGCATAATGCCCAGAAAACTACTGCCGGCATCGCCCATAAAAATACGTGCCGGCGGAAAATTCCAAACTAAAAACCCTAAAACCGCAGCGGCCAACAATAAAGGCAGCAGCCAAGCGTTTGAATTCGGCACCGCCAGCTCTATCCAAAGAGCAGCACTCGAACAAACCGTAATTGCCTCAACACCGGCAAGACCGTCAATACCATCCATGAAGTTATACAGATTAAGCAGCCATACCAGATAAAACGCCGCGCCGACACCGCCCAGCCAGCCCAAATCCAGCACAGCGCCAAAAGCAATCAGCGGCGGCAATCCGCCCAGCCAATAAAGCCCCCAAACTGCCGCCGCAAAATGAACCAGCAAGCGCCAGCGCGCCGCAATATGGCCGTGGTCATCGAGAAAACCAGTGAGTGCAACAACGCCGCCCGCACCCAATAAAGCCAGGTACGAAGGATTAGAAAGCCAACCGATACGGTTTAACACCAACAACATTGCCAGAAATGACAGCACAATAGCGACGCCACCGCCGCGCGGCGTCGGTAGTGAATGCGAACTGCGTTCATTAGGTATATCGATTAAATTCTGCGCCAGCGCGTAGCGGCGCAAAAAACCGGTGAGCGCCCAAGACGCAACAAAGGCCAGCAAAAAAAACCAACTAATCATCACTATAACCTGGGATTAAAGCGCATTCGATCTTTGCAGAAAATCTGCGGCGGCTTTCTTTAACCCCTCATCGACGCACAATGGTGGCTGCCAGCCCAGCAAGTCGCAGGTTTTACTAATATCGACTTGCAGCGAATCGCACAGGCGTTGCGCCATAGCGCGCCTGCCCAGCACCGATGCGCCAATTTTCAACAACCAAACCGGTACAGGGAATAATCTGGCCGGCTTGCCCAAGGCAGCGCCCAAACGTTGCAAGAGTTCTGTCGTGGACAGATCCTCACCGTCTCCGGCCAAAAATATCTGATTGGCCGCCGCCGGGTGGTCGATACAAGTGACGATTAAATCAATCAAATTATCCAGCGCAACAAAACTGCGCTTATTATGCACCGCCGCTAAAGGCAGCGGCACACCACGCCACAACCAGCACATCATGGTATTAAAATTAGCCTTGGCACCCGGCCCATAAACTAACGGCGGGCGAATAATAACTACTTCCATACCGGTTTCAGCGGCCAACTGCCGCAATGCGTCCTCGGCTTCCAGCTTGGAAATACTATAAGCATCGGCCGGCATCGGCTCATCATCAGCGCTATAAGGTCGCCCCGCCAAAGTCCCTTCGCCATTCACCTTAATGGAACTGATAAAAATAAAGCGCCGCACGCCGGCTTCACTGGCCTGTCTGGCCAAATTAAAAGCGCCCTCAACATTGATTTTGCGAAACGCATCCAGCGGATCATCGGCGTTGTCGTGCATGACATGCACACGCGCGGCAAGATGAATCACCACATTAACGCCGCTCAAACTATCCGTCCAATCAGTCGCACCATCTATCTCGCCAATGACCACCGTCTCAATATTTTCAAGAGGTAAATTTTTAACATGCACCGCCGCCCGAACATCTTGTCCTTGTCGAAATAACGCCGCACAGAGCGGCTGGCCAACAAACCCAGCAGCACCTGAAATTAAAATTTTCATATAGCCAAACTCATCCTATTCACTCAAGCAAGCGGGAGGGCATTTCAATGCCAAATTTCTTCATAGTGTAACTTCTCGTTAGTTACCAGGTTACAGGGTTATTGAACATATTTATTTACCACGAAGAACACAGAGAGCACGAAGTTTCATTCTTCGTGGCGATCATCTTTTTACCTGCTATTAGCGAGAAATTACTTCATAGTACAAAACAGCCCCCCGATTTTAAAGCTTATCAGAGCCATTACCTAATCAAAGTAGCTGCTCAATGGCCTGATACTCATCGGCAGTCAGCTCAAGCTCGATGCTCGCCAAATCGTCCTGCATGTGGATTTTTGAGGTGGTCCCCGTTAAGGGAATAATGCCCACATCATTCAAATAGCAGAAAAATATCTGGGCGGCACTGCACTGATATTTTGCCGCTAATGTTTGCAGTGTGGCGTGAGTCAATACCGAGGGATTGGCGGTTAACGTCCAGAAGCTTTGGTAAATTATGTTGTGCTGCTGACAAAAGTGACGAATAGCACGGTCATATTGCGTCTCCGCATAAAAACGATTTTGGATAACAGCCGGCTTGATAATCGCATCTTGATACAAGCGCTCAAACTGCTCAGGATCGTAGCAATTACTGATGCCCAGTTGCTTAACATGGCCCTGCTGATAAAGTTGCTCCATCGCTTGCCAGACTTCTTGCTGTTGCTGAGGATTCGCCAACGGCGAGTGCAAGATCAAGCCATCCAAATAAGTTGTTTGCAGATTTTTTAGTGAGGTTTGAAAAGACTGCGCGACCTGCTCAGCCAGACCAGCGTTAGCATCGTAAGGCAGCCGCTCAGGATCTTGGCCATTCAACGGCGTGAATTTAGTTTGCAGATACAGCTCAGAACGGTCTATGCCGTGATCGCGACAGGCCAGAACAATGCCGTCACCGACACCCTTTTCGTTATAATGTTTAGGCTGGCAGGCCGTATCAATACCCCGAAAACCCAGGCTAATGGCTTGCTCTACCAGTGCGGCGGTATTGTCTTTTTTCCAGGCAGTACCATAAATAATCCGGGGCATCATGCAGCCGCAACTGGAGGTGAAATAGGTGTCATGGCTCATTAGGCACTCCTGATAAATAGTAAGCAGTCATTATCGTCGCATATTTGCTGTAAAATAAACAAAATTTCCAGACTTGAGGCCAAGCGTTATTTACATCCTACAACGCCAGCTTCGGTGTTAAATTAATGACAAATAAAGTCATAAAACCGCACTAAAAATTGAACATGAAACTTCGCGTTATTATAAAAAAACTCTCAAATCCTCGCGTTAGGAGGCGCTTAAAAATTGGCCTATCTGTTTGGGCGGGCACTATTATGCTGGGCGTGCTCTTTAAGGTGGTCTATGACATAGGTTATTTTAACGCGCAGTCACTTAAAAATGAGAACAACGCGGCGCTGCCAACTACGCATCCGGTGCTGACTGTCGAATCAGCCCAGCGTATTGTGTCTGGCGCACTTAAAGAAGACCCGAATAACCCAAAAACAATTGTGCTTCAAATAATTGATAATGGGCAACAAATTTCAACCCTTATTATAGAAAACAACAAGCTCAAAAAAATTGCCTGGATTATCGATATGCGCTTGTTTTTTACCGGCGATTTATTCAATAACGAAGGTTATAATTTAACCAAAGGCCTTGAAAATCAACATAATATCAATAGTGGTGAGCGTTGATATTTTATGTTCACGCGCTGAAAAATAAACTTATGCTCGACTCGCTACCCTATTTAAAAAACTCAGATTTTCCTGCGTTGCGCCGTAGCCAGCTTGAAATTTTGCAAGTTAATCTGGGCTATTTGTGCAATTTGAGTTGCACGCATTGCCATGTCAACGCGGGGCCTAAACGCACCGAGCTGATGGACAAAGCCACGATGGACGACATTTTAAAATTCATCGACGCGCATCCGATCCATACACTGGATTTGACCGGCGGCGCACCGGAAATGAACCCGCATTTTCGCTATCTGGTCACAAAAGCGTTAAAGCGGGGCTTAAAAGTCATCGACCGCTGTAATCTGGTGATTTTATTGGAGCCGGGGTTTGCGTGGCTGGCGGATTTTTTGGCAGAAAACCGGGTTGAAATTGTCGCCTCCTTGCCCTGTTATTTAAAAGACAACGTCGATAAACAGCGCGGCAAAGGCACCTTTGATGCCAGCATCAGCGCGTTGCAAAAACTGAATGCGCTGGGTTATGGGCTAGAAAATAGCGGTTTAGCGCTTAATCTGGTGTTTAATCCGCAAGGTGCGAGCTTGCCGCCGGAACAGCACGCCCTGGAGCAAGATTACAAAAAACATTTACACTCGCATTTTGGCATTGTGTTTAACCATTTGTTTGCGATAACTAATTTGCCGATACAGCGCTTTGGCAGTGTGTTATTGAGTAAAGGCCAATTTGATGGCTATATGCAGCTGCTCAAAGACAATTTCCACGCGCCGAACTTAAATAAGGTAATGTGTAAAAATACCCTGAGCGTTGACTGGCAAGGTAAGGTTTATGATTGCGATTTTAATCAAATGCTCAAACTGCCGTTAGGTGCGGATAAAAAAATCCACATTCGTGAAGTGAGCGAGTTGGAGGGCAAAACCATTAACACTTTGCAACATTGCTACGGCTGCACCGCCGGGCAAGGCAGCAGTTGCACGGGCGCAATTTAAAATTATTTTGGAGATGAGATGACTATCGAAACAGGCGTTTTACAACGTTATTCAGAAGGCGCGGAAGCGGTACAAGCCGATTTATGCTGTCCTGTGGATTACGACCGTGAATTGTTGGCGTTATTGCCGCAGGAAATTATCGATAAGGATTACGGCTGCGGCGACCCTTCGCGTTATGTGCAAAAAGGCGATGTGGTGCTGGATTTAGGTTCAGGCTCGGGCAAAATCTGCTATATGGCGGCGCAGTTAGTCGGCGCGTCCGGCAAAGTGATCGGCGTGGATATGAATGACGATATGCTGGCCTTAGCCAGAAAATATCAAGCGGACATGGCAGAAAAAATCGGCGCCGCCAATGTCGAATTTGTCAAAGGGCAAATCCAGGACTTGGCTTTGGATTTAGCCGCAATGAACCGACATTTGGCCGAAAACCCCATCACCACGGCGGAAGACGTGATTCATCTTCGCGCCTGGCAAGAACAACAGCGCAAACAATCGCCGTTAATTGCCGACAATTCCGTTGATTTAGTGGTGTCCAATTGCGTGCTGAATCTGGTGCATGACAGCGACAAAACGCAGTTGATTGAAGAAATTTTCCGAGTCGTCAAACCCGGCGGGCGCGTCGCCATTTCCGATATTGTCAGTGATGAAGCCGTGCCTGAGCATTTAAAAGCCGACACCCATTTATGGAGCGGCTGTATTTCTGGTGCATTGCAAGAACATGAGTTTTTACAGGCCTTTGTTGCCGCAGGTTTTGTCGCGGTGGCTTATGACAAATGGGAAAGCCAGGCGTGGCAGGTGGTTGAAGGCATTGAGTTCCGCTCGGTCACCATTACCGCTATCAAACCGCATAATGAACCCTGTTTGGACAAAGGCCATGCGGTGATTTATCGCGGCCCGTTTTCTAAAGTGTACGACGATGAAGGCCATGTTTTTTATCGCGGGCAACGCATGGCGGTGTGTGAGCGCAGTTGTAAATTGCTGACCAGCGGCGCTTACGCCGACCACTTTATCGGCATTGCCCCGGTGCAACAACAGGCCCCGCAAAATTGGCGCCATGCGCCGGGTACATTAAGGCCTGCAGCAGAAAGCAAAGGCGCGGTGCATAAGGCTGATTGCGCGCCGGGTTGCTGTTAAAAACCGGCCGCGCTGTTCGATAAACAGCATTGGCCTTGGCAGCGGCTAGCCGAGACCTTATTGCGCGTTACCGGCTCAATGATGAACCCAAACTACTCGCAAACGCCTGGTAAGTTAGACGGATACCGGCGGATAGCGCTATCTGCGCTTTCCAGCCTAATTGGTTAATTCTGGACACGTCCAGAATCTTGCGCGGGGTGCCGTCAGGTTTGCTGGTGTCTTGTATGAAGCGGCCAGAATAGCCGATGACCTCGGCAATGGTGTCCGCCAGTTCACGGATAGTCAGGTCTTCGCCGGTGCCGACATTAATTAATGGGCAGCGCTCGGCCTGAGTCAGCGCGTTATAAGAGTCCTCATCCAATGCCGCCAAAAACACCAAGGCATTGGCCAGATCATCAACATACAAAAATTCGCGTTTCGGTGTGCCGCTGCCCCACAACACCACTTCGGCAACATCAGCCGTTTTTGCCTCGTGTATTTTGCGTATCAATGCGGGCAGGACATGTGAGTTGTTCAAATCATAATTATCGCCCGACCCGTAAAGGTTGGTGGGCATCGCCGCCAGCCATGTTGTGCCGTATTGCCGGTTGTATGACCAGCACATCTCAATGCCGGCAATTTTTGCCAACGCGTAGGCGCGGTTGGTCGGCTCCAGCGCGCCGGTCAGCAAATAATCTTCTTTGATCGGTTGCGGACAATCACGCGGATAGATGCAAGAACTGCCCAAAAATATCAGCCGCTTGACCCCGGCGGCGTAGGCGGCACGGCAAACATTGGTTTCAATCAGCAAATTGCTCATTAAAAAATCCACCGGATAGCTGTTGTTGGCATGAATGCCGCCGACTTTAGCCGCCGCCAGAAACACTATGTCAGGGCGTTGCTGCTGAAAAAACTGCAAGGTGGCGGTCGCATCCTCCAAGTCCAATTCGGCATGACTGCGCCACACCAGATTGGCGTAACCTTGCCGTTGCAGTTCGCGCACAATGGCGCTACCGGCTAGGCCCTGATGGCCTGCGATATAAATTTTACTGTGCTTATGCATGATTGCCTCGTCTTATGATGCCGATGCCCAGCAATGACAACAGCGCGCCCCACAACAAACACGGCACCAGCCAAAACCAGTTTTGGTAAAAAGTGGCCGGTGGATTTTTCAGGTAAGGCACGTCGTATAAGCCTGTCCAAGCCTGATGTATCGGCGAACGCTCCAGGATTTCCCCCGAGGCCAGCGATACCGTGGAAATGCCGGTGTTAGTGACGCGCAATACCGGGCGGCGAAATTCCACGCCGCGCGCCAGAGTCATGTACATGTGCTGGTAAGGTTCCTGCCAGGTACCGTACCAGGAATCATTGGTGACATTGACGATAAACTGGGCGCCTAGCTGCGCCAGTGAACGCGAAAATCCGGGAAACAGGCTTTCGTAACAGATTTGCGCGCCCATTTTGTAGCCGTTCAAATTCAATAATTCAGTAGGGCCGTGGCCTCGGGCGAAATGTCCGGTAGGTGGCAGCCAGTTGCGGATTTCGGGGAACCATTGTTCGCCGGGGATGTATTCGCCGAACGCCAGCAAAATCGATTTGCTGTAATGCGGCGGCACGATGTCGCCATCTTTATTTAACACAAACAGGGAGTTGGTGATTAAGCGGGTGGCTTCGTCGATGCTGTAAGCACCGGTAATCAGCGGCAGTTGGCGCTCGCGCAAAAATTGCGCCAGCGCGACAGGGTATTCATCGGCTTTAAATTGCTCGCCCAGCAAGGCCGGAAATGCGGTTTCGGGCCACAATGCGAAATCGATTTTTTCATTTTCATGGGCTTTGAGCGCGTTATCGGTCAGCGTCAGATGGCGGCTGGCTATTTCATTGCCGTAGCCTTTGCCTAATTCGGCGGCGAGTTTTTCTGAGTTTTCAATATAAGCCTGAATCATCAGCGTTTTAAACGACGCATCGGGTTGCGGCAAGCGGTTTTTAAGCCATAAGCCGCCGACATTCAGCAGCACAAAGCCGGCCACCACGGCGGCTAAGATAATTTTCCCTGAGTTTTGTTTGCGTTGTTCCCAGGCGAGGTAAAGCGGCAGGTTGCATAGCAATGTGGCAGCGCTAAGGCCGCTAAAACCGATAATTTCCGCCCAATGATAAACCGGGATATTGGAACCGTACCACGAATAGCCGAAATTCCAATCGAACAAGGTCAGCGAGTAGGCTTCGGTCAGAATGGTGATCAGCGCCATTAATCCCAGCGAAAGCCGCTTTGACCAGTTGAATTTTTGCTGCCCCCAAAACCACAACACACCGGCTATCGGCACAAACAAATGGGCAATCAGGCCGTACACTATCATGCCGATGACCGCTATCGGCCAATCCAGATGGGCAAACTCATGCAGCAGGTAAGTGACCCAGTTAAAGCCGATCAGCGTGAACACGAACGCCGTGACCATGCCGCCCAGTAACACATCTTTTAAGCGGGTTTGCCGACTCCAAAAAAGCCATAATGGAATAAAACAGAATAAAGAGGCCCAAGGCGGGAATGGGATGTAGCTGGTGCCGATGAAGATGCCGGATAAAATGGGCAGTAACCAAGGCTTAAAAATACTGGAGATGGCGCTGTTCATGGTGTTAAGGATGCGGTGTTATGGCGCGGGATGTGCGGGTTCCTAAGTTCAAGATCGTAATCCCGCACACTAAGGTGTTCTCTTAAAGAGTTGCAAGCGTTAATATCGATGGAAAGCGTTAAATCCTTTTGCCTCAAGGCTTGATCGCAATTTATTATCGCCCGTCCATAGCAATCCATCCATTTCAATAGTCAGCGCAATGAATAGCATATCTTTTGGGTCGATGTCTTTTATCAATTCCCAAGACTCTTGCAGCGCTTCAACAGAAATTGTATTTTCATCAAAAAAATCAATATGTCTGATAAGCTCATAAAGCACTTCCAAGACTTCGTCATGAGAGTGTTTGCTGATTTTGCAGATTTTCTCCTTATGCTTGAAAAGCTCTACAAAACCAAATTTCGGCATTAATAACGTCTGTTGGGGTTCTAACAGAAACGAAGCAATTGATGAGTTTTTGTTTACTAATGCCGAAAATACGATATTGGTATCGACAATAATCGGCTTCATTGAATTTTTGCTAAAAAACGGGCTTGGTTTTCACGCCACCAATTTTCTTTTAGTTCATCATCAAGTGCCATAGCATCGTCTGTAGTTAGCTGACTCTTCGATAGCAATTCTTTTATGCGCAATATTTCGATGAGCCGCAATAATTCCCCAGAATTTAAATATTCTTTAGAAAAAGTTAAATTTACGGTGTTTTTGGTCGCTTGATAAGTCAACATAACAGTGTCCAATGAGCGCAATTAACTGCCATGAATTTCCGCATGTAAGGCGCGGTATTCGTCGCTTAACTTATGGTTGGGCACATAATGCACCAGCGGTTTTGATTCGGAGTGTGATTCTCTGACTTTGACCGAAGGCGAGATCATTGCAGCCAATACCGGCAGGCCTTCGGCAATCAGCTCTTCAACCAATTGACGCGGCAAGTTAGCTTGCCGTTGATATTGATTAACAATAATGCCTTCAATTTCAAGCGCTTGATTATGGTCGGCTTTAACTTCGGCCACGACTTGCATCAACGAATACAGCGCTTCTCTGGCGAAGGTGTCGCAATCGAAAGGAATCAGGCATTTTTCAGCGGCAATTAATGCCGACTGGCTGTAAAAATTCAGAATCGGCGGCGTGTCCATGTAAATTTCATCAAAGCCTTCCAGTTTTTCCAGCGCTTCTTTTAATTTAAAAATTTTCATCCGCGATTCTAGGCGACCTTGCAACGGTTCAAGTTCGGGATGCGAGGGGATGACAAACAGATTTGGGAACGGGGTTTCGTGAATGGCGCCTTCAAGGCCGGAGCCGGTTGAGCTGTTACCAAACAGAGACAAACTCAGCGTATCCTTAAAAAAATGGGCAATGGTTTTATCGCTTTCACTGACTTTATTGCCCAGCAAATATTGCGTTGAATTGCCCTGAATATCGAGATCGATGACTAAAGTACGCTTGCCTTCAACTGCGCTGATGGCGGCTAAATTGCAGGTAATGGTCGATTTGCCGACGCCGCCTTTCTGGTTGAATATGACTCTGCGCATGTTATCCCCGTTAAATCAAATAGTTGAAAATCGCATTATAAAGCTTGGACTAGCAATATCAAATACGGATAAAAGTTTTGCCGTGGCATTTAGGACATTCGGGGATTTCGCTAGCGGTTTTAAAGGCGATTTCTTTGCCGCAGTCATCGCAGACAAAGGTGCCCGGCACGGTGATGTCGCCGCTGTGGTAAGTGTGCGCTTCAGCTAATTGTTCAAGTTTTGCCAGTTCCAGGCGCGTTTTATCCGCGACGCTTAAAAAAGCATCCAGGGCGAAGTTTTCAATCAGTTCAATATCAAATTTAAACCATTCCGATAATGAATCATTATCTTCCTCTGCCGACAAACCGTGGGCCGCATGTTCGATGTCGCGTTTAACAAATTCCGATACTTTATCCAATTCTTCATTGGTCAAATCGTTGCCTGCCCTGGTTTTTTCTTTGGATATTTCCAGCGCTTCGGCAAATGAATGCAGCGTATCTTCCATAGTTTCATGGAGATGTTTCATAAAATCGGTGTAGGCGGAGAGAAGTTTGTTTTTATTCATAGGGTTTAGGCTCCTGAAAATGACGCTTTAGATTTAAGCAACTGTACGGTATTCTAACGCTTTTGACTGGTAAAAGACGAGAAGGATGCAAGAAAATTATAAGCCGCTGGCAATCGAGCAAGAAGTACAGGCCGCCTGGGATGAATCAGGTGTATTTATCGCCAGGGATGGTGTGTATGCCGCAAACCTGCCGGGAGCAGGTGCGGCGAATGTGTCGGAATCGCCTGAACAAGCCAAATATTATTGTTTGTCGATGTTCCCCTATCCCAGCGGCAAATTGCACATGGGACACGTCCGCAACTACACCATCGGCGATGTCATCAGCCGCTATCAGCGCATGTTGGGCAAAAATGTGATGCAACCGATGGGTTGGGACGCGTTCGGTTTGCCTGCGGAAAATGCGGCGATGGAGCGCGGCGTGCATCCTGCCGACTGGACTTACAGCAACATCGACTATATGCGCGATCAGCTCAAACGGCTGGGTTTCGGCTATGACTGGAGCCGTGAACTGGCGACCTGCGATCCATCTTATTTTAAGTGGGAACAATGGTTTTTCCTGAAGTTGCTGGAAAAAGGCCTGGTTTACAAAAAAACCGCGCCGGTCAACTGGTGTCCGAACGACATGACGGTTTTGGCCAATGAACAGGTTATCGACGGCTGCTGCTGGCGTTGCGACACGCAGGTTGAGCGCAAGGAAATCGCCCAGTGGTTTTTAAAAATCACCGCCTATGCCGATGAATTGCTCGCCTCGCTGGAAACGTTGGACGGTTGGCCGGAACAGGTCAAAACCATGCAGGCCAACTGGATAGGCCGTTCCGAAGGCGTGGAAATGGATTTTGCTGTGCCTGAGTGGAATCAGCCTGTCAGCATTTACACCACGCGCCCCGATACCTTGATGGGCGTGACTTATTTAGCGGTAGCGGCAGAACATCCGCTGGCACTGAAAGCCGCCGAAAGCAATGCCGACATCCGCGCCTTTATCGATGACTGCAAGATGATGGAAACCTCGGAAGCGGCGATGGAAACCATGGAAAAACGCGGCATCGATTCCGGCATCAAAGCGCTGCATCCGATCACCGGCGAATCCGTTCCGGTGTGGATTGCCAATTTCGTCTTGATGGGTTACGGCACTGGCGCGGTAATGTCGGTTCCGGCGCACGACCAACGCGATTATGAATTTGCAAAGAAATACAACATCGCGATTAAACAGGTCATTTTTGCCAAAGACGGCGAAAACGATGATTGCTCGGAACAGGCTTACACGGCAAAAGGCGTGTTGAAAAATTCCGGCGCATTTGACGGCTTGACCTCGGAACAGGCGTTTGCCGCCATTTCCGAAGCGCTGGAAAAAGACCAAAAAGGTCAACGCAAAACCAATTTCCGCCTGCGCGACTGGGGCGTTTCCCGTCAGCGTTATTGGGGCGCGCCGATTCCGGTTATTTATTGCGACGATTGCGGCACGGTGCCGGTTCCCGAACAGGATTTGCCAGTTGAATTGCCCAGAGACGTGGTGCTGGACGGCTCGCAATCGCCGCTGGTTGCGCATCCAACTTTCTCGCACACGACTTGCCCGACCTGCGGCAAAGCGGCGCGCCGGGAAACCGATACTTTCGATACTTTCATGGAATCGTCCTGGTATTTTGCGCGTTTCGCCGGTAATAACCCGGACAAGATGATTGACGAAAGCGCCAAATACTGGCTGCCGGTCGACCATTATATTGGCGGTATCGAACACGCCATTTTGCATTTGCTGTATGCGCGTTTTTACACCAAACTGCTGCGCGATGAAGGTTTGCTGGTCTGCGACGAGCCGTTCAAAAAGCTGCTGACTCAAGGCATGGTGCTGAAAGACGGCAGCAAAATGTCCAAATCCAAAGGCAATACCGTTGACCCGCAAGGCCTGATCGACCAATACGGCGCCGATACCGTGCGTCTGTTCATCATGTTTGCCGCACCGCCGGAGCAATCTTTAGAATGGTCGGACAGTGGCGTAGAAGGCGCGTTCCGGTTCTTGAAACGGTTGTGGAAACAGGCTTATCTACATTGTGAGACCGGTGGTTCAACTAAGCCGCTGGATAAGCAGTCATTAACCGCCGAGCAACAAGCGGTGCGCCGCCAACTGCATTTGGCGATTCAAAAAGCCACCGACGATTTCGGCAGACGTTTTACTTTTAATACGGTCATCGCCTCGAATATGGAGCTGATCAACACGCTATCCAAATTCACTGATGAATCCGATAACGGCAAGGCGATTCGGCAGGAAGCGCTGGAAGCCATTGTATTGATGTTATCGCCTATCGTGCCGCACATTTGCCATCAGTTGTGGCTGGATTTAGGCCATGAGCAGGCGGTGGTCGGCGCGTCGTGGCCGGTGGTTGACGCAAGCGCTTTAGAGCAAGACACTCTGGAACTGGTGTTGCAAGTCAACGGCAAATTGCGCGGCAAGATGTCGATGTCGGTCAATGCGTCTAAAGAAGAAATAGAGGCAATGGCGCTGGCAGATGAACAGGTTCAGCGTTTCATTGACGGCCAACCGGTCAAAAAAGTGATCGTCGTACCGAAAAAATTGGTTAATATCGTTGTTTAGATAAATCGGGCTCAAGGGCTAGGCCACTTGAACCTTGAGCCGATTCATCATTATTAGGGGAGATTGTGTGTTAACAAAAAAAGCAGCCATTTTTGTTATGGCTTTGTTATTGAGCGCTTGCGGCTATCATTTGCGCGGCGCTTTTCAATTGCCTGAGAACATGAAAGCGGTTTATATCGAAGGTGCCTCGCCGCAGCTGCGTGAACAGTTTAATCAGGTAATAAAATCATCTTCCGCCAAGTTAGTCGAGTCTCGTAGCGGCGCGGGTATTGTGATCAAGATATTCGATGAAAACTTCAACCGACGCGTATTGTCGCTAAGCTCCAGAGGCAAGACCAACGAGTTTGAGCTTTTCTATCGCCTGGATTACGAGCTTGCCAATGCCGGAGATGTGTCGTTAATGAAACGGCAGCCGGTTGAAGTCAGACGAGAATATTATAACGATCAGCAGTTTATGATTGCCAAAGATAACGAAGAAACCGTAATCCGCAAAGAAATGTACCTACAGGCGGTACATACTATTGTCAACCGTGCCCGAGTCGCATTAGAGGCGAGCGCGAAATAACATGCGGCTTAAGCCCGATCAGCTAGAGAGCGCATTGCAAAAAGGCTTGGCGCCGCTTTATTTTATTAGCGGCGATGAGCCCTTGCAGCAAGGCGAAGTCGCTGATGCTATCAGGGCGGCAGCACGCAAAGCAGGTTACGGCAGCCGCGAGGTGCTGGTTGCAGACAGCCATTTTTCATGGAACGAATTGACCGAATCGGCCAACTCTTTGTCTATTTTTGCCGATAAAAAAATCATCGATTTAAGATGGCCAACAGGTTCGCCGGGCACTGAAGGCGCTAAGGTTTTAAGCGCTTATTGCGGGCATTTGCCGGAAGATACGCTGTTGCTGATCACCGCCGCCAAGCTGGCCAGCAGTTCATTAAAAACACAGTGGTTTCAGGCACTGGACAAAGCAGGCTGCGTCATACAAGTGTGGCCGCTAGACGGGCACGACTTAATACGCTGGCTACAGCAACGGATGCAGCGGCGCGGATTGCAGGCCGAAACTGAAGGCATCAAAATACTGGCGTCCCGTATTGAAGGCAATCTGCTGGCGGCGGCTCAGGAAATCGAAAAGCTGTATGTGTTATACGGCGAAGGCTTCTTAAGCAACCAGCAGATTTTCGATGTGGTGGCCGATAGCTCACGTTTTGATGTGTTTAAGTTAATGGACGCTGCGCTGGAGGCGAGGACTGATCGTCTGTTAAAGATATTGTCGGCGCTGAAAGCCGAAGGCGTGGCGGCTCCCGTTGTATTATGGGCATTGACACGGGAAGCGCGTGTTTTCATCAAGATCAAGCAGGCGCTGGCGCAAGGACAAAATAGAGCGCTGGCCTTTAAAAATAACCAAATCTGGGACAAGCGCCAGCAATTAGTCAGTGACGTACTGAACCGGCTCAACGATGGCGACCTCAACGCTATATTGACTTTAGGTGCAAAGGCAGACCGGCAGATTAAAGGCCAACAATCAGGCGAGGCTTGGGAAACTCTGTTGGCGGTGTGCCTGCTGTTTGCCAAGCGAAAGTAATTTTTAGCGCTGTAAAATAATTTCCAACACCAGCTTGCTGCCAAAATAAGCCAGCAACAGCAAGACAAAGCCGGTCAAAGTCCAGCGAACAGCGGTTCTTCCGCGCCATCCGTAACGTAATCGGCCTATCAGTAAACTGGAAAAAATAATCCAGGCGATGATCGATAATACGGTCTTGTGCGCCAGATGCTGGGCAAATAAATCCTCAATAAAAATAAAGCCGCTAATCAAGGACAAAGTCAGGAAAAACAGCCCGGTACCGAGCATTTGAAATAACAGCGCTTCCATCGCTTGCAGGGACGGCAATGACTGGATAAAGCGTTTGGGCGGATGACTTTTAAGCTGCTGGTCTTGAATGGCCAGCAAAATAGCTTGCAGCGCGGCGATGTTCAACAAACTGAAAGCGATAATTGAGGTCAATATATGGACATTCATCTGCCAATTACCGGCGTGTTGCAGCAGGTGTTCTTTTTCAAGCAGGTTCAAATCCAGCGCCAGCATGATGGCGGCAATCGGGAAGATGACGATACCCAATTTTTCGACCGGCTTATTTAATGTCGCCATCAGCAGCAACAAGGCGACAATCAGTGAGATCAGGGTAGCTGTGCTGACAAAACTAAAGCTAAAGCCGTTATTTTGCTGAAAGTTGATGGCGACGTAGGCGATGTGCGCAATAACCGCTGCCCAGGCCAGATAAAGCGGTGTGCGCTGTTTTCTATTTTGCTGGGTATCCCGTGCAATCAGTAGCGTACTGGCTAAATAGGTACAAATTGACAGAGTAGCGAGAATGGCGTTCATTAGCTATTTTATTAGTTTGCGAGCAATAGATAACACCGCAGTCTGGTGTGGGCTTGTTGTCGGTAGGGTATAAATTGCCTTGAGTTTAATGCAAAGGCTTCAATGGCTATGTTAATATATCCGGCTAAATAGTCCTAACGCATTTGTGTTAGTGAGTGGTTTCCTTACGATTTAATAAAGACACTGATATGTTTGATAATTTAACCGATCGATTAAGTAGCACGCTGAAAAAAATTAAGGGTCAGGGGCGCTTGACTGAAGACAATATCAAGGAAACGCTGCGCGAAGTGCGCATGGCTTTGCTTGAGGCCGATGTTGCCTTGCCGGTCGTTACGGACTTTATTGAACGCATTAAAGCCGGTGCATTAGGCCAGGAAGTCCAGGCCAGTCTTTCGCCCGGTCAATCGCTGATTAAGCTGGTTCAGGCCGAATTGATTTCGGTGATGGGCGAGGCTAACGAAAAGCTCAATTTGAATGCGGTGCCCCCAGCGGTCATTTTAATGGCCGGTTTGCAGGGCGCCGGTAAAACCACCACGGTGGCGAAACTGGGTCGCTGGCTGAAAGAAAATCAAAAGAAAAAAGTCGGCGTGGTCAGTGCTGACGTTTATCGCCCTGCAGCTATCAAGCAATTGCAGATGCTGGCAGGCGAGCTTTCGCTGGAGTTTTTTGACAGCGACATTTCACAAAAACCGGTCGATATTGCCAAAAACGCGATTGACGCAGCCAAGAGAAAGTTTCTTGATGTCATCATCATAGATACCGCAGGTCGTCTGCATATCGATGATGAAATGATGGACGAAATTAAAGAATTGCATGCGGCAATCAACCCGGTCGAAACCTTGTTTGTGGTCGACAGCATGACCGGCCAGGATGCGGCAATTACCGCCAAAGCCTTTAATGATGCCTTGCCGTTGACCGGGATTATCCTGACCAAAGCAGACGGCGATGCGCGCGGCGGTGCGGCGCTGTCGATACGGCATATTACCGGCAAGCCGATCAAGTTTATCGGCATGGGCGAAAAGACCGATGCGCTGGAACCGTTTTATCCTGATCGTATTGCTTCACGTATTTTAGGCATGGGCGATGTGCTCGGCCTGATTGAAGAGATTGAGCAAAAAGTCGATAAGGAAAAAGCCGAAAAACTGGTCAAAAAGCTGCAAAAAGGCAAGTCATTCGATCTGGAAGATTTTCGCGAGCAGTTGCAGCAAATGCTGCAAATGGGTGGCGTCGGCTCAATGCTGGATAAGTTACCGGGCATGAGCAGCATCCCCCAGGAAATGAAAGACAAGGTCAATGATAAAGAATTATCGCGCCAGATTGGGGTGATTAATTCCATGACCATGAAAGAAAGGCGTTACCCCGATTTGATTAAAGGCAGACGAAAACAGCGTATTGCTGACGGCTGCGGACAACAATTGTCTGATGTTAACCGCATTTTGAAACAGTTTCTGATGATGCAAAAAATGATGAAGCGCTTCAAAGGCGGCAACATGACCAACATGATGCGCGGCATAAAAAATAATGTACGCGGCATGGGTATGAGACGGTAATTTTGCACGATGGCGGCTTATTCGACACATAAAGCGAATGAATGTGTTGTTCTTTACTTATATGAAAAATTGCGTAAAATAGGCCGATTAACAAACAATGACTAAAAATTTTTGAGGATATTAGATGGTAACCATTCGTCTTTCTAGAGGCGGCGCTAAAAATCGCCCTTTCTATCATGTTGTTGTAACCGATAGCAGAAGCGGTCGTGACGGTCGTTATATTGAACGTCTTGGCTTTTTTAATCCGCTGGCGCGTGGCAATGAAGAAAAGTTGCGTTTAGATTGTGAACGCGTTGATTATTGGAAATCGAATGGCGCACAGCCTTCTGAGCGCGTTGTAAAGCTGATTAAAGACGCTCGCAAAGCAGCAGCATAAGCCGAGTTGACTGAGCAGCAGATAAGCGTTGGAAAAATTTCCGGCGTTTTTGGCATAAAAGGATGGGTTAAGGTATTTTCCTTTACTGATCCAAGGGAAAATATTTTAACTTATTCTCCTTGGTTATTGAAAAAAGGCGACGAAAGCAAAATACTCAATGTTATTGACGGCCAGTTGCAGGGCAAGACTATAGTCGCCCAGCTTGACGGCATTAATGACAGAGATCAGGCAGCAAGCTTGATGGGTTGGGATGTTTTTATACGCCAGGATCAATTACCGAAAATCGGAAAAAATGAGTATTACTGGTCTGAATTAATCGGCCTGAAAGTTGAAACCATTGATGGCATTCAATTAGGCGTTGTCGATAGTTTGCTGGAAACAGGCGCTAATGATGTGATTATTGTTCAGGGCGAGCGAGAACGGGTAATTCCGTTTTTACAAGGACAAACGATAACGAAGATTGACCTAGATGCCGGCATCATTATTGTCGATTGGGATCCCGAGTTTTAATGACGCTGATGCGTTTTGACGTCATCACCTTGTTTCCGGACATGGTGACAACAGCGGCAAGTTGCGGTGTAACCGGCAGGGCAATCGAACGCAGCATTGTCAGTTTGTCGACCTGGAATCCACGGGATTACACACGCGACAAACACCGAACAGTTGATGATCGCCCTTACGGCGGCGGCCCCGGCATGGTGATGAAGTACCAACCGCTGCATGATGCGGTTAGCGATGCCAAGCAGGCAGGCTCTGAAAAGGCGAAAGTGGTTTATTTGAGCCCACAAGGCAAGCCGATTACGCAGGCTTTGTTATCAGAAGCCTGTAACAGCGCATCGCAGTTGATTTTAATCGCGGGGCGTTATGAAGGCATTGATGAACGCTTTGTCGAGCTGGATTGCGATGACGAATGGTCTATCGGCGATTATGTCATCAGCGGCGGTGAATTAGCGGCATTGGTCGTCATTGATGCCGTAACCCGATTACTTCCCGGCGTACTCGGTGATGATAATTCAGCACAGCAGGATTCGCACAGCGATGGTTTGCTTGATTGCCCGCACTACACCCGTCCTGAACAAATTGACGGACATGCGGTGCCGGATGTTTTATTAGGCGGCAATCATGCGGATATAAAGCGCTGGCGGATGAAACAGGCACTAGGACGAACTTGGCAGAAACGGCCGGATTTGTTAAAAAAAAAGAATTTGAGCGCAGAGCAGGAACATTTGCTTAAAGAATTTATTGTGGAGTTGGTTTAAAAATTAAGGTGTGGTAATGAGCAATATTATTGATGAATTGGAAGCAGAACAACTGAAACAGATTCCTGACTTTGGTCCGGGTGACACAGTTGTTGTACAAGTTAAAGTAAAAGAAGGCGAGCGTGAAAGAATTCAGGCTTTTGAGGGTATCGTAATTGCTAAACGTAATCGCGGCTTAAACTCGGCTTTCACAGTCAGAAAAATTTCTCACGGTACCGGCGTTGAGCGTGTATTTCAAACGCACAGCCCTATCATCAGCGAGATTAATGTTAAGCGTCGCGGTGATGTGCGTCGCGCCAAGTTGTATTACTTGCGTGACTTGACCGGTAAAGCAGCACGTATTAAAGAAAAACTTTAATCTGACTGTTTTTCACGACACAAAAAAGGCAGCCTTGAGCTGCCTTTTTTGTGTCATATTAATCAGCACTCGAATCCGATTGATGCACTGAGATAAACAGGACGTCAAAAATGTATTGGGAATATCAATTGAATGCCATTTATCATTGAGTGGGTGGAAAAGTGCGAAGGCGCCGAGGACGTGGCAAGACTGCAAACCCCGGCCGGACTGTTTGCTGTCCATAGCCGCCAAGGCGTAATTTGTCAAACAGACTGGACATTGGACGACTGCCAAACTTCATCCGCAGAACACGAATTAAACCGCTATTGGCAACATCCCGACTCCCCTTTCCGCATCAAACTGCTAAAACAAGGCAGCCTCTACAGAAACCGGGTTTGGGCTGCGCTTTGCCAAATACCCTTTGGCGAAACCATGGCCTATTCGGCCTTGGCTAAAAGCATCGACTCATCGGCCAGAGCCGTCGGCAACGCTTGCAGGGACAATCCTTATGCGTTATTTATTCCCTGCCACCGGGTTGTTTCTGTGTCCGGCATGGGCGGTTATTGCGGCAAAACCGACGGCGATTTAATCGCAATCAAACATAAATTATTAGCCTTTGAAGCACAGCATAAAACATGAATGCAACTGTTTTGATCGACCAATTTCTCGATGCAGTGTGGGCGGAACAAGGCCTGAGCGAAAACACACTGTCGGCCTACGGCAGCGATTTAAGGATTTTCGCCAAATGGCTGGAAGAAAAACCGATGCTGGACGTTGATGGCGCCGATGTTTCAAGCTTCCTGGCCAGCCGCTATGAAAACGGCATAGGCAGCCGGTCTTCCGCTCGCATCCTGAGCACATTACGGCGTTTTTACCGCTATTACATCCGCGAAAACAGCATAAAAATCGATCCAACCGCCCTGATAGAAGCGCCGCATATCGGCCGTCCGTTGCCCTCATCATTATCAGAACACGATGTCGAGTTATTGCTGAATGCGCCCGAAGTGACAAATACACTGGGATTCAGGGACAGAACCATGCTGGAAATGCTCTACGCAACCGGGCTTAGAGTGTCGGAACTGGTCAACTTAAAATTTGAACAAATCAGCTTTAGGCAGGGCGTGGTCAGGATTACCGGCAAAGGCAACAAAGAGCGCCTGGTACCGGTTGGTGAAGAAGCCATGGCCTGGCTGGGCAACTACATGATACAAGCCAGAAAAAGCATTCTCGGCGAGCGCCAGTGCGATTATCTGTTTGTCACCCATCGCGGCGACAGCATGACCCGGCAAGCTTTTTGGCATATCATCAAACGCCATGCCAAAAAAGCAGGTATCGACAAAGAACTGTCACCACACACCTTAAGGCACGCTTTCGCCACCCATTTGTTAAATCATGGCGCCGATTTACGTGTCGTGCAATTATTGCTCGGGCATTCGGACTTATCGACCACACAAATCTACACCCACATTGCCCGCGAAAGACTTAAAGATTTACACTCAAAATTTCATCCAAGAGGATAGCCGAGATGACTCAAAACATTCACCCGACCGCATTCATAGCGCCTGATGTATCGCTGGGCGACAACGTGACAATAGGCCCTTTTGCCGTGATAGAAAGCGGCGCCGAAATGGGTGCTGATTGCCAGATAGGCGCTCATGCCGTGGTACATGGCCATGTCAAAATGGGCAGCGGCAATATTTTGCATCCCCATGCGGTATTGGGCGGCTTACCGCAAGACACCAGCTTTAATGCCGAAACGGTTTCCTGGCTGGTCTGCGGCGACAACAACGTGTTTAGAGAAGGCTTTACCGCACACCGGGCGTCCAAAGAAAACGCCGAAACGCGCATCGGCTCCGGCTGCTTCTTCATGAACAACAGCCATGTCGCGCATGATTGCAGCATCGGTAACAACACAATCTTTGCCAACAATGTCGCCATTGGCGGCCATGTTGAAGTCGGCAATAACGTATTCATTGGCGGCGCCGTGGTCGCACACCAGTTTTGCCGTATCGGTTCTTATGCCATCGTGCAAGGCACCACCGGCCTTAATATGGACGTCATCCCTTTCATGCTGATAGGCGGCCGCCCTGCCCGTCATTACAAATTGAACACCGTAGGACTCAGGCGCGCAGGCATTACCGGGGAACGCTACAAAGTGCTGTCAGCGGCATTCAGGCTGTTAAAAAACAAACAAAGTCTGGACGATTTGGAAGAAACGGAAGAATTAAGGCATCTGAAAGACTGGCTAGCCGTTAAGTCCAAACGCGGCTTGCACGGGTTTATTGATGTGTCCATGACTAAAAATATGGGTATATGATTCTTACCCCATTACAATCGCCGTGCCAGCCTATAGCCTTTACATGACACGGCTTTAAGCAAGCTGGCTCGGCAGTTTGATTATGCCGCAAATCGACACAGACGCTGAAGATCTTATTAATCGTGATAAGGGGCGTGGCGGGTAAACTGGGTTAGCAATATTCCCTTGGGGGAAGCCTCGCTCTGAGCACACCAAGAGTGCATCATTCTAAATTTCAGGCGAAAAAAAAGAGCCGTTAAGCTCTTGATTTTCATGGTGCCTCGGGCCGGAGTCGAACCGGCACGTCCTTACGAACGAGGGATTTTAAGTCCCTTGCGTCTACCAATTTCGCCACCGAGGCATAAATGAATTTGGCAAGCTGGCGATTATATAGCATTACAAAAAAATAAACTAGGCTCAAACTAAAAAATCATAAAAAAAAAACAATCCAATGAGTCACGCTGTCATTTTTATAATGGGTCAATTATCTAAACTTCAAGAAAAAATGATAGCGATTTTTTCCTGATTGCTTGGCGATATACATGGCTTGGTCGGCATAATCCAGCAGCACATTCGAGTCACCACTATCATCTGGACACAGACTGACACCAATACTGGCCGAGAGAAAACAGGCTTGATCCTGAATGTAAATTGACAGGGCAACGATTTCACGCAAGCGCTCAACCGTGGCTATACATTCATCCCGATGAGTCAAATTCGGCAGCAACACCACAAATTCATCGCCACCGATACGAGCAACGGTATCTCCCTCACGAAGAACGCTGCTAATGCGCCGGGCAATTTCAATCAATACCTGATCACCCGCTTGATGCCCTAAGGTATCGTTAACCGGCTTAAAGCCGTCGAGATCCAGATAGCAAACACCCAGCATTTTTTGCTCACGCTTGGCTTGAGCAATAGCCAACTTCATACGATCAACCAACAGTATCCGATTGGGAATACCGGTCAGCGCGTCATAGTGAGCAATGCGCTGCAAAGATTCTTTACCTTGTTTGATCAACAACTGATTACGCACCCGCCGCAAGACAATCTCTGGATTGATGGGTTTGCTGATGTAATCAGCCGCGCCTAACTGCAGACCGTAAGATTCAGATTCTTGATCGAAGGCGGCAGTAACAAAAATCACCGGAATATCGCGGGTCAATGTATTTTCCTGTAATTGCCGACAGACTTCGTAGCCATCTATCTCTGGCATTCTGACATCCAGCAAAATCAGCTCGGGATATGGAAAACACTGGGCAATAGCCAAAGCCCGCAAGCCATTGCCGGCTACTTTAACTTGGTAATCTTGCGCCAACAGCAAAGCCAGAATTTCCAGATTAACCCGGGCATCATCGACGATTAAAACAATCGGACGCGTATCTTGAGCCGATGTGACACACGCGTGATCGGGCAAATTCATCAACGTATTCAGCGTGGCGTTGGCATTAGGGTAATCCGTATCAAGGATGTATCGAACCAGCGTATTGTAGTCTGCCAGCTGCTGATACGGGAACAGCGCCTTCATCTGAGTGAGCTGATCGTCGCTGATAAAACCGTCGTTAGCTAACAACGCACTCAGTTCAGCAATAAAGGACTGATGAGGGGACATATCCAAAGACAAGGGGGTTACGGGCAACGGTGCATCGGCCTCGCCGCTCGACAAATCGGGAACCGGAACCGAAGCGGCAACGGGCTTGGCCCAACGCGCCAAAGTCGCAAAAAACGGCTCCCAGTCAATCGGCTTGGCGATATGATCACTCATACCGCTGGCAAGACAACGCACTTGATCCTCAGGCATGACGCTGCCGGTCATGGCGATAATCGGCAGATCGGCAAATCGCGGATCATTACGGATAATACGCGTGGCTTTATAACCATCCATCACCGGCATCTGACAGTCCATCAGCACCATTGAATAATCGTTGCTGTCAATCATGGCAATGGCTTCAGCCCCGTTAACAGCAAGATCGACGCGAATACCTTTATGCGCGAGTATGTCCGGCATCATGTCGCGAATGGCCGAATCATCCTCGACAAACAACAAATATAGATTGCTCAACTCGGGATAGTAATCTGGCTTGGCCGTTGGCGGCGACAACTCGGACTCGCTCACCGGTTGTACGCCCAGAGTCACGGAAAAATAAAAGCGACTGCCACGCCCCACTTCACTGTCGATTCCGATAGTACCGCCCATCGCTTCGACCAGTTGCTTGCTGATACTCAAGCCGAGTCCGGTACCGCCGTATTTGCGAGTGGTTGAATCATCGGCTTGCGTGAATGCATCAAACAAGTGGCTTTGTTGTTGCTCACTCAAACCGATGCCGGTATCGATAACACTAAAACACAAACGCGCTTGATCCGCATCAGCTGTCAGCAACTCGACACGCACAATCACCGTGCCTGTGGCGGTAAATTTGACCGCATTGGTCAACAGGTTGAGTAATATTTGCCCTAGCCGTAGCGGATCGCCAATTAACATACTGGGTATATCGGGATCAACGTCAAAACTCAACACCAAAGGCTTGCCGATTAGCTGCTGCGTCGTCACCTCCGCCAAATACTGCATGACGCTGTCAAGACTGAATTCGATCTGTTCCAAGGTGAGCTTGCCGGCTTCAAGTTTGGAAAAGTCTAAAATGCTGTTGAGTATGCCCAATAACCATTTGGACGAAGTATTAATCTTATTTTGATAATTGCGCTGTAGCGGGGTTAACTCGGTTTGCAAGGTCAAATAAGTCATGCCGATAATGGCATTCATCGGTGTGCGGATTTCGTGGCTCATGTTAGACAAAAATGCGCTTTTGATTTGTACCGCCGCCTGTGCCTTAGCAGTCATGTCCTGCAGCTCTTCGGTGCGCTTGGCAACTTGCTGTTCAAGCTCGGCTTGAATCCACTTGAGCTGGCGCACACGCCATAAATAAACAGCCAGTAACAGGCTTAAAAACGAGCCTATCAGCAGAGCCCGAAACCACAGGGTTTGCCAAAATGACGGCGTAATGGTGATCGGCAAACTGATGCCGGTTTCATTCCAGATGCCATTGCTATTACTAGCCTTAACCCGAAACACATAGTGCCCGGGATTCAGGTTGGTATAGGTCGCCATGCGGTTGCTGCTGTCAGTCTCTATCCAGTCGCGATCAAAGCCTTCCAGCTGGTAAGCATAGCGATTGCGCTTGGGATCGGAAAAATGCAACGCGGAAAATTTTAGTGAAAACACCCCCAGCCGCCACGGCAAGATTAAGCTCTTAGGCTCGGTCACACTGCCTGCCAGCTCAACGCCATCGATGTCCATGCCATCAGCAAGCGAACGATTGAGGATGCTGATGTCTGTAATTGCTACAACGGGCGGCATCAGATTTTGTCGAACCTGCTCAGGATGCACCACGGTTAGGCCTTGGCGGGAGCCGAAATACAGTGAACCGTCACTCTCAGTATAGGTTACGCCATCTAAATATCTTGGCGTAGCCTCCCCGACAAAAACACCGTAATCAGAAAACTGCTCCGCTATCGGATCAAAACGCGCGATACCATTATCCATGCTTAACCACAATTTTCCCGTGGCATCGAAACTGATAGCATTGATATTGCTGGTAGCCAAGCCATTGCGGCTGTCGTAATTACGAAATTTCAGCTTGCCGTCCGCATCCGCCACCGCCCGACTAAGGCCGTTGAAGGTGGCAACCCAAACATTGCCCGCACTGTCTTCCCGCATATCGGCGACAAAATCATTGGCCAAACTGGCCGCATCATTGGCATCAAAATGGTAATGCTGAACCTTGCCTGTGGACGGCTCCAGCACATCCACACCCCCGCCCGCAACTCGACCGCCACTCAACCAAACCTTGCCGACTCTATCAACCAGCAGCGTATTGACCGCATTGCCGGCAAGACTGTTCGGATCCAGCGCATCATGATGGAACTTTCGCAGAATACCCAATTTTGGATCATATTCAACCAAACCATTGCCGGTGCCCAGCCATAACGTACCGTGACCACTAGGGGTAATCCTGTTGACAAAATTAGCCGCGGCATCGCCTAGCGATATTTTTTCAATGCGCTGCGTCTTCGGCTCGAAACGAAGTAAGCCGCTTTGAGAACCTAACCATAACGGCCCCTCCGGCTGCTGGTACAAGCTGTAAATCACACCGCTAAACAACTGCCGGCTGCTTAGTGTTTTAATAACTTGCCGACTTTTCAGGTCGATTAATAGCGTATTCAAATGACCACTTAACCACAGTTGCCCTGACCCCGCCGAGGCTATCGCCCTTACGCTATTATCTACAGTGGCATCGACACCGCTCAATATACTCGGCATTAGCTGCTCAAATCCGACCACAGACAAATCGGTGTAGCTAACTCCATTTGTTGTGCCAACCAAAAATCCGCCGGTGCGATCGAGCAGAAATGAGAAAACTTGGTCACCTACAAGGCTATTAGGATCTTCGCTTTGATGCCGGTAGAGATCGAATTGTTGCCGACCCTCATCCCAACGCAGCAAACCGATGTAGGTTCCTGCCCAGACCGTTCCCGCGCTGTCTTCAATAAAACGGTTAACCCTATAAATGGGAGAGCTGACGGGTGTCGACAGCGGCATTTTCTGCGCCTGATGCTGCCCCGCTTGCCAAAGAAAAACGCCGCCTTCAGTGCCTAGCCATAGTCGCTGCTTACTGTCTACGTACATCGACTTGATGTTGTTTTCTACAGTGACACTGCCTTTAGGTATCAGTTGCTGATGTTGAAATTGGGAGCTGCCTGCCGGTAGATAATCCAGCCCTGACGGCCATGCAGCAAGCCACAATCCACCTTGCTGATCCCGTGCCAACGCTTGCACATTGTTATTGGTCAAGCTATCTGGCCGAGCCGGATCATGCTGATAACTACGAAATTGCCCAGTATCCGGCTCGAAATGTTGTAATCCTGCCCTTGTCGCCAACCAGAGCCCGCTGTTACCATCTGAACACATAGCTTGAATGATACCGTTTGCCGGTGAAGTGCCTTGCTCGGCCGCTGGCAGATAAGTTTTAAAGCTACTACTGTTGCGATTAAACAGCGCCAGTCCACCGCGAGTCGCCACCCACAATCGCTGTTGCGCGTCCTCAAACAATCCAACCACGTTATTGTTAGGCAAACTGCCGGGGGTATTGGGTAACGCCTGAAAATGTGTGGACTGGTAACCGTCGTAACGGTACAGGCCTGAATTAGAACCTCCCCAGATAAAGCCTTGATGATCCTGTAACAAGTTTGAAGCCGTATTAGTAAAAGCGATACCCTTTACCGTCACAAATTGCAGCGGGGGCGCTGCATACGCTATCGGCAACCCTATCAGCAAAAGCATCAAAAGCCAGTATCTGGTCATTGCGATATGTTCAAATATAAATAATTTCCGGTTAATGACAGCCGATTTAATGCCTTTTATCCATCACGAAGACAAAAAGCTCAAAATGTAACGCTTTCCTGTCCCCCATTTTGGTCTTGCCTAGAAATGCTGGAACTGTTTTCTGTGCAGTATATCGGGTTTTTTTATCTTAATCTGTGCCGTACACCGGACTTTTCTAATCGCTGCCGTCCTAACTAGAAATCAGTCGATAGCATGACGCTAAAACTGCGCGGCGCGCCGACGTAGTAAGCCGGCGCACGGCCACCCGCACCTAAAGCACGATTGGTAAAACCGCTGCCGCTACCCGCACTCAAGTTGAGATAATCCTGATCCAGCAGATTGTAAACATTAAGACGCACCGTCGGATCGCGAAACCAGCCAGTCGACGGCAAACGGTAGCCGGCATCAAAACCGACCAGCGTATAACCGTCAATCGACTCATCGTTGACTAGAGTTGCGTAGCGCTCGCCGGTGTATTTGGCCGATAAATTAGCCGACCAGGCGCCATTACGATATTGCAGCGCTGCACCCGCCATATAATTGGGCACATCGGGAAAAGCTTTGCCCGCCGTCGCCTCCGTGGTGTCGGCAGCGGTTTGCAGATTCTGTTCGATACGACTGTGGGTATAAGTGAACGAGCCGTACACGCTCCAATTCGGCAAAAAGCGCCACCCGGATTCCAGCTCGACGCCTTTGGTGGTCGAATCGCCGACATTGTAGTTAGTGTTCGTGGTGGTGGCAGGATCGAAAGCCGAAGCAATGCGATTGCGGTAATCGATATAAAACAGCGAGCCGGAAAAAGACAGCGCTTTGCCGCTATAGCGATAACCCAAGTCCCAGTTGGTTGCCACTTCCTCGTCAACATTCACCGGCTTTAACGTATAGCCGGTTAATTCGCCCTGATCGTTAAATTTTCCGCCGCTAATTAAGCTATACAACACCGAATCGGGCGGCGCCTTGAAGTTTTCGGCGCGATTGACAAATACCTGCTGGCTCTCGGTAAGCTGATAACGTGCGCCGACACTCGGCAGCGGTCTGGCATAGGTTTGTTTAAGGTTATACTCAGCGGCGCCGCCTTCACTGGCATAATTGGTGAAATCGCGCTGAATTTGGGTGTAACGTAAACCCAGCGACAACGTCAATTTGTCGTTCAGCAAGCCAATATCATCCTGTGCAAAAAATGAATGCGAGGTATTCAGCGTCAAAAAATCACGCCCCTGATAAGCTGTGCCATCTTGTCTCAACAGATAAGATGAGCGTCTATCGAGCCAAGGATCTGCACTATTGCCGGCGGCATCGAAATTAACTGCAGGCTGGGTACGGCGGTGGTGCGCATATTCGAACCAATAACCCGCCATTAAACGATGGTTCGCCAGTTGACTGTGCAGCCGTGCAGTCACACCGGGACGCTGGGTTTCTGTAAGCGCGCCGCTGTAAACCATCAGCGTATCCAGCGCATCGCCATCACCGTTGATGTCCCGAATACCGCCGCCGAATTTATTGGCGGCATCGCTTTCCGCCAGCGTCCTAAGTTCGTTGCCGCCAGTGCCGTAGCCATAGTTGTAATAAGGATCAATATCCAGATGCAGATTGGGCTGCAGCTGGAAGCGGCCTTTTAACGTCGCCAGATAATTGCGGTAAGGATTAAGATTGAGGTTGTAATAAAGGTCGCTCGGAATCTTTTCGACTTGTGCGCTGCCATTGACTCCAGCCAGCTTTTGCGGGGCTTGGCCGCCAAAATCGGCATCGCCACCCAGCGTTTGAATTTCAGCCTGAGTCAAGGTGCGCAGATTATGATTGAGCATCTCGTTAAACAACAAGCCGCCGGTAATGCTGCTGCCGGGCGCTAGGTTGAACACGCCTTTAAAATCGAGATGCTCGCGATCGGCGCCGCCGTAACCTTTCCATTTGTCGGCCTCGGCTTTGGACACCGAAATAAACGCTTTAAATCGCTTATCGGCCAAATAGCCGGTATCGGCGCGCAAAAAGGTCTTGTAAGCATTATAAGCGCCGTAACTTTGCTGCACCCGAAAACGTAACTGATCACTGGGATCGGTCGTAATAAAGCCTACCGAACCGCCGGTCGCGCCGACCATAGGCGCATCAATGTCACTCGAACCCTGAGTGACGGAAATTTCCTCCAGATTCTCCATGTCCATTAATTCAGACGGGTAAACCGCGTAATTACCGGCATCGTTGATCGGTGCGCCGTCGATGCTGACACCAATCTGATCGCTGTTGAAACCACGCATCCGCAAACCGCCGCCGAATAATCCGGTGGCATCATAGCTGTAGGTATTAACGCCAGGCAGCAAGTCCATCGCCTGATACGGATTATTCTGGGTGTTTTTCTGCTCAATGGCAGGGCGGGAAATGACGCTGTGCGAGCGCGGCACATCCTGCGGGCTCATCAGGCCGTTGCCGGGAGGAACAACGCCTTCAATCAACATAGAATCGAAAGTTACGCTGTCACTCGCCTGTACCGTAACGCCGGCTAAAACGGTCGCAATAAAAACAAGCTGTTTCATCATGTCATTAGAATGTGGCAACATAAACTCGGCTTAATTACAAAAAAGCCGGAATAGTATCTGCCGACTCGTATCCTGTCACGCTATTTAATCCAGCGTCAATCAGAATAAGTGTACTGTGCTGTGCAAAAACAGCGCCGCATTTCTTGCAAAAGAACAAAGATAACACTCCTCTATTTATCGACCCCATCCGTAACCTTTGATGCCTTATTTTTCTAGTTGTTAAGAAAACCACTTGGGAGCAAACGGCAAATAATATTTGTATCGAATCGATATTTAGTTGACAGCATTCTCAGGCTTCTTTTATAGTATTGATCCGCTACTATACTAAAATAAAAAAAATATTTTCTGCACCAGACATCCGCCAAGACGCTTACCTATCAGGCACTCAAGGCTGTTGACTGCTAAAAATACAAAGCGGGGTAGTTAAAGGCAAGCCTCAGAGGCTGCGAAATCAGTACCAACGTTGATATGCCGCATATCAACAGAGTGGAGTTATTAACATTAAAATAGAAGGTGTAAAAACATGAACGAAGAAGAACAAACAAAAGACAAATTCTGGCTATATGTTGCCGGCACAGTGATTGCGCTGTTAGTCACTATTGGCGTAGTTAAACAAAGTGAAAACGAAAAATTCGCGCCCATCAAGCAGCAATTGGAAGAAGAAACCAAGCTCATGAACATCCGCGTCTTGAACTGAACTTAACCCCGTCACACATTACTTAACATAATAATCAGGAGAGAACGATGAAACTTAATTGGGTATGCCTGGGAATGGCCCTGGCTTTTTTTTCCGGAACCACGATGGCGACAGAATATATTTACCGCGATCTGATGGCTAACACGCTACCTTCGGCCGCGTGTGAAGTAGAATCCGACGCCATTGCAACAGCGTCAAAAGCCTACAATATCAAACGCTACAGCAAAACATTTTGTCAGTCGCAAGGTTACGGTTGGCATGCAGAAGCAGTCAAAGATGAGGGCAAAGCGGCCTGCACACCTTGCACCGGCGCTAATCAGGGCAAAAGCCAGTGCCATTTGGAAGATATGGTAGTGACCTGCAAACGCATCAAACCCGGCTCAGTCGGTATGTTGCCAGGAAAAAGTTAATGACAACTGCGTGAGTCTGAGCGCCGTCTCTTGCTCACGCGATTCCAACCGCTAATCATCTTCATCGGGGATTTGTCCCTTTAACTCTTCCGACAACAGCATTTGACCACCGGCAATAACCACGCGTTCCCCCTCATGAATACCTTGCGCAACGAAATAACCGCCGGTGGCCACTGAAAATGAGTCAATAGCGCGGCGACTGAATTGTTCTGCCGCGATTTTGATATAAACAAAGGCCTGATCCATATACCAGATTACAGCCGTCTTCGGAATAATAACGCCAGACTGGTTTTCGCCTCGCTCCGGTATCCATGCGGCTACGCGCATCCCGCTTCTGATGTGTTTAGCGTCAGCCTGAAAAAAATAGCTATCGCCTTGCGCAGTATTATCTGCTTGCGGTGCCGCTGAAATCAGCTGGGCTTTAGTAGCGCTGCTGCGATTGCCGGACACGTCGACGACAATGCTGTGAATATCAGCTGACAATTGTTTATTGGCAGGCAAAGTAATGTGCAACAAAGTCTGCGCGCCCGATAAAAGCGCATCCAACCGGTCGGTTTCTGTCGTTAGCGCCCAGCCGGCAAGTTTTTCGCCCCAATTAAGCCTGGCTTCATCAATAATAGCTTTTTCTTGAACATCGCTGGTTTTCATCCGCGCTTTATCAGCTTGCCATTGCGCTTGCTGCATTTGCAAGTTGCGTTTTGATGTCGCACCTTCACGGTACAAATCCTGCTGTCGCTTAATGTCCTGCCCTGCTTGAGTCAATTTCGCCCTAGCGCTGCCGCGTTCAGCTTGCGCGACTAAATACCGATGCCGCAATTCAAGCAACGGATGTATGTTGACTGCTTTTCCGTAAGCAATAAACTCGGAATATTGGCTGACTGACTTAAGTGTTGCCGTCTGCAGTCCCGATACCGATTGCATATTGGCAGACAGCAAAACGCTACCCCGTTCGCGCTGAACACCGGACTCGTCATCAGCGAAAACCGGACGCATATTAATGATAAAAATACAGGCCAATAAAAAGGCGTTCATTGCTTCATTGATAGTTAAAAAATGAGAGCACTGTTCCCATTTATGAAATAGTGTCTATTAGAACAAATAATTACACGGTTGGTTTAGCTTTAATTGTCAGCGTAGAGTGTAAAGCATTGAGCATCGCTAATTTTTAACTGACCATAATGGTTACAAAAATTGTTTTTTGGTATAAAAAATGCTAAGTATTTGTAATTAAGCACGCATTCAAGTGCAACCTGTTATCGCTAAATTGTAAGATAAGCGTGGCTTGAACGTTAAAAAAAAGTATTTTGCGGGCGAGAATAGCTAAAACTGAGCGGCACCGAGTGGAACCTAAGTGACAATTAAGTGACACTTTAATGTATTTGATACTGAGTATTCAGTATAGGACGAAAAATTATGGCTTCTAACGCGCTGACCATCGATCGGCTTCGTAACACAACGTATCCTGAAAACAGTTTAGAGCGTGTTCAGCAGAAAGCGTTGGAAGACAACGCGGTATCAACGTTTGTTGAAGCCATGAAAAAGTTTGATTACGCGGACTCCAACGCTCAGAACAGGGAACTTGAGTTGGAAGTGGCTAAAGTAAAGGAGCGTACAGGTGTACAAGTACGTTATGAATCGTCATTTTGGGGTAGCGGTTCGCTTGTATTTCCTAAAGGGATGATTGAATCGTCTGTTAGGGCAACACTGGTAAAAGTTACAACAGAAGCGGGGGCATTGCCTATCGATGGTAATCAAGAGGAAGGCTATTCGATTGCCGTATCTGACTTTGCTTCAGCGGCGCCGGATGTAGTGAAAGAAGCGAAAGCGGCGCAACAAAAGGAACTGCATGAGTTGAAAGCGGCTCAAACAGAAGCGGCAAATAAAACCTTGGCGGCGCATGGCTGGGATTTGACCGGTTATAATCATCGCTGGCATCAGCATAAATCACCTGACGATAGCCCTATTCAAACAGCAAGAACTTCACCCAAAGCGGTAGTCGCTAATACTACCAAACCCGTAGTAGCTGCAGAAACTGATGCGGCAACAACGTATGCTATTGCAGAGCATCCTCGTGTTATTCCAATATTACAGCCTATTGATGTAGCACAGAAAAGAACAGTTGTGGCTCACACCTTACCAGAAAAAACACGGCACTTAAGCCACAATCAAGCACAAGCACAACAGGCTGAAACCATTGCCGATATTCGTAAACTAGTAGAAAAAACCAGGCTGGCAGCACTTGAGTCAGCAAATGCCAGTAAAACGGCAATGCTATATCTCAGTGAGTTGAAAGCGGGCAGCCTCAATCAGCAAACATACAGTTAGGTGATTTCTAATAAAAAATGTCCCTGATAATCGAAAGCTGTAGAAAAACAGAGTCCACGCTTATCACGAAAGCCACGAAAAAAAGCAGTCAAAATGAAATAGCTTTGCTTATTTTCGTGTCGCCTGGAGATGCCTATTTTTGGCTTTTCGTGCTTTTCGTGTTTTTCGTGGACAATTATTTGGGGCTTTTTTTTCAGGAAATCACCTTAAGCTAAACTCGGGTAGATGTGTCTACAATACGCAGAATTGAGGACAGTCATCACACCAAAAAGCACAGTGGTTATTGTTACGAGCACCTATTTTCTAAACGTTTTGTCTGAAGACTTCACCGGCGCAATATCACGGGGCCTGATCCGACGTGAATACGCAGTAATTCATAGGGTCGCTGCCGTTGATCTACACCATTGTGAAAGCCGGCCTGACGATGCAATTGGTTGGCGGTGAAATAAAGATAGCCATCCGTTCCTATCGAGAGGGTGTCAGGCCACAGGATGCGCGGGTCTTGTGCAAGTGTCTGCCAGTGGCCTTCAGTGTATTGGCGGATCGCATTGTTTTCATAGTCGCCTCCGTAGATGCGGCCTTGCGCGTCTTCTGCAAGACCGTCCGATGCACCCTTGAGCCCGAGATCACGCACGGCAGCCGCTATCGTGTCATCGCTGACCTTCACATCACGCAACAGCGCAGTCGGCACAGAATAAAGGTGTCGACTGGAAAGCGGTGAGTAATAAAGAAGCGCACCGTCGGGTGAGATGGCAATTCCGTCACTCGCAACCTGGAAAGGTGTCGAAGGGCCATCGGCGGGGCGATTCATCAAAACCGTGCCTTCAATTTTCGGCACGAAGTCAGGGTCGGGGCTAACGCTGGCGTGCCCTGACAGGCGACGTAAAGCGTGCTCACTCGCCAAGTCCACCACGATGATGCCACCTGCGGAACTGTCAGTGATATAGGCGACGCCTGCTTTTCCTTGGCGGAGATCAAAGCGCATGTCATTCACATAACTGTTGGGCCTTAACACGTCCGGGCCAAGCAGGATTGAGCGGACGATTTGATTGGTCGCCATATCTACAGCGACAAGCTTTGCACCACCGGGAATTGGTTTGGAAAAATTCGGCGCCCCCGTGTCGAGTATCCACAAACGGTTGGCGCCATCCGCGACCACGCTCTGCACACTAATCAGTGTTTCAGCGGCACGGGCCGGATCGCCACGGTTGACGGCTGCATTCGGATAGGCAAAAACACGACCATTCTTGAGTTCGCCCACTGTAAAAGGCGGATTATCGCCCCAGTGCGGATAATTGATGAAGATGCGGCCATTTTCCGCGACCGTGACCCCGCAGGGCATCGGGCCATCGAACGTGGCGACGCGCTCGACCTGTGCGAGTGACGTTGGTTCAAGGTGGGCGCAGGCTGTAAGCAGACCGCCGATCAGTGTTGCTGCAAGTAGTTTTTTCATGGTTTCGCGATAAGCTTAGGGTTCACTAGAAAAAAAACCACCCAACCCGATGAGGGATTGGATGGTTTGTTGAGTTTACATCAAACTGAGCTTGAGGGTAGGCATTCCCACGCTGGAGCTCTCAT
>JAUYMY010000015.1 GCA_030699385.1 Methylobacter sp.
CTCATCACCTATCAGTTTCTAATAACCTCACAAAATACCGGCAAGGGCAGATCATTTTGCAAGCAGCGCATGAGTCGGCGTAATCCGCGCTTAAACAAAGAGACCAAACTGCGGTAGAGTTTTTTAAGACGCCAATGGTCAGTGTTGGTCTGTTCTTGTGCTTTTTTTTCAAGGGGCGTGGGGTGATTCAGTAGCTCAACACGCCCGACGCAAACACACCAGTACATGGCCAGTGCCATAATCAGAACCATACGTTCCAAGCGATCAGCTAACTTTAATTTTGAATCTTCCAGCTCGAAACCGCGACTTTTAAAGTCGGAAAACATCGGTTCTATTCCCCAGCGTTCACTGTAATCCAACACTTTGCTACGCGATGGCAGACAATCCATGGCAATAATCCAAGGCTCTGGATGGCTGGCTTCATGAAGAATACCGATGTGGGTCATGACCGCATTTTGCCCAAACAAACGCACGTTCGGCAGATACCGTTCGGTCACGCCATGCGCTAATTCATCGGTCGTCGATTCGTTACTAACGCCGGTATCAACACATAAGTTACCTTTCAAACGTAGCCGATATTGCCAATGGTGACGCTGCAGCCATTCGAACAGCTGGCTCGAGGGGTAAAAACGGTCGGCTAATAACATGACCTTCGCGTTAACTGGAAGCCAGGATAAAACGAGCTCCAACAATTTCTCTTGCTGTTCGAAGCCGATGTTGGCCGCGCCGGTTGCTGCGCACCACGCTAAGGGTAAAGCACGGTCGCCAATGCGTAAACCAATCATGAGCAAGGCCATCGAGTCGCCAACATCGGTTTGATCCATGCTCAGCAGGATCGTTTGCCCAGATTTTCCGGCTTCGAGCAACTCTTGCCGCGCAAAAGGCTCTGTCAATGTTGCACAATCCAGCAAGGGATTCTTCAGCAAACGGCGTAACCACTGTTCGCGCATATCCTGGCGTTCGGTGCCCAAAGGCAATAAGTTAGCCAATTCAACGGTGTTCGGCGTTTGTTTTTCAATCATGGCGCCGACCACTAACGCTAACTTACTCACGACTGTTTTACGCAGCTTTGGCAGGACTTCGTTAACCCTGCAGTGTACTTGTTCTGCTAATCGTTTAACTGAGCCCATGACCCATACCCCATCAATTATAAAATCGGCTAAAAACCAAGGCTTAAATTTAACACATTGATTTTGATATGGTATGGCATTTATATTAAATTTTTAGGTAGCGCACAAGCAAACTGATAGGTGGCAAGCATCGTCCCAGGCCATTACCCGGAACGGCAGGATTAACGTTACAATAAAGGCTATTCGCATATTCATAGAAGCATTTTTGACCGACAAAACTGCATTTTTGTTTAATCACAGTCTAGCCTTTGTAGCCGCAAAAGTGAACATAAAAGAAGCAGAATTATTACTCCAGGCAGGCGCTTTAGCCGTGCCGGTGATCAAGAAATACGCCCTCGATGATGGCTGGGTAGTCACGCTAACCGGCAAGCATCAGATTAATCCGGCATTAGAAACCGCGCGCGGCCAGGTGCGGGTGTTCAAGCGGTTGGATGCGGCGGTGGGCGTGTTGTTTGAGATGGGGCTTGGGGAGATTAGGGTTGTTCGGTAGTGTACGCTGGTTACAGGGCTAATCTATCCATTTGCGTAGAAATTCTTGCAGTCGGTGTTCGCCGGCAATAAGAATCCTATGGAACAATTCTGTCGTTTGTTTAAACTCAGCCAATAATACAAAAAAAATAGAGCGATAACATGGCAATACTTAATCAAATAGATTTGTTTTCAGGCCTGAATCCCAGTGATTTGGAGGCTATAGAAGCGGGAGTTATCACGCGTAAATATCCCAAAGGAGCGGTTATTGTGACGCAAGAGGATGAATCGCATTCCATGTATTTGATTCTTGAAGGACGATTACGGGTTTACCGCACTCATGAGGACGGTAAAGAAGTTCGCCTGGGCACGTTGAATACAGGCGATTATTTTGGTGAGCTGTCTTTATTAGATACCGCCCCTCGTTCGGCTTCGGTGATGGCGCAACAACCCTCAGTATTAGCCATGTTATCGCGTGACCATGTCTTTAAGTGTATTGATCAACACCCTGCTTTAGCCAGAGTGCTTCTGGCATCTTTAGCGAACCGGTTTAGGGTTTTAACCATTTGGATGAGCGACTTGGCATCACTCGATGTCTATGGCCGCGTAGCACGGTTTTTACTTGACCATGCCTACGAAGAAGAGGGGGATCTCATCACCGAGGCGATGACACAACAAGAGATTGCACAGCATATTGGCGCTTCGCGCGAAATGGTCAGTCGGATTTTTAAAGAACTCAGGGCGGGCGGCTATATCAGTTCCCGTGGCCGTCAAACAGTCATTCATCAACGCTTGCCGGATCGTTGGTAACGGGTTGCTTTTGTGTGCATTATTCACAAAATAGTTGTGGCATATGCAACAGATAGCCGACTCTCCTCTCTGTAAACTTATTTCCCGTGGAGTTCAAAAAACTAACTTTCTTACTGGAGATAACATCATGTCATTCGATCGCGAAACAGCGCTAAGCGCCAACAACGACATTTTTTCTGCACCTAACGATACACGCAAAGACAAAATCAGAGGTCTCGGCGGTAACGACGTCATCAACGGAATGGGCGGTGATGATGAAATTTGGGGCGACGGTGAATTCCTTAATCTGTTTGATGCTCTTGTGGTGTCAGGCCATGACAAATTAAGCGGTGGTAACGGTAATGACAGCCTTCATGGCGGTGCGGGCAATGATCAACTGTTGGGCGACGAGGGTAATGACACCTTGTTTGGCGACGACGGTGACGACCGCTTAAACGGTGGAACCGGCTCAGACTTGATGAAAGGCGGTTTTGGCAATGATGTGTACGTTGTCGATAGTGCCGGAGATCGGGTTGAAGACATACTTTTGGGAGGTACCGATACGGTAGAAAGCTTTATTCATTACGATTTGCGCACTGCGGCATTCATTGAGAATTTAACCCTACTCGGTACCTCTGCACTCAATGGCATAGGTAATAACGATAATAATCAAATCAACGGTAATAGTGCCAATAACACATTGTCCGGATTAGATGGCAATGACCGCTTAAGTGGTCAAGACGGTAATGATGTCCTGAATGGCGGCAACGGTAATGACAGCTTGTTCGGCGGTAATGGCGACGATGTTTTAAACGGGGGTGCCGGTCAAGATACTCTGAAAGGTGAAGCCGGCAATGATACCTTCATTATCGACAGTACCAGCGGCACTGATGTCATCGACGGCGGCACAGGTACCGACCAAGTCAACAGTAGCGTTAGTTTTTCATTGGCAACGACATTGTTTGTCGAAAACTTGTTGCTGACAGGTACCTCTGCTGTAAACGGTACCGGTAACGGTTTTGCCAATACCATCACCGGCAATAGCGCGTCTAACACGCTCAATGGCGGTGACGGTAATGACGTACTGAACGGCGGTTCCGGCAATGATGTTATTAACGGTGATGCGGGGGATGACCGGTTATTTGAAGGTGACGGTAATGACGTGCTAAACGGTGGCAGCGGTAATGATGTGTTAGATGGCGGCGCTGGCAGAGATCGTTATAACGGGGGCACGGGGAATGATCATTTAACATTCGACGCTGCAGATTTAGCCAGCGGTGCCGTAGCCGGCCAATACGACGGTGGCAGCGGTGTAGACCAATTAAATTTTAGCTCAAGCGGTAGCACGGTTTTTGATATGCGCGCTATCGATGATAGTTTGCTTAAGAATATTGAAATTCTGAATTTGCAAAGTAACTTTACCGCACGCAATCTAGTGGTTACCAATAACCACAAAGTGTTTTTAACATTCAATGATGTCAATGCAATCAACGATCAACATAGCCTGCGCATCGATGGCGGTGTAGGGGATCAAGTGACATTAAGTGATTTTGGTTGGACTGAAGGCGCACAACAAACCATCGAAAGCAAAGTTTATGACACCTATGCCAATGGTCAAGCGGTATTGCTCGTAGGTGTTGATGTGGATGTCCAAGGTATATTTTCGTAATTCGGTATTATCTTTGAGGCGGCAAGTGTTTTTGTTACAGAACTCACTTGTCGCCGCTCAATATCCTCTGCGGCTTTGATGTTTGTTTAACTTACCCGCAACACGCTAATCCTCTTCATCAGGAAACTGCTCAAGCACCTCATCACGTTCAGCCTCTAAGGCTTCCCAGTTGGCGCCTTGGTACATACGAATATTGGCTTCATCAATATTTTGCTTATCAAAGAACGTGTAAACCGGGCGAAATGCAGCACGATACAGATAGTTTAAATGTTGCTGCATCTCGGAATCGCCTTTGATGCGGCGGTAAATTTCACTCACTAATTCAACATCAGTTGCTTTGCTTAAATCGGTCATTGTTGGCTCACTTTTCAAATCGTTCTCCATCTAGCAAAAATAGGCTAAAAAAATATGGCGCTCACTAAGATTTATTGATAGTATCGGATCGCTATTTGTCATTTATTAAACCCTGAGAGGTAAGGCAGTCGTACAGATGCCACTGTGCGGCTGCCATTTTTTTTAATAACGCTCTCGTCAGATTTTGTGGGCGAGTTTGCGCGCATTCACCGTGTTCAGTATTTCCTGCCGTTGTTGTGTTGTTAGCTCACGCCATTGGCCAATTTCATCCAGGCTGCGAAAACAACCTAAGCAGATATTCTCATCATCCAAGCAACACATTCTGACGCAAGGCGATAGATCAGAAGCCGTCATACTGCCACACCATCAAAGATTCCTTATCCTATCAACGCAAAACATTATCTTTTCCTTCAGCCACCTCAACCAACACCAGCCGCTGTGACAAAGCATAACGCCGCGCCACTCTCGGATCATCGAAAGCAATATCCACTTGGTCGCCGGTTTCCACGGACTCAACATAGTACCAAGTGTGATCTTCTGTGATTTTTACCCGTGTAAGCGGCTCTAAACCGGTGACCATTTGCCTGTGATTTAAGGTGAAAATCACAATTTAGCATAGGCTCTTGTAAGTATGTCCTTACACAGTGGTAAGTTATTCTTGTTTCAGACTAAAGATTTTCTTTTAATTTCCAATCGATAAGCAAGGGCCAACCGCCTAAAAGTTAGTCCTTCAGCACGATCACTTCAAGGTAGTCAACCACAGCAAAGGTGATTTTGCCTTCCATTGCTAACCAACCGATACTGCGTTGAATAACATCTTCTTGCTCAGGAATGGCGTTAACTAACTTTACTACTGATGTACTGCCTTGTTCAGCCAAGTAATGCCAAATTGCCCCGGCAGTTAAGCCTATACGGTCATGCATGGTAATTGCCGGAACCGATGCCACAGGCTCAGTATTCACAACCGGTGCTTTTTTTACCGGCTTTGGTTTTGCGCTGGCTTTAGTGGTTTTCGCTGCCGTTGTCTCTGGCGTTTTCTCTGCTATTGTAACTGCTACTTCAGGCTGTGCTTTGATTACGGGTGTCGTGCTTGACGTTTCTTTTACGGCTGTTTTAACAACCGCCTCAGACGCTTGTTTAGCGGCTTTAGGGCTAGTTGACGCTTTAGTGGTTAAAGCAGGTGTTTTAACGGTGGTAGTGTTTTTCTTCATCGTGAAATACAGGTAAATAGTTAAAATCTGATTATACCGTAACCTTTTAGCCTAGCCATTGAAAAACAAGAAAGTCTTGCAAAAAACTACAAAATGACACGAAAACGAAATCTGTAGCCTAAATGTTGGCCATAACCGGTTATAATAGCGGTATTTTAAATAAGGATAACAAGTGGTTAAGTCAGAGTTAGTCCGTGTACTCAACAAAAAAATACCCTACATTGAAGCCAAGGATGTAGAGTTGGCTATCAATTGCATGTTAGAGCAAATGATGACCGCCTTGGAACAAGAGAACGTTGAAATCAGGGGCTTTGGTTGCTTTAGCTTGCACCATTTTGCCGCTCGCATTACGCGTAACCCCAAAACAGGTGCAGCAGTACAGTCACCGGCCAAAGTGACTATTCATTTTAAACCCGGTAAGGAGCTAAAAGATCGGGTAAATGCAACTCATGGCAAGTTCCCTATTATCGACTGATCGCTCATTTATTGGCTTGTAGCAATGCTTTGCCAAAGCGCCAAATAACACGTAGTTTCAAGGAATTTAACAAGATGAAATTAAAAGAAAAAGAGGTTGAAGTAGGCTATTTATATTTGACTACTGTCAATCAATATCGTGCTGTACTCGCGATGAAAGGTGAATTTTTAATTTATGCGCCCAGTTTGGAAGGTACTGCGCCAGTGAATCTGGATTCTACAAAAATGCCGTTTGAAAATATGCCATTCAAGAAGTGCCAAATCAGTACCTTTGCTAAAAAGGATTATCAAGTATTTGACGTGAATGGCACCAAATCAATTAAACATAAATTAAACGAAATACAGCTAGCAGAAGCCATAACACAGTGTAATGCCAAGTCCACTATTGCCACACTGTTAGCAGAATAATGCCGTTACAAGCGAAATTTTATAACTTAATATCAAACATATAAAACTATTTGGGTATTGGTAAAATATTGATATTACTGGGAGAGACATTTTTTGAAACAATCTTTTTATGACCTAAATTATTCTGATTTAGAAATAGTTATAAATCAGAATAATTTAAATAACTCAGCAGCGGCAGTTCTTTTTAACTGGCATTATAAGAAAAAAGAAAATACTCAATGCTATGATAAAATCGCCAAAAGCTCATTAGCCTTTTTTGAAAAAAATTTCGACTTTTCTCTACCTGAAATCGATACGGTTCATGAATCAAAAGATCGAACAGTAAAATTTCTTTTTAAGCTTAAAGACAATCATAAAATTGAAACCGTCCTTATTCCGTTTCATAATAAATATTCTATTTGCCTTTCATCGCAGGTTGGATGCGCAATGAATTGTTCTTTTTGTTTTACCGGAACACAAGGACTTAAAAGAAATTTGACGACCAGTGAAATTGTTGGTCAGTTTCTACAGGCTTGGCGCTGGTTAGCGAAAAACAGGCCTGGAGAACAGAGAATTTTAAATATCGTTTTTATGGGACAAGGCGAACCTTTACATAATTTTGATGCCGTAAAAAAAGCATGTGAAATTTTGTTATCACAACACGGCACTTCAATTGGTGTTCAAAAGATTACTATTTCAACAGCTGGCTATATTCCCGGACTTAAAAGATGGAGCCAGGAAATTCCTGGAGTGAACCTTGCGTTATCTCTTCATTCACCTTTTGAAGAAAAAAGAAATGAACTTATTCCCATTAATAAAAAATATCCGCTAGATGAAGTGCTGGCCTATATTGACAAGATACCTTTAAATAAAAAGCAATTTATTACTTATGAATATATTCTAATAAAAGATTTTAATGATTCTCCAGATGATGCTAAAAAACTGGGAACGATACTGACTGGTAAAAGTGCTTATATAAACTTAATTCCTTTTAACTCATTCCCAGGATCACGTTACAATCGTCCTGATTTGGATAAAATTGAAAAGTTTAAAGAGATTTTAGATACTTTTAAAATCCCGACTTTAATAAGAAGTGCTAAAGGCGATGATGTATTAGCAGCGTGTGGTCAGCTCAATTCTAAAAATTAAAGGGTATTCGAAATCAGAATAGGTATTCAGATTGGATCAGAATGACTGCTCAAGTTGAGCCAGAATATGCACCATCTTTAGGCTGATTTTACATTTTCGAGAGTTGAGCAATAATAGCCTTATTTGAACCAGGCCCTGCCCTGCTCCCGCTGATCACCCCCTAAACGTACTGACCGGGCCACTGATACCGGGTAATTTGGAAAGCGCTTCCGGCAGTATTCCGGCAGGTTCTCCTTGCGGATAGCGGACAGAGCCAAACTATAGAAGCCTAAAATGTGTTCGCCTTTAGCTGCAACATACGTCCTGTTGATTTTTGTTTCTGCCGGTAAAGAAACTTACGACTAACGTTATATCGAACAGCTATCCTAGAAATAGGATCATTTCCAGGAAGGGCTTCAATGACAAGGTGCTTACGACAATTTTTGGGAAGATTGGCGGCTACGGAATGATGACATCTGAATTTAAATCCAAGGAAAATTAATTCAGTATCTCAATTCACTGTTAATAATAGGTTCCTGAAAAAATTTAAAACTTTCCTGCGACAAGAGAATTATTCGCGTGGGAACCCTATTCTCGGACAGCCTCATAGCTTGATTGAAAATTATTTATCTGAAAAACTATAGGTGGTAAGCTGGAGTAAGTACGTCTTCACAATAAAACAAAAAAGTGGTGTCACCATGAAAACCTACCGAAAAACCCAAGCCGCAGGGTGCTGTAATCCGCCACTTCACATACAAAGCCTCAGCAAAACTGCGCTGCGTTTAGCCATTTTAGCCGCGCTCTATCCGTCTTTTTCGTATGCCAATCCCGATGGCGCACAAGTCATCAGCGGGCAGGTCAATATCGACACTGCCACGCCGGGCGTGACCACGGTCACCAACAGCCCCAATGCCATCATCAACTGGCAAAATTTCAACATCGGCCAAAATGAACTCACCCAGTTCATCCAGCAAAACGGCCAAAGCGCCGTGCTTAACCGCATCATCGGGCAAAATCCCAGCGAAATTTTGGGTCAGTTGACGTCCAACGGTAAAGTCTTCCTGATCAACCCGAATGGCATCGTCTTTGGTGCCGGCGCGACAATTGACACCCAAGGCCTGATTGCTTCCACCCTTAACTTGAGCGATCACGATTTTGCCAGCGGCAATTACCATTTTATTGCCGGGCCCAGCGCCGGTAACATCGTCAACGAAGGCATCATCCGCGCCGGCAAAGACGGCAATATTATCCTGATAGCGCCGCAGATTGAAAATAGCGGCATTATCAAGAGCGACGGCGGCGCGATTACGCTGGCTGCCGGACAAGAACTGACCATCACTAATTTGGACGACCCGGATATCCGTTTTCAGGTGCAGGCGCCTAGCGACAGCGTGTTAAATATCGGCAAATTACTGACCGAAGGCGGCGCGATTAACGTCTTTGCCAGCACTATCAAACACAGCGGCGACATCAGCGCCGACAGCGTCGAGGTTGATGCGCAGGGCAATATCCGGCTGGTGGCGCAACAGGACATTACCTTGGAAGAGAGCAGCACAATAAGCGCCAATAACAGCGCCGGCGATGCGGGTGCTATTCATATCGACAGCACGGACGGAACGACTTTGGCGCATGGCGTGATTGAAGCCCAGGCCAGCCAAACCGGCAAAGGCGGCAAGATTGAATTGCTTGGCGAACGGGTTGGGATGCTCAATCGCTCGCGACTCGATGCCAGCGGCGAAAAGGGCGGCGAGGTGTTAATCGGCGGCGATTATCAGGGTAAAAATACTGATGTGCATAATGCCAAAGCAGCCTTTATCGGCAGGGATGCGGTGATTAAAGCCAATGCCAAAACCGCTGGCGACGGCGGTAAAGTGATCGTTTGGTCGGATGACTCGACTCGCGTTCATGGCGACATCAGCGCCAAAGGCGGCGAACAATCGGGTGATGGCGGTTTTATTGAAACGTCTGGCGGTTGGTTGGATACTACAAGTATTCGGGTTAATGCGTCTGCACCTAATGGCCGGAGCGGCGAGTGGCTGCTGGATCCGTATAACATTACCATTGATGGCACGGGGCCAACCATTGGGGGAACGTTACCCATCTTTACTGCGGGTACTAACGATTCAGTCATTCTTAATACTGACATAAATACCCAACTTACTAATGGCACTAGCGTCACCATTTACACAAATGATAGCGTTAATGGTGGTCAGGCGGGAAACATCACCGTAAATGCTCCAATCATCCGTTCTACGGATTCCTTAAACGGTGGCACAGCTACCGATCTGATTCTGAATGCTGCAAATAACATTATCATCAACAGCGCAATCACCAATGCAAACACCACTACAGGCGGAAAGCTTAATGTAGCTCTTACGACCGGCAACCAAATAAGCCTGAATGCAGGCGGCAACATCAACGTCGTGCCTACCGGTGGAACTGCAGGCGGAATCAAACTGGTTGCCGGAGCGGGAGGCGTAACTGCCGGAGATGCTAACGGCGGCACAATTACTGCCGATACTCTGGAAATTCAATCGGCCGGTAGTGTTGTCTTGGGCGACACCTCGCATAGCGTCAATACGCTTGCTGCGAACATTACGGGGACGGGTAGCCGGTCTGTCTACTTCAAGAACACTGGCGCACTTAGTGTCGGTTCAGTGGGCGCTACGAATGGCATCAGCATTGCCAACTTCCCCAACTACACTGCCGGATCTACCGATGGCGTTATTGCTCTGGAAGCCGGGGGGAATATCACCCAGACAACAAGCGGTAACTTAGGAGGTGCTGCGGTTTGGGCAAGTTCAACCGGCGGTTCAGTTAATTTGACAACAGCGACTAATGGTAATGCGACTGGAATTGTAGCGGGTTCGGCTGCTACTGGTTTTTCTTATAAAAGCAGTAATACTATTGCATTGATACAGGTTGGCACATACGGCAGCGGTATCACCAGCAATGCAGATGTTTCGCTGACAACTAATGCAAATATTAGCGGGACTGGAAAAATCACTACTTCGACCACAGGAAAATTAACAACCAGTTCAGCAACTGGAACCATATTGAACAGTGTTGTTAATGAAGTGGGACTCTTCAGTGCAACTAATACAACTAGCGGAGACATTGGTTTCAGAAATACAGGCGATCTGACCTTGGACGCATCAAATAGTTCCGGAAAAGTAACTGTACAAACCACTGGCAACATGACGCTTGCCCTCATTCCTGGGGATGTATCTTCATTTGGCATTTCATCAGCTGCCAGCGATGATGCAGTAATTCTGGTGGCAGGTGGAAACTTTGATACGGATGACAATGGCATCGAATTAACGTCTATCGGGAGTCGTTGGCTGGTTTATTCAGCCAATCCAGCGCTAAATTCGGTTGCACCTCTTGATCAGACCTATGATTTTCAACAATACAATGCAACTTATCCTGCAACTCCCGTACAAGGCAGCGGCAACGGCTTTCTTTATAACGTGATACCGCCAAATCCAATTGGTACGGGACCATCACCACTATCATTTTCTCTAACCGGGACGGTTAGCAAGGTTTACGACGGAACTGTCTCAGCCAACCTGACTTCTGCTAATTACACCGTCAGTGGTTCTTTCTACAATGCCCTTACAAGCGCAGACGAAACTCTCTCACTTAATAATGCAGGTACTGGCCAGTATAACGACCCTAATGTCGGCACCGGAAAGCTGGTAACGGCAAGCGGATTCACCCTTTCGGGAGTTGATGGGAATACGAAAAATGTATACTACATGCCCAATCCGATTTTTGAGCACATTGGCATCATTACCGCAGCGCCGGTCGTTATCACCAACCCCTCTATCAGTGCCTCCCTCACCGGCACCACTGCTAAAACCTACGACGGCACCACCAATGCCTTCCTGACCCCGGACAATTTCCTGCTCAGCGGTTTTGTCAGCACCGATTCGGCGACGGTGACCAAAACCAGCGGCATTTATGCCGACCCCAATGTCGGCAGCGGCATTTCGGTCAGTACCACATTGGCAGCATCGGATTTCTCACCGGTCGGCAGCACGAATCTGGCCAATTACATTCTGCCCACCGAGGCTTCCGGTTTGATCGGCAACATTATCCCGGCTCCGCTCAACATTACCGCCAATGCCGCCAAAAAAACATACGATGGCTTGGCGTTTTCGGGCGGTAATGGCGTCAGTTATGCGGGCTTTGTTAATAATGAATCCGAGGCGCTGCTCAGTGATGCGTTGGCTTATGTTGGCACCGCGCAAGGCGCTGTCAATGCGGGCAGTTACACCATCACGCCCGGCGGCCTGTCTGCACGCAATTACGCGATCAACTACATCAACGGCTCGTTGACCATTGACCCCGCCGCCCTCGGTATTACCGCAAACGATGCGACGCGACTTTACGGCAATGCCAATCCGGTGTTTACCGGCACGGTGACTTCAGGGAAGTTGGTGGGTAAAGATACCTTGACTTCCATCGGCCTGAGCTACAGCACTCCGGCGACCACAGCGTCCAATGTCGGGCTTTATGCGATCACGCCGAAACTGGCCAATACCAATTACACCTTTACCGGCATTGATGGGCAATTAAACGTGACGCCTCGGGCTTTAAGGGTGACCGCCGTTGCCGCCGAAAAACTCTTTGGCGAGCTTGACCCTGTGTTCGCGTTCACTTCGAGCGGCCTTGTTAATGGCGATTCATTGGCGGGTGCGTTAGCGAGAACTGCGGGCGAGGATGTCGGTGTTTATGCGATTAATCAGGGCAGTTTGGGCAACAGCAATTACGCCATTGTTTACACCGGCGCTGACTTTACCATCAACCCTGCTTTTTTAAATTTGACGGTGACGGCGGATAACGCGACCCGCGTTTACGGCGATGCCAACCCGGTTTTTACCGGCACGGTGACGGCAGGCGAATTGGTCAATAACGACACGCTGGATTCGATTGGCCTGAGTTTTAGCACCTTGGCGACACCGTTATCGAATATCGGGTTGTATGCGATCACGCCGACAATCACCAGCAGCAATTACATTTTTACCGGCATAGACGGCGAACTGAGTGTGACTCCATTAGCCAGCGCTGCCTGGATTGGCGGTAGCGGCGTTTGGTCGGCTGCCGGTAACTGGGCGAATAGCATTGTGCCGGTCACTGACAATGTATTGGCCGCGACTATTCCAAATGGCGCCAGCGTCACTTACGATGCGGCGGCGGGCGATACGCGCTTAAACAGCTTAAGCAGTCAGGGGCATTTTCAAATGACCGGCGGTAATTTAGGGGTGAGTGAAAATTTTGATACCGCCCAATACACGCAATCCGGCGGTACGCTTTCTGCCGCTAATTTTACTGCCGGCAATGCCTTTAACCAGACCGGCGGCGTACTAAGCGCCAACAGTGTTGTTATCAACGCGGCCAACAGCATCATTCAGGGCATAGCGGGTACTATTAATGCGAACAGCCTCAGCGCCAACAGCGGTGCCGATGTCAGCTTTGCCGGAAGCAATAACATCAGTGATGAATTGTCTATTGATGCGTCCGGCAATATTTTTTCGCGTAGCCAAGGCAATGCGCAAATCAGTCGGCTGAATTCCGCCAATGGTTCAATCAATGTGGGTAATGTCGGTGGTTTTAGTTTGGGGCCGACTACGGGCTTTGGTAATGTCGATATTACGGCGTTTTCTCCGTTAACGGTTGACGGTGCGGTTGCATCAAGCACCGGCAATGTTAACCTGACGGCCAGCAACGGCGGTGCGTTGACGGTTAATGCGCCGGTCACGGCACCTTTGGGCACTATTGCGTTAGCCGGCGGTTCGCTGAGCGGAACGCAGAGCGCGGCGTTAGCGGCATTTTTTACTAATAATTCGGGAACGGCACCGACCCCGACCCCGACTCCGACACCGGTGCCCACTCCTGAGCCAACGCCAGTACCAACACCGGTTCCCACTCCTATTCCTGAACCAACGCCAGTGCCGACACCGGTTCCCACGCCTGTCCCTGAGCCGACGCCAGTGCCGACGCCGATTCCTGTTCCTGAGCCAACGCCTACACCGATAGACATTATTCAGGAAAAAGTTGTCCCCGAAGTTTTGCAGGGCATTAACCAAGTGGTATTAGGAACCACGCCGCAACTGGGGCGCTCAGCAACGGATGATCCGCTGGGTTATGACGGTCTGATGCGACCGGCGACTAGCACGACGGCATCTACTGATGTCGTCGTAGACGATGAAAAACTAAAAAATTTCCTGCAATGCCGCTAACTGAGCGCCCCTTATTTTTGTAGAGCCGACTATGCCTATTCCATTCGCTCAAATGATTGAACAGATTTTAATCGCGACGTGGGCGTCGCTCCCACGCGTTATTTGTGTGGGAGCGCTGTCGCTGCCGGTTTACGCTGCGCCTGAAGTGGTCGGTCATGTCGACTTTGCCAAAGGCAGCAATGCCGCGCAACTGCCGGGAGCCGCGCCGCGCATTCTGGGTAAGGATGCCGATATTTTTCAAGGCGATAATATCCAAACCACCGAAAGCAGTTTTGTCGTGGTCGCGTTTGCCGATGGCGCCAAAGTGACGGTGCGCCCGAACAGTAACTTTAGCATTGACCAATACGGCAACCCAGCCAATACCGGTGAAAAAACCGCGCAAATGGTGTTGCATCAAGGCAGCGTTAACACCAGTACCGGTGCTATTGCGCAAGCGAATCCAGAGAGCTTTCAAATACAAACACCGACGGCCACGGTAAAACCCAACACCAACAAAGCTGAATTCAGTGTGTCAATTTGCGATCAGGACTGTGAGCAAAAAGGCCGACAAGCCGCCGCCAATGCGGTCAGAACCGAGCAAAGCGTAGTCGCGCGGGTGGTTGATATTAAGGGCGAAGTGCGTGCGGTTAACTACGATAACAAAGAAGCTAAAGAACGCCTGTTGTCTCTGGGCAAGCCGCTGTATAACGCGGATACGGTGCACAGTAAAAAGGACAGCTATGCGCTGTTGATTTTTCCCGATGGTGAAAAGGTTACGCTACGCGCCGACAGTGAGTTGGCCATCAAAAACTATCATTACCAGGTCAAAGATAAAAAAGATCAGATTGTTTACAATTTAGCCACAGGCGGCTTACGCGCTCTCACCGGCAAGATCGGCAAAACTAATCCGGCTGCGTTTACTATGGACACACCGATTGCCACGATTGGCATTAGAGGCACCGGCACCGATACGGCGGTAAAACCTATAGCACCTGGCGAATGTAAAACGACTCAGTCGTCAGATTGTTTTAATCTTGAGCATTCGACTTGGCAAGGCACCTCGTTTATCCGCAATTTAGCGGGCGAATTTGAAGTACCCGAAGGCAGCAGCAGTACGCTGTCCGGCGCTAATGCCGTGCCGCATATTTACCCTACGCCGCCGGATGCGCCGCAGCCGCCAGAGCCAAGGCCGGATAGCAATAAGTCCGATCCTAATAAGGTGTTTCAAGAAATACCGCCAATCCAAGGTGATACGGCGGTTAAAGTGTTGAGCGGAAGCACCAATATTCAAACGAAAGACAGTCAAACTATTATCACCATAGATTCCGGTGAATCGGCGTCAACAAGGTCGGACGGCAAAGAGACCAGCATTAATCAATCCTACGAGGCAGCACCGGGGCAAACTAAGCCCAGCAAAACACTGGATGAAGGCAGTTTGTTTACGCCGTTGAATGATAAGGCGCTGCCACCCGGCAACCTGCCGCTGGATAATGAAAGCCTGTTTGACGACGGCACCGATAAGGACGACAGCTCATTCGACGGTTGTTTAATCTAATGAATTTCGATTTGAACATGCACACTCATAAAGTAAAAGGTTCCAGAAATGAATAAGAATAGTCATCGGTTTGCCAGTCGTTTAGTCAGGCCTCTCTTAATCACTGCCGGTTTGTGCCTGCTGCCGCAACTGCCTTGCCAAGCGGCGGCGCCCAAAGAGTTCAGATTTAACATCAAGCACTTTTCGCTGGAAGGCGCGTCGCCGCTGTCGAAATCATTTATTGATGATTATTTCAAAGCGCTGGAAAACAAGTCGTACACGTTAAAAGAACTGCAACAAGTCAGTAAAACGCTGGAGCAGGCTATTCATGACCAGGGCTATTCGTTTTACCGAGTGATTGTGCCGCCGCAAACGCTGGCAACCGAAGAGGTTAAACTGCAAGTGCTGGCCTTTACCATAGACAAAATCGAAGTCACCGGCAACGAGCACTTTAGCAAGAACAATGTAGTTTCCAGTTTACCTGGCCTGAAGCCTGCGCAATCGCCTAATGCCCAAGCCTTGTCTGAGGCGATTAAGGTGGCCAATAAACATCCGTCGAAACAATTGCAATTGACCTTCAAGCCCAGCAAAACAGCGGATAAACTCGATGCCCAAATTGCAGTCAATGAACGCCGGCCTTTTCAGGCCTCGTTAATGGCGAACAATTTCGGCACGCCAAGTTCCGGCGATTACCGCTTGATTGGCGCGTTGCAATACAGCAACTTGTGGGGTTTAGATCATATTATTAACGGCAGCTACTCAATCGCCCCCGATTACGCCGACACCGTCAAGCAATACGGCGGCAGTTACAGCTTGCCCATTTATCAGCTCAAAGGCTGGCTGAGTGCCTATTATGCTAAATCATCGGTGAATGTGGGCACAGTGGCCAGCGATTTAGCCATCACCGGTGCCGGCGAAATGTACGGCATTCATTACCAGCAGTTCTTGCCCAAATTTGGCAAATACGAACACAGCCTGGATTTGGGTATCGATAACCGTTATTTCATCAATGACATACAATTCCAAAATACCCAGGTCGGCGGCAACGTGCGCAGTGTGCCGTTTAGTGTGTTGTATAAAGGCGAATATCCGTGGCTGAACACGCTTAGCAGCTATTATGTGCAATGGGTGGCGAACACCGATTTCGGCGGCCACAATACCGATGCTTATTATGAATTGACGAGGCCGGGCGCCAAGCAAAATTGGGATTTGTTGCGCTATGGCGGTAATTTTTTAGTCAATGTGAGCAACTGGCTGGTGCAAACCACACTGATCGGCCAGCACAGCGGCAATCCGCTGATCGCCGGCGAGCAGTTGGGCATCGGCGGCAGTTTTGATGTGCGTGGCTATGAACAACGCGAAACCGGTGCCGATAGCGGCCAGATTGTGAAGTTTGAAATCACCACCCCGGCTTGGCACAACATCAATCTGTTTACCTTTTACGACTATGGTCATGGTCGTCTGGAAAACACTACGCCGGGACAAGCCAAAAATTGGAGTCTGAGCGGTACCGGCATTGGTGCGCGCTACCAGTGGCGTGATTATTTTATGGGCAATATCACCTTTGCCAATGCGCTGGACACGGCCGAAAACGGCACCACACAAGCGGGCAACAACCGTATCCATGCCAGTATTATGTTTAGGTATTGAGGCACTTTCACGCGAAAGGCTTAGTCTTTTTTGCTCTCAAACAGCATGTGCGCCATTTTTTTTGCTTTAGGCGATTTCCTGAAAAAAACAGCCCCAAATAATTGTCCACGAAAAGCACGAAAAGCACGAAATAGGTATCTCCAGGCGATACGAAAATAAGCAAAGCTATTAATTTGACCGCTTTTTTTAGTGGCTTTCGGGTTTTTCGTGTACTCTGTTTTTCTACAGATTTCGATTATCAGGGACATTTTTTATTAGAAATTACCTTAGTCTTTTAAATAGCCGACATTGTCATCATGGACTGCGAATTCCACTGGAATGCGGCTGGTGACGTTGATGCCGAGTTTTTTCGGCTCTGCTATTTTCTTCCTGCCCTTTCAGTATGTGGTTGTTGTCACTTGCTGGTATGCGTAAACGCGCCGTCCCAGTCGGTTTCCGGCGGCGATTCAAGGTAGTAGGCGATGCGTTCAAGATAAATGGCATAGAGTTTGTCGTGGGGATATTGCCCGGCCAGTTGCCCAAAAATATCTTGCGCGTCCGCCCATTGTTGCTGCCGGTAGCGATGCAGGCCTTGGTTCAATAAATCAAGTAACTGCAGTTGCTCGGCGCTGATGACGGTGCTCACTCCTAACGGTTCATAAATGGTGATGGGCTTATGTTTGCCTTTGACCCGCACCTTGTCCAGTTCGCGGTAAGTAAATTCTGGCGCGGCTTGTAAAGTGCTTTCGCTGACAATCATTTTTACGCCGTATTGTTTGGTCAAGCCTTCCAGACGCGAACCCAAATTAACGGCGTCGCCCATGACGGTGTAGGCAATACGAAATTGCGAACCCATGTTGCCGACGCTCATCTTTCCGGTGTTGATGCCGATGCCGATGTCGATTTCGGGCCAGCCTTTGGCCTTAAAATCCTGTTGTATGGTACTGAGTGCTTGCAGGATGTTTAGCCCTGCTTGGACAGCATAGCTGGCGTGTTGCGGGTTGTGCAGAGGTGCGCCCCAGAACGCCATGATGGCATCGCCGATGTATTTGTCGATGGTGCCTTTGGATTCGTGGATGACGCGGGTGACCGGCGTTAAAATGCCGTTGATCAGTTCGCAAAGTTCCTGCGGTTCCATGCCTTCCGAAATGGTGGTAAAGCCCCTTACATCGGAAAATAACACGGTCATGTCGCGGCTTTCGCCGGTTAAGGTAAATTCCTCGTCAGATTGGCTCATTTGTTCGACCAATTCGGGCGGGATATATTGGCCGAAGATATTGCTCAGTTGCTTTTTCCGGCGGCTTTCAAAAAAGAAGCCGAAAAACAGCTGTATGCCATAAAGCAAGATTAATAAAGTAATCGGCGCGGCCAGTGCGGTGTCGATGTCCCAGACCGCCCAGCTGTAAAAATTAACGGCGATGCCCCCCACTAACCAGACGCCGAAAATAAGCGCGGATAAAAACACCGGCAGACGAGGCAATATCACTATCGCAGCTAAACAAATCACCGCTAATTCGAGCAATTCAATGCCGAGGCTGTAGCTGGGTCTGGATTTTATGCGCTGGTCGAGCAGACCGCTGAGGATGTTGGCGTGTATTTCCACCCCTGCGTAAACGTGTTGCACCGGCGTTGCGCGCAAATCGAGCAAGCCTGCGGCGGTGGTGCCGACGATGACGATTTTATCTTTCAGCGCGTCTGTAGGCACGACGCCGTTCAGCACGTCGGTTGCGGAAATATAGCGGAAGCTGCCTTGGCGCCCGCGATAGGGCACCAACAATGTGCTGCTTTGGTCAACCGGAATGTGGAAACCCTCTATATTCAGGGCTTCGAGGCGTTGGCTGTCGTTGTTGCCGTAACCGCTGCCGGTGACGAACTCAACCGGCGGCAGGTCGAGCAAGGTTCTGAACAGAGCCAGTGCTAAGGCTTGGTAAATCTGCTGCCGGTATTCGACTAATAACGGTAGCCGGCGGTAAACACCGTCCTCGTCGACGCTGGGGTTGTTAAAAAAACCGGCTGATGTGGCAGCGGTTTGCAGTTTTGGCAGATTGGCGGCGTAGCTTTTTTCGTTGGCCAATAAGCGGCTGAACGGGTGTTCTTTGGCCTTTGCCAACGGAGCCGGCAACGCGCCTATTTCCGGGGTCTTTTCGGCGATAGGGCTGGTGAAATAGGCCAAGACAACGGGGCGGTTTTGCAGGCTTTTGGCGAACAGCTGGTCATAAGACAACTGCGGGCGCATAGTTTCCAAAGTTGATAAAAACTCGGTGTTGTTTTGTAGCGGGCCGGTGGCGAGTTGTTCCAGCAATTCGACGCCTGCGCTGGTATCGGGTTCTGAAAAGACCACGTCGAAGCCGAGTAATTTGATTTGGTAATAGTCAAACAGCATGTCGACCAGATAGGCCAATTTGTCGCGCCGCCAGGGCCAGCGGCCTTCTTGGGCCAAACTTTGTTCGTCTATGTCGACGATGACGATACGCGGGTCAATAGTGTTGGGTGCAGTGCTGCGAAGGCGCAGGTCATAGACGATGTTTTCCATGCGTTGCAGCGTTGGAATCTCCAGCCAATGTGCGCTGTGCGCCATGAACAACAGCGTGATAAGCACGCAAGACAGCGGGCGGTAGAGTTTTAGGTAGCTGTGTTTCATGGATTAAGCTGGGCAATATCCCTAAGGAATGAGCATGAAATAACTTAGGCAACATAATTCCATTGCCCCAGATGCTTATCAAAAACAATTCGCATTGATTCTTTAATCCCCGCCGAAACGATATCTCGTGAGCGACTAAAAAGTCCGGCAATATAGTTGATGCCTCCGTAAGGGAGCTTTAAGGCTTCTCCCCTGCATATAAACGTCTATTTTTCTCAGGCAGGCGGCTATACAATTCTTGCATCTGCGCTTCAATATCTTTGGCGTAAGATTCTATCATTTGTCAATTTTGAACTAAGATTTCTTTCCCACAAAGTATAATCCCTGAACTGGACTTGCCTAAATTAATTTAGGCTAATTCCTAAGGCCTTTCTTCCAAAAACCGACCTGTGTCGGGCGGACGCTATAAAACACAAAAAACCCGCAAGCCGTACAGCTTAGCGGGTTTTTTATTGTCCAACAAAGCGCCAACATTTGTGGTTAAATCCGCCCTACAGCGCGCACTCAACTTACTTTTTTTTGCCTGTCAATCGGCTCCATAAGGATGCCGCGCCATCGACCACTTCGTTTAATTCGTTTAACAGCGAGCCGTTTTTTGCTGTGTTTGCTTGGGGCTTTAACGGCAATGAAATGATATCTTGAGATGATTTGCTGGTTATTCTAACGAAAACATCTATCTTTACCGGTTGTTTAGTATTGCCGGTATTGTTACTTTCATCGCATACGACCGTAAATGAAGCGATTGATTTATTATCAACATAGGATTGGAGTTTTGCCTGGAGAGCTCGACGAAATTTAGCCCGACATTCAATCGTATTATCTGGACGATACCGATTAGCCGCGTCGTAAAAAGAGACTATCTCTGAGGTTATTTTTTCTATTATGTTTTCAGCCATATTTTAAATCCGCTATTAATCAATAATTACCGATTAAAAAAATCAAAACTCCCGGTACGACCGTTCATTAACCCACCTCAACACGATTGCGACCATTGTTCTTAGCCGTATAAACCGCATTATCCGCCCGCTTAAACAATACTGGGCCGGATTCATTATGCCACTCGGCCACACCGAGGCTACACGTTATGCGCTTATCCGGCAGAATTTCCAGCTTCATCACACGTTGGCGAATCAGTTCTGCAAATTCTAAAGCACCTTTCAAATTCGTTTCCGGCAAAATTATCAAAAATTCTTCACCGCCCCAACGGGCTAGATGATCGTTTTCACGCATACAGCACGCCAGTGCCGAGGCGGTTGCTTTCAATACCTGATCGCCCACATCATGGCCATAGTTATCGTTAATCTGCTTGAAAAAATCCAAATCCAGCATAATCAGCGATAAACCGCGATGATAACGCTGGCAGCGTTCAATTTCGCCCTGCAAGCTCCCTTCAAAATGCCGCCGATTAGCAATGCCGGTGAGCTCATCAAATTCAGCTAAGCGCTTCAATTTTTTATTCGCGATTTCAAGTTCTTGTGTGCGCTCAGCCACTAGAACCTCTAAATTTTCATTCAAGTGTTTAAGCTTGATTTCCGCCGCTTTACGGCCTAAGTTTTCATGGCTGATGCGGGTAATTAAGGTTACTAGACGCATAAAAAAATGCATTAACTCGCGCATACGCGGCTGATCAATAATTTGAATATCTTCCAGTGCTTTTAAATACGCTTCGGTATCATAGCCATAGTGAATGGCTTGCTGCCGAAAAAACTCTTTATCGGGTGGGCTGTATAAAAATTGCCCGGTAAAAAAAGCACCGATTTTGACGCCATCGACAATGATAGGAAATGCAGCATCCACTAAACCATGCTTACAGACATAATCGACAAAATCATCTTTTTCCAAATGCTGTTCAATATAGCGATCACTCTCTAAACACTTTTGACAACTGACGGGATTGACTCGGTGGAATTTAGTACAAATATCTTTCCACCCCATCGCCACCAACCAATTAAAATCGGCATCACACACGCCCATGGCAATGCCTGTTGCATCGTAAAACGACTGCATCATCGCTCGCAACTCGTCAATATCGATAAAATCGCTAAGATGATAGTTTTTTTGCGTGTCTGTCATAGCCTTATAAATCCTGTAATCGACGATAAGCTGCGTCACCGAGCTGCGCTGCGACCGCTAGGCCTAAATCGCTAGCTTGCTCTAAGGCGATTAGCAGCAAAGCCGAAGTCACGCTAAACGGCTCGTTGTGAATGAAGGCTAAAGACATAGCGCTGTCTACAATGGCTTGCCGTGCGTTAATATCCTGTTTTAACAACGAAAGTTGCCCTAAATGTATGGGTAAACCTAAGTGCGCAAAAAATTCGGCTACTTGCTGGGCTTCGGCCAGTTGCTGTTCTAAAACTAATTGAGTGAGCAAACCCATCGCGACCATTTCGCCGTGTAAATACTGCTGATGTATCGCAGGAATCACTGTTAAACCTTGAGCAATCGCATGGGCAACCGCTAAGCCGCCGCTTTCAAAACCAATGCCGCTTAATAAGGTATTCGCCTCAACCACACGCTCTAGCGCATCGGTCACACTGTTATCGTGTACGGCCTGCACGGCTGCAAGCCCGTCTGCAAACAAGGTCTTAGCGCAACACTCGCCTAATGCTTTCGCCGCTAAAGTAGGCCGGGCGCCCAGTGTAGAAAGTGCCACAGGATTTTGATAACAGGTGCGCGCTTCATACCAAGTCGCCATCGCATCGCCCATGCCCGCGACCAAATAGCGAACCGGGGCATTAGCCACTAATTGGGTATCAACGACGACCAACGCTGGGCTGTGTGGAAAAAACTCGACGCCACTAAATGCGCCATCAGGCTGATACATCACCGAAAGCGCAGAACACGGCGCATCACTCGACGCAATAGAAGGACAGCTCACCATCGGCAGTCCTAAACGATAGGCAACACATTTACCGGCATCCAAACATTTACCGCCGCCTAAGGCCACAATCGCATCCACTGACGGGTAATCACTTTGCAAGAGCGCGACAATACGCGCCACTTCTTCTGTGGCTGAAGTTTCCTAAAAAATCATCAAGCCACCATGCGAAGCAATACGGCTACCAGCGAATTTTTCGTGGGTTTGCCAGGTTTGGGGCAAACCCTATCAAAATCCTCATTGAGTCCAGCTTCAGCGATAAGCCGTCGAACATCCGAAAAGGCAAAACTGGTTCGCCCCTTCACTTTATGC